>NZ_PEHF01000099.1 GCF_015762685.1 Candidatus Symbiopectobacterium sp. 'North America' | reverse complement strand
TCAATTTAAACAATAAATTATCTCCTTAGCGTGGTTTTTTACATGATTGACCGTCAAACCCCACTGAGGACTGCGGCCTATCCATCGAAATCTGTTGGGTAATAAATTATGGGATATGTCTTAAGTAGTAGTTTAGAGCAAGCGGAGTGTCAATGTCGTGCTATATAAAAATTTCTTATGAATCACGGCGAAAGAGGAATCGTTAGATAAGTGGAATGGCAAAAAAAAGGCTTAACGCTGGCGTTAAGCCTTTGGTGGGTTATTGAACCGCAGCGAACGCTTTGGCGACGCGTACGACGTTGCCCGAATTCAGACCTGCAACACTCATTCTGCCGCTGGCGATCAGATAAACACCAAATTCGTCGCGCAGGTGATCTACCTGTAGCGGGCTGAAACCGGTGTAGCTAAACATGCCGCGCTGTGTCAGCAGGTAGTCAAAATTGCGCGTTGGCAATTCTGCTTTCAGAGCATCCACCAGCGCTTTACGCATGGCGAGAATACGTGAACGCATTTCTTCGACTTCCGTTTTCCACTCCGCATTGCGTGCTACATCATTCAGCACGTTAGAAACCACCTGAGCACCGTAATTCGGCGGTGTTGAGTAGTTACGACGCACTGTGGCCTTCAACTGCCCCAACGCGCGCTGTGCGCTTTCGGCATCTTCGCACACCACGGAGAGCCCACCCACGCGTTCACTATAAAGAGAAAAAATCTTGGAGAAGGAGTTGGCTATCAGGGCTGGAACGCCCGCGCTGGCAAGCTTTCCAGTGTGGCAACCATGCCATCGAAATTTACGCCCAGCGTTTGTGCATCAAAATAGGGGTAATTGTGTACCTTAAATCCGGCACCGGCAAAAATAGCGATGTGGTTTTCCCAAGTCGGATCGCTGACCCATACCTCGGATTCAGGGAAATAGTGTTTCAGGAAGTCAGCACCCACTTTCAGTGCGCCGGAACCGCCCAGCGTCTGGATAGTGGCGATGCGGTTTGCAGCCAGCGCCGGGTGTTCTTTGCCAAACAGCAGCGTCTGAATAGCGGAACGATAGGGCTGGAAACCTTCCATGGGCAAATAGGAGGAAGCCGCTTTGGGCTGCGCTTCAAGTACATCAACGGCACTGCTCACGGCGCGCAATTGCGGGATGATATTCTGTTCGTTGTAATAGAGCACGATACTGAGATTGATCTTATCTGCGCGCGGATCCTGCTTGTATTTTTCCATCAGAGACAGGATAGGATCTCCGGCATAGGCGTCGACATGTTGGAACACGGTTTTTCTCCTGAAATAATTATCTGCCACGCTTAACGCGCAGCGCGCAACCCCTGGGCGATCATTTAGACCGTATAACGCCCCGGGCGGTGATTCATCGCAATGATTAAGTTAAGAATCACGGCACCTAATACGGAAACCACCAGCATAGGTATGCTTACCACAAACAGTGAAGCCAGCACAATCACCACATCAACCGCCATTTGTAACTTGCCAGCGCGTATGTCGTACGGATCCTGAAGGTAGAGCGCCAAAATATTCACGCCACCCAGACTGGCCTTGTGGCGAAACAGAACAATAAAGCCTAGCCCAATGATTATGTTGCCAAACAGCGTGGCATAGAAAGGCTGAAGTCTATCGAAGTGAATAAACAGCGGATGCACGTCTGACAGCAGGGAAACCAACCCGACGGCACAGAAGGTCTTGATGGTGAAATGCCAGCCCATGCGGCGAACGGCCAGATAATAAAACAGCAGGTTGATCAGAAAGAAAATGGTGCCAAATGAAATATGCGTGATGTAGTGCAGCAGGAATGCTATCCCTGCTGTGCCGCTGGTGAGTGCGCCAGATTGACGTAACAGGATGATCCCAAAAGACACCATCAATGAGCCAATCAACAGCGCCAGAACATCTTCCAGCAGGGTGTGTTTAAGATTTTCAGTTGCAACAACGTTATCCATGGTGTGCTCAATGGCAGAAAAAATCAAAATGTGACGCAAGCAAAGCAAAAAGTGCACCAAAAATGGCGCTGAAAGTGGAGAGGTTGGCGAATTAACGCGGGTAATAAGTATAAGTTATTGAAATACAGTTATTACCATCTGCATGAAAAGTTCATTAAGCTTAGTTTTTTTGCGTGATATGACGGTGTCCATGCACTAAAAGGAAGCATCTTGCCCTAATAGGGTGCAAGCCTTCAGTTAGGCTGCATCAATCCATTTTCTTTCAGGCGATTCAGCACAACTGAGGTCTTCAGGTGAGAGACGCTTTTATTCTGCGACAAGATGTGACTGCTCAGATCGCTCAGTCCTTGCAGATCGGCTACCGCAACTTTCAGTAAATAGTCGGCATCGCCGGTGGTTTTGTAGGCATCAATGATCGCATCTACCTCTCCTAACATCTGGTGAAAGCGCTCCACGTAGTCGGCGGTATGGTTGATCAGGCGCACTTCGATCAAACCAAGACACTCCAGACCGATGGCATTGGGTGCCAGGCGGGCGTGGTAGCCCAGGATCTGCTTAGCCTGCTCAAGCACAACGCGACGGCGCGAACACTGCGATGCGGATAACCCGATCAGTTCGCTTAACTCCTGATTGGTCAAGCGGCCGTTGGTTTGCAGTAAGGTCAGCATTTTCAAATCATAATCGTCTATCTGGTACATAGTGCTTTATCCGCATGATGTATCGGGAGATAAAACAGACTAACAGCTTTTTATCACTGCGTGCCGCTTCTTTTCACATCCCCGTTCTCGGGGGGATTGCACAACCAATGGGCATGCACCATGTTGGCGCAATATCGTGCGTACAGTGATGCAATTAAGGGCATTTTGTGCATGCGGTTGCCTGTTTATGCATCAATCTGTTTTGTGCTGCCATTGAGTATCCCGCAACGTGATAATAAAAATAATTAATATATTCATGGTATTAGTTTCATTTATGGCCGGAATTCGTCGTGGCCTTGCTGAGGTTGGCCTGATTGTTGCTATGAGATTGCCAACACAACATCTTGTTCGGGGAATGTCATGGATACGTCGCAGACAACGGATCAGCTTAAAAGAGGGTTAAAAAACCGCCATATCCAGTTGATTGCATTAGGGGGCGTGGTAGGCACCGGGCTGTTTTTGAGGATTGCGCAAACCATCAAAATGGCCGGGCCATCGGTATTGTTGGGCTATGCGATTGCCGGGATTATTGCTTTTTTCATTATGCGTCAGTTAGGGAAAATGGTGGTGGAAGAGTCCGTGGCCGGTTCCTTTAGCCATTTCGCCAATAAATACTGGGGCAGCTTTGCCGGTTTTATGTCCGGTTGGAACTACTGGGTGCTCTATGTGCTGGTCAGCATGGCTGAGCTTTCTGCGGTCGGGATTTACATTCAATACTGGTTTCCCGATGTGCCGACCTGGGTTTCGGCGGCCGTTTTCTTCCTGCTGATTAACGCCATCAACCTCACTAACGTGAAGGTTTACGGCGAAATGGAATTCTGGTTTGCCATCATTAAAGTGGCGGCGATTATCGGCATGATTGCGTTCGGCTGCTATCTACTGATAAGCGGGAGTGGCGGGCCGGAGGCCAGCGTGGCTAACCTGTGGCAACACGGTGGGTTTTTCCCCAATGGTTTTGGTGGCATGGTGATGGCGATGGCGGTCATCATGTTCTCCTTTGGAGGTCTTGAACTGGTCGGGATCACTGCCGCTGAGGCCGATCGGCCAGAAAAAAGTATTCCGCGTGCCACCAATCAGGTTATTTATCGCATTCTGCTGTTTTATGTGGGTGCGTTGGCGGTGTTGCTGTCGCTGTACCCCTGGAAGAAAGTGGTGGAAGGCGGCAGCCCGTTTGTGCTGATTTTCCACGCGCTGGATAGCAACGTGGTGGCAACCGTGCTGAATCTGTTGGTGCTGTCTGCGGCGCTCTCGGTGTACAACAGCTGCATCTATTGCAACAGCCGTATGCTGTTTGGCCTGGCTAAACAGGGCAACGCACCTCGCGCACTGTTGAGCATCAACAAACGCGGTATTCTGCTGAACGCGCCGGGCGTATCGGCGCTGACAACCGGGCTGTGCGTGGTGTTGAACTACCTGATGTCGGGCAAAGCGTTTGAGCTGCTGATGGCGCTGGTGGTGTCCGCGTTAGTGATCAACTGGGCGATGATTTGCATTACACACCTTAAGTTCCGCCATGCGATGCAAGTGGCCGCAAAGGAAACGCGTTTCAAAAGCTGGGGCTATCCGGTGACTAACGTAATTTGCCTGCTGTTTCTGGCGGGTACTCTGGTGATCATGGCAATTACGCCCGGTATCCAGATCTCGGTGTGGTTGATTCCTGTGTGGCTGGTGGCAATGACTGTGGCTTATCGGGTGAAGAATCGTAACCGCACGCCAGAAGATATCGTAGTCAGTGACGTGTAATTGATGGGAAGGGCGTACCTTGCGGTACTCCTTTCTTACGCATTAATCGTCGAGGTACTCCAACGCCAGGCGTTGTGTCACACGGGTAATCAGCTCGTAAGCGCTTATCTTGGTGTGTGCGGCGATCCGCTCGACGGGCAGTGCATCTCCCCACAATATCACCTCATCGCCCACCTGCTCCTGTGCATCGGGTCCCAGATCGACCGTCAACATATCCATCGATACGCGTCCCACCAATGGTACTTCACGGCCATTGACCAGTACGGGTGTACCAAACGGTGCTGAGCGCGGATAGCCATCGCCATACCCCATCGCGACCATGCCGAGCAGGGTATCGCGCTCGCTGGTCCAGATACAGCCGTATCCCTCGGCTTCGCCCGCTTTGTGCTCGCGCACCGCGATCAGATGTGAGGTGAGCGTCATGGCCGGTTGCAGTCCAAAATGTGCGGCAGTTTCGGTGGCCAGTGGTGATACGCCGTAGAGAATAATCCCCGGTCGTACCTGATTGCGGTGCGCCTGTGGCCACAGCAGAATACCGCCGGAAGCCGCGATAGATTGCGCGCCCGGTTTTCCCTCAGTGAAGGCATCAAAGCAGGCGATCTGTTTCAGAGTGGTATTGAACTCAGGCTGATCGGCGCGGCAAAAATGGCTCATGATATTCACCGGTTGCACCACATTGCGGCACTGGGTCAGCCGTTGATAAAACGCTTCTGCCTTATCAGGACGGACACCCAAACGGTGCATGCCAGTATCCAGCTTCATCCACACGGTAAGGGGATGCGGTAAATCAGCCTGCTCCAATGCTTCCAACTGTTCGACGCTGTGCACCGCGGTTTCCAATTGATGCTGTGCCAGTAAGGGGAGGTCATCGGCAGAGAAAAACCCTTCCAGTAGCAGGATAGGTTTGGTGATGCCCGCTTGGCGCAGTGCCAACACCTCCGTGAGTCGGGCGACGCCGAAGCAGTCGGCATTATGAAGGGTGGTGGCGCATTCCACTGCGCCGTGGCCGTATGCGTTGGCCTTGACGACGGCGACCAGCCGACTGTTAGGCACTAACTGGCGCACGCGCTGCATATTGTGACGCAATGCGCGGCGACTGATGACGGCGGTTGCCGTTTTCATTTCTACTGTCCTTAGCGCTGCCCGCTCAGGTGCGCTATTTATTCATCATCGTATTGTGGACCGGCGTAATTATCAAAACGCGACCACTGCCCGTTGAAGGTCAACCGAACGGTACCGATAGGGCCGTTACGCTGTTTCCCCAAGATAATCTCAGCGATGCCTTTCAAATCGCTGTTTTCATGATAAACCTCATCACGATAGATAAAGATAATCAGGTCGGCATCCTGCTCGATAGAGCCGGATTCACGCAGGTCGGAGTTGACCGGGCGTTTATCCGCTCGCTGCTCCAGACTACGGTTAAGCTGAGAGAGTGCGACCACAGGTACTTGCAATTCTTTTGCCAATGCTTTGAGAGAACGGGAAATTTCGGCGATTTCAAGGGTTCGGTTATCCGAAAGGGCAGGCACTCGCATCAGTTGCAGGTAGTCGATCATGATCAGGCTGAGGCCATCATGCTCACGGAAAACGCGGCGCGCGCGGGAACGTACTTCCGTGGGCGTCAAGCCGGAAGAGTCATCGATATACATGTTCTTCTTCTCAAGCAGAATGCCCATGGTGCTGGAGATGCGCGCCCAGTCCTCATCATCCAACTGCCCGGTACGGATACGGGTTTGATCCACGCGTGACAGCGAGGCCAGCATACGCATCATGATCTGTTCGCCGGGCATTTCCAGACTGAAGATCAGCACTGGCTTTTCTTGCATCATGGCGGCGTTTTCGCACAGGTTCATGGCGAACGTGGTTTTCCCCATTGAGGGGCGCGCCGCGACGATGATCAAATCCGATTTTTGCAGCCCGGCGGTTTTTTTATCCAGATCCTGATAGCCGCTGGAAACGCCGGTTACCCCGTCGTGAGGACGTTGATACAACTGCTCGATGCGTGAGAAGGTATCTTCCAGAATGCGATCGATACTTTTTGGGCCTTCATCCTTGCTAGCGCGGTTTTCGGCGATCTGAAACACGCGCGATTCTGCCAGATCCAGCAGATCTTCACTGCTGCGACCTTGTGGATCGTAACCCGCATCGGCGATTTCATGGGCAACGGCGATCATCTCACGCACCACCGCCCGTTCGCGCACGATATCGGCGTAGGCACTGATATTGGCGGCGCTGGGGGTGTTCTTCGCCAGTTCTGCCAGATAAGCAAAACCGCCGACCGTGTCCAGTTCGCCTTTTTGCTCCAGCGACTCGGACAGGGTGATGAGATCGATGGGCTTGTTCAATTCCAATAGCCGCTGCATTTCGCTGAAAATCAGACGGTGGGCGCGGTTGTAGAAATCGTTGGCGACGACGCGTTCTGCGACGTTATCCCAGCGCTCGTTGTCGAGCATCAAGCCGCCCAGAACCGACTGTTCCGCTTCCAGCGAGTGGGGCGGAAGCTTTAACCCTTCTACCTGTTGGTCGCGGGGCTGTTTCGATGGGGGGGCGGTGCGCTTTTCTGCCATGGGATTACGTTCTTTATTGGTTGATTTGTCATTCCATAAGGAGGCATTGTATACGAAACTGACGTGATAAAAACGCGCCCGTGTGTTTATCGCACCGGACTGCATCAGGAGAAAACATGGCGAAACGCATTCAATTCAGCGCCCACGGCGGCCCTGAGGTGCTGGAGTACGTTGATTTTACCCCGCGTGAACCGGCTGTGGGTGAAATACAAATTGAAAACCGTGCTGTCGGGATCAACTTTATCGATACCTACGTGCGCAGTGGGCTTTATCCGGTACAGGCCTTCCCATCTGGGCTGGGCACCGAGGCGGCGGGTGCTTGGGCGACCATCAGCTATCGCAGCGAGAACATCGCACAACGGGTACTGGAATTAACCGATGGGCAGAAAGTGCCGGTGGTGTACGACTCGGTGGGTAAAGACACCTGGGAAGCCTCGCTCGATAGCCTGCAACGTCGCGGTTTGATGGTGAGCTTCGGTAACGCTTCCGGCCCGGTGACCGGCGTGAACCTGGGCATTCTGAATCAGAAAGGGTCGCTTTACGTGACGCGTCCGTCGCTGTTTGGCTATGTGACCAATCGTGCAGAACTGGATAAAGCGAGCAGCGAGCTGTTTTCGCTGATTGCCAGCGGTGCAATCAAGGTAGATGTTTCTGCCAATCAGATCTTCGGGCTGTCGGAAGCGCAAAAAGCGCATCGCGCACTGGAGAGTCGTCAGACGTACGGTTCCTGCCTGCTGATCCCAGGACGATAAGTGAGCCGCTGTAGTTTGTCCTAAAATGGTAGGTAAGCGTAAAAAGTAAGGGCCCCAAACGGGGCCCTTGTTGCTGCATTATTTTTGATATTTCATACATGCTGTATGTAGGGTAAAGCGTGGCGAACGTCAGCGCATCGAGGCGTAATTTTTTTGGATGATGATGCTCTGACGCGGATGAAATCATTTTTTATTGATTCGCGCAGGCCGCGTGTCCTGTGCGTGTTACCGGTTACGCAAACCGCCTTGCTACATGGAGGCAGTCATAGTGACCAAGAGCCGCCATCCTAACAGCGGCTTAGGGGAAAAAATATCTGCTGGCGCACAAAATTGGCGTAAATTACTGGGGATCGTGGTGCTCAGAAGCGGTATTTGCAGCTGCCGTCACAACGCGTGGCATCAGCGGTAATCACGCAGCGGTTTTTGCTGCCAGTAACGCCACAACCAGACGATCGCCATCGCCAGCAGCAGCCAGGGCAGCACTTTGATGGCGGTAACAATCAGCCCACCCTCCAGCATGACCACTGCAGCAATGACCAGTACGCCCAGTACGCCAATCAGTGAAATTCCGGTGACCATTAACATCACGAAAAAGCCCACAACGAACAAAAACTCCAGCATGATTTCTCTCATCAATCAGGTGTGCTGTACTAACGGCGCGTTCTGCGGGAGGTATTACAATAAGTATGCCAACCTTCCTCTTCTGATAACGTATTGATTTATCAGAAGGGAATGCCAGTGTGGGCAATAGCTTGTGGCTATTTTGACTAACAGTTGGTGTTTTTTATACTGTGCGATTGCGTACCAGCGCTAGCGCCGCTTCCACCACCGGGATGCCTGCACCGGGTTTATGAGCATTTTCGCTTAAATGACGACGCCATTGGCGCGCGCCGGGAATACTTTGGAACAAGCCCAGCATATGGCGGGTGATATGGCCCAAATAGGTTCCGTTGGTCAGTTCACGTTCCATGTAAGGGTACATTGCTTCCACCACGCTAAACCGGCTGACGGCGGGCGCATCAATACCGAACAGTTGCGAATCGACATCCAGTAGCAGGCCGGGATTTTGATAGGCTTCGCGCCCCATCATCACCCCATCGAGCTGAGCCAAATGGGTTTTTGCCTTTTCCAGCGTTTTTACCCCGCCGTTAATGGCGATGGTCAATGCCGGGAAATCGCGCTTGAGCTGGTAGACGCGCGGATAATCCAGCGGCGGGATCTCGCGATTCTCTTTTGGACTCAGGCCCGAAAGCCAGGCTTTGCGCGCATGGATAATAAAGGTATCGCACTGGCCGCGCTCGGCCACGGTGTGAACAAAATCGCACAGAAAAGCGTAGCTATCCTGATCGTCGATGCCGATACGGGTTTTCACCGTAACGGGGATCGATACCCGATCGCGCATCGCTTTGATGCAATCCGCCACCAGTTCGGCTTCTGCCATCAGACAGGCACCGAAGCGTCCATTCTGCACGCGGTCCGAAGGGCAGCCAACGTTGAGATTGATCTCATCGTAGCCGCGCTGCTCTGCCAACTGCGCGCACTGCGCCAACGCGGCAGGATCGCTGCCGCCCAACTGCAACGACACCGGATGCTCGGTATCACTGTAAGCCAGATAATCTCCCTTGCCGTGAATAATGGCGCCGGTCGTGACCATCTCGGTGTATAACAGCGTTTGACGGGTCAGTTGGCAGTGGAAATAACGGCAATGGCGATCGGTCCAATCGAGCATCGGCGCGATGGAGAAGCGATTCAGGCTAAAACCATCACTGTTCTTAGTTATTACGCTGTTTGTAGGGATTTTTACTTCTGTCATTTTCTCGAGCATTTCTATCGGGTTCTTTTTCTTCTTGTACTCACTGGGCACCATTTTTTTGGTGTCCTGATCGGTGAGGACAATAACGAAATGGCCTGTTTTACCATTGCTGAACGCCCCCGCGCAGATGAGGCTGTTATATACCGCTGCAAAGTGGGAGTGCAGCAGCAGGGTAAACACCTTTACCGTGAAAGTAAAACGTTTGGAAAATGGCGTTGATAAAAACATGGGGTAAACGTCGAGCTGTCGGACGTGAAGGCGTGGTGTCCCGTCCAATTCAGATGCAAGCCAAATACGCGTGCAGCAACCATTGATGACGTATATCAATAATCCGGACTTATGTGGTAAAGCCGGACGAACAAGCTGTTATGTGCACCACATGCTGGTGGACTGTGATCTTGCGAAGATAAAACCGACTGACTTGTCCATCAATGATGTGGTTGAGCATGGGCGCTTGTGGGACGGTGTAGGCTGAACCTGCCAGGTTCCTACTCTTTGAGTTATCTGTCTTTCGCTAAACCCATTTTGGGTATTGATTACACAGAAAACCCAGTATCAGATGCGCGGATTATTCTGGTAAATATGACTATGATTAGCTAATCGCGGCGCCGCATCGTTTAGGCTACTATCAAGAGAAGAGAGAGATTTCAGTGTGATAGTTTGTCAGGTGAAGTATGATCGAATGTAAAGCCCGTACTGCAATTATTGTGGATGATCACCCTCTTGCTCGGATGGCGATTCGTGGTGTGTTGGAGAAACAGCACATAACCGTGATCGACGAATATGAAGATGGTACTGCTGCTCTGAAAACACTTATGAACACGACAGAAAATATTGTCATCATCGACATTGAGATCCCTGGAGTAAACGGCGTTGAGCTTGTTGAGAGGCTCAGGGCACGGCAATTTCCGGGCGTGTTGATTGTTGTGTCAGCGAAGAACGATCGTTATTACAGTAAGCGCTGTGCACAGGTGGGAGCTAATGCGTTTATCAGCAAAAAACAGGATATGGAGAATGTACTGGCCGCCATCAATGCGGTGCAGAATGGCTACAGCTACTTTCCTTTTTTTCTGGAAACACCTTCAAATGTCATCACAGATACGCAACGCTTGGAATCACTCTCTGAGCAAGAGATGAAAGTTATGGGCTATGTTCTGTGCGGCCTCGATAATTCGCAAATTAGTGAACTAATGCATATCAGTAGCAAAACGGTCAGCACTTATAAAACACGATTAATGGAAAAGCTACGCTGCAAAACGTTAATCTAGCTGCTCTCTTTTGCCCACCAAAATAAGCTGATCTGATGATGACGCTGAGGCTCGTACTCATGCTCACGTTTTTGCTAATAACCGGGCATGTTGCCTACGCGCAGGATGAGCCGCCAGTTGAGCTTGAGTTATCAGGGAATAAATACGTTACGTCGGTGCCGGTTTATCTGACTAAGGATGACAAGCGCTGGTTGCAACAGATAAAAACGCTCAGGGTTGCTGTTTATCAATCTGAGGTATCCCCGCTAGCACAGACAACGGTAACTGGACGTTATCGTGGAATGAATGCAGATTATCTGGCGCTTATTCAACATTCTCTTAATATCCGCTTGCGTGTGATGGCATATAAAAACCAGGCAGTTGCGCTTGAGGCGTTAAAAGCGGGTGAGGTTGACATGATGTTGACCGGCCTGGAGAGTAGTCCTCTAAGTGAAGAAGGAATCAATGCCTCGCTGCCACTGGTGCACTCCTGGCCTAATCTAGTGACATCGCTAGCCAATGTTATGTCTCCGTTGCAAAGTGCGCAAAGCACCCGTATTGCGATTGTTAATAACTATCCCGGAGCAGACTTTATTCGCCAGACATTTCCCAATGCGGAGATTGCTAACTATTCCAACTATCAAGAGGCACTAAGCTCCGTAGCCAACGGAAAAGAGCAGTGGTTTATGGGCGATTCGCTTACCACCAGTACATGGCTTTCCCAGGAATTCAGTCTGGCACTAACTACTGTTAAATACTGGACAGAGCCGCAAAAAAAGAGTTTCTTTTTATTTTTGCCCAGCCAGGAACGCCTGCTGACAATTGTGAATAACACGCTTGGCAGGATTGATGAAAATGTTCACGGACAAATTGCCCTGTCGATGATCGACAAAAGCAATCTGTCATTTCTGATTGAACCATTGAATCTGACGCCACGCGAAAAACAGTGGTTGAATGATCATAAAGTGCTACGCGTCATCACAAATCCGTGGTTCGCCCCTTATACAATGGTCGATAGTAATCAGGAAATGCGTGGTATCGCGGATGATATACTGAATTTAATTAGCCTGCAAACCGGTATACGGCTTGAGACTGTTATCGTTAAATCGAATGAAGAAATGATTTCAGAGATTAAGAAAGGCGACTGGCATATTGTGCCAGCCGCGACCTATAATATGAGCCGGAAAAATTACATCTCTTTTGCCCATCCTTTTATTACCACGCAAGTTGTTATTGTTGTCAGAAAAGCGGAGAGCCAGGAGAACACATTACAATCGGGGTCGCATGTGGCGATAAGCGTTGATCATTCGTTACTGGCGAGGCTGAAGTCACAATATCCGGGTATTCATTGGAAAGAGGTGGAAAACGCCAGTGTGGCATTAAATCTTGTGGCTACAGGGAAGGTAGACGCCGCAATTTCGAATCAGTTAACCGCCCGCTACCTAAGCGAGCATTATTACCCTGACCAACTCACTTGGCTTGGGCTTCCTGGCGAAGAACCGGCTGCAATCAGTTTCGCTGTTCCTCGCTCTGAACCAGATTTACGGCAGATACTGGACAAAGCGCTGGCCGATATTCTGCAAAAAGAGATCTTACAGATCGTCAGTAAATGGATACGTCTGCCGGATGTCAAAATAGAGACATGGGAGCTGTATAACAGCCGTTTCTATCTAGTGGCGGCGTTGGCAATATTTTTGGTGGTGAGCACCTCATTGTGGGCTGTGTATCTGGTCTGGGAAGTCCGTAGCAGAAAACGATCTCAACTTCTGTTGGAAGCTGAGCGGAACAGGGCCCGACGAGCCAATGAAGAGAAACGAGAATTTCTCTCCCATATGAGTCATGAAATCCGTACCCCGATCAGCGCCATTATGGGATTTCTGGAATTCCTGCAACTCTCTCCGGCGCGCTTCAGCCACGAAGATAAAGCATCGATTGACCAAGCGGCCCTTGCATCACGCTCACTGTTAAAACTGATTGGCGAAATCCTCGATCTTGAGAAGATTGAATCGGGTCTGTTGGATGTTGTTCCACAGTGGGTGTATGCAGATGTTCTGATAAAAGAAAAGATAACGCTGTTCAACGCGCTAGCCGTACAAAAAGGGATCGTGCTGGATTATGACGCTCATTTAGAGCAGAAAGAAGCAATACGACTGGATCCACAACTGTTGGGACAGGTACTCACCAATCTCATCGGTAATGCGGTGAAATTTACGCAGAACGGATACGTGCAGGTTTCGGCGATAAAGCACAACGATACGTTGATTATCTCTGTGCGTGACTCAGGACCGGGTATAAGTGCCGAAGAGCAGAAACGGTTATTTATGGCCTTCAGCCAAGGGAAAGTAGGTGAGCATCATCATGGTTCGGGCTTGGGACTGGCAATCAGCCGAGCACTAATGACGCAAATGGGCGGAGAGATTGCTCTGCAAAGTGAAGTCAATAATGGAACCATCGTGACGCTGAGCTTGCCAGTGCAGGCTTCCTTTGATGTCATTCCCGATGCTGTTGATGTTAGCCCATCTGCACCTATCTTCCAAGGGACGCTACGGGTGTTGATTGCTGATGATCATCCCTCCAGCCGACTACTCCTGAAACGACAGCTCGCGGTGTTGGGTATCGTGGCGGATGAAGCCGACAACGGGGAAGTGGCGCTACGTTATGTGCGGCGAGGTGATTATAATTTACTCATTACCGATCTTAACATGCCGGTAATGGATGGCCTTGAATTGACCCGGCAGGTGAGGAAATTTAATGGCGCACTTGCCATCTGGGGGCTGACCGCCACCGCGCAGGAGCATGAGCGTGAACGTTGTCTGGAAGCGGGCATGAATGTTTGTCTTTTCAAACCGATTACGCTTACGCAAATCTCTCACTTACTCTCAGGGGTGAGATACAGACAACAACATGTTTGATATCGAAAAACTTGCGATGTTGGCGCAAGGAAATCGGTTGCTAATGCTTACGGTATTGAAAGATGCACAACGAGAAAACCGTCGCGATTTATTGGCGGCCAAACAGGAAGGCGGCGACGGTGATCGGCAAACGGTAAAACACCATATCCATCGCATCAACGGGACCGCTCAGTTACTGGACATTAAGTCTCTCATGGCCGCCGCACAATCGCTGGAAGCTAAGCTATCAGGAACTATTTCTTCTTCAGAGCTTGTAAGGGAGCTTGAACACATGGAAACGTTACTGAATGAACTCGATCAGGCGATTAATAATTTCATTCCATAACCTTCCTACAGATGTAGGCGGTACCTGACAAAAAAATAAGGTACCGCTGATATTTTTTTGTTGTGAACCAAGTAAAATTAGCCTCGTTCTAACGGAAAAGATTTTGTTAATAAATCTTGGTATTTTACCTAAGAAAAATCCGTTTTTTCATTTAATTCAAGTTTTGACTATCAAACCTAGTTAGATCATTAAGCTGAACCTATTTAATGACTCGGTCTTAAATATTGTTTTTGTTTCTACTGTTGGTTTTTAACCCTGATCTAGCCATTTAAAATCGGATTATTATTCTTTTGTCTATAAAAAGACAGGAGAAATGATTATTTTTATTAAGGTGCCCTAAATGTATTACTTCAATGATGCCATTTGGAGTTATTTTCTGTTAATTTTACCGCGGATTTGAGGTGAATCACTGAGGCTAAAAAAATAAAGAAGATATGCCGAAAAAGGAAGCTTTATGGGTTTGTCAGACTCTGTTTTTTCTGATAATAATTTTTTCATCGTCGGCATCCAGGCGTTATTAACGTCGAAGTTGATTGATAAAAATTACTACATAGTGGATGTTGAGGCGATAAATCTTAAACAGATTAGAGAGCATTTCTTCCCGAGTAGAAAGATCATTGCATTTATCACCAATGATCTTGATTATTATGCGTTAAGACATATATATAACATCACATTTATTGATAAGCGATGTCGGTTGAATGAAATTTTGTCTTGTTTGTCAAAGATTCACAGTATAGATATAGGGTGAAATTCAGACTCTCTCTACGAGAAAGTGAAGTGCTCTCGTGTATGCAGAAAGGGCTTGATGCAAATGAGATTGGTCAGCGATTAGGCATGACGGTCAAAACATTCTATACCCATAGGCGCAGTTTGATATTGAAACTGCAACTCGGCAATCGTATCTCTTTATACCGAAATCTTGCACGAGTAAGGATTTATAAAAAACTTGCTGACAATCTACATTGTCGTAATCGAACTCTTTAATTATCCGGGGGGGTGACTTACTGGAGTAAATGAAAAAATTAGTCATAACAGTTAAAAATATTATCACGTAAATATTTATCTAGATGGTTGAATTTATATATGAAAAAAAATGTACTGATCTCTGCGATTTTATCTGTCTCTGTCTCTGTCTCTGTCTCTGTCTCTGTCTCTGCGCTGCAGACTGCCTATGCCGGTGATGGCGCAATTAACTTCACCGGCAATATTACTGGTACAGCATGCGTGGTGGATCCGTCTGCTATTGCTCAACCAGTCGACCTGGGAAATGTTGCAACAACCGCATTTTCAGGAGGTAGCGGCGCTACCGCGGCCTCCAGACGTTTTAATATTGTGCTTAAATCGTGCCCGGAAGGTATCTCCAGCGCCAGCATTCGTTTTGATGGAACGACCAATGGCACTAACTTATCGATTCTGGCACTTACGGCCGGTCAAAACGCGACAAATGTGGGAGTGGCGATTTATAAGCAGGATAATGCGACGCTGATTCCAATTGGTTCACCCTCAGCCAATGTAACGCTGCTGGAAGAGGTCTATAATACGTTGACCTACTTTGCAAAGTACATAACGACTGGCACCGTGGGGGGGCTGGCACAGCAAACGCTTCAACGTCGTTTACCGTGATTTACCAATAAAAGCAGGGCCATGCATGGCCCTGAGTAATTTTTGAGATTCTATTATGTTGCAGAAGGTATATAAATCAGTTGCCGCTGGATTATTATTTATCTCCGTCGCCGCAATCAGCGGTGTGGAAATAGGGGGCACTCGACTTATCTATAATGGTAACTCGAGTCAGGCAGCGATAAGTGTTAACAACCCGGACAATAAGCCATATCTTATTCAGTCATGGGTGAGTAAAAATGAGAACAGTGATGATGACAATGATTTTTCCACAACACCACCGCTGTTTAAGCTAAATCCGCATACGCAAAATTCTGTTCGTGTCATGTTAATTGATAAAAATTTACCAACCGACAGAGAAAGCGTTTACTGGTTGAATATAAAGGCGATTCCCTCATCATCTCCGGACGCGAAAAATGAATTGCTAATCGCGGTGAAGAGTAAGATGAAATTATTTTACCGTCAGCAGGGATTAAAAGATGATCCATCATAGGCATACCAGCAGCTGAAATTCTCGAGTGAAGCTGGAAAGCTGCATATTCATAATCCGTCACCCTTTAGCGTATCGCTTTATGAATTGAAAGTTAATGGAAAAAAGTTATCAAAACCTCCAATGGTTTTGCCATTTCAAACGGTCTCACTATCTCAGCCAACGGTAATGGGTGACGATGTGTCGTGGCGTGCGATCAATGACTTCGGAGGTGTAACGACTGAACAAAAAATCAAAATGTAGGCTAATTATTTATGTTGCATTTCGACACTATTTCAAACTGTGCAAAATTAACGAAATTATCTGCCCTTATTTATCTGTGTACTCATACTCCAGCTCTATTGGCTGAAGACTATTTCTCACCAGACTTTATTGAAACACGTGAAAATATTCCGTGCGATATTGATTTATCTCGTTTTAGCAAGACGGACGGACAGTTGCCTGGGATCTACCATGTCGATGTTTATCTAAACGAAAAATATATCGAGTCACGTGATATCTCCTTCATCGGCAATATGAATGCATTGGCTCCGGTATTGACACCTGCAGATTTCGTGAAGTGGGGCGTTAAGAGCAACGCGAAACCTGACTGGATGACTATGGTAGAAACGGATAACGTAAAAAAATATTAGTGAGTTACTTCCAGATAGCCAACTTAATTTTCAGTTTGATAAAATGAGACTGGATCTTTACGTACCGCAAGAGTATATGCAGCGCGATCCACAGGGGGCTGTACCGCCTGAACAGTGGGATGATGGACTGAATATGCTGTTTATGAATTACAACTTCTCTGCCGCCAATAGCCACGGCAACGGGGACTCGCGTAATGACAGCTATTTGAATCTGCGCAGCGGGATCAACGTTGGTCCTTGGCGGTTACGTAATTATTCAACCTATAACAAAAACGATGGTGCTGCACAGTGGAACACCATTAATACGTCATTAGAACGCGATATTAAGGTCCTGAAAAGCCAGTTCAGTATGGGCGATGGCTATACGCAGGCCGGCGTATTCGACAGCGTCAACTTTCGCGGCGCGCACCTCTATTCGGATGACGCTATGCTGCCGGAAAGCGTACGCGGATTCGCTCCGGTGGTCCGCGGTATTGCGCAGAGCAACGCGCAGGTGACCATTCGTCAGGGTGGCAACATTATCTGGCAATTCTATGTTCCGCCAGGTCCGTTCATCATTAACGATCTCTATCCAACTGCCGCCAGCGGCGATCTGGCGGTTGCGGTGCGCGAAGCGGACGGCTCGATGCATCAGTTTATTCAGCCATTTTCAGCGGTGCCGGTCATGCAGCGTGAAGGTCAGTCGAAGTATTCGCTGGCGGCAGGGAAATATCGCGCGTTAAACAGTAGAGACAAGGAACCGGAATTCCTCTAAGCCACAATGAGCTACGGGTTGCCATGGGATACTACTGTCTACGGCGGTATGCTGGCATCGGGCGATTACCAGGCAGGCGCATTGGGTATCGGCAAAGGGTTTGGTGATTTCGGCTCACTCTCTTTTGATACGACTTTTGCCCATGCGCAGATTCCGGACAAGACAGAAGAAGGTATTTCGTTTCGCGCGCAGTACGCTAAAGATTTTGCGTCGACGGGCACCTCAATGAGTTTGATGGGCTATCGCTATTCCTCTTCCGGCTTTCGCGATTTCCAGGAAGCGAACGGAGACGTGAATAAGTATCGCATTGGAAGCGACAATGTGCAGGAAGGTGGTAACTGGCGGTATGTGCGGAATAAACGCAGTAAAGCGCAGGTAACGCTGAACCAACGCCTCGGCAACTGGGGTAATGTGAATATCTCCGCCTGGCAGCAGGACTACTGGGGCGGCGATACCGAGCGCAACGTCAACCTGGGTTACAACACCAGTCTCAGCCATATTACCTACGGCCTGAATTACAGCTACTCACGTGGCCCCTGGCAAAATGAGAACGATCATGTTGTCTCCTTTATGATGCAGATCCCGTTCTCTCTCTTCCTGCCAGACAGTTGGATGACGATATCCGTAAATAGCAATAAAAAAGGCGATACCACTTCTCAGGTGGGGCTACCCGGTTCAGCGCTGGAAGATAAAAACCTAAGTTGGAACCTACAGCAAGGTCACAACAGCAGAGGTTCGGACGTGATGGGCAGCGCTTCGGCGAATTATAAAGGGCCACACGGAGAGTATCAGTTTGGCTATCACTACTCCCGCGACAACCGTCAGGTATCCGTCGGCACGATGGGCTGAGTGGTGGTCCATCCTTATGGCGTCTCAGCCACTCAGCCCCTTGGCGAAACGATGGCGCTGGTGAAAGCGGACAATGCAGGGGCAGTAAAGGTGGCGAATAACAGCGGTATCTATACCGACAGCAGAGGCTTTGCCGTTGTGCCGTATGTTACGCCATACTGGCAGAACAGCCTGTCTCTTGATACTGCATCGCTGAACAGCAACACCGATGTGCTGAATGACACACTCACTGTCATACCAACCAAAGGGGCGCTGTCGCTTGCTGATTTCCCAACCGTCATTGGCTACAAAGTTATGTTGCAGTTAACCGGGAAGGAGATCCCCTTTGGCGCGACGGCAAGCATCAAAAATCACAGCAATGTTCCTGAAGGCATTGTTGACGATCGCAATTGTGTCTGGCTCAACGGGGCCCCAGAAAACGGATCGGTGGAAGTGAGCTGGGCCGGGGGAAGCTGTCAGGCAACCTATCAGTTAATGCAAATTTCTGACAAAACACATAACGTCTCAGCGCAATGCCATTGAGCCGGAGAGAACGAAAATGTATCGCATTTTATTAAGTTTAGTTTTAGCTGCGCTGGGTCTGTTTTCACAAACAGCGCTGGCGTGGGATTGCACGACAGTGACCCCGTCGACCACCGTATCGCCGCAGAATCTTACCATTTCGCGGGATCTGCCTGTTGGCGCAGTTATTGGCACACAGATTGTGACGCCGACGATTAACGCGTTTAGCTGTTGGAACTCTGACGAGGGCATTATTAACAATCAGACGCTGGGCGTTAAGGCGAGCGGCACATTTGATTCCATGTTGAATGGTCGACGAGTCTATAAAACCAATGTCGATGGTATTGGCTATGCCATTTCCGGCTCAACTACAGCATGTGCAGGGGAGAATGCTGCCGTTACGGGCAGTAATACGATGTTCGGCAACAGTAACACCGCCACACTCTTCCAGAATACAAGCGGAATAATAAGTCCCATGTTGAATGGTTCTGTCACCGTAACGTTTTATAAGACGGCACCAGAAACCGGATCCGGGACGATAGCGGCACAAACGGTTGGGGCGTTGGTGCTGTTGAGCAACAGTGTCTTATGGCAATCTCCGGAGGCTAGCGTCAATATCAACGCCTTCACGATCACTACACCGGCCTGTAAGCTGACGACGGCATCGATTGCTGTTGATATGAAAGATGTGGATAAAAAAGAGTTTAATGGCAAAGGTTCCACACCGGAGGATGCCTATACTCAGTCCTTCAACCTGCCGATGACTTGCAATGCCGGAACCCAGGTCAGCGTTAAGATGGAAGGTGATATATATGATGCCCCCAGAGGTGTGTTCAATACCACCAGCGGGAATAACGTCGCTACAGGCGTTGGGATCCAGTTACTTTATAATAACCAGCCAATGGCGTTGGGTTCCGATGTTACGATCGGCACTTCCTCTGCTGGGGGCGGGTTTACTGTGTCGCTTAAGGCACGCTATTACCAGACTGGCGATCGTATTACCACCGGGACGGCGAATGGGATGTTGTCATTCACTATGACGTATCAGTAGCTCTGGATATTTATGAACTAACACAGCAAAAGAGATGCTCGAACAGTTTTTCCAGTAACGTAAGCCTTTAATCGCTAGCTTAACGATGGCGAAAGGTTGTGTGTGGAAACGGTGCTGAGTATCAGAATATGGGGGCATAGGTCTTACTGTATCTGGTCAATAGTGCTCCCAATGCAGGGAAATCTGAGTACTGTGTATCATTGAAAGCCGGTGTCTTCGACATGGGCTTGATGTTACAGACAACCCCACCTAAAGTCGTCATTCCCACCCATCACCGTCATTCCCGCGCAGGCGGGAATCTCTTGCAGGTGAAACACGTTTCTTCTCTCAGAGATCCCCGGCTTTCGCCGAGGATGACGAGGGGAAAAGTGGCTTGCACGTTGTGAATGCCGCTTACGCAGCGAAGCCGCCGATTTTAACCTGCAAAAAGGCGCGCCACGCATCGATATTTCCCAGAAATTCGACTGTCTGGACAATCTCTCTGTTACCGTCGGCGGTTTCCATCACGAAGGTGGGGAAGCCGTGTCCGCCCACTTTCGCCAACAATGCACGGCTCTCCTTGAAATGTTGCTCCAGTCCATCAGCGTTAACGAAGGCATACTCATTAGCAAAGGCAACTGGGTCCAGCCCGATTTCACTGGCGCACTGTGTCAATACGTCGACATCAGCGATTTTTCTGCCCTGTTCATAATGCGCACGTTGCACATGGTGCAGCACTCATAGCCTTTGTTAGCCATACGCTCTGCCGCGATAACGGCTGCTGTCGGCGGCGCAGAGTCCAGTACGACGCTGGTATCGCGCAGCAGCTTATCGAAGTAAGGCTGGCCAAAAGGCTGGCCGGTCAGTTCTGCGATACGCTGGTCATGAGGCAACACGTAGTCATGCCACTGCGGGGTGACCTGATGGCGGTTGCTGCCCGTCATCATTCCGCCACTGTGCAGCACCACATTGACGCCTGGCATTGGATGCGCTGCCTGCACCAGTGGCGCGGCGCCGTAGCACCAGCCACACAGCGGGTCATAAATATAGTGTAGGGTTACTGCGGCCATTTCATTTCACCTTTAAGCACTTTGGCACCCAGTTCCAGGCTGGACTCTTCGTGCAGGTCGGGGTACTACTTCTTCATGGTATCGATCAGCGCAGCAGAATCTTTACTGGTAGCCAGCGCTTTTTTCAGCGTGTTCAGGTATTGCAGGCTGAACGTGACGCTGCTCAGTCTGTAATCCATCGGCGGCAGGAAGTGACCCGGCACCACTTGTTTCGGTTTTAACTGCTCAATCTGTTGTAACGTCTGACGCCAGTCAGCGCGCGATTGTGGCGTTTGGGTATCGGCAATCCACAGGTGGATATTAGCGGAAACCGGAATCCCTCCCACCACGGTGCTCATCGACGGGATCCACACGAAAGTGCGATCCGGCGTAGGCCCTGTCAGACCTTTCACTTCCAACTTCTGACCGTCAACGGTAAAGCTGTCACCCTTCAATGGCGTTGGCACGATAATTTTTTGCGGCGCATTCTCTTTCATTATCGGGCCCCAGTAGGCCACTTTACCCGCCTGGCTGGCTTCGAGCGCCGCGATAGTTGCTGGGGTGGCAATCACTTTTGCGCCCGGGAAGGCGGCCTTGATCACATCCAGACCGAAGTAATAGTCCGGATCGGAATGGCTGATATAAATGGTTTTCAGCGGCTTGCCAGTGGCTTTAATGCGGCCCACCAACGTTTGTGCATCGTTACGTTGGAATTGGGCGTCAATCAGTGCCACTTCATGTTCACCAACAATCAGCGAGGATGATACCGGGAAAATACTGGCTTCACCGGGGTTAAACACTTCAAGCTTCAACGGAGAGGCGGCGTGAGCCACGGTAGTCATACTCAGGATGGCGGCAGCAACCAGCGTTAAGGTAGATTTTTTCATAGCAGAAATTCCATTCATTATTCGTTAAAAGTTCGATTCGTTTAAAAGTACGCAACGGGGGCTATATTAAGTTGCAATTATCGTAATAAAAATGGCTAAATTGTGGCTTCTCTGTTGCATAAATCGAGCTAATAATGGATCGCATCACTGCTGCTGAAGTGTTTGTCGCTATTGTTGAACGAGGGAGCATGAGCGCTGCCGCTGAGCTATTGGATATGTCGCGCGCTATGGTGAGCCGCTACCTGAATGAAATGGAAACCTGGGTGCAGGCTTGTCTGCTGCATCGCACCACGCGTAAATTGAGTTTAACCGATGCGGGGGAGAAAACCTTGCAACGCTGTCGTGAGATGCTGGCACTGGCGGGAGATATGCGAGTGGAAAATGCCTCGGATGTGGCATCTATCGACGGGCTGCTGCGCGTCAGCTGCTCGCAATCCCTTGGGCAAACGGCGCTGGGCGTGGCGGTCACGGCATTTTTGCAACGCCATCCGCGCGTGGCGGTGGATATGCAGATGAATAACCGTGCGATCAATCTGGTAGAAGATCGCATCGATCTGGCCCTGCGCATCACCAATGCGCTCGATCCCAACCTGATTGCTCGCCCGCTCGGCCAGTGTGCCTCCGTGCTGTGCGCTGCGCCCGCTTATCTGGCAAAACAGGGAATGCCGCGTCAATTGAGCGATCTTTCGCTGCACAACTGCCTGACCTACACCTACTTTGGCAAAAGTCTGTGGAATTTTACCCATGAAAATGAGCCGGTTACTGTACCCGTGAGCGGCAATTTGAGCGGCAACGAATCGCAGGTGTTGTTATCCAGCGCGCTAGAAGGTGCCGGTATCACGCTGCAACCACGCTACTCGGTTCAACGCTATCTTGCCAGCGGTGTGCTGGTGCCGCTGCTGACAGAGTACCGACCGCAGGATATGGGTATCTACGGCATCTACGCGTCTCGTCAACATATGCCGCCCGCGCTGGGTGCGTTGCTGGACTTCTTGGTGCACTGGTTCGCCCATGAGCCGCGCTGGTTGGCTCTGCAAGCGGAATAGTGGGCCACTCATCGTACCAGCACCGCCTCCAACTGCTCGGCAATGCCTGCCGTATAGCGTGTTAGAAGGGTAATGACGGTATCTACCAACACGGAGGCTGGGCGGTGCAGCGGGCGAATCAGGCTGACGGTAAAAGGCACCGCGACGCTGAACGGGCGCACCACCACGCCGGAGGCGGCGTAATCCAAAGCGGTGAGCGGATTGACGATAGAAATGCCGACACCGGCGCGCACCATGGCGCACACTGATGCCGCACTGTGGGTTTCCAGCACCATATCACGCGCTATCCCGGCGCTATCAACAGCTTGTCCAGCAGTTGGTGATAGCTATCGCTGCTTGAAAGGCTGATAAATCGCTCATGGCGAAAATCTTCTGGCGTCAGTATCTGGCGCGCGGCTAAACGGTGCCGTGCGGGAAGCACGCACACTTCGTTCAACGTGAGCAGGGTATGACGCTCTGTGCCCGCAGGCGTCACGCTGTTCTCCGTCAGCCCCAGATCGTGGCGCTGTGCTGACAGCCACTATTCCAGCAGCGGTGATTCCTGAGGTATGACGTGCAGGCTGAGCGAGGGATAGCTGTCCAGCAACGGTTTGCATACGTTGGGCAACAGAGACTGAGAAAACACTGGCAGGCAGGCGATAGAAAGCTGTGCTTGTTCAAAACGCCGAATGTCGCGCGCGGCATTGATGATGCGATCCAATTCGTAGTAGGAACGTTGCACCTCTTCGAACAGTTGCAATCCCTGCGCCGTCGGGTGAAGGCGTTCGCGTACCCGCTCGAACAACGGTATCTGGACCAGATGCTCGAAGCGTGACAACTCACGGCTGACGGTGGGTTGCGAGGTATTGAGCAACGCGGTGGCCTCGGTGAGGTTACCGGTGGTCATGACGGCATGAAAAATTTCAATGTGGCGCAGTGAAATGGTCGGCATCGTGGCCTCGGTCGTGGTTGCCTCGCTAACCAATATCATAAATGAATAGCTTGGCCGGAATTTATTTATTTTTTCACCAAATGCGGAGGGAATCGCGCTTGGTGGCTGCCCAATCAATCGCGAAGCACATTTTCTGCGGTTAATGTCACATGACGGTAATGTTATCGCTGTGGTTCACGGCCTCTGAATGGATGAAGCCATGAGGCTGAACTATCATCGGGTTACTGCACTTCATGCAGGCGTATTTCACCAGAATCAAACACCGATATCGCGCAATGTGCACCATGACGGGGAATATCGTGGCTGGCGCGATGGGTATGCTCTTGCCCCACCTTGCGCTGACATGCGGTTGTCATACACCCGACATATAACTTTCATCCCGCTGTTCTGAATTGGCGTAGTTATTGCTGGCTAAGACCAGCGTCGCGAACCTATAAAATCAGGAGCATCATGATGAAGAAATTGTTGTCTTCCGTGTTAATCAGTAGCGCACTGTTCTCCTCAATCGCCTTTGTTTCCGCCCCGGTGTTGGCACAGGATCTGGCAGCACTGGAAAAAGCCGCACGGGCTGAAGGCGCGGTAAACAGCGTAAGGATGCCGGACAGTTGGGCCAACTGGAAAGACACCTGGCAGGATCTCTCTACCCAATACGGTTTGAAGTACAGTGATACCGATATGTCTTCCGCGCAGGAAATCGCCAAGTTTGCGGCTGAAAAAGAGAATGCCAGCGCCGATATCGGTGACGTAGGTGCCGCGTTTGGCCCGATTGCGGCGCAAAAAGGTGTAATCCAGCCCTACAAACCGACCACCTGGGAACAAGTGCCTGACTGGGCTAAAGATAAAGACGGACACTGGGCGCTGGCTTATACCGGAGCTATCGCCTTTATTATTGATAAACAGCAGGTGAAAGAGATCCCGCACAGTTGGGCCGACCTGCTTAAAGGCAATTACGTCGTGACCATTGGTGACGTTAACTCCGCGTCGCAGGCGGTAAGCGGCGTACTGGCAGCTAACTTTGCGCTGGGTGGTGACGAGAAAAACCTGAAACCGGCGTTGGAGTTCTTCGGCAAGCTGGCGAAAGCCGGGCGTCTTGGCGTTACCGATCCGGTTATTTCAAATATCGAAAAAGGGGAAGTGCAGGTTGGTGTGGTGTGGGATTTCAACGGCCTGAATTACCGCGACAAAATCAACAAAGATCGCTTTGAAGTGCTGATCCCTTCCGATGGTTCGGTGATCTCCGGTTATACCACCATCATCAATAAATACGCCAAAAACCCCAACGCGGCCAAGCTGGCGCGTGAGTACATCTTCTCTGATGCCGGACAGATCAATCTGGCGCGTGGTTATGCGCGCCCGATCCGCGCGCAGCACCACGCTGCCAGATGATCTGAAGGCTAAACTGTTGCCGGAAGAACAGTACAAAAGTGTGCGCCCGATTGCTGACGGCGAGGCCTGGGATAAAACGGTGAAAACGTTGCCGCGTCAGTGGCAAGAGCACGTGATTATCAACATGAAACAGTAAGGCCTGTTCCTGTGCGCCCCCTGTCCGGATACGGTTAGGGGCGTGCAGGGCGTATTGATCCACGCCGCAGAGGGAGGATAACGCGTGAAAAAAACTGGCTGGTCGCAGGGATCCTGTTGCCGTTTTTTGCCGTCTTTTTTGCGTTCCAGATAGCGCCGCTTATCTGGATCCTGGTGAACAGCTTTTACAGCCAAACGGAAGAGGCGTGGGGGTTGGAGAACTATACCGATATCCTTTCTTCTCCTTTTTACCTTCAGGCGATCCGTTTTTCACTGGATATCTCGTTTTGGTCCAGCTTCTACGGCGTCATTATCGCCCTGATTGGCGGCTACTCGTTGCGCCAACTGGGGACGGGGCGTTTGCAACGCTTCGTGTTGTCGTTTGCCAATATGACCAGTAACTTTGCGGGTGTTCCGCTGGACTTTGCCTTCGTGATTATGGTGGGGCTGAACGGCTTTTTTACCTTATTACTGAAAAAATATGGCGTGATCGACGGGTTCAACATCTACTCCCGCGACGGTTTGATCTTGATATACACCTATTTTCAGATCCCTCTGGGGATATTGCTGCTCTATCCTGCATTTGACGGGCTGCACACGGAGTGGCAAGAGTCGGCGGCGTTGCTGGGCGCACCGCGCTGGCGCTTCTGGCTGCATATCGGCATTCCGGTGTTGACCCCTGCGCTGCTCGGCACCTTTGTTATCCTGCTTGCTAATGCGCTCGGGGCTTACGCCACCATTTACGCTCTCACAACGGGTAACTTCAACGTGGTGCCGATACGCATTGCTGCGCTGGTCGCCGGGGATATCACCCTGGATCCTAATCTTGACAGCGCGCTTTCCGTGCTGCTGGTACTGCTGATGACGTTGATTACCGTTGTTCACCAGTGGTTGCTGCGGCGGAGCTATCTCCATGCCGCGCCGTAATCCCCTGACTGGAGGCTGCCATGTCATCCTTTGAACGGCGCTACCATCAGACGGTGGTATTACTGGTGCTGCTGATTTTGCTGTTACCGCTGCTCGCCACCTTGGGCTATGCGCTGGCGACAGAGTGGGGAGCCACCATTCTGCCCAACGGCGTGACGCTGAAGTGGTTTATTGCGCTGTGGGGCGATAGCCGGTTTTTGGTGGCGCTGGGCCACTCACTGCTGATTTGCTTTGGCGCACTGCTGTTTTCGCTGCTGCTGGTGTTGCCCGCGATGTTTGTCATCGCCTGGCGGTTTCCGCGTTTGGACGGGGTAATGAACGTGCTGATTCTGCTGCCGTTCTCGGTGCCGCCGGTGGTCTCTTCCGTTGTATTGTTGCAGCTCTATTCCTCAGGCCCGCTCGCCATTACCGGCACGCCCTGGATTCTGATTGGCTGCTACTTTGCTATCGCCCTTCCTTTTATTTACCGTGCCATTTCCAACAACATTCAGGCGATTAACCTCAAAGAACTGCTCGATGCGGCGCATTTGCTGGGTGCCAGTACCTGGCAGGCGGCGCTGTGGGTAGTGCTGCCTAATCTGCGTAAAGGCGTGATGATCGCGGTGTTGCTCTCGTTCTCTTTCCTGATTGGCTAGTTTGTGTTTGCCAACCAGCTGGTAGGCACCCGCTTTGAAACGTTGTAGGTGTATCTCTACAACAAACGTAATGACAGCGGGCACTTTACCAGTGCGCTGGTGATCTCCTATTTCCTCGTCGTGCTGCTGGTGACCTGGCTGGCCAATATTCTTAACCGGGAGAAATCCTGATATGCCCTATCTCGATGTAAAACAGCTCAATAAACACTACGGGTCGACCAAGGTGTTTCACAATATCGATTTCTCTGTGGCAGAAGGGGAGTTTGTTACCCTGCTGGGGCTGAGCGGCTGCGGCAAATCGACGCTGTTGCGTTGTCTGGCGGGCCTGACGCCCGTGGACAGCGGACAGATCCTGTTATAGGGGCAGGATATCGTGCCGGTGTCTCCGCAAAAGCGCGGCATTGGTATGGTGTTCCAGAACTACGCGCTGTTCCCCAACATGACGGCAGAAGGGAACGTAGCGTTTGGGTTAAAATGCAGAAGCTCGGCGCAGGGGAGATTCGCCAGCGGGTGGCCGAGGTGCTGGTGGAGCTGAATGAATTTGCCCACCGTTACCCACATCAGCTTTCCGGCGGTCAGTGTCAGCGCGTGGCGCTGGCGCGTTCGTTGGTTACGCGC
Source organism: Candidatus Symbiopectobacterium sp. 'North America' (assembly GCF_015762685.1). GTDB lineage: Bacteria > Pseudomonadota > Gammaproteobacteria > Enterobacterales > Enterobacteriaceae > Symbiopectobacterium. The sequence goes on along the minus strand of NZ_PEHF01000099.1, from coordinate 17,754 downwards.
CCACGTTTGCTGTTACTGGACGAGCCGCTTTCCGCGCTGGATGCCCGTATTCGTCGCCACCTGCGTGAACAAATCCGTCGCATTCAGCGTGAACTGAACCTGACGGCCATCTTTGTTACCCACGATCAGGAAGAGGCGTTGACGCTCTCCGATCGTATCGTGCTGATGAACAACGGGGAAATCGTACAGGATGGCGATGCGGTATCGCTGTATACCCAGCCTGCCAATCTGTTTGCCGCCAGCTTTATCGGCAGCTATAACCTGCTGAGTGCCGCGCAGGCGCAACAGTTGACGGGAGAACACTTCACCGGTCAGGTGGCACATCGTCCTGAATCCATCACGCTGGGTACGCCTGAACAGGGCATCGCTGGGAAGATCCTCAACCACAGCCTGTTAGGTAAAGTGGTGCGGTACCGTATCGTGGTTAACGGCGTAGAGCTGGCTGTGGATGTACTGAATCGTGCACCGGGCGATCTGCTTCGTGCAGGAAGCACGATAGAGGTGCATATTACCACCGATGCGCTGCGCGAAGTGGCTTAGTTAAGCCATATCATGGATGAATAGAATATGCGAGAATCGATATTTGTTTAAATCGTTGCAGCCCGTTACCGTGTGGTCATTGCTCCCCTTTTGTTGCACGGAAACCCTATGCCGCACGATCTGAATGACCTTACCCACGCGCTTAACGCGCATAGTCTGCGCGAATTACCCGCTCGTTTTGGATGCCCGGTGTGGGCCTATGATGCGCACACCATCGTGGCGCGTATTGCACAACTCCGTCAGTTTGACACCATCCGTTTCGCGCAAAAAGCCTGCTCTAACACGCATATTCTGCGTCTGATGCGCGCACAAGGTGTAAAAGTGGATTCGGTATCGTTGGGGGAAATTGAGCGCGCCCTGGTGGCCGGGTTTGTACCGGGTACGGCAGATCACGAGATTGTGTTCACCGCCGACATGCTGGATATGCCGACGCTGGCGTGTGTGGTGGAACTGAATATTCCAGTTAATGCTGGTTCCGTGGATATGCTGGCCCAGTTGAGGGCAGCTCAGCCGGGGCACCCGGTGTGGCTGCGCGTCAATCCGGGATTTGGTCACGGCCATAGCCAGAAAACCAACACCGGCGGTGAGAACAGTAAACACGGTATCTGGTATACCGATTTACCGCTGGCGCTGGCGCAAATTCAACGCTACTCCCTGAAGCTGGTCGGCATCCATATGCATATCGGTTCCGGCGTGGACTACGACCATCTGGAGCAGGTGTGTGATGCCATGGTGTGTCAGGTGGTTGAGTTTGGTCTGGATGTTGAAGCCATTTCCGCTGGCGGCGGGCTTTCTATTCCTTATCGCGTGGGCGAGCCAGTGATCGATACCGAGCACTACTTTGGCCTGTGGCACGCAGCGCGTTAGCGTATTGAGACACACCTTGGTCACCCGGTGACACTGGAAATCGAACCGGGACGTTTTCTGGTGGCGGAGTCTGGCGTGTTGGTGGTGCAGGTGAGTGCGGTCAAAAACATGGGCAGCCGCCACTTCGTGTTGGTGGATGCCGGGTTTAACGATCTGATGCGCCCCGCCATGTACGGCAGCTATCACCATATTTCGCTGTTGCCGGCAGATGAGAGTTCTCTTGCTGGCGCACCGTTGCGCGATACCGTAGTGGCAGGGCCATTGTGTGAATCCGGTGATGTGTTTACGCAACAGGCTGGCGGAGGCGTGGAAACCGTGGCGTTACCTGCGGTGCAGGTTGGCGATTATCTGGTGTTCCACGATACCGGGGCTTACGGTGCCTCCATATCCTCTAACTACAACAGCCGCCCACTTCTGCCGGAAGTGTTGTTTGAAAATGGCGAAGCGCGCCTGATTCGCCGCCGTCAAACCATCGAAGAATTACTGGCGCTCGAGGTGCTGTAACCGTTCCTTATGGTTGCAGACAAACAGCCCTACTCCCACCGTCATTCCCGCCAAGGTGGGAATCTCTTGCTGGTGAAACGCGTTTCTTCTGGCTGGGATCCCCGGCTTTCGCCGAGGATGACGAGGTAAAGTGACTTTGTCATCAGTCTGAAGCCGACCCTCCTCCCTGCAATGTGATAAACCTCTCGCTTTCTTGTTCTGCAACACAAAAATATTTATACAAATTCCCAATTTTTTCGTGTTGCAACACATAGGTTATTTTATTGCCAAGTCATAGAATAATTCTCAATTCATAAGAGCATGTGATAAGGAATTATTTATCGATTCTAATTTTTTCCCAAAGAAAGCTATTTAGAACGGAGTGATTTATTACCACATTAAATAATGCAGATTCCACCAGGAATGTATTTGTATTAGCACCCTATTGTCGAAGATATATAAAATATAAGAGGTCTCATTATGCATACCATAGAACCCTTGGCATGGTACGGGGCGTTGATTGGTCTTTTTATTGCCATTGCGTTCATCCTGAAAAAAATTAATCCGGTGTACTCCTTGTTCCTCGGTGCCATTCTCGGCGCGGTGATTGGCGGTGGCAACCTTGAGCAGATCATCGGGCTGCTGACATCAGGCACGCAGAGCGTGATGGGCACGGTGATCCGCGTGTTGGCCGCCGGTGTACTGGCTGGCGTGATGATGGAGTCGGGCGCGGCAGAAACTATCGCTCAGGCCATTGTGAGGAAGATGGGGGAGAGCAAAGCGATTTTAGCGCTGACGCTGGCCACCATGATCATTACCGCAGTGGGTGTATTTATTCCCGTTGCAGTATTAATTGTTGCACCCATTGCGTTATCGGTGGGTAATAAAATGGGGATTTCCAAACTGGCATTATTACTGGCGCTTTCCGGCGGCGGTAAAGCCGGTAATATTGTATCGCCGAACCCCAATACCATTGCCGCAGCAAACGGTTTTCACCTGAATTTAAGTGATGTAATGATCGCTGATTTTATTCCTGCCGTATTCGGTTTGATTATTACTGTCGTTGTCGCTTCGATGTTGAAAAATAAAGGGATCATGGTAAGTGGTGAAGAAGCAGCCGCTGCTTATGGCACCCAGAGCGCTAAAAATGACAAAACCTACCCAACGCTGGGTAAGGCTATCGTCGCGCCAGCGGTTGCCGTTATCTTATTGATGATTAACCCGATTGGTTCTATTTTCCACATCAGCGCGCTGACCCCGTTCAAACTGGATGCGATGTATGTACTGCCGATCGCCGGTATCGTTGGGCTGATTGCCATGGGGCAAAAGCACAAGGTGATTACCTATACCGCTTCAGGTCTGGAAAAAATGACCGCTACCGTACTGATTCTGATTGGTGCGGGTGCGATTGCGGGCCTGATTGCCGCATCTAACCTGTCGGCTCAGGTGGTGCAACTGATTAACGTCATGGGCATTTCCGGCACCTTCCTGGCACCAATCTCCGGTATTTTGATGGCGGCAGCCACGGCTTCCACTTCCACTGGGACCATTCTGGCGACCGGTACCTTCGGTAACGCCATAGCCACTATCGGCATTGCGCCGATTGCCTCTGCGGTCATGGTACACACCGGGGCCACCGTTATCGACTCCTTGCCGCAGGGCAACTATTTCCACGTTACAGTGCAGAGCATGAACATGACCATCAGACAGCGTATGGACTTGCTGCCTTACGAAGCGATTGTCGGCGGCACCATGACCCTCGTCGCTACCGTGCTGTACGGCCTTATTCTTTAGTTTGAGACAATCCACAATGAAAAAAGAAACGTTTGTATTAGCGCCCGATTCATTTAAAGAGAGCATGACGGCGAAAGAAGTGTGTAACGCGATGGAAAAAGGGTTGCGTAAGGTATTCCCCGAAGCGAATTTCGTGCACGTTCCCATGGCAGATGGCGGTGAAGGCACCACCCAATCGCTGATCGATGCCACCGGAGGTACGCTGTATGCGTTGAACGCGACCGGACCGTTGGGAGAAACGGTTGAGGCCAGCTATGGCATCATGGGCAACAGTGAGATTGCCGTGATTGAAATGGCGTCTGTCAGCGGTATTCAATTTGTTAACCGCGACACCAAAAAACCATTGGTGACCACCACCTACGGCACCGGTGAACTGATCCGCGCCTGCCTGGACAAAGGCATCAAGAAAATCATTCTGGGTATCGGTGGCAGCGCAACCAATGATGGCGGCGCGGGCATGGCAGAAGCGCTGGGCGTGCGTTTTTATGATGAAGCGGGCAATACGCTGCCGCGCGGCGGCGGCGCGCTGGATCGTTTGCACCACATCGATCTTTTCGGGCTGGATAGCCGTCTGGCACACGTGGATATTCAGGTGGCCTGTGATGTTACCAACCCATTGTGCGGCGAGCAGGGTGCATCAGCGATTTTCGGCCCGCAGAAAAGGGCAACGCCGGAGATGGTCGCACAGTTGGATAACAATCTGGCGCATTACGCGGCGGTGATCCGCAATCAGTTAGGCAAAGATATTGCCACTGTGCCGGGTGCCGGTGCGGCGGGCGGTCTGGGCGCGGGGCTGATGGCTTTCACCCAATGCACACTGCGTCGTGGTATTGATATTGTTGTCGAATTCAGTGGGCTGAGTGACAAGCTGGTTGGTGCGGATTTTTGCTTTACTGGTGAAGGGCGTATCGACTACCAAACCAAGTTCGGTAAGACCCCTTACGGCGTTGCCAGAACCGCCAAAGCGCAGGGTGTACCGGTTATTGCAGTATCTGGCTGCGTTGGCGAAGGTGTTGAAGTACTCTATGGTGAAGGTATCGACACCATTTTCGGCATTATTCCACGTGCAGACAATATTGAAGCGCTGCTGAAAGATGGCCCGATTAATATGGAACGTGCGTGCGAGAATATTGTCCGCCTGTTGAAAAAAGCGGCAGCATAATTAAGCGCCAGTAATAAAAAGGGAAAGAATATGACTGAAACTATTCGGCGCACCAAGATTGTTGCTACCCTCGGTCCGGCAACCGATCGTTATAATAACCTGGAAAAAATAATTAGCGCAGGCGCTAACGTAGTCCGCTTTAATTTCTCGCACGGTGCGGCAGACGATCATATTGCTCGTGCGGAACAGGTACGCGCAATTGCCCAACGCTTGGGTAAGTCAGTGGCTATTTTGGGTGATTTGCAAGGGCCTAAAATTCGGGTATCAACCTTTAAAGAAGGTAAAGTATTTTTGCACGTCGGAGATACCTTTATTCTGGATGCCTTATTGGAAAAAGGCTTGGGCGATAATACTCAGGTTGGCATCGATTATAAGGTGCTGCCGCGCGATGTGGTGCCGGGTGATATCTGCTGCTGGATGATGGACGTATTCAACTGCGTGTCGTGCGCATTGACGGCGAAAAAATCATCACAGCCGTCACCGTAGGCGGAACCCTCTTCAATAACAAAGGCGTCAACAAACTCGGTGGCGGGCTTTCCGCCGAAGCGCTGACGGAAAAAGACAAGGCAGATATTCTGCTGGCAGCCAGAATGAAGGTAGATTTTCTGGCGGTCTCATTTCCACGCACTGGAGACGATTTACGCTATGTGCGTCGTTTGGCGCGCGAAGCGGGCTGTCAGGCGGCCATTGTTGCCAAAGTGGAGCGCGCGGAAACCGTTGCCACGCCAGAAAACATGGATGACATGATTCTGGCTGCGGATGTCATCATGGTAGCGCGTGGCGATTTAGGCGTAGAAATTGGTGATGCCGCGTTGGTGGGCGTCCAGAAGCGTCTGATCCAGCTCTCGCGTCAGTTGAACCGCTTGGTGATCACCGCTACGCAAATGATGGAATCGATGATTTCCAGCCCGATGCCAACGCGTGCTGAAGTGATGGACGTTGCCAATGCGGTGCTGGACGGCACCGATGCTGTAATGCTATCGGCTGAAACCGCCGCAGGCAGCTATCCGGCGCAAGCGGTAGCGGCGATGGCGAACGTGTGCCTCGGGGCTGAGCGCAGCCCCAGCATCACCACCTCGAAACACCGCCTTGATGTGCAGTTTACCAATGTCGAAGAGATGGCGGCGATGTCTGCGATGTATGCGGCTAACCATTTGCAAGGGGTTAAAGCCGTGATTGCGATGACGGAGTCGTGCCGTACCTCCCGCATTATGTCTCGCATTAGCTCTCGTTTGCCGATTTATGCGCTATCGCGTCATGCCGAAACGTTGAATCAGGTTGCGCTGTATCGCGGCGTTACGCCCCTGCTGTTCAACGGCCGTGCCGAAGGACTGGGCGCGGCGCGATTGCGACCGGTGACAGCGTCATTTTGACGCAGGGTGACAGCATCGGAAAAATTGGCAGTACCAACACCTGTCGTATTTGCGTCGTGGAATAAGCGCGTGATGGTCATCGCCGTCTGTTGGCTATGGCGGCGATGTATCGAGCTAAATTCCTGTGTCTATATTCATGATTTATTTTTTTATCGCTGTTGAAGTCTTTATTTTTAAATAGAAATAAAATACAAGGCACGTTATGAAATAAAGCTGTTCGCCTTTCCCTTTATAATAATCGGATTGGTATAAATAACTTTATTAAATTACAAAATGCAGTGGTTGTTGATGTGGCGTATTTGCATGTGGGGTATTTCCAGTTGGCGAAATATTTTTGAGCTGCACCAGGGGAATAGTAAATGACAGATTATGATTTCGATGCGAAATTAGCTTATTCGATCGTTGAACGCACCATGAAAATTATTGACTGTAATATCAATGTCATGGATGCCAGAGGTCGTATTATTGGCAGCTGCGATCGCGAACGTATTGGTGAAATTCACGATGGGGCGCTATTGGCGCTCAGTCAGCAACGCGTCGTTTCGATTGATGATGCGTCAATGTACGCTGCATGGTGTCAGGCCCGGCCTGAACCTGCCGCTGCGGTTAAATAACCAAATCGTCGGCGTCATTGGCCTGACCGGCGATCCCGATGGTCTGCTGCAATTTGGCGAGCTGGTGTGCATGACGGCGGAAATGATGCTGGAACAGGTTCATTTGCTGCAACTGTTGGCGCAAAATAGCCGTTTGCGTGAAGAGCTGGTGTTAAGTATGGTGCGTAACGACAGCTACTCTGCCACCATGCAGGAGTGGGCGCAACGTTTGGGCGTCGATCTGACATTGCCACGCGTCGCTATGGTAGTGGAACTGGACAGCGGCCAGCTCGGTGTCAGCACGGCAATGAGCGAATTGCAGCAGTTGCAGTCTCTGCTGATGGAAACCGGTAAAGATGATCTGATAGCGATTGTGTCACTTACCGAAATGGTGGTGTTGAAACCCGCTTATCTGCACGCGGAGCGCTGGGAACCCGAAGAGCATAAGCGTCGCATGACACAGCTCTATCAGCGTTTACAGCAGGGTAGCCCGCTAAAAGTACGCCTGGCGCTGGGAAACTTTTTCCCGCATGAAGGGGGCGTGGTGCGCTCTTATCACACAGCAAAAACCACCATCAGTGTAGGCAAACAGCGGATGCCTGACGTGCATTGCTTCTGCTACGAGGACATCAAACTGCCAGTGCTGCTCGATAGCCTGCGCGATGGCTGGCAAGCGGCAGAGCTGGTAAGCCCGTTGCAGCGGCTAAAAACCAATGACGGCAACGGGGTGTTTCGAAAAACATTGCATACCTGATTTCGCCATAATCAGCAGGCCAGTGAGACAATCAAAGCGCTGTTTATTCACAAAAATACGCTTGAATACCGCTTGCGGCGCATTGCTGAACTGACGGGACTGAACCTGGCGAATTTTGAGGATCGCTTTCTGCTCTACGTGGCTGCACAGTTGGATCAAGACTAACGCAACCTGGCGTTATGCTGTTCATGCAGCACCAGCGAACTCTTGGCGCAGCATCACAATCTCTTCAGACAGATCGCGACACAGCATCGCCGTCATCAAATGATCCTTGGCGTGTACCAGGATCAGGTTGACCGGTATCTTTCCTTGCCCTTCATCTTCCCCAATCAGTTGCGTCTGGATCAGATGCGCGGCTCGCACCGCGTCCTGGGCGGCTGCTAATGATGAGGCGGCCAGTTCCCACTTCTTCTGGCGCGCTGCCTGAATGGCCATCAAGGCCTTGTTTATTACCCTGATGCAGGTGATTATCGTCGGTGCCTTTTCGGTGCTGATCTCCAACATGGTGCTCGATCCGAAAAACGGTCTGGCCAGTTTCGCTATGTTTTCTTTTTTGGCACTGCTCAAACCCATCATGAGCGGTATCGACTATGCGAAGCTCAATTTTCTGACCATTGGCGCGGTGTTTCTGATCGGGATCGAACTGGGGCGCATTAACGGCTCACGCAGCCTGTTTCGCGGCCTGCTGGCCGTGATCTGCCTGATTTCGATTACGCCCACCACCATCGATATCGTGGTGAACGGACAAACGGTGCCGGTAAAAGACGTGTTGGCGCGACAGTTCTCGGATACCAAAAGCCTGTTTCTCGGCATGTTTATTGCCATCCTCTCGGTGGAGATCTATAGCAAGCTGGAAAAAGTAGACCGTTTGCGCATCAAAATGCCAGACAGCGTACCGCCTAACGTTGCCGCATCGTTTTCGGCATTGATCCCCGGCATCATTACCGTGACGTTCATTGCTACCCTCGGTTTCACTTTCCACGCGATTACCAGTATGCATCTGTATGACGCCATTTATAAAGTGGTGCAGCAGCCGCTGGTGCAGAGCTTGCCGGGGCTGCTGGTGCTGATGTTTGTCGCGCAACTGTTCTGGGTTATCGGTATTCACGGCAACCAGATGATCAAACCGATCCGCGAACCGCTGCTGCTGGGGGCGATCGCCGTCAACATGACCGCGTTTGAGCAGGGACAAGAGATCCCCAATATCATCACCATGCCATTTTGGGACGTCTATATGAGTATAGGGGGTTCCGGGCTGACCATCGGACTTTTGCTGGCGGTGATGATTGCCTCTAAACGGCTAGAAATGAAAGAGATCGCCAAGATATCCTTTGGCCCCTGCGTGTTCAATATCAATGAGCCGGTGATTTTTGGTATGCCTATCATGCTGAATCCAATTTTGGCAATTCCCTTTATCATCACGCCGTTGGTTACCGGCACTATCGGTTACTTTGCCACCAGCATGGGCTTTGCCGGTAAAGCGGTGGTGATGGTGCCTTGGACCACGCCACCTATTATCAACGCCTGGCTCTCTACCGCTGGCTCCATGGGCGCTGTAGTGACGCAACTGGTGTGCATTCTGACTGCCACCCTGATCTATCTGCCCTTCGTGCAGGTGGCATCACGTCGTGCCGATCTGGCACAGCGGGAAGCGGAGCAGGCGGCACAGCAGGCTAACGCGGCGAGCAAATAACCAGAGTGAGGAGCTGAACGATGAGTAAGGTTACTGTCACCATCCCCGAGGATTTTATCCTGGGTGCTGCGGCATCCGCCTGGCAAACCGAAGGGTGGAGCGGAAAGCGGGCAAGGCAGGATTCCTATCTGGACCTGTGGTACAAGCAGGATCGTCAGGTGTGGCATAACGGCTATGGCCCGGCGCGCGCCACCGAGTTTTATCACCCCTATCGCGAAGACATTGCGTTGATGAAACAGTGCTGATTGACGCACTACCGCACCTCGATCAACTGGTCGCGCTTTATGCTCGATTATGAACGGGGCATCGTCGATGAAACCTATGCCGCCTATGTGGATAGCGTCATCGATGAACTGCTGCGGCAGGGGATTATCCCGATGCTGTGTCTGGAACACTACGAACTGCCCGCTACTCTGATGGAGAAATATCAGGGCTGGGCATCGAAGCAGGTGGTGGAGTGGTTTGTGACCTACGCACAAGCGGTGTTTGCCCGTTATGCACATAAGGTGAAGCGCTGGTTTGTGTTTAATGAGCCGATTGTGGTGCAAACCCGTGTCTATCTGGACGCTGAGCGTTACCCTTATGAGCAAAACACTGGCACCTGGATGCAGTGGAATCATCACAAAAATCTGGCGACAGCGAAAGTCATTGCCTGCTTTCGTGCCAACGGTCACGATCGCGACGGTGGGCGTATCGGCACCATCCTCAACCCGGAAGTGACCTATCCGCGCTCCCACGCCGCGCACGACGTTGAGGCGGCGCGCCTGTACGATCTGTTCTTCAACCGTGTGTTTCTCGATCCAGCGGTGAAGGGCGAATATCCGGCAGAGCTGCTGACACTGCTGGAGAAACATCAGGTGAAATGGGCCTATACCGATGATGAGCTGGCTGTCATCCGTGATAATCGGATGGATGAATTGGGCATCAATCTTTACTTCCCACACCGGGTGAAAGCGCCGGAACGGGCATGGCATCCCGATACGCCGTTTCACCCCGCCTACTACTATGAGCATTTTGCCTTGCCGGGACTCCGTATGAATCCCTCCTGAGGTTGGGAAATCCAGCCCAAAATCATTTATGACATGGCGCAACGCATGACGCAGGAATACGGCAATATTCCCTGGTTTGTGGCAGAAAACGGCATGGGGGTGGAAAATGAGGCGCGCTTTAAAAACAGCGACGGCGTGATTCAGGATCACTACCGCATCGATTTTATTGCCGAACACCTCTACTGGACGCTGAAAGCGCGCGAAGAGGGGGCGAACTGTCAGTGCTATATGCTGTGGGCTTTTACTGATAACGTCTCCCCGATGAATGCGTTTAAAAATCGCTATGGCCTGATTGAGATCGATCTTGAGCATGAACGGGCGCGTCGACCGAAAGCGTCGGCAGGTTGGTTCCGGCAACTGCGCGACACGCGCACGCTCACTGTTATGCTGGATGATGAAGACAAATAGCACCCAAGGAGATTTGCCATGAAACGTATCGTATTGGCCTGCTCGGCGGGCATGTCCACCTCGTTGGTGGTGACAAAAATTGAGAAAGAAGCCACGGCGTGCGGCTTGGAACTGAAAATTTACGCCATTCCTGAACAAAATATGCGTGAGGAACTGCAAGATTACGGTCAGGACATCATCGCGGTATTGCTGGGGCCGCAGGTTCGCTTCAAACTGGCAGAAAATCAAAAGCTGACTGACAGCTACCAGGTGCCGATTGCCGTGATCGACTCCGTCGCCTATGGCACATTAAATGGTGCCAAAGTGCTCGATCAGGTGCTGAGTTTGGTAAACTAGCCGCAATATTCTGACGCGCGGCATGCCGCGCGTTGTTGTTAACCGATGTGTCGTCGTGCTCTGGCACGGTGGCATCTGGTCAACGTGCGCATTATCTGTTGGGCTGCGGTAGCTAGGGTGAATGTGTGGCGAAAGATGTGATTCTGCAAGAAAAGAAACAGTATCAGGAGATTGGCAGCGATCTGCGCCTGAAAATTCAGCAGGGAAAATTCCCTGTTGGGTCGCGCCTGCCGCCGGAAAGAAACATTGCTGAAACCTACGGCGTTAGCCGCACCATTGTGCGTGAAGCGCTGCTGATGCTTGAATTGGAAGGCACCGTTGATATTCGTCAGGGATCGGGTGTCTATGTGCTCTGCATCCCTGATGAGGAAACGCAAGAGAGTCAGGCACATCACCGCATTAGCGCTTTTGAAATGTTGCAGTCTCGCCAACTGTTGGAGAGTAATATTGCGGCGTTTGCCGCACGCATGGCGACCCGCGCTGATATCGAAAATCTGCGCGTTACGCTGGAAAAAGAGCAGGCGGCGATCGCGGCAAACGACTACCTCAGCGATTATGACAAGCTTTTTCACCTGCAAATTGCCGGCGCGACGCAAAACCAGATGCTGCTAAAATCGGTCAGTCATATCTGGATCTGCCGTGACGACAATCCCCTTTGGCAGCAGCTTTATGCTCACGTTGGCAAACACGGTTATCGTCTGAAATGGCTGGCGGATCACCAGACCATCCTGGCAGCACTGCGCCGACGCGACGTACCGGGTTCCTATCAGACGATGTGGGAACATCTGGAAAATGTCAAAAGCACGCTGATGGCGATTTCCGATGCGGATGCGCCGGAATTTGATGGTTATCTTTTCGATTCGGTACCGATTTTTCAGGGAAAACTTGTCTGAATAGACATGTTGGGTGCTCACGTTGCGCCCGTATCAGGATTGCTGGGTTATGGTTGAGATTGTTCCTTTAGCCTTCCATCCGCACCATCAGGCTCAGGTGACGGATTGGCTGTGGCAGGCGTTCGATCGCCACAATGGGCGTGAATTTTTCGCCAGTATTGTACAAAGCAGTGTGCGGCAAGAGGGATTGCCTCTGACCTTTATCGCACTGGATGAAGAGCAACTGGTGGGCACTGTAGGGCTGTGGCTGTGCGATCTGTAAAGTCGCCAGGATCTCTCTCCCTGGCTGGCAGCGCTCTATATTGATGAAAACTATCGGGATAGAGGATTAGGTAAAGCACTGCAACAGCACGTGTTGGCCTATAGTCGTCACGCCGGTTTTTCATCCCTTTACCTTTATGCCTGCTTTAGCGGTTACTACGAAAAAATGGTCTGGCACTATATCGGTGATGGTTTGGAATACCCGGCTAAACCGGTACGGCTCTATCATCAGGCGTTGGTATAAACCCACTGTCATTCCCGCGCACGCGGGAATCTCCTACAGGCTAAACGCGTTGCTTCTGTCAGAGGTCCCCGGCCTACGCCGAGGACGACAAGGGTGTGATAGGCTTTGTCATTAATCTCAGCTCTCCCCTGAAGGCGATCGTAGTCAGGCATCACATCAGAACGATGTCCAATCCCCTTCTTTGTCTGCGGCAGGTTTGCTGACGCCAAGCGCAGGTTTAAGCAGAAGCGCACTCGATGCCGCCGCAGGCATCGATTTAGCTGCTAACGTAGCGCTGTTTTCCCGGTTGCTGAGGCGGAAAATGCTGACGGCACGCGCCAACTGTGCCGCTTGCTGTTGCAGCGATTGCGTTGCCGCCGAAGCCTCGTTCACCAGTGCGGCGTTCTGATGGGTGGTGGTTTCCATCTGGTTGACGGCCACGTTTACCTGCTCAATACCCAGCGTTTGTTCCTGACTGGCGGTGGATTGTGCCAGATGATTAGCCTGTTTGGCGTTGTTGGCGTTTTGACGCACGGTGGAGGCCAGTTGTTCAATGGACGCCGCGGTTTTTTGCAGCGCGCTGGCTTGTTCTTCGGTGCGGCTGGAGATATCTATATTGCCCGCTGCCAGTTGCCCTGACGCCCCGGCAATGGATTCAGATCCTTCACGCACTTCACCCACAATGTTACGCAGGCGCTGGGTCATGTTGTGCAGGGCGTGCAGCAGTTGCGCGGCTTCATCGCGCCCTTTCGGTCGGACGTCATGGGTCAAATCGCCATCGGCTACCGCCTGTGTCGCCTGCACGGCACGCTCTAAAGGATGCACAATACTGCGCGTTAATACCCAGGCAATCAGCACACCGACCACGGCAATCAGCAGACCGATAACCCCGAGAAACAGATAACCATTGTGTGCGCTGTTGTCGATGGCTTTAGCCATCTCATCGATGGCGCTGCGCTGGTGTTCGCTCAACTCCTCTACGCTAGCCAGATAGCAGCGCGATGCGGACATGAATTCGTTTTCGAACAGTTGCTTGGCCTGTTACATATTGCCCGCTTTTTTAGCGGCGGTGATGGCGTTGCGCTTGTCCAGATAGAGCTGACGGAATTCACCGAGCTTATCGAACATGGCTTTCTCTTCGGGTGTCGAAATCAGGCTGGCAAAGGCATCCTGACGCTTGGTGGTTTCTTTGCTCGCGGCGACATTCTTTGCTTCGAACAGTTTTGCCAACGCCGGATCGTCACTCATCGCAACGGCCATATTACGCTGTACGCCAGCCACCAGCGCACCGTGCCAGTCTACGCCCAGACGCTCTTTCTGTAACGGTGCCTGCATCATCCATGCGGTACTGCTTGAGATTTGTTTCAGTTGGTATACCCCGGAGACCAACATGACCAGAGAAAAAAGGATCAGCAAGCCGAATCCCCCAGCGAGCCTGGTGCCAATCTTATAATTCTTCATTATTTTCCATAACCTTTATACGATTTTATGAACTTACCCGATGTAAGCGTGATTGATAGTAGCGCGTGAGTGGGAAACAATTCCGTTGAAAAAAGCGCCTAAATACACGTTATTTGTGTAGTTATTTCTTCCTGTAAAATGCAGTGCTGTTTTCCCTTACGAGGACAACCGCATCCAGAAATCCACCGAGCAACGCCAGATAGCTATCGGCAAACAGGGTCGATCAGCGTGAGATGTATATCACATTTTGGCTCGGAAGGGGATTTTTATCACAAGAGGGGTAGGCTGACTTTACATGACTTGGCAGAAATTTACAGTTGGTTGCACTTAGAGCAGAACTCTTGCGATTGTTCACTGGCCTCATCAGGGGGGAGTCTCTAGAGTAGACTATACCCAAAGGTATTGATTGGTGGTAAATCGATGGACTCTGTCGAGTGAATCGCAGAAGTATATTGAACCATGAAATTGCACCAACCTACGCGGATGCGTAGGTTTTTTTTGCCTGTCGTTTGCACCCCTGCTTTTTCCATTTTCTCTCGTTATTTCTGCATCATGCGTGTGGTGCAGTTGCTCTGACACTCTTGGGCTGGCTATAGTAGTTTATATGTACCGCTGTTTTTATGTTGTCGTTTAACTGTGAAGGGTCAGTTTGCTTCCGGCACGCTGATGGCCTGACTATGGGAGAAGGAATGATATACACCCTGCTGCGCTGGCTGTTCCAGCGCCTGTATCGCATACGAATTGAAGGCGATAGTGCGGTATTTAAACAATCAAAACTGCTGATTACGCCAAATCATCAATCCTTTTTAGACGGTGTGCTGTTGGCGCTGTTTTTGCCGATTAAGCCAGTGTTTGCCGTCTATTCCAGCATCAGAGATCGCTGGTTTATGCGTTTCCTGAAACCCTATATCGATTTTGTGCCGCTCGACCCGACCAAACCGTTGGCAATCAAGGGACTTATCAAAGTGATTGGGCAGGGTCGCCCGGTGGTGGTGTTCCCCGAAGGGCGTATCACCGTTACTGGCTCCCTGATGAAGATCTACAGTGGTGCCGCCTTCGTCGCGGCAAAATCGGGCGCTACGCTGGTACCGGTGCGTATCGAAGGTATTGCGTTCAGCCCGTTTGGTCGCCTTAAAGGTACGTTTAAGCAACGCCTTTTCCCTCAAGTCACCCTCTCTTATTTGCCGCCGACCACATTACCGATGCCGGTAGCGGGTAGCGCGCCTGAACGGCGCGAACTGGCAGGTGAGCACTTGCACCGCATCATGATGGCCGCGCGTATGGAAACTCGCCCGCGCCAGACGCTGTATCAGGCATTTCTCTCTGCCTGCCAACGCTATGGCTACAGCTCGCCGTCCATTGCGGATATCGCCTTCAGTGAAGACAGTTATCAGGAGTTGCTGAAAAAGTCCCTCGGCGTTGGCCGCATCCTGCAACGTTTTACTCGGGAAAAAGAACACGTCGGCCTGCTGCTGCCCAATGCCACGGTGACGGCGGCGGCCATTCTCGGCGCCTCGTTGCGCGCCCACGTGCCTGCCATGCTGAACTACACGGCAGGGGCAAAGGGCATCAAGAGAGCGATGCTGGCGGCGGAAATTAAAACCATCGTCACCTCACGCCAGTTTCTGGAAAAAGGGAAACTGACCCACCTGCCAGAGCAGGTGAAAGAGGCCAACTGGGTTTATCTGGAAGATTTAAAGGGCACGCTAACCCTGGCCGACAAAGCGTGGATTTTATTCCACCTGTTGTTTCCGGTGCGGGCTATGGTGCCGCATCAACCTGATGATGCCGCGATGATCCTGTTTACCTCCGGTTCTGAAGGCAACCCGAAAGGTGTGGTGCATTCTCACGCCAGCCTGCTGGCAAACGTCGAGCAGATTCGCACCGTGGCGGATTTTACCCCGCGCGATCGCTTTATGTCGGCGCTGCCGCTGTTCCACGCCTTTGGCTTGACCGTAGGGTTGTTTACGCCGTTGCTGACCGGCGCGCGGGTTTTCCTTTACCCCAGCCCGCTGCATTACCGCATCGTTCCTGAGCTGGTTTACGATCAGAATTGTACCGTGCTGTTTGGCACCTCCACCTTCCTTGGGCACTACGCGCGCGTGGCGCATCCTTATGATTTTGCTCGCTTGCGCTACGTGGTTGCCGGGGCTGAGAAGCTGTCTGAGAACGTGCGTAACGTCTGGCAGGATAAATTCGGTATCCGCATCCTTGAAGGCTATGGCGTTACCGAATGTGCGCCGGTGGTGGCGATCAACGTTCCCATGGTCGCAAAGGTGCACACTGTAGGGCGCTTGCTGCCGGAGATTGAATCCCGGCTGATTCCGGTGCCGGGCATCGAACGCGGTGGCCGGTTGCAATTGCGTGGTCCCAATGTGATGAAGGGCTACCTGCGGGTAGAAAATCCTGGCGTGTTGGAGCGTCCGGCGGCGGAAAATGCCGAGGGTGAACGGCAGGAGGGGTGGTATGACACCGGCGATATTGTCGATTTGGATGCGCTGGGCTTTTGTACCATAGTGGGCAGGGTGAAGCGCTTTGCCAAGCTGGCCGGAGAAATGGTGTCGTTGGAGAGTGTGGAGCAGTTGGCGCTGCACGTTTCTGCGGATAAACAGCATGCTGTCAGCGCGAAAAACGATAGCAGTAAAGGGGAAGCGCTGGTGCTGTTTACCACTGACAGTACGCTGAGCCGCGAGCGTTTGCTGGCGCAGCAGCGGGGTGCCGGAACTGGCGGTGCCGCGTGATATTCGCGTGCTTAAAGCGCTGCCTCTGTTGGGCAACGGCAAACCGGATTTCGTGACGCTGCGCCAGATGGCAGAGCAGCCGGAGGGCGCAGAATGAGTTCGCAGGAAGGTGCCGTGCCGCCGTTACTGTCGCGCAGTATGAATGCGGTCATCGTTGCGCAGTTTTTCTCTGCCTTTGGCGATAATGCGCTGCTGTTTGCCACGCTGGCGCTGATCAAATCGTTGCTCTATCCCGAGTGGAGTCAGCCGGTGCTGCAGATGGGATTTGTGGCGGCCTATATCGTACTGGCCCCTTTTGTCGGGAAAGTGGCGGACAGCTTTGCCAAAGAGCGAGTGATGATGTTCGCCAACGCTTTGAAGTTGTTGGGGGTCCTGTCGATCTGCGTGGGGGCAATCCATTCCTTGGCTATGCGTTGGTCGGCGCCGGGGCGGCGGCATACTCGCCGGCCAAATACGGCATTCTTGGCGAAATAACCCACGGCGATCAGTTGGTGAAAGCCAACGGATTAATGGAAGCGTCGACCATTGCGGCCATTCTGATTGGTTCGGTCGCTGGCGGCGTGCTGGCTGATTGGAACCTGTATTTGGCGTTGGGTGCCTGTGCGTTGGCCTATGGCATTGCGTTGGCGGCGAACCTGATGATCCCACGCCTGAAAGCTGCGCGACCGGGCACCTCCTGGCACCCGAAACGCATGGCGCAAGGCTTCTTCTCTGCGGCTATCACACTATGGCGTGACGGTTATGCCAGACTCTCTTTGATCGGCACCATCCTGTTTTGGGGCGCGGGCGTAACGCTGCGCTTTCTGCTGGTGCTGTGGGTGCCGTTAGCGCTCGGTATCACGGATAACGCTACGCCGACGCTGCTCAATGTTATGGTAGCGGTGGGGATTGTGTTAGGTGCGGCGCTGGCGGCCAAATTGATTACGCTGAAAACCGTGCGTCGTTGCCTGCCTGCCGGGGTGCTGATTGGTGTCGCGGTGGCCTTTTTCACCTTGCAGACCAACCTGGTATGCGCCTATGGCCTGTTGGTGGTTATCGGTGCGCTGGGAGGCTAATGATATGGTCACCCCCACCCTGTAGCGGTACGCTGACAGGGTGTTTTTCTTTCAGGAGAGGCCATCAT
>NZ_PEHF01000021.1 GCF_015762685.1 Candidatus Symbiopectobacterium sp. 'North America' | reverse complement strand
CGGCTGATGGCTGAAAACCCGGAAATCTCAAAAAGTGCGTGGAACTAAAACCTCTGTGCTTACAGTGGAACCGGACGGGTTGGAACTCCCGGCCTCATCGATACTGGCGCATCTTGCGATGCCCCCCCGGCCCACCATTGAGATGCAGCTAAGCGTATGACACAAAAAAAGTGCAGATGCGCTTGGTGTCATCGATGAAGTAAGGCAGGGTTCCAATCCTGACACCTGATTTTGCAGGTGCACATTAACGATATCGCATCCTTGGTGAGTGGCAAAGGCTATCTAGTTGTGAAGATTGCATTACATTATTATTTACAGAACGGTTTATTTTATTGGCTAATAATAGACAAAAAGACAAATACTTTAATTCGTCATATAAATAATTACTACAGGGCTAGAAAATAAACATTTTAAAAAAAAATATATAAAACATAAATATTTACTAGGCGTAGTTATTAACACAAACATCATTTTATATATCACACCTAATTTCTCAAAAAGGAAATTGCGAAGATTCATTAATTCACATTAACACTCAACCTAAATATATATAGAGCCAGTAGCCAAATGCTTTAGCGTGATCTCAACATGTTTTCGCGCCATGTATTGCGTTGAGGATTCAGCATAACATCTTAATTCAGGAGCATTTCCTGATGGCCTTAAATGAATAATATCTCCGTTACTCAATGACATTCTTATTCCATCAGTAGTATCGATACATGAGCAGGTCAAAAACTTAAAACCAAGTTCAGAGATAAATTGATCAGGAAATTTTAATGCATGATTAATAACTTTTTGGCTGAGATTTACAGGAAAATCTTTTAGTCGATCAGAAAAAGTAAAACGTGCTGGTAAGGAATTTACTAATCTTGAAATAGGTTGTTCTCGAATAGATCCGATTAACATTAATGCGGGTAAAACAGCGTCTCTTGTTGGTAAAGCGGATAGATGTGTATTATTAATGTAAACATCAGAGCCAAGTATAAAGCCCCCATTAGCTTCAAAACCTGCGATTGATGAATACATATCAGTTAACTGTGAAAAAGCATCGATCACATACGGAGAACCTATTTTCGTTCTTGCCACGTACTTAAATTTTCCCGATCTCTCTATCACAGTATTACAACTTACGGGTATGGCAACAGCTTCAATACCAAGTTTATCAGCACATAATAACCCCAAAACATCGCCTCTTAACCAATGTCCGTTCTCATCGGCAACTAAAGGTCTATCTCCATCACCGTCAGTAGAAAAAATTGCATCGAGCCTATACTCATTAGCCCATTTTATCGCTAGTGCACAATCCTCGTCACTAATAGCTTCAGTATCTATAGGTAAAAACTTATCACTACGTCCTAAAGAAATAACGTCTGCACCGAGTCTTGAGAAAATCTGAGCATACAATTCTCTACCAGCACTGGAATGCTCATAAATGCCGATACGTTTTCCAAGCAATAGCTCATCACAAAAAAGTGAAGTGTAACGTTCTATATATGTGCAAGCCGCATCATTGCAAGCGACTAGCTCGGTAAGTTCACCAAGATGATTAAAATCGTAAGCACTATCTATGATCTGCCTTTCATTATCTTTTGTTATTTCTCCATAAGGGGTATAAAACTTCAATCCATTTCTATCAAAGGGAATATGACTGCCAGTAATCATAATACATGGTATATCATCCTCCATTGCACGGAATGCTAAAGCAGGTGTCGGAATAACCCCATAAAATATGAAATGATAGTTATGCTGTTTGATAGCAGATGCAACATATTGTGCCATTGCTAAGCTGCTTGGCCTATTATCTATAGCAATAGCAACACGATCAAATTCGTATTTCGTTTTAATAACGTTCAAAAAGGCATGGGTAAATGCGGCACAAACATCTGGGGTAAAATCTACAACAAGCCCCCGAGCACCACTTGTACCAAACATAACCTGACTTTCTTTGATAACTTTATTAGTTTTTAGCATGGTAATTTCTTCTAAAAAACTGAGGGATTTTTGATAAATTCTTACAGACGATAGCTAGTGGCCACGGAATTCCATTATTTTTCATAATTCTTATATCTTCTAAGGATTTTTTAGCCATAGTTCTTACCGAACGATTACTAAGTCCACCAACCCTCATTTTTATGAGAACTCTAGGCATATAAGAAAGTACCACCTCATTTTTGAAGAGATACCTTAGTATTGAATTATAATCAGCAGCTATATTATAATCTAACGAAAAGCAACCATATTTTATATAGCAAGATCGCTTCATATAAAAAGATGGATGAGGAGGCATCCAACCGAGCATCAGTTTATGTCTACTAAAAATGCCACTTTTCCACACCCGCAAGCATTTCTCAACATTATACTGCGATACATATTCTAAATCGCCGTAAATAGCATCACAGTTTTTAGATTCAAATTCCTCTACAATGTTTTTCAAGACATCATCATAAGCAAAAAAATCATCTGAGTGCAAGAAACCTACAACTTCACCTGTCGCAGCATTTATTCCTTTATTAAGAGCGTCATAAATACCTTTATCTGGTTCACTTATTATTTTAGACACTCTAGTACTGAGCCTATTAATTAAGTGAATTGTTCTATCAGTGGACCCTCCGTCAATGATAATATATTCAATATCATTGTGCGACTGCCTTTCTATTGAAAGTAATGTATCCTTTATTGTTTTTTCGCTATTGTATGTAGCTGTTATTATCGAAATACGCATTGTGATCAGACTCCAGAATCAGAAACGCGAATAACATCATCTTCATCAAGATATACTCCTGACCTGACCTCAATAATTTCTAAAAGAATTTTACCTGGGTTTTCAATAGCATGAGGCATACCAACAGGTATAAAAGTTGATTCATTCTCAGTAATAAGTATAGTTTCATCTTTAAGATGAACCTTAGCTGTGCCTGATACAATAATCCAATGCTCTGTGCGGTTATAATGAATTTGCTTTGCAGTCCTTTTCCCAGGCATGATTGTAACGTGCTTAACTTGAAATCTTGCACCTTCAGCAATTGTATCATGGCTACCCCAGGGACGAAAAATTTCTCGATGCTGAAGATATTCAGGTCTATTATTATCTTTCAATTGGCAAACAATGTCCTTAACATTTTGGACTTTGCTTTTATGCGCGACTAATACCGCATCTTTTGTTTCAACAACGACTAGATCCTCAACACCTACAACACCAATAAGTCGATGCTGAGAATAAAGATAATTATCTTTAGCATCTTCAATTAGCACATCGCCTCGAACAGCATTGCCAGCATTATCTTTATCACTTATATCCCATAGTGCAGACCAAGAACCGACATCACTCCATTTAGCATCTAGTGGAACAACTACCGCATGTTCTGTTCTTTCCATAACAGCATAATCTATAGACTCTTCGGGACAGGAATGAAAACAATCAGCATTAATGCGAATAAAATCTAAATCTTGTTGTGGAGACATTAACGACTGTTCACATATATCAAGAATATCAGATCGGTATTTTTTAAGTTCAGCTAAATAGGCTGACGCTTTGAACATGAAAATGCCACTATTCCATAAAAAACAACCGTCATTCAAATATTGCTGAGCAGTTGATAAATCAGGTTTTTCGACAAACTCTGCAACACGGAATCCTCCTTCAGAAAGTTTTTCGCCTTGACGGATATAGCCATAACCAGTTTCTGGACATGAGGGGATAACGCCGAATGTAACCAAATATCCATTAGCAGCAAATGGAATTCCTTGTTGTATTGATAAAAGGAATTTTTCTTCATTCAAGATTTCATGATCTGCTGCCAATACAAGTAAAATAGGGTCGTTTCCCATCCGGCTTGCTTGGATAGCTGCAAGTGCAACAGCTGGTGCTGTATTTTTCCCTTCAGGCTCAAGTAAAATTCCACTATGAGTGTATCCTACATTCCTTAGTTGCTCAGAAACAATGAAACGATGGGACTCATTGCAAATAATCAATGGATCATGGTGTTCTATCTTTTCTAACCGTCTTAATGTTTCTTGCAACATTGTCATCTTTGTATTTAAAGACAAAAATTGCTTTGGATACAAGGTTCGTGAAAGAGGCCAAAGCCTTGATCCTGCCCCACCCGCCATTACTACAGGAAGCAACATAATCGTATCACCTAGTTATAAAATAATTTTTTGTGTATTGATGTACTGCATCAGAGCTAAGAAGATCTGATACACTCATCCATTGAAAACACTCATATTGTATTAATGGTTGAGATAAAAATTTTGAATTAATATTAATTTCATATCCATGAACTATATAATGAGTTGAGAAGTCTTCGCCAGAAAAATTATTTTCATAGAAATGCTCATACACACCTAAAAATCTGGAATTTCGAATATCTATGGCTATTCCTAGTTCTTCGTTACAAACGCTTATAAAAGCAGATTGAAATGATTCCCCCTTAAAAATACGCCTACCAGGCACGAACCAATATCCTTGAGCTGGCTTATTGACTCTTTTACCAAGTAAAACCCGCCCGTGATCATTTTTAACAATGAGGTCAATTGAAATTAAAGGTGTATTAGCAACAATAATTCGGAAAAAAACTTTATCTAATCGTTGGCACATCATCAGCATCTAAATGAATTAATATTTTTTATGAACCATGCATAAGTGTGAGTTAAACCAGTAAAAAGATCATGTTTATATGTCCATCCTAAGCTATTAAGTCGATCAACACTCATTAATTTTCTAGGAGTTCCATCTGGTTTATTTATATCAAAAACTATTTCTTCCTGATAGCCTACAACACTTGCCATTGTCTCTGCTAATTCTCGAATGGTACAATCGACGCCAGAACCAACATTAATATGTGAAAGCAGTGGTTGTGTATTTTTAGCATAGAACTCATGGTCAAGATTCATAACGTAGATAGATGCAGATGCCATATCATCTACATAAAGAAATTCTCTCTTCGGAAGGCCACTCCCCCATACTGTAACAGTGGGGGTATTACTCTCTTTCGCTTCATGAAAGCGCCTAAGTAATGCAGGAATTACATGTGAATTTTTAGGATGAAAATTATCATTGATACCATACAAATTTGTTGGCATTACACTACGATAGTCCCGAGCATACTGGCGATTGTAAGATTCACAAAGTTTAATACCTGCAATCTTTGCAACAGCATATGGTTCATTAGTTGATTCTAGTACACCAGTCAATAAAGCATCTTCAGACATTGGTTGAACTGCATATTTAGGGTAGATACAACTTGAACCAAGAAAAAGTAATTTTTGAATACCAGCGCGGTGTGCTGCATTAATGACATTAGCTTCAATCATCAAATTCTGATAAATAAAGTCTGCTGGGTACTCATTGTTTGCATGAATCCCACCAACTTTGGCAGCAGCAAGATATACTTCATCAATTTTAGTAGCACTAAAAAAATCATTCACAGCAGTCTGTGATGTTAAATCAAGTTCACTATGCGTTCTAACTATTAACTCAACATTATCACTATTACTGAGTTCGCGGAAAATTGCAGAACCAACCATGCCATTATGGCCTGCAATATAGATGCGTTTTTTTGCAGACATATATTTTTACTCTAAAGAAATAGAAACATCATAACCATGTTTTTTCAACAGGACTAACTGCTTAGCTTTCTCAAGATCATTCGCTACCATTTCGGCGCACATGTCTTCAACAGTTATTTCGGGTGTCCATCCAAGTTTTTCCTTTGCTTTATTTGGCTCACCTAATAAAGTTTCGACCTCTGCTGGGCGGAAATAAAGGGGATCAACACGTATGATAATATCACCAATATTGACAGAAATTGCACAGTCTGAAGTTTTTCCAACAACAGTTCCGATTTCATCAACACCTTCACCTTCAAACTCTAATTCAAGCCCAACTTCTTTTGCAGACATTCGTACAAATTCACGAACAGAAATCTGCTTTCCGGTCGCAATAACAAAGTCCTCTGGTTTATCCTGTTGCAACATCATCCATTGCATGCGTACATAGTCTTTAGCATGTCCCCAATCACGTAAAGAGTCCATATTACCTAAATAAAGACACTGTTCAATTCCTTTCGAAATATTAGCAATTGCGCGAGTGACTTTTCGTGTTACAAAAGTTTCACCACGACGTGGAGATTCATGATTGAAAAGTATACCGTTACAAGCATAAATTCCATATGACTCACGATAGTTTACGGTAATCCAATATGCATATAACTTTGCGACCGCGTATGGAGACCTAGGGTAAAACGGAGTTGTCTCTCTTTGAGGAATTTCTTGTACCAAGCCATATAGCTCAGATGTTGAAGCCTGATAGAATTTTGTCTTATTACTAAGGCCATTAATTCTTATCGCCTCTAATAATCTTAATGTCCCCATCGCATCAACATCAGCTGTATATTCTGGGGATTCAAAAGAAACAGCAACGTGTGATTGAGCGCCAAGATTGTATATTTCGTCTGGTTGTATTTTCTGAACAAGACTTATAAGGTTTGAAGAATCCGTCAGGTCACCATAGTGAAGAATGAAATTTTGTTTATCTGCATGACGATCTTGGTAAATATGGTCAACACGGTTAGTATTAAATTGTGATGAACGGCGTTTCAAGCCATGAACTTCATACCCTTTTTCTAATAAAAACTCAGCCAGATATGATCCATCTTGCCCTGTAACTCCAGTAACTAATGCTATTTTTTTTGTCATGACTTGGACCTAATAAATTAACCGTTGTGAAAGTGATACTTACAATAACTTTTTATATGTACTTAACGTTTCTTGATAACACTTATCCCATGAAAACTTGCTTGCTTGTAAAAAACCTTTATCTCTGAGACGCGCTCTATTTGCCTCTACATACTTCAAACCTTCTATAAATGCATATCTATGTGTTTTTTCCGCCAAGAACGCTGCATCCCCTGCAACTTCAGGTATTGATGAGGAATTGACAGCAACCACTGGGCAGCCTGCTTTCATAGCTTCTAATACAGGTATTCCAAAGCCTTCATAACTAGATGGATAGATGAGTGCATAGGCTTGATTGTACTCAACATTTAACTGAGCATCACTAAGGCGACCTAGCCACTTATACCGCCCTGGTATTAGTTCATTCAATAAGGCCTTTTCTTTTTCTGAAAAATCTCCACCACCTACAACTGATAAGCTCAACTCTGGCATTGCAGAAATAGCTTGGACCGCCAAGTCAAAGTTTTTGTACCCTGAGCGAGCTCCGACAAACAGCACTTCATTATTTACAGTTGAGTTGTGGGATGTAGGGTGATAATTTTCAGACACTCCGTTATGAACAACTCTTATTTTGTGCTCAGGGATTGGTATGTACTTCAAAAGATCATTGGCTGTATTTTGTGAGACGCAAATAACTAAGTCACTAAATTTAATCGCCTTATTTTTTTGCCAATGATGAACCCAAAGCGCAGGGCCTTTGATATATTTCTCATACGTAAAGTCATGTACTGTTGTAATAATCGATAAGTCAGAATTCAATGGTAGCCGATAATAGCTAGAATGAAATATCCCCTCTTGTATTTCCCCACAGTCACATGCTCTATACCGTTCCAAAAACCTACTTTGCTTAGCACCAGATATTTTCTGAATATTATTATAATTTATTATTTCATGCTCTAAATTATCATTTACAACTCTATGTATCAGGTTATCAAAATATACTGACACTCCACCATAAGTTTGAAGCGATCGAATAATATTATCATATATAATCATCAACTCACTTCCTAGATAGAATATGTAAACAGCGATCAAAAATAAATACACACATAGGTAAAATAAATATAGGAAAGACAATAATTCTTGTAGATATATAAAATGATTCACGAAAAAAAATGAATGGTATAATAGATAACGCACATAAATAAAAGGTTTTAAAAAAAACACATGTTTTTGCTATTTTGGACATAATACTGTAAAAAAAAGCCAAAAAACACATAAAAATGAAAGCCCCAAATACACCAAACGATGTGAATAAATAAACAATTATTGATGTAGCTCCAAAGGGTGATTCATAATAAAAACCCATATGTTCAGGAAGAAGATAAAGCGAGTATTTATTTTCCATAATGAAAGACGGTATTATACCGAGAAATGAACTAATAAAAAGCATACCATTATTTAGCAACGGAATATTTGAATTATATAGTAAATATGTAACCGAAGAATAACTAGTAAATATCGGCTCAGCGAAGAAAATATAAATCATAAATGAGAAATCTGTTATTCCCAATCTGAATATACCTATCGCACAGAATAAGATTATCAAGCTCACCAGGATTAAACTTATTTTAAATTTTCTTATAAAATCCTTTAAGGTTTTTACATTATCCCCATAGATCATTAACCATGGAATGATTATTGTAACGACATACATTCTCCCCCCCATACTCAAGAGAAAGAGTGAGTTTATTATAATTAATGCTATATATATTTTTTTAATTTTTTTTTTACAAATTAAATTAGAGTATATCGCTAAGAAATTCAAAAGCAAATTAGTTGTCGCCATATTCCCCATTATTCTTGTGCTATACTCTGATGTATAACCACTAAAAAGTAGGTTTGCATCATAGGCTGAATACCACAAATAAAAACACAAAATCATAATAGAAAAAAAGGAAATAACTAACGAGAGTGAAGATATCTCTGACATTTTAATGTTAGGAGTTTTTATTCTTAAAAAAAACTTATTGCAAATAAATATTGGCACGGTAAACGCAAAAAAAATAATGCACAAATATTCATAAGCCTCGGAAAAATAATAAAGATAATCTCGCCAAGAAGATATACCAGGATAATTCAATAACCCGCCAGACAAGTATACAATATAAGGTGATATAATATAATAAGCAACACCAAAACAAATAAAATAATAAAAATCCAAAGGATAACAAAAATAGAATCTATATGCTAAAATGAATAATAATAAAACAAAAATAAAAATTATTAGCATTTTACTTTGACCCACCTAAAAATCAACTTTCCGGTTTCCATAGTTAACCTCCATAGATAGAAAAATTTAATATCAAAGGTTGACCTTAAGTTATCACGATAAGCTTTATATGAATTGCATAATGATTTTATTCTTTTTTTATCCGATACACCACCTGCTTGGTAATAGGATATTATAACATCATCTAACTTAAAAAAACTTGCACCCTTTGAATATAAATAGCAGAGTAATTCATAATCAGCGGCAGTTCCATAATTATAGGAATATCCTCTTTCCATTAATAGTTTTAGTTTAAATAACATGCTTTGATGAGAGCATATCATTCCATATTTTAACTTTCTCAAATTTTTTGCTTTATAGTGACCATCATTTTTATACGATTTTAGTGTCCAATGATCTCCATAGATGACATCATTTTTACAACCAGATAGATTTATAACATTAGCCAAAACTTCTTTATGAAAAAACTTATCACCAGAATTAATAAAAATAATATAATCACCACTTGAGATTTGAGTACCTTTATTCATTGCATCATAAATTCCTTTATCCGGCTCACTAATCCAGCAATCAATAAAATTGTTATTCTTCTCTATTATATTTAGAGTTCCATCTGTTGAGCCACCATCAATAATAATAAATTCAACATCGAGATATGTTTGTTCTACTACTGAATCTATCGTTGACTGTAATTCGGTGGCATTATTATAAACGACAGTTATCACACTAATTTTAGGGGATTTTTTCATTATAAATTTAGTTTATGTATAATTTATAAATTTCATAGTATTGTTGTGCAATACTGCTTTCATTACGTAGCTTAGCACTCTTCTCAGATATAAGATTTGGATTAGCTTTCATTTTTAATAATGTCATTATCGAATCAGCTAAAGAATTTGAATCTACCTCATCGACTAATGAACCGAAAATTTCTGACGAAATTAAATCACTCATCCCACCAATATTAAACGCTACACAGGGTGTTCCACTCGCCAGAGATTCAACAAGTGTGTTCGGCAGATTGTCTTGCAGTGATGGAGCAACGAATATATCTACAGCAGAATAAAGTAAACTTAACGAAACATCATCTGCTAACGTTCCTAAATAGTGTTCTTTCATATTAACATTATCACTATAACTACCTTTGCTTGCCCCAAAAATAACCAACTCTATATCATCAACGTTTTCTTTAATCTTCATAATAGCCAATGCATCTTTTAAGAGCGAATATCCTTTTCTCACATCAGAGGTACTTGACATAGCTCCAAATAAAATCAATTTTTTCTCTTTAGGTAACCCAAATACATATCTCGCGAACTGCTTGTAGACAGGCTTGTATTTTTTATGATCAATACAATTACTAATTACACTTATTTTATTACCTTTAAATAAGAAACTATTTTTGGCGCAATCCCCCATCCAATTACTAGGTGCGATTAAGTGAATTTTTTTCCTCTTCCACTTTTTTACTTTTAGTGAAAAAATTATTTTATTCAAATCTGAAGTAAAAAACCCTTCCGATTTATAGCCATTTACATATTGGCAAGGGCTGTTTAAATCTTCATAGTGCTCACATCCAGAGAATGCCCACATATCATGTAATGTCCAGACAATTTGTTGCTGTATTTTACTAACTTCATGAATAGAAAGCATATTGCAACCAATCCAATGAAGGTTGACAATTTGTGGGTTTAACTTATTTATATACTTTACTACTCCGGAGGGAAAAATATTTATTGAGTGCACCACCGGATTATTTTTTATTTTAAATTTTAAAATACTAGTTGCCACAAAATTAAGAATTTTTATTCTAATATGACACCATTTAGATACTGTATGAACGTAATCATTATCTGATAGTTTATTGATTACTAACATATGGCTATCAATACCTAAACGTCTTTGGGCTATATGTATTCGATATGCAGCTCTAGCAGCTCCCCCACTTAAATCACTATAACAAAGATGGAGTACTTTCATGAGGAAACCTTATCTAATTCGGCATTCAATGAGCTAGTAAAATGCAGTTCGTTAAGGCTAATTGCATTTGGTTTTTCTGCTTCTAATGCGATCACAATTGCTTTAATCAAGCGATGTTCATCCAGATCAATCATAGATATTAGCTCTGTGTTATATTTTTCAGCCAAAGAGCGAACCTTACCTTTACCAAGAGTATAATCTAATGCAACCGAATTGACGCCGATACCAAGCCCAAAGGCGAGAGAGTGAAATCTCATCGCCAGCAGGGCATCAGCTGATTTAAATGAATTAAAATAGTCTACAGGAGCCATTTCATGGCCAAGTAGCGAATCATCAATAACCTCAGCTAATTCACTACAATCCCTAAATAAACGTCGATAGAACCAGCGATCATCAGAGCCAAAATGATTAGTGCACATTGGTAATGGTTTAATAATTAACTCCGGATACTTTTCTGACAAAATGATCAGTGATTTTACAATTGTTTTTTCATAGTTGTCTTTGATAGTTAATCTATCTCTATGAGGAATATGTCGAGCATATTCCTCATAGGGAAAATCTCTAAGACCTAATAACAAAACTTTTTTTTCAGAAGAATCTTTTTCTATTTTTGTTGAAACAGATGAATTTGCCAACCAAGTAAATGCAGGATCTTCAGCAACACTATCATTAATAACATTCACCCCCAATTCAGCAGCATATTCCTTTGATCGTTTATCACGATAAATCCGAATATCGGCGAGTTCCAAGATACGTTTTATACTTACATTATGCCATATCTCGCCATAAGGCCCTACTCCACATCCAGCTATCACAGTTTTTATCTTTTTCTGTTTGGCAATTTCAAAAATAGCTTGCATTGGTGCTAATGTATCAATACCCATTAATGGACCACCGCCGAATACCACGTAATCCATCTTCTCTATGAGAGAAATACCTTCTTCTGGGGTAACTACCTTTGCATGAACAAATTCTGGCATTTGCAATGCCGTAATTCTAGTAATGTATTCAAATAAGCTGACTACAATAAACTGTACATCGTCATCTAGACACTTTTTGAAACTATGAATTATTCCTCCAATAATGGCTTTATCACCTAATGTTTCGGTTCCATACCAACCACATATGAGTACTTTTATTTTTTTATTTGGGTTTAATAAAATATTGAAAGTTGCTAAAGACGATTTATAATAATTTAAATTTTTGTTAAAAGTACGTTTCTTTCGCATGTTATTAAGCATATTAAACCCAGGAATTTCACGTATCTTCGCCTTTATTTTAAATTTTTCATCTATTCTTTCAATAAAAATATGACGATAATGCTCTTTAGCTGGTATACCTACGTAGTCATGATGACAATTAGCACATTTGGTTTTAATTATTTCTTTTAAATGTACCTCATTAGAAAAATAAGCATCATTAGGATCACCTTCAGCAATGTTTCGCATTAATGACTTACTTTGCACTGCACAATAAGCAAGTTCCCCTTTCGCAGTAATTGTCGCCCCACGGTGGCGCCAGTCGCAACCAGCAATTCTTGGTCCGTCATTAGTTATTTGCTGTATAAGTGATCGATAGAAGAATCGTTGCATAATACTTTTCTCGTAATGCTTGATTAATCCTTCTAAAAACTCAACAAATTCATATTTTTCTTCTACTGTTAATGCATAAGGATCTAAGAGATTTTCTGTATAAAGTCGTTGATGTGGTACACCCTGTCTAAATTTGACATATAGTCCTTTTTTAATACAAAACTCAAGTAATTTAGGTAAATGATATACATTCTCCCTAATTACTGTACATCCAATTCTAATATTATCAACGAGAGGGTAAACTTGTAAAAAATCAATTACCTTAAGGGCATTATCAAAATTTCCACTCCTACCTCTAACACGATCGTGTACCTCACCGTAACCATCGATAGATATCATAACATCAAAATTGATATTTTTTTTCTTAATAATAGGGCCTATGGTTTGGATTTTTTCTATAACTTGTGAATATTTATAGGCATTTGTAATTAGAGATACATGTTTTAGTTTTGGTAATGAATCAACAACAACATCTACTAACTCAGCGAGTTCTGCCCTCAGAGTCGGTTCTCCACCGTTAAAACCAATACCCTCTACTTCACTGAAAAGTGAACTGGCTAATCCTTTCCGGAGTTGTGCAACTGAGATGTCAGTACTTTTTTTATTTTCCCATATTCGACACATTTGACATCTAGAATTGCATGTATCTATAACTGGAAATTGGATAACGCGAGGTTTTTTCAAACGAGTTGCATGTTCAGTGAAAAGATATTTACATTGATTAATGAGAGATGAAAACTTTATGAATATCATATCCAAAATGTCAGTTTTTAAACTTTACAAAAAAAGTTATACATTTATAAAATTCAGTAGGAAGAATTGATTTTGTTTTTATCCAAAAAATAGGTCTAAGAGAAGGTAAAAATAAATCAAAAAAATAAAATGCGGAAGCCAAACCTATTACAGTTGCACTAGCTGCACCTTGAGTTCCCCATATCGGAATCAGAATAATATTTGATATAAAATTAATAACCAACCCAAAAATATTACGATATAAATTGATATTTAGTTTTTTTTCCGCAACCAACCAAGAGCCAGAAGTAATTCCCATACATAAGAAAATTGCTCCCCATGTGTGCCATGAAATAATTATTGCACTATCTGCATACGCTTCCCCATAAATAATATTTATGATGCTACCACCATAAATTGAGAAAAAGATAGCAACCAACAGGGCCATATAAACCAAAACAGAACTTAATGCTGCGATTGCATCGTAATAAGCAATTACTGATATTTTTTTTAAGTGAATAACTTTAGGAAACGTTGCCGAGACTACTGCCATAGGAACAAAGTACCACGCCTCACTAATCCTTGTAGCCGCTAAGTATATACCTACGCTTTCAGAGCCACTGATTAACTGAAGCATAACCTGATCCATCTTCATAAATAGAACAGCCCCAAATCCTGCAATAATTTCAGGCCAGGACTCTTTGATTAAAAATTTAGCTTTATCAATTGAAAAAAATTTAATTGAAAATGGTGAGATAAGTTTATTCTTAGAATTGATATATATTAATCCGAACCCCGTAATCATATACTCAATCAGTACAGCCAAGACAAACCATATAAATTCAAAGGATAAATATACAAATAGAAGTCGGATTAGTGAACTAATAAAAAAAGTAATTGTTCTACATATACTTACCAGTTTAAATGAAGATAGTCCTTGCTGGTAGAAGTCTAATATGTCAACCGATGTAAATATTAATGAAAGGAAAATTATAATAGATGCTAAAAAATTATCGGCAGAGAGATATAATAATGAATATAATACGGCCAATAATATAATGCAGCAAGAAAAAAACAATCGTATATACAAAGCTGTTGTAATAATAATATTTTGCTGTGTTCTATTATCCTTAGATTGAACAACATCTCGCACGATAATTCTATTCAAACCAACAGAAGAAACGACAATAAATATTGCTAATAATGCAATATAATAGTTAAGCTCTCCAAAATCTTTCGGCCCTAAATGTCGCGCTATTAAGGCACTAGTTAAAACACTGAATCCCAGCCTTATAGTTTTTTCAGATAACATCCAAAATATATTTTTTAAAATATCAAACTCCGTTTCACTAATTATTCTGTTAGGCACTATGTTAAAGGGAGCATCACTACACCCCTAAGATATTTTATTTTTCTGATTTATAATCATAAGTATAATAATGATAATTACCATCCCCATAATAACTAGCAGCACGTTTAACAATGGCATTAAGAATTATGCCTTTAATTTCCGCCCCATTCTGCTCAAAGCGGCGAATACTCACTTCAATTTCTTTCACAGTATTCATTTCAAAACGAGCAACAAGCAAAGAAGTGCCAGCTTGACGACTAATAATAGCTGCATCTGTCACTGCCAGGATAGGCGGAGTATCCAGTAGTACTAAATCGTAATTCTCAACTGTCCACTTAATAAACTCCGAAAAACGGCCATGCATCAACAACTCAGAAGGGTTGGGAGGAACCTGACCACGAGGGATAAAATCCATTCCCTCCATATGCGTTTTTCTCACAGCATCAGTTGCTTGTATCTGGCCAGAAAGGATATCTGAAAGGCCATTGTTGCTTTGTACCCCCATTAATTCATGGGCATAACCTTTACGCATATCGCAATCAACAATCAGCACACGCAGCCCTGCCTGAGCAATCACCGCGCCAAGGTTGGCACTGATAAACGTTTTACCGATGGAAGGGCTGGCACCAGAAATCATTAATACATTGTTTTTCGCTTCCATCATCGCGAAATGCAAACTCGTGCGTAAGCTACGAATGGCTTCGATGGCCAGGTCAGCTGGGTTGCCAATAGCAAGTAACTCTGTAGAGCGGGTATTACTTTTCTTGCCCTTAGCCAATAACGCCCTGTCTTTCTTTTGTTGCCATTCAGAAAGTGGCACGCTGGCATAAACGTTAATGCCTAACTCTTCTAATTGCTCAGGGCTTTCGATTCCTTCATGCAACAAGGTTTTCAGTACGACAAATACAGTAGAGGCAATTCCACCTAAAACCATTGCTAGCAGCACAATCAATGCTTTTTTAGGTTTAATAGGTTTAGGCTGAACAACAGCTTTGTCGATAATACGCACATTGCCTACCGTGCTGGCTTTGTTAATGCTGAGCTCCTGCTGTTTATTCAGCAGTTGCATATACACTTCTTGCCCAGCTTGCACATCACGGGTTAAGCGCAAAATCTCTTGCTGAGTTTTAGGCATCGCACTTACACGTTTATTCAGCTTATCGCGCTCTTGCTGCAAGGTTTTACGCTTTTCCATCAACGCACGATAGGCAGGATGTTCACGGGTGTAGAGTTTGGAGATCTCTGCTTCTTTAAACGTTAGTTCATTAAGCTGAGATTCCACAGACACCATTGTGTCTAGCACCGCTTTGGCCTCTAATGAGAGGTCAACAGAATCATTCTGTTGGCGAAAGGTGTTTAATTTATTTTCTGCATCATTCAACTGACCACGAATATTTGGTAGCTGTTCTTTTAAAAACTCAAGGCTGCGCCCTGCTTCTTCTGATTTACGCTCCACGTTCTGCTGCAAATAGTTTTGGCTGATGCTGTTTAGAATCTTGGTGGTTAAGATAGGATTTTCACCTTCTAAACTTAACCCTAAAACACCAGTATCTTTCCCTTTATCGGCAACAGTAAAATCATTTAATAATCCATTAATCGCTGTTAACGGATTAAGCTTCCTTAGGCGAAAAACCGTACCGTTCTCAGATTGAATATCACTAACTAAGAGATCAATACCGTTATGGCTCTCCACCTGTCCCACTTTACCTGAGAAAGAAACGGTGTCTCCCCCCGTTAAAGTATAATTCTCTTTATCAATGACTTTTAGCGTCAGCGGTTCATCTTGCCAACTTTCGGGCACATCAAGGCGAGATACGGTAATTTGGCCTGACTCAGCATCCACTAAGCGCGCAATACCTTTACCAATGATGGGGAAATATTTCTGATGAACATCTATATCTAATGTTAAATCGGTAATGGTCTTTCCCATTACCATGCGCGACTTGATTAACTCAATTTCAGCAGCTGATTGCGGCTTAGCATCCGGTAATATGCTGGAGATATCTTTGATCAAAGAATCGCCGCTGCTTTGTTCTACCTGAATCAGCGCATCCGCTTTATAAATCGGTGTGGCGAGCATGGCATACATAATACCAACGATGGTAAATAGAGCCGTTACACCAATAATTAACCAACGATTATCTAGCAGGGTTCCAAGCAATCGCCCCAAATCAATCTCATCTGAACGATCAATTTCAGATGTTTTCACTGAATTTTTCTCTGCCATCGGTTTCTCTGAAAATTATCTATTTAAAGCCTGCGCCCATTTTTGGGCCGACTGCTCTAGTTGTACATAAACAAACTCAAAAGCCTCGCGACTTTTGCCATAAGGGTCAACAATCTCTCGCTGGTTCAGCCAGTGGCCAAACAACATGGTCTTACCACGCACTTCCGGTGCCATGCGCCCCACGGCATCGATGTGGCCTTTTTCCATCACCAAAATCAGGTCATATTCTCTGCATAAGGATTTGGTGAACTGCTGGGCTGAGTGCCCTTCCAGTGAAAGGCCGTGCTCACTGGCTACATCGCTGGCAGTGTTATCTGCGGCATGCTCAACCAGTGCCCCTAGTCCCGCAGAGGCGATTCTTTTGTTTGGCAACAGCTGTTTTAACAACCGCTCCCCGGTCGGAGAGCGGCAGATGTTGCCGACGCATACCACTAAAATGGAATCAAACATGACGTTCTTCGCGTATCAATGAACGGTTATGGCCAGGTACGAACACGCGTCGCGCCTTTGGTCAGATCATTAAATGCTGATATGGTTGGAGCCAATTGTGAAATCACGCGGTTCCAACGCACAAGAGGTGTGGTCGTCACATAAACCACATCATAGGGCTGTAGCTGGAACTCAGTGCCCATCACCAACGATGTCGCATCCGCAGTATTAAGCTGGTAGATATCGGCCAGTTTAGGGCCTTGTGTGCCGCGCAGTGGACGGATAACAAACACACCGGTGGCATCAGACATCGCCTGATCCATCCCTTCCGCATTGCCTAACGCTTCGGTGAGCGTCATGCCGCTGCGGTCCATTTTCAGCGTGCTTTGCTTTTTCACTTCCCCCATAACAAACACCTTCAGGCCGTCGTTACGCGGCACATAAAGGATATCGCCAGGGTAGAGAAGTTGGTTCTGAGACAGGTCGCCGTTTTGCATCAGCACCTGGAGGGAAATGCGTTTTTCCTGCCCGTTATGGGTGAGCACCACGTTGCGCCAGTCGGCGTTTTCCGTCAGCCCACCCGCTTTGTTGATGGCATCCAGAATGGTTAGCGGCACGTTGGTAACGGCCTGCTGTCCAGATGTCGCCACTTCACCCGAAACATACACTTTCTGTGAACGGAACGCGGCAATGCTTACTTCCACTTGTGGCGATTCAATATATTGTGCCAGGCGGCCCATGATCTCATCGCGCACCTGGGTGACCGTTTTACCCGCCACCGTCACTTTACCAATGTAGGGGTAGAAGATAGTGCCATCCGCGTGGACCCAGTTGCCGGAATCTGCCGCAGTGCGATAGGTACCTGCGGGAGTGGTCAATTCAGGGTGGTCCCATACGGTAATCATCAGCACGTCACCGACGCCTATATGATATTCGTAGCTTTGCAGTTCACGATCCAGCACGGAGTTAGCTTGAGCTACCAGCGATTTTGCCCGCATTTTCTCAATCAGGTAGGGCGTCATCGGGTAAACGTTGACCAGTTTACTGATGTTGAAATCTGCATCCTGCTGTTTAATCACTTCTTTGCCGCTGTTCGTCAAATGCGAACCAGGAATAATGGTACAACCGTTCAGCAACACGGCAGATACCATCAACGGTATCACTTTTCTTTTGTAAGCTATCATCCTGTTTATGCCATCACTTTTAATAAGTTATAAGTCGCCGCCGATCCTCTGCCTCTATCATAAAGAATTCGGGTGCTATTGATTCCATGAGTTACGGCTGTAAAAACGGGTAATTTACTTGTTCAGTGGCGTTTGGATCACTTTGCTGTGCAAATGCTCGGACTGGCCGCTACCACGGCGAGCCCATGTCAGCAAACGCCATACCCGGGTAATTGACCAGAAATAGCCGACGAATGCCAGTAAAAACAGGCTAAGCATAACAGACTCTCGGATTCCTGCACGTTCGCCAATAATACCTACCAGCGCAAAGATAAACGCTACGCCAACAATGGCTAACAGGGTTTGACGCGGCCCCAGCCCCGCACGCAGTAAAATATGATGCAAGTGTTCGCGATCGGGCTTGAAGGGGCTATCACCACGGCGAATACGGCGTGTCATAATAGTGACCATGTCCATCAACGGTACGGCGATAAACCACAAAGCAGTTACCGGGCGAATTACAGCGTCATGCCCTTGCGTGGCGACAATCAGCAACCAGATGACGGTAAAGCCAATCAAGGTGCTGCCAGCATCGCCCATAAAGACTTTAAATTTTTGTCCCCACGGAATACCGAGATTGAGAAGAATATAAGGAATGGATGCAGCCAACAGGCATAAACTCCACTGCGCCAGTTCATGCTCGCCATCCAGATAAAACATCACGGCCAGCGCACCAAAGGTAACGCAAGAGAGTGCGCCCAGTAAACCATCGATACCATCGACCATGTTGAAAGCATTGATAGCGCCCCAGACCGCGAGCAGTGTCACCGCGTAGCCCGCCCATCCCAGCACCAGCTCATAGCCAAACAGAATGTTACCCAGGCTCGCAAGATGAAGCCCGGAATACATCATGATGCTGGCTACCAGCGCTTGCAGGAAGATACGAGGCATAACATGGAGATCGAAGCGGTCGTCCAGCACGCCAACGAAAAGTAACGCACTGGCGCAGACCATATAGAGAGAAAAATCAGGTAGCCATTCAGAATGAAGGGCATAGAGGATCCACAGGGCGAGATAAATAGAAACACCCCCCACGAGGGGGATGTGCCCGCGGTGTTTTTTGCGCGAGTTCGGTTTATCCACTAATCCTATTTTTATTGCTGTTTTTCTTGCCAGAAAAAGCGCAATAAAAGAGCTTATAAAGATAACCGTAATTTCTTGCATTTTTGCACCATCATCAACCGTGAAGTTACTTCGCACCAGGCACGCTACCGCCCTTGGCTTATAGCCGCCAACGTGCTGTTAAAATACGGAATACCATCCGTGGGGCACATTATGATTCCTGGGTACTTATTTACTGTTACGGGCTAGTCAACCAAAAAAAACCACAAAACTTTCAGAAAAAGACTCTATAGTGCCGCGCACGCCACTATAGTATGGAGCAAATTTCACTCTGTACAGAAAGTTCGTGGATTTACAAAGATTTTCAGATTAGGCCTATCCCGCGCAACAAAACCGCAATAACCTTAGGAAATCACATGTCTTTTTATGTTTGAGTGTTTTTTAAACAAAACGGTTTTATTTAATAATTCCTTACAAAGGCTAGCACTTTTGCGCGTGGCTAGATACCGTTTTTTGAAAGTTAGCGATTTTAAATCAGCAGGTTAAAATGCTAAATAGTTGTAAATAAAGTAATTATGTTTGCAATGATTTTATGAAAATGTTGTCTGGCGGGCAATGTCCCCACAAATGCTGGTTCAATGCGGCCTGCGCTGCTACCCTATATCGATTCTGGTTGATGAAGGTGAAAAAATTTATATGGAGTGGATCGCTGATCCCACTATCTGGGCCGGTTTGGCAACGCTCGTGGTGTTGGAACTGGTATTAGGTATCGATAACCTTGCCTTTATTGCCATTCTGGCGGAAAAACTCCCCGAAAAACTCAGAGATCGTGCCCGCGTCGTTAGTCTGTCACTCGTGCTATTGATGCGGCTGGTGCTGCTTGCCTCTATGTCCTGGCTGGTTTCCCTCACCGCCCCGCTTTTCACCCTGTTTCAACAGCCGTTTAGCGCGCGCGATATCATTATGGTGATTGGCGGGCTGTTTCTGCTGTTCAAGGCCACCGTAGAACTCAATGAGCGGTTAGAAGGCAAAGATCATGAGCAGCATGGCCAGCGTAAAAGAGCGCACTTTTGGGCGGTTATGACGCAAATTGTAATCCTGGATGCCATCTTTTCGCTGGATTCGGTGATTACCGCTGTCGGTATGACGGATCATCTGCTGGAGATGATGTCTGCCGTCACCATCTCCATTGGATTAATGCTGCTCGCTAGCAAGCCGTTAACCCGGTTTGTAAACGCTCACCCAACTATCGTCATTCTTTGCCTCAGCTTTTTACTGATGATCGGCTTTAGCCTGGTCGCAAATGGCTTCGGTTACCATATTCCTAAAGGCTACCTCTATGCAGCGATTGGTTTCTCCGTATTGATTGAGGTGCTAAATCAGGTTGCCCAGTTTAACCGCCGCCGTTTCCTCACCTCAGATGTGCCGCTGCGCCAGCGTACCGCCGATGTGATCCTGAAAATCCTGCGCGGCGAGCATGAAGATGCGGAATTGAATAACCAAACCTCGGACCTGATTGGCGACAACGCACAAAGCGGTAATGCGGTGTTCAACCGTCAGGAACGGCGCATGATCGAACGCGTGCTCGGCATGGGGCAGCGTAGCGTCAGCAGCATCATGACATCCCGCCACGATATCATCGCCGTTGAGCTTCAGTCTCCCCAAGATGCGCTGGCAACGCTGTTGGAGAAAAGCCCGCATACGCGACTGGTAGTGATGGATAGCTCTACCTCGGATGAACCGGTGGGTATCGTGCATGTGGCCTCCCTGCTGCAACAACAGTTGCGCCATGAACTGCTCGATCTGCATAAGCTGGTGCGCCAGCCGCTGGTGTTCCCTGAGCAGATCTCTTTGCTACAGGCGCTAGAGCAGTTCAGAACGGCAAAAACCCACTTCGCTTTTGTGGTGGATGAATTTGGTTCGGTGGAAGGTATTGTTACGCTGAGTGATGTAATGGAAACCATCGCCGGTAATCTGCCGGTCGAGGGAGAAGATGTCGATGCACGTCACGACATCACGCAAAATGAAGACGGGAGTTGGATTGCCAACGGCTATACGCCGCTGGAAGATCTCGCCATGTACATCCCCCTTACGCTGGATGAAAAACGTGAGTATTACACGCTGGCCGGGTTAATGATGGAATATTCGCAGCGGGTGCCGCAAGAGGGTGATGAACTCACCATAGATGGTTATCGCTTCAAAATATTAAGCATGGAGAGCCACCGTATTGTGAAAGTGGCAATCACTCAGGAGCACACGCCTGAGCAGGATTATGAGGTATAAAAGTGAAGCATCCCCCACCGATACACAGTGAGGGATGCCCATTTATCTTATGCCGGAATCAAAATTTCCGTAGCAACCACCACCACAATCAGCCCGACCAATACCGGTACTGATGTGCGTTTTACCACTTCGAACGGCGAAGCCTTCGCCATCCCTGCTACCGCAACCACTACGCCAGACACCGGAGAAATGGTTCTGCCAAGGTTAGAAGCTTGCAGCATCGGGATCGCCAGATAGGCTGGGTTGATGCCCATCTGTGAAGCCAACTTGGGGATCAGTTCGACAAACGCATAGAACGGCGCGTTACCCGACCCGGTGATCATTGCCGCCAACATGGTGATCACTACCAGCACCAGCATCAGCATCAGCATCAGCATCATAAGCAGAGCGCCGCTGCCAAAGGATTGCACCAACCCGATCAACCCGCTGATAAAACCGATGGTGCTCAACCCCTGTGCAAACACACCGGCAGCAACCAACAGCACCACAACGCTGGAGAAGGCCTCGGCCATGCCCTTATAAGCGACATCCAGCCCAGCGTAAATGGTTTTGGCGTTAAAGAAACGCAGGAATTCACACATAGCAGCCAGCAGCATACAGATCACCAGAATGGTGATAATGTGCAGTTCCGGCCCCCACTTGCCATCAAAAATCAGCACACCAATGATCGGCGTGAACGGCAAAATGGCGTACAGGCGCAGCGCATTGGTTTCAATGTCTTTCGCTTCGACCATTTCGTGGCTGATGTTCTCTTTTTGGTCGATATAGCGCTGCCAGAAGAAGTGGGCAATCGCCATAGACACAATGGCGGCAATGGAGATCGGCAGTGTCACCTTAAAGGCAAAATCCACCAGCTTCATTTGCGAAGCCTGTGCCGCCAGCACCACGTCGCCAGAGGTCGGCGACAGGATCAATGCCGCCGGCAAGGCGCAGATAGCCGCCGCCGCTCCACGGCTGATGCCCACATTCACCATAACTGGGAACAGCGTTGCCATCAGCAACACACCCAATCCGGTGGCAGATGACACAGCGAGTGACATCAGGCAGGCCACGAAATAGGCGGCAATCATCAGCAAATAAGGGGAGTTGATCACTTTCAGCGGGCGTGAAACCAGTTTTACCACAACGTCATTGGCACCAATATGCGTCATGTAGGCGGCAAAACCGCACAGTACCATAATCATCATGCCGAGGTCGCCGCCGCGGCTCATCAGCAGAATTTTAACGTATTCAACAATATCCGTTAAGCCCCACCCTGTGGATTTCGCACTGGCGGGCAGTACGCTTTTCCCCATCAGCACGCTGATCAGCAGCAGCAGCAACCCGCCTGCCATCAGAACGCCGGTCGCGGAATAGCCTTTAATGATGTAACGGCCCACCAGCACCGTCACAACAACACCTATAAGGAGTTCGATCATGATGTTTCTCTGTAGAAAGTGAACGTAAACAAATGCCTGACGGGCAGACATCAAATAGCGCTCTGGTATAAGAAAACGTGATAAAAGCAGGGAAGTTTACTGATTTGTAGAAAAACTACAAATGGCAAAGATCAAAGAAGTAAAGTTTATTTCCGTAAGCGAGATAAGGTTAATAAACTACCTATTGACGTATTGAAAGAAAAAAAACCATTAGCGATCATGGATATCGTGGCAGCCCTCTCTGCCGTCATCGGCGAAAGCCGGGGACCTTTGCCAGCGGAAATGCGTTTAGTCTCTGGGAGATTCCCGCCTTCGCGGGAATGACGGATGAAGAGCGGGAATGACGAGTGACGTTCTTGATTGGCGAAGGGGGACGGAGATAATGAGTCCCCCTATTTATCGCCTTATCGCCGTCGCTTTTAAGACCACGACATAGGCAATCAAAGCTTGTCGAGAAGCTGTTTTAGCCCTTTGCCGGTCTGGCTCTGCTGGTTTTTGTCGGCCCACTCATTGAGCCGCTTTTTCATCTCATCCTGAAAGCGTTTACGCAGCAACTGATCGACTTGCAGTTGATAGCTCAGGTTATTGATCGGGCCATAAATACTCAGCGGTACGCTGGTAGATTTTAAAATCTCCACTAACTGCTCGTTACCACGCCAGCCATCGGTAATGCGCACGTTAAAATTCATGTCACATTGTTGAGCCGGGAGATCAAACTGGCTGGTACCAGTGAGCGACAGCAGCGCAGATTGACCGGTAATATCACTTACCCGCAGTTTACCTGCATTGAGATCGGCATTGCCGGTCAACCTCGTAATATCGGTATAGCGATCGTAGCGCTCTAACGCCTGCACATTGCTGTTGTTACGCACCACCGCCAACTGAATCATCTGCTGAATATTCACGCCCTGAAAACGCAGGTTATCCACACTCAATGTCGCGTTACCCCGCCACTGACGCATCAATGCATCCAGCGAGAAAGTATCGCCACTAAACTGTCCCTTTAACGACAGTTTGCCACTGACCGTTTGCGGCAACGCAAACGCTACTGTCAGCGGCTCAACGCTCACACCCTCAATCGTGGGTTGCAAAGTGATTTTAGGTGTGGCCTTCGCATCCATTTTTCCGGTCAGTGCGATACGCCCGCCGTTAAGCTCGCTCTGCAACGAGGAAATAGTCAGTACGCCAGCCTGATTAACCGCGTTAAGGTTTACCTTGCTGAAGGTCAGGCCACGGTAGATAAACGTGTTTACCTGCAATGCCAACTGCGCACTGAACGATTGCCATAAGGCATCCCCCTCACTCAGCCCACGCTCCGTCGAGACCACCGGCGTAACGGTCTTGATCGCGGCTGGCGTAGCATTTTGCGTTTGTGCCGTTGGCGCACTTCCCAGCAGCGCATCAAGGTTTAGCCGCGCCGCGTTGATGTCTAGCGTATATTCAGGGTGATCGCCCAGGATTGCTGTCGCATTCCCGCTCAGTTGACTGTCACTCGCTGCCAGCGTGAACTGATTTACTGTGACTTTTTCCGGCTGAGTAGAACCAGCAGCTTGTTGATAACTGGCTTGAAGGCTACCACTGCCGCTGATGCCGCCAACGGGAATACCTGCGCCCTGAAGTTGGTATTGAAATTGTTCGATACTGGCGTCGATTTTCTGCGGATAGTGCTGCATATCGAGATTCGCCTGAAGTGATACAGTAAGGTCGCGCTGATCGCGATTAATGCGGCTAGTCAATTCCAGCGCCAGTTGGCGCTCACTACTCTCT
The DNA here is from genome assembly GCF_015762685.1 of Candidatus Symbiopectobacterium sp. 'North America'. Classification (GTDB taxonomy): domain Bacteria; phylum Pseudomonadota; class Gammaproteobacteria; order Enterobacterales; family Enterobacteriaceae; genus Symbiopectobacterium. Next base: position 20,692 of record NZ_PEHF01000021.1, on the reverse strand, counting down.
TCCAACGTGAGGTTGATATCGCGCACGTTGAGCTGTTCGTCGTCACCGCGTTGCAAAATCAACAGGCTATCCACGATTTTCAACTGATTAATGGCAAGTCGCCAATTGCGCGTCTCTTCCGGCGTTGACGAACCGGCTGGCGCAATGGGTGCGGTGCTGGAGCGATGCGCTTCGCTTTCAGGCGTTAAGCGCACCACCGCTCCTTTCAGCATCACCTGCTTCACTTCCAGACGATGTGACAATAGCGGCCAGAGTTTCACATCCAGACGCATGTTTTCTGCACTGACAATCGGTGCCGCCGCGCCCGGTGTGGTTAGCGACATACCGCCAGAAAGAATGCTGAGCTGCGGCCAAACGTGCCAGCGGAGATCCCCCTCCAACTGCAAACAGTATCCGCTGCGGGCATCAACCTGGCTTACCATGTAAGCGCGAAAATCGTTGGGGTTCACCAGCATGACCAGCGCCGTCATACCGACAGCCAGCACCACAAGCAAAATCGCCAGCGTCGTCAACACTCTTTTCATGTCATCCTCCCAACAATCAGTGCAACAGCATTATGCACTGGCGATCAATCCTTATCGATTCGGCTCGCCACAGCGCCCTGCTGATCTTTGTATTTTGCATCTTCACGACGGTTGTAGGGGCGCGCGGCCGGGCCAGAGAGCGGTTCAAAACTCAATGCACCGATAATCATGCCAGGACGTAATGCCAACGGTAGCTTACCTGAATTATAGAACTCCAGCACAATTCTACCCTGCCAGCCGGGATCGATGCGATGCGCAGTAACGTGAACCATTAATCCCAGGCGCGCCAAAGATGAGCGACCGTCGAGCCAGCCCACCAGATTATCCGGCAATGTCACCGATTCCAACGTCACCGCCAGCGCCAATTCGCCAGGATGCAGGAAAAACGTTTCGCCTTCCGGCAAGTTGATTTCATCGCTCATCACGCGATCGAGCGCCGCGCTAACTTCGTCTTTTGGGCCGCTTAAATCGATAAATGCGGCAGTGTGTCCGCTGAAAACGCGAAACTGATTGCCCAGCCGCACATCCAGCGTTGCACCGTTGATTCGTTCAACGGGAGGACGGGGGGTGATAACCAGACGTCCATCGTCTAGCCAGCTTTCTATATCACGATCGCACAGTCTCATGTTGTTCCCTTTTCTCGTTTACGCCGTCTTCGGTGAATTATTCAAAAAACTGACTGATTTTGGCTTTCAGAATATCAATCGCAATACGGTTTTTACCGCCGCGTGGCACGATAATATCTGCATATTGCTTCGACGGTTCAATAAATTGCAAAAACATCGGGCGTACCGTTTTTTGATACTGCTCCATGACTGAGTCCATGGAGCGACCGCGTTCGTTCACATCACGGCGCATACGACGCAGCAAACAGATATCCAGCGGGGTATCGACAAAAATAGAAAAATTCAGCTCAGCGCGCAGGCGGACTTCCGTCAGTAACAAGATACCTTCCAGAATGATCACTTTCTTCGGCAGCAAGCGTACCGTCTCTTGCTTGCGGGTATGCTCAACGTAACTGTACTGTGGCAACTCAATCGCTTGCCCGGCTTTAAGCATTTTCAGATGCGTTAACAGCAGGTCATGGTCCATGGCATTGGGGTGGTCGTAGTTGGTTTTCACCCGCTCTTCCATGCTCAGATGGCTTTGATCTTTATAATAACTGTCTTCCGGGATGACCCCGATATGCTCATCCCCCACCTGATCGCGCAACTCGCGATAGAGCGTACTGGAAATAAGACTTTTGCCAGAAGCGGATGCTCCTGCAATTCCGATGATGACACACTGGTGAGACGTCGCAGCCATGACAATAAATGACCTGATAAATGAGGGAAATGCCGAATGGCATAGTAACGGGTAAACAAACAGTAACGAGAGAATTATAGGGAGTTAAGGCAGGCAGCGCCAGCCCTACTCATGGTCATTTCTGGTTTGCGAAAGGATCGGTGAGCACGGTCGCTATATTCGAGGATAACGAAAGACGTCACGGTGAAGATCAGTTACAACGGAGTTCTTAATATGCCAGGTGAATAAGAATGCCGCCGAGTGTCTATATATTAACCAACAAACCGAATGGCACGCTTTATATCGGTGTCACCGGCAATTTGATACGGCGCATCTGGCAGCATAATAATCTGAAAACACGTGGGTTTACCCATCGATACAATGTAAATCAGCTTGTTTATTACGAACATACTGAAAGTATGCTCATGGCGATTCAGCGGGAGAAGCAATTAAAAAAATGGAGGCGGGCGTGGAAAGTTAACTTGATCGAGGCTGCCAACCCTTTGTGGAATGACTTATTCTTCACCCTGTTCTGAATGTCCCCTCCGTCATCCTCGGCGAAAGCCGGGGATCTTTGGCAGAATGCACGCGTTCTGCCTATCAGAGATTCCCGCCTGCGCGGGAATGACAGAGAAAGTACGAGAAAAACAAAGGAAAAAGGGGCAGAGTAGGAACGCCACACGTCCCCACTCCTGTAACCAGTCACACCGCGCGGAACGAAATCTCGGTCGGAATGACTTCACCCTGCCAGTAAAGCTGCGCAGCCACTTGCCCGGCCAGCTCGCGATACAGTGAGGTGAACTCGCTGTCTGGCTTGCTGGCAACGGTGGGTTCACCGCGATCTAGATCCTCACGCAGAGAGATATGCAGCGGCAGTTGCCCCAACAGGGCACAGTTGTATTTTTCCGCCAGTTTCTGCGCGCCGCCGGTGCCAAAAATCGGCTCCAGATGACCGCAGTGGCTGCAAATATGCACGCTCATGTTCTCGACGATACCTAACACCGGCACGCTGACTTTCTCGAACATGGTGATGCCCTTCATGGCATCCACCAACGCAATGTCTTGCGGCGTCGTCACCACCACTGCGCCCGTCACCGACACATTTTGCGCCAGCGTCAACTGCATATCCCCGGTGCCCGGCGGCATATCCAATACCAGATAATCGAGATCCGGCCAGAGCGTATCTTGCAGCAGTTGCAACAGCGCTTTACTCGCCATCGGGCCGCGCCACACCATCGCATTATCATCCGTCACCAGATAACCGATAGAGTTGGTCGCCAGACCATAAGCCATGATCGGTGCCATGTGCTGACCATCGGGAGAGGTCGGACGCTCGCTGGCAGTGCCTAACATGGTCGGAATGGACGGGCCATAGATGTCGGCATCGAGAATACCCACCGACGCTCCCTCTGCGGCCAGCGCCAACGCCATGTTCACCGCAGTGCTGGATTTCCCTACGCCGCCCTTGCCAGAGCTAACGGCAATAATGTTTTTAACACCTTTGACACCTGCCTGATTGTTAACACGGCGCAGCGTGGCAATACTGTGTGTCAGGCGCCATTCCACATCCTTGGCGCCGGTTAAACGCATCAACTCTGGGCTGACGGTTTCTTTTAATACGTCCAACCCACTCAACCAGGCAAATGGCATCACCAGTTCGATGCGCAGCATCTCATCCAGCAAGGCACAGTGATGCAAGGCATTGAGCGCCGTCAGGTTATTTTTCAGAGTCGGGTGCTTAAACGTGGAGAGGACACCGGTCACCAGTGCCTTCAGCGTATCGGGGGTCTGCTCAGGGATTGTTGCGTCCATCCCGGCTCCTTATCGTTCTCATTATTTTGTGGAAAAACAGCCATAGCATAACAGAATGCCCCGCCCCGATCGTTGACCTCAGTGAAAAAATCGCCCCGGGCAACGAGAACGCCGCGTTACCCGCGTTTGACAGGGTTTTCCGCTTACAGCGGTTTACGCCACAAGGGCCTATCGGTTAACATCGGGATTCCCTCTCATCATCATGAAAGAAAGTAAGTTCCCCACTATGACTCAAGTCGCTAAGAAAATATTGGTAACCTGCGCGTTGCCTTATGCTAACGGATCAATCCACCTCGGCCACATGCTGGAGCATATCCAGGCTGATATCTGGGTCCGTTATCAGCGAATGCGTGGTCACCAGGTTCACTTTATCTGTGCGGATGACGCCCACGGTACGCCAATCATGTTGAAAGCACAGCAGATGGGCGTGGCACCGGAGCAGATGATTGCGGACGTGAGTCAGGAACATCAGCGGGATTTCGCTGGCTTTCAGATTAGCTACGACAATTATCACTCCACCCACAGTGAAGAGAACCGGGAGTTGTCCGGTCTTATCTATGATCGTTTGAAAGAGAACGGTTTTATCAAGAACCGCACCATTTCTCAGCTCTACGATCCGGAAAAAGGCATGTTCCTGCCGGACCGTTTCGTCAAAGGCACCTGCCCGAAATGTAAAGCGGCCGATCAGTATGGTGACAACTGCGAAGTGTGCGGCGCGACCTATAGCCCGACGGAACTGATCGACCCGAAATCGGCGGTTTCCGGTGCGACACCGGTGATGCGCGAGTCTGAGCACTTCTTCTTTGATTTGCCCGCATTTAGCGAAATGCTGCAAGCCTGGACGCGTTCCGGTGCGTTGCAGGAGCAGGTCGCCAACAAGATGCAAGAGTGGTTTGATGCTGGCCTGCAACAGTGGGATATCACCCGTGACGCGCCCTACTTCGGTTTTGAAGTGCCGAATGCGCCGGGTAAATATTTCTACGTCTGGCTGGATGCGCCGATCGGTTACATGGGGTCGTTTAAAAACCTGTGCGACAAACGCGGTGATATCGATTTTGATGAATTCTGGCGTAAAGAAAGCAGTGCTGAGCTGTACCATTTTATCGGTAAAGACATCGTCTATTTCCACAGCCTGTTCTGGCCTGCCATGTTGGAAGGCAGCGGTTTCCGTAAGCCAATCAACCTGTTTGTGCACGGCTATGTGACGGTAAACGGTGCCAAGATGTCCAAATCGCGCGGCACCTTTATCAAGGCCGAGACCTATCTGCAACATCTGGATGCCGATTGCCTGCGCTATTACTACGCGGCCAAACTGTCGTCACGCATCGACGATATCGACCTCAATCTGGAAGATTTCGTACAACGCGTGAATGCCGATATCGTTAACAAAGTGGTTAACCTCGTGTCGCGTAATGCCGGTTTCATCAATCAGCGTTTTGGTGGGAAACTGGCGGAAACGCTGGCCGATGCCGAGCTTTATGCCACCTTCGCCAATGCGGCTGACAGCATTGCCGAAGCCTACGCCAACCGCGAATCCGGCAAAGCCATCCGCGAGATCATGGCGCTGGCCGATATCGCCAACCGCTATGTGGACGAACAAGCCCCGTGGGTAGTGGCAAAAGAAGAAGGCTGCGATGCGGATTTGCAGGCGATTTGCTCGATGGGCATCAACCTGTTCCGCGTGCTGATGACCTACCTGAAACCGGTATTGCCATCACTGGCCGAGAGCGCCGAAGCGTTCCTCAACACTACATTGACCTGGGATGCGGTAGCACAACCGCTGCTAGGTCACGATGTGAAAGCGTTCAAAGCATTGTTCAACCGTATCGATCTCGACAAGGTCAATGCGATGGTTGATGCCTCCAAAGAGGACATGAGTGCCAAAAAGGTAGTGACCGGTCCGCTGGCTGACGATCCAATTCAGGACACCATCTCTTTTGACGATTTTGCCAAAGTGGATATGCGCATTGCGCTGATCAAGCAGGCAGATTTCGTGGAGGGCTCTGACAAGCTGCTACGATTGACGCTGGATCTCGGCGGTGAAACGCGCCAGATTTTCTCCGGCATCCGCACGGCTTACCCCGATCCGAAAGCGCTGGAAGGCCGTTTGACCATCATGGTCGCCAACCTGGCCCCGCGTAAAATGCGCTTCGGCGTCTCGGAAGGTATGGTGATGGCCGCAGGTCCTGGCGGCAAGGAAATCTTCCTGCTCAGCCCGGATAGCGGTGCTCAGCCGGGAATGCAAGTTAAGTAACCCATCAAGCACACATAACAGGGTCATTCCCGCGCAAGCGGGAATCCGAACAGGCGAAACGCGCTCTTTCTGTCTGAGATCCCCGGCTTGCGCCGAGGATGACGGAGGGGCGTTGACGCTTACGCATTTCCTCTGTCATTCCCACCCTTTATTTGCGGCAAAACATCTCACAGACGTAGCATTCCTCGCCATTTCCTGTTGCTCAATTGTATCTTTTTTGTACGGCGATTTTTTGCTATTTTGCAGCGAAAAAACAACCATCAGATTACAAAACCGAAACCAAACGCTATATTATATATCACCATAAAAACATACTTTAAAGAAGTAAAAAGGTGTTTTAAATACTTAAATTTTGATTTCGCGCAAAACCCTATAGTGAGTATTGTTAAATTGCCTGCAACAAAAAATAAGCAAACAATCACATAGAGAAACTAATGCAAATCAATCGAAGAGGTTTCTTTAAAGTTTGTGCTGGAGGGATGACAGGCACCACCCTCGCCGCACTGGGCTTTGCCCCCACGGAAGCAATGGCATCGGTACGTCAGTACAAATTACCGCGCGCCAAGGAAACTCGTAACAACTGCACCTACTGCTCCGTCGGGTGCGGTGTGTTGATGTACAGCCTGGGTGATGGCGCGAAAAACGCTAAACCGGCCATTTACCATATCGAGGGGGATCCGGATCATCCGGTAAGCCGTGGCTCGCTGTGTCCGAAAGGCGCGGGGCTGGTTGACGACATCCACAGTGAAGGACGTTTGAAGCACCCCGAGTATCGCGCGCCAGGCTCCGACAAATGGCAGCGCATTAGCTGGGATGACGCCATTGATCGTATTGCACGCCTGATGAAGGCAGACCGCGATGCCGACTTTGAACGCGTCAACGCTGTAGTTAACCGTTGGTTGACCACCGGCATGCTCTGATCTTCCGCCGCCAGCAATGAAACCGGTATCCTCGATCAGAAATTTGCCCGCTCACTGGGTATGATCGCTATCGATTGCCAGGCACGCCTGTGCCATGGACCGACCGTTGCCGCACTCGCGCCCACGTTTGGTCGCGGTGCCATGACCAACAACTGGGTGGATATCAAAAACGCCAACCTGATTATCGTGATGGGCGGTAACGCCGCAGAAGCCCATCCGGTTGGTTTTAAATGGGCGGTCGAAGCGAAAACCCATAACGATGCCAAACTGATCGTGGTTGACCCGCGCTTTAACCGCTCCGCCGCCGTGGCCGATCTCTATGCCCCGATCCGGGCGGGTTCCGATGCTGCGTTCCTGCTGGGGATTATCAATTACCTGATCACCCATGATAAAATTCAGCACGAATACGTGAAGTCTTACACCAGCGCCAGCCTGATCGTGCGTGAAGACTTCGGGTTCGATGAAGGGCTGTTCAGCGGTTATAATGCGGATGCCCGCCAGTACGACAAGACCAGTTGGAACTACGAACTGGACGCCAACGGCTTTGCCAAACGCGATATGACGCTGACACAACCGCGCTGCATTTGGAACCTGCTGAAAGCGCACGTTGCTCGCTACACGCCTGAAATGGTGGTTTCCCTGTGCGGTACGCCAGCGCATCATTACGAAGAGATCTGCCGCTCTCTGGCAGAAACCAGCGTTCCCGATAAAACAGCGACCTTCATGTACGCGCTGGGTTGGACACACCACACCAACGGCGCACAGATTATCCGTGCCGCGGCCATGATCCAGTTGCTGCTTGGCAATATCGGCATGGCCGGTGGCGATGTCAACGCCCTACGCGGTCACTCCAATATTCAGGGCTATACCGACCTGGGACTGCTCAGCCTTAACCTGCCGGGTTACATGCCGCTGCCGTCGGAAAAGCAAGCTGACCTGAAAACCTACCTCAAGCAGATCACGCCGGATGCACTGCTGCCGGACCAAGTCAACTACGGGAAGAATACGCCAAAATTCTTTATCAGCATGATTAAGAGCTTCTATGGCGACCACGCGCAAGCAGACAATCAGTGGGGCTATGAATGGCTGCCGAAGTGGGATCGCAGCTACGACGTGATGGTGCAAACCGAACTGATGGTTGAAGGCAAGATGCATGGCTATATCGTGCAAGGCTTCAACCCGTTGGCGGCGTTCTCCAACAAGAACAAAGCGACAGAAGCACTCTCTAAATTGAAGTACATGGTGGTTATCGATCCGCTTGTGACCGAGACCTCCACCTTCTGGCAGAACCACGGCGAATTTAACGACGTCGATAGCGCATCCATCCAGACTGAAGTGTTCCGTTTGCCTTCCAGTTGCTTCGCGGAAGAAAACGGCTCCATCGCCAACTCCGGCCGTTGGTTGCAATGGCTCTGGGCAGCGGCCGAGCCACCGGCAGAGGCGATGCACGACGGGAAGATCCTCGGCAAACTGCTGATGCGCCTGCGCGAACTGTATCGCGAAGAAGGCGGCGTATGCCCTGAATCGTTGATGAACATCAACTGGAACTATCAGGACCCGGAAGACCCAACGCCGGAAGAAATTGCGCGCGAAAGTAACGGTATGGCGCTGGCGGATATTTATGACGACAAGGGTACGCTGATCCTGAAAAAAGGCCAGCAACTGGCAGACTTCTCACAGTTGCGCGACGACGGCACCACATCCAGCTTCTGCTGGATTTACGCCGGTAGCTGGACGGAAAAAGGCAACCAGATGGCAAACCGCGACAACAGCGATGCCGGACTGGGGGCAACGCCGGGTTGGGCCTGGTGCTGGCCGCAAAACCGCCGCATTCTGTACAACCGCGCCTCCTCCGACCTGCAAGGGAAACCGTGGAACAGCAAGCGCAAACTGCTGGAGTGGAACGGCCAGAAATGGCAGGGCATTGACGTGCCTGATTTCGCCGCTACCGTACCGCCAGGCAAAGACGCGATGCCGTTTATCATGTTGCCGGAAGGCGTGGCACGTCTGTTCTCGATGGACAAACTGGTCGACGGCCCGTTCTCGGAACACTACGAGCCGGTAGAAACGCCGCTCGACACCAACCCGCTGCACCCGTCCGTGATTTCCAGCCCGGCGGCGCGACTGTTTGCCCGCGATGCAAAAACCATGGGCAAGGCGAGCGATTTCCCGTATGTCGCTACCACCTACTCCATTACTGAGCTGTTCCGTCATTGGACCAAGCATGCGCGCATTAACGCCATTATCCAACCCGAGCAGTTTGTGGAAATTGGCGAAAACCTGCCGCAGAGCAAAGGGATCAAGGCGGGGGATGAGGTGAAGGTTTCCTGTCAGCGCGGCTACATCAAAGCCAAAGCGGTGGTCACCAAACGTATCAAGACCTTGACCGTCGCCGGTAAAGCAATTGAGACCGTCGGGATACCTTGTCACTGGGGCTTTGAAGGCATCACGCGCAAAGGCTTCCTGGCAAATACCCTCACGCCCAGCGTCGGTGACGCTAACTCGCAAACGCCAGAGTTCAAGGCGTTTTTGGTGAATGTGGAAAAGGTGTAAGGTAGCGCGCTATATCAATGTAATATCAAGATATTATTCAACGTTCGGCTACCAGTAGCCTGACACCGCCACCGCACGTGAGAAACGATAAAAGTGAAGTGGCCAAACTGATTGACGTCACCACCTGTATTGGCTGTAAAGCCTGTCAGGCGGCCTGCTCCGAGTGGAACGACATCCGTGATGAAGTGGGCCATAACCACGGGGTGTATGACAACCCGATGGATCTGAGCGCCAAATCCTAGACGGTGATGCGCTTTTCTGAAGTGGAAAGCGCCGATCGTCTGGAGTGGCTGATCCGTAAAGATGGCTGTATGCACTGTAGCGATCCGGGCTGTTTGAAGGCATGTCCGTCTGCCGGTGCCATCATTCAGTATGCGAACGGCATTGTCGACTTCCAGTCCGAGCACTGCATCGGCTGCGGTTACTGTATCGCTGGCTGCCCGTTCAACGTTCCGCGTCTCAATAAAGACGATAACCGGGTGTATAAATGCACTCTGTGTGTGGATCGCGTTAGCACGGGTCAGGAACCAGCCTGTGTGAAAACCTGTCCGACCGGCGCCATTCATTTCGGTACCAAGGAAGAGATGAAACTGCTGGCAACGCTCGGCTTTGTCGCTACCTTTGCCGGTTTGATTTTCCACTATGTTGGCATTGGGCCAAACACGGAAGAAACGGAGCATGACCACGATGAGGATGAGAAGCAATGAGCAAGCAGAAAATGATTGTGCGCACCAAATTCGTTGACCGCATCTGTCACTGGATTGTGGTGATCAGCTTCTTCCTGGTGGCGCTGTCCGGGATTGCGCTGTTTTTCCCCACGCTGCAATGGCTGGCGCAGACCTTCGGTACGCCGCAGATGGGACGCATCATGCACCCGTTATTCGGTATTCTGATCGTGGTTTGTCTGGTGCCAATGTTCTTCCGTTTTGTGAGCCACAATATTCCGAAACGCCGTGACCTTCCCTGGTTCCTGCATATCGTTGAGGTTCTGAAAGGCAATGAACATAACGTCGCGGATGTGGGCAAATACAACCCGGGCCAGAAAATGATGTTCTGGAGCATTATGGGGTTGACGCTGGTGTTGCTGATTACCGGCATCATCATGTGGCGGCCTTACTTTGCTCATCTGTTCCCGATCGATATCGTGCGTTACGCCATTCTGGTTCACGCGGCGGCAGCTATCGTGTTGATCCACGCCATCCTGATTCATATGTACATAGCGTTCTGGGTACGTGGTTCCATCAAGGGCATGATCGAAGGCAAAGTTTCTGCCAAGTGGGCGCGTAAGCACCACCCACGTTGGGCGCGTCAGGTGCTTAACGAAGAAGAAGAGAAAAAGTAAATCTCAATCTCGTCGTTCCCGCGCCTTCTCACGTCATTCCCGCGCAGGCGGGAATCTCTTACAGACGAAACGCATTACTTCTGCCAGAGATCCCCGGCCTTCGCCGGGGATGACGAAAAATGAAGCCACGATTCCTACACAACTCAATCAAGCGCCAACACACTCACCCACATCGGCCCCTGCCCTACCGCATAGCGCGCCAATGGTTGCAGATTTCCACTTTCCTGATCGATGCGATACACCTCAATGTGCTGGGACTTCTGTCCAGCAGAAATCACAAACTCACCCCGGTGATCGATATTGAAACCGCGCGGTTGCGTCTCCGTTGGTTGATGCCCCATCAGCGTCAAGGTACTGCCATCTTCGGACACCTGGAAAATACTTAACAGGCTGGCGGTGCGATCACTGCAATAAAGGAAACGACCATCTGGCGTCAAATGAATATCCGCAGCCCAGTGGATATCCGCAAAGCCCTGCGGCATGGCATCCAGCGACTGCACGGTACGCGCTTTGCCCGCCACCGAGTGCAACTCAATCACGTCAACCGTACTGTTCAACTCATTCACACAGTAGGCAAAACGCTGATTGGGGTGAAAATCCATATGCCGTGGGCCTGCGCCATCCACCGCATGGAGGTCCGCTTGCGCCGCAACGGACAGCTCACCCTCAGCAGAAACGTCATACAAACGAATGCGATCTTCTTTCAAACACGGTGCCCACAGCACTCGGTTTTGAGGGTCGATATTGCTCGAGTGGCAGCCTGATAGCCCATCCAGTTGTTGAATCGGCTCCCCCACAACGCCTTCGGCATCAATCGAGCTGACGCTCAACGTTTCTCCGCTATACGATGCGCTAAACAGGAAACGCCCTTGGCGGTCAGTGGACAAATGTGTCGGACTTCCCGGCAACGAGGCAGAACCCACCTGCGTCAGCAAACCTTGTGCATCGATACGGTAACTGATGGCCGAGAACGTCGGGCGTACCCCAACGTAAAGATGCTGTTTGTTGGGTGCTATCACCATCGGCTGCACCTGACCCGGCGCATCGACAACCTGTAACAGCGTGAGCTGCCCCGAAGACGCCAACTGCCAGACGTGAATCTGCTGGCTTTCCGGACTGGCGATATAGACCACTTGCTGCATGCTTTTCTCCTTGGTTTGTCGCATTTTGCGCCATGTCACTTAGGGTGTAACATTATGGGCATTAACGCAATTCTAGACTCTCTTAATAGGACCGCTATGACGTATCGTATCATTGCTCTTGATTTGGATGGCACATTGCTGGACAAACAAAAGAAAATTTTACCGGAGTCCCTCACTGCACTGACGCTGGCGCGCCAACAGGGTGTCAAAGCGGTGATCGCCACGGGGCGGCACCATTCCGCGATTCATCCGTTCTATCAGGCGCTGGATCTGGATACACCGGCGATTTGCTGCAACGGCACCTATCTGTACGATTATCAGAATAAACAGACATCGCAGGCCAATCCATTGACAGCGACACAGGCTAAAAGCGTGCTGACCTTGTTAGGCGAATATGGCATTCACGGTCTGATGTACGCCGATGACGGCATGCTGTATCAAGAACCCACCGGCCATGTGATTCGCACTCAGGCGTGGGGTGAAACCCTGCCGCCACACCAGCGCCCCACCCTCCTTCACGTTGACAACCTGCTGAACGCCGCCGATCGGGTGCAAAATATCTGGAAATTCGCCCTTTCGCATTCGAATACGCAAGCATTAGACAACTTTGCCAATCGGGTCATGGACGAGTTTGGTCTGACCTGCGAGTGGTCCTGGCAGGATTAGGTTGACGTAGCCCAAAGCGGAAATAACAAAGGCAAACTGCTGCGTGAGTGGGTCACGTATCAGGGCTATGACATGAGCGAGGTGTTGGCTTTTGGCGATAACTTCAATGACATCAGTATGCTCGAAGCCGCAGGACTCGGCGTTACCATGGGCAACAGTGATGACGCCGTTAAAGCGCACGCCGATCTGGTTATCGGACACAATGAAGAACCGGCTATTGCGCAGTTAATCCGCCAGCGCGTATTGCAATAAGGTCATCCTCAGCCACGCTCTTAGTCATCCTCGGCCTCATTCTCTATCATCCTCGGCGCAAACCGGGGATCTCTGGCAGAATAAACGCGTTTCGTCTGTAAGAGATTCCCGCCTGCGCGGGGATAACGTGCATGGCACATACAGAAAGCCCTACGCCGTAATCGACACTCTTTTGATCTGCGCATACAGCCACATATCCGCACGCAGTCTCAGATCATCGCGCGCCCAAGGTGAAATCCTCGCCCAGAGGATTTGTCCACCCACCGACAGCTTCACTTCGACCTGTTCATCGACATCAATGCCTTCCAACACCTTAGCGGGCAACACGTTACGAATACTGCTCGCCGTTGGCGGTTGCAACACCAAAGAGACATCGACCGCGTTGACACGAATACGCAGCGACGTTTTCAACGGCATGGAAACCCGATTCACCCACAGTCGTTGTTCGCCCAGCGACAGCGTCGTCATGGCATAACGCTCATGCTGCTACATCACTTTCACATTGAGAATGCTGCTTTGCTCATCGCTCGGTAACCAGGGACGCATCGCACTGCTTGCCCATACCTCTTCCAGCCGACCTTCCGCTTTAACCTTACCTTTATCCAATACCACCACCCGATCGGCAAGCCGCACGATCTCTTCCATACTGTGGCTGACATACAGGATAGGAATATTGACCTCTTTTGCCAACGTCTCCAGATAGGGTAATAGCTCACGTTTACGCGGCAAATCAAGCGACGCCAGCGGCTCATCCATTAGCAGCAGTTCCGGTGCGGTCAGCAAGGCGCGACCGATCGCCACACGCTGCTTTTCGCCACCGGAAAGGGTCAGCGGTAGGCGGTTTAACAGTGCCTCAATACCCAGCAGTGCCACAATGGCATCAAACTGCGATTTCATGGATGACGCCATGCCATAACGCAGATTGCCTTGCACACGATAGTGCGGAAACAGCCGTGCATCCTGAAAGACGTAACTCACATGGCGCTTTTCGGGCGGCAGGCAGATACGTTTCTCGGCATTCATTAACACGCGATCGTTGAGCACAATTCGGCCAAACTGCGGGCGCGTCAGACCCACCACCGCATTGATCAGCGACGTTTTTCCTGCGCCAGATACGCCAAACACCGCAGAAATGCCTGATGCGGGCAATTGGGTATCCATACGCAAATCAAGATCGCCGAGGCGTTGATGAAAATTAAGCTCCAGCATTACACCCCTAACCGTTTGCGACCCCAGCGGGTTAACCACTCAGAGAGCAGCAACGACGCCATTGAGAGCAGAATGGCAATCACGCACAGGCGCGCCGCATCGGCTTCTGCACCGGGTGTTTGAATCAATGTGTACATCGCCGACGGGATGGTACGTGTTTCCCCCCGGAATATTGGACACAAATGTAATGGTTGCACCAAACTCACCCAGCGAGCGAGCAAACGCCAATACGGTGCCTGCCACAATGCCGGGAAATGAAAGAGGCAACGTGATGGTGAAGAAGACACGCCAAGGGTTAGCACCCAGCGTTCTGGCGGCCAGTTCCAAACGCGTATCCACCGCCTCCAGCGCCAGACGAATTGCGCACACCATCAGAGGAAATGCGATCACAGCGGAAGCGAGTGCGGCACCACGCCAACTGAAGCTGAGGCCGAACCATTCATAAAGCCATTGGCCGATAATTCCTTTTCTGCCCATCCCGATCAGCAACAAATAGCCAATCACCACCGGTGGCAACACCAGCGGCAAATGGATAATGCTGTCTAACAGCGACTTTCCGGGAAAACGGCAGCGTACCAACACCCATGCCGCCAGGATCACTAGCGGCAGGCTGAATATTACAGCGGTGATGGAAACTTTAAGACTAAGTTCAATGGTTTGCCATTCGTAATCCGTGAGCATCATCCGCGCGGCGTGAAACCATAGCGTTTGAGCACATCCGCAGCGGCAGGCGTTTTCAGGTATTCGTAGAAACCGGTCACCGTCGCGTTGTTATGATCTTTGATGATAGCCATCGGATATTCGACCGGCTTGTGGCTCTCTTTCGGGAAAATGCTGACCACTTTCACCTTGTTGCTGGCGACCGCATCGGAGCCATACACAATACCCAGAGGGGCTTCTTCACGTTCTACCAGCTCCATGGCGGAACGCACGTCGTTAGCACGAGCCATCACAGGAGAGAGTTCATCCCAGGCTTTCAGATTTTGTAGCGCTTCTTTGGCATAGATCCCGGCAGGCACATGGTCGGGATCGCCAACCGCCAGATGGCCCCCTTTCAACAGGCTCTTCCAGTCGGTTTTATCCGTGATGGCAAAATGCTTCACATCGTTGGTTTTCGGTGCAATCACCACCAACGCGTTACCCAGTAGGGTGTAGCGTGTCGCGGTATCCGTCAGTTTTTTATCCTGAGCGTAATCCATCCACTGCTGGTCGGCAGAAATAAACAGATCCGCAGGCGCACCTTGCTCAATCTGGCGAGCCAGCGTTGAAGATGAGGCAAAAGAGGAAACGATATCGACGTTTTTCTCTTTCTTATATTGTGCGGCAATTTCCTGCAACGCATTGGTCAGCGAAGCGGCGGCAAACACGGTGATTTTCTGTTCTGCCGCGAAGGCTGGCATTGCCAAGGTTGCGCACAGGGTTAGTGCGACACCCCATTTCATCCATTGCTGTTTCATCGGTCTCTCCCAAGAGTAATTACATCAGGACGTTATCGTTGTATTCGAAATAATATAACGATAAATCCAGCAATGTCATGCGCTTTTGCTCGCATAATCCGAAGAGAGTACATACAAAAAAATAATGCCCGGTAGAATCGACCGGGCATCAGAAAAGATAAAACGTAGTGGGTTTACTTTCTTACAACGCGTTCATCGGCATGGCCAATACGGGAAAAGACGTTAAATACTTCGCCTAAACCGTAGATAGCACCGAGGATGATCGCCATCATCACAGGCACCATGGCAACTGCAAACAGCAGGCTTTTGAGCAAATCCAACATGCTTACCTCACTTATCGCTAACGGTCCGTTTCTCAATACACGCGACATTCATCGCGAATCTCAACGTACCGCAACGAAAAATCATTACGGGTGATGGTGAATAGTGTACCGTAACTGTAAGAATTAATGCGACCATTTGTGCGGTTTGCCCGCACCGCTCAAACGCGCGACAATAGCGCTGTACCGAACGTCACGCACGCTCGGTTTTGTCTTTTTTAATCTCCCTGGACCGTGACCATGCAAGCTGAAATCCTTCTGACACTCAAATTACAACAACGTCTTTTTGCCGACCCACGACGCATTGAGCTGATCAAACAGATTCGTCACACCGGTTCCATCAGTCAAGGCGCCAAACTCGCAGGTATCAGCTACAAAAGCGCCTGGGATGCCATCAACGAAATGAATCAACTGGCAGAGCAGACCATCGTAGAGCGCATGACCGGCGGCAAAGGCGGCGGTGGGGCTACGCTGACGCGCTATGGCGAACGATTGATTCAACTCTATGATTTGCTGGCACACATACAGCAAAAGGCGTTTGACGTTCTGCAAGATGATAATTTGCCGCTGGACAGCCTGCTGGCCGCCATCGCGCGTTTTTCACTGCAAACCAGCGCCCGCAACCAGTTCTTTGGTACGGTGCAAGCCCGCAGCCGGGACACGGTTCAGCAGCACCTGAGCGTACTGCTGGCCGATGGAAAGACGGCGGTGAATGTATTACTGATCCAACAGAGCGCCGAACGATTGGGGCTCAATGAAGGTAAAGAAGTGCTGGTGTTGATCAAAGCGCCATGGATTGCGGTATACGATTCCGCAGCAACCCGACCTCAATCCGATAACGAGCTGGCTGGCACCGTGTCATCGCTGGAAACGGGACAGGATAGTAGTGAAGTGCTGATCGCGCTGGCAAGCGGTGAGACACTTTGCGCCACGGTGCCAAACGAGCAAGTGACGCAACAAAAACTGCGCGTGGGCATGGCGGTGACAGCCTGCTTTAATGCCGATCGTGCGATTGTCGCGACCTTGTGCTGATTGCTGTCCTCACGACAAGAATAACCATAGGAACGGCTTGACAATGGCGGCAATGCCCTTTATTTCTGAGAGTATTACTTGCTAAAAAAGAGATAAAGAATGTCGTCGTTGCAAATTTTGCAAGGTGTTTTTCGCATAAATGACATACGCGTTTTGCGCATTGATGCCTTGGCGCTGGAAGGAAAATCGCAGTGGGCCTTTGTGGGCGCAAATGGCAGCGGAAAATCTGCGCTGGCGAGTGCACTATCGGGTGAACTTCCGCTGCTGGAGGGCTCGCAACACAGCGATTTTCCTCGCGTTGCACGCATCTCCTTCGAGCAGTTGCAACAACTGGTCACGCAAGAGTGGCAGCGTAACAATACCGATATGCTCAGCGCTGATGAAGACGATACCGGACGTACTACCGCTGAAGTGATTTAGGATGAGATTCGCGATCCTGCCCGCTGTGCGACGCTGGCCGCCCTGTTTGGCATCACTCCCCTGCTCTCGCGCCGTTTTAAATACCTCTCTACCGGCGAAACACGCAAGGTCATGCTGTGCCAGGCGCTGATGCCAAAGCCCGATCTGCTGATTCTGGATGAGCCCTTCGATGGTCTTGATGTGGCTTCCCGCGCACAGTTGGCAGAGCATTTGGCGGAGTTGGCTCAGCGCGGCTACACGCTGGCGATCATCGTTAACCGGTTCGATGATATTCCTGAATTTATCAATCATGTCGGTATTCTGACTGACTGCACTCTGACGCGCACGGGTACGCTTGAAGCGGTATTGGCCGATGCCTTGATCGCCCAACTTGCATTTAGTGAAACGCTTTCCGGCACAGCGCTACCAGCCCCAGAAGACCCACTGCATACACCAACGCTCCCAGCCGATCAAGCGCGCATCCTCCTGCGAGATGGCGTGGTGCAATATAACGATCGCCCTATTTTGCATCACCTTGATTGGGAGGTGTTGCCCGGTCAGCATTGGCAAATCGTCGGCCCAAACGGTGCCGGGAAATCAACATTGCTGAGCCTTATCACTGGCGATCACCCGCAGGGATACAGTAATGATTTAACGCTGTTTGGACGCCGTCGCGGCAGTGGTGAAACCATTTGGGATATCAAACGGCATATCGGTTACGTCAGCAGCAGCCTGCATTTGGAATACCGCGTCAGCAGTAGTGTGCGTCATGTTATTACGTCAGGCTTTTTCGATTCGATTGGCATTTATCAGGCCGTGTCCGATCACCAACGTTTTTTAACGCAACAATGGCTTGAACTGCTGGGACTCACTTCACAAGCGGACTCCCCGTTCCACGCATTGTCATGGGGGCAGCAGCGTCTGGTACTGATTGCGCGCGCTGGTGAAACACCCGGCACGGCTGATCCTTGACGAACCGTTACAAGGGTTAGATCCGCTCAACCGACAGCTGGTGCGGCGCTGGCTGGATGTGTTGATCGGTGAAGGAGAAACGCAACTACTGCTTGTTTCCCATCACGCCGAAGACGCGCCGGAATGTATCACGAACCGTCTTACCTTTGTAGCACAAGGGGATATTTACGGATATCAGTTTGAAACGCTGGCGGGTAACACGAAATAAAAAGTAAAGAATAAAGGCCGCTGAGCGGCCTTTATTCTTTTAACTGCGGAGTGTATGTAAATTGCAAGATACATCACCACTCATCTAAATCATAATTGTTTTCAAACATGGCGCGTTTGCATTCAAGGAATCGCCGTGGGAGGTAACGATGGTAATTTTTGTTATGACAAAACTCTGCAAAATCATCAAAATGGGATACACCAACTTTGGTATAGAGTCTTTGCAGAGCACTCTCAATGGTACGAGGCGAAAGGAATAACATATCGCCTATAGCTTTACAGGTTCGTCCTTTTAGTTTTAAAAAAATGATTTCACACTCTTTTTCTGTAAAAAATCATCTGGACGATTGAGTAATAAAGACCCGGGGCATCGCCCATTGACAAAATCATTGGGTGTGAATGTTTGTAGGGTTTTCTCATAAGTCACTACTCCAACACATTGATTATTGTTGTCATAAAAGGGCATCTTTTTCACAATATATGGATAGCTAACAGCCTCAGGGTGGACATCCAACATACTAAGTCCTTTCTTTGAGGTACTAACTTGTTTATCTTGAAATTGCCACTCTTTAACAACATCTGCATTTTCCGTTAACCTGGAACAAAGTTCATATTCCGTTCTATGTAAAAAATCATTTGGCGTTCTCAAACCAGCAAGCTTTGCCGTTGGCAAATTAGCATATATATACATCGAATCTAAATCTTTTATAAAATAAGGATCGGGAACTTGATCCAAAATATTCGTAAGAATTCTTGGGAGATAATTATCATCATGAACATCATCATTCATAAAACCACCTTTTCACCATATATGAATTAAAAAACCTCTTACAACCTCTGCATATTTACCCGACAATGAAAAATTCAACAATATAAATTAATGATGAGATTTTACTAATAGTCCACATCCCAATAAAATCAGAACAAACAAAACAATCAAGATATTAAAACATGATAAAGCGACTACTAATAAAACATCTTGGCAAATAACGATGATAACCCCTTCGGTAACAAAACTCATAAAAATCATCATAATGTTTCACACAAGCTTTATTGTATATTTCCTGAAACGAGCACTCAACATCCCGAACCGAGCAAACCAGTCGAGAAGCAATACTTTTTGGTGTTTGTCCCTGTAGACTTAGATAAATAACCTCACACTCTTTTTCAGTAAAAAAATCATCAGGCTTGGTTAATAAAAATGACCCTGTACTATTCCCACCCAACAACTGTGTATAAGAAAAATCCTCTAAAGCCTTGTAATAAATAACAACGCCTTGACATTTATTATTTTCATTGTAAAAAGGAAATTTTCTAACCATATAAGGTGAGTTAACAGCTTCTGGATTGACCTCTAATGTATCTAATTTTTTTCTTGATGACGCTACTTGTCTATCCTGCCATTGCCACTCTTTAATAATATCCTTATTCTCTGTCAAACGAGATGAAAGATCGTTCTCATTTTTATACAACAAATCATTCAACGACTGTAGTCCCATTTTTTTAACGGCAGACAAATTAGCATAGATAAAACGTGAGTCCAATCCTTTGATAAAATAAGCATCACTATGCTGATCAAGTAATGATGTCAACATTTTTGGAAGAACTATGCTTTCGTGCTCATCACTTTTCATGACGACCTCTTTAGTGCAATAAAAAAGATTAATGTTCTATAATAAAACAATCATTATTGGCGCATAGCGCCTGCAAAAAACAACCACACTATGAATCTCATACTTAAGCAGAACAACAAATTAACATTACACAAATAAAAAAAATAAATAACATCATTTTTTGAAATTTCACACCATACGTTTTATGTTTGTTTATAAATCACAACCACACTACAAACACATATTCATTTTTACAAAACAGTAGCAAAGTGATTGAATTATTATAGTAACATTTACTACCCCCGTATCGTATAGATCCCTCTCAATGAATGCGGAAAGATACAGTCCACTTAAAAATAAATTACGCTATTATTTATATACAAATGAGTCGTAATGTATAAGAACTATTAGAGGTATTACGCTGAAAAAAAGCACAATCGGCGTATTCAAAAGGAAAACCAAACTAATAAGATTTTGGGAGCCATCCCCCTTCACTTACACCAGGGACCCTTTTGCATTTTCACGCGCGCTTCGGCGCGCTGCTTCATTTTTCATCACGCTTTGTCATTCATCATCAAGTACCCCTTCCCCAGCAGATATGGTATTTTTCCCTTGCCTGCGCGGCGCAGGAGCTAAGGTTTCTTATTGATGGATCAAAGTGATAGCGATACTGTAAGCACACCGGTTTTAGTTCCACGCACTTTTTGAGATTTCCGGGTTTTCAGCCATCAGCC
>NZ_PEHF01000091.1 GCF_015762685.1 Candidatus Symbiopectobacterium sp. 'North America' | reverse complement strand
ATAAGTGCAACATTTTCCATGATGGCCTCTCCTGAAAGAAAAACACCCTGTCAGCGTACCGCTGCAGGGTGGGGGTGACCATCTCATTAGCCCCGCAAGCGGGGCTGAGGTTGCAGACAAACCTACTTTAAAATTGTCATTCCCGCACAGGCGGGAATCTCGTACAGGCTAAACGCGTTCATTCTGACAGAGGTCCCCGGCCTACGCCGAGGACGACGAAGAGGCTGACTGCGCATGCAATTAATACGCGTCGATAAAGATAAACTTCAGCAGGAACAACACCGCAACCACCACCACACAAGGGCTGATTTCACGCCAGCGCCCGGTTGCTGCTTTCATCACCACATAGGAGTAAAGCCAAGGGCAATCCCTTCGGTGATGGAGAAGCTGAATGGCATCATCACCGCAGTAATAAACGCAGGCACCGCTTCGGTAAGATCGTCCCATTTCACGCGTGCCAGGCTTGAGGTCATCAACACCCCAACATAAATCAACGCACCTGCCGCCGCATAAGCGGGCACCATGCTGGCCAGTGGGGAGAGGAAAATCACCAGCAGGAACAGAATACCGACCACAACTGCCGTCAGCCCGGTACGTCCGCCAACCGAAACACCGGAAGAGCTTTCGATGTACGCCGTTACGGAGGAAGTGCCAATAAAGGAACCGGCCACCGAGCTGATGCTATCAACGTAAAGCGCCTGCTTCATACGCGAGAATTTACCGCGCGCGTCGACTAACCCAGCTTTATCCGTCACACCAATCAGGGTGCCAGAGGAATCGAACAGGTTGACCAACATAAAGGAGAAGATCACACCGGAAAGCGCCAAATTCAGCGATCCTGCCAGATCGACCTGACCGACAACGGATGTGACGCTCGGCGGCATAGAAAACACGCCAGAAAACTTCACGTCACCCAGCAACAGGCCAATGACCGTAGTCACCACAATGTAAATCAGCACAGCGGCGTGAATGTTACGTGAGGCCAGTACCGCAATGATAAAGAACCCCAGCGCGCCCAGCAGAACACGGTGAGACGTCAGGTTACCAATGGTCACCAGCGTTTCCGGGTTAGCAACAATGATACCGGCGTTTTTCAGGCCCATCATGCCGATAAACAAACCGATACCGCTGGCAATCCCTAAACGCAAGCTGATCGGAATGTTAGCGATCATCCAGTAGCGAATCTGGAAAATGGTCAGTATCAAAAAGCCGACTGCGCCCCAGAAGATGGCCCCCATCGCGACCTGCCAGGAGATCCCCATGGCACCGACGACGACGAACGCAAAAAAGGCATTCAGCCCCATGGCAGGAGCCAATGCAACTGGCAGGTTAGCCACCAGCCCCATCAAAATACTGCCAAACGCAGCAATAAGACAGGTGGTCACAAACACCGCTTGGGTATCCATGCCCGCAACACCCAGAATCTGCGGGTTTGTTTACGAAAACGATGTAGACCATGGTAAGAAAGGTCGTGAACCCAGCAATCGTTTCCGTACGCGCCGTAGTGCCATGTTGGCGCAGTTTGAATACGCGCTCCAATAAGCTTTGCTCTCCCGCAAGCTCAGGTTGTGATGTTTTCATTATCAACGTTCCAGATAAGGAATTATGGTCGGTGGGTATCCTATAACAAAATGTACAGAGATTAACGCCATTGGCCGGTTTTTTTTCTTGCCATAAGCAGAGGTTATTACAACCCTTACCCTCAACGGCATCAGGTATCTTTTTTCTGCAAATACGCGAGAAAAACAGCGAACAAGCCATAACTCTCCGCCTTCAGAACAAAAGATGAAAACCAGTTTAAAAACAGTATTTTATCGTGTTTACGCCCGGTGAGGTCAAAATACTGACACAGTGGGGTAAAGTAGTGGGTGAACCACACGCGTTACCAATAAGGAACCCCATGTCTTCGATTGATTGTGTTTTTTTCGATTGTAATGGCACGCTGGTCGACAGCGAAGTGATTTGTTGCCAGGCCTATGTGAATATTTTTATTCCGTATGGCTTACAGTTGTCGCTGGAGGAGGTCATCAAGACCTACAAAGGCGTCAAGCTCTACGACATTATCGATCGTGTGAGTGCACAACATGGCCTGACGGTGGTGCCTGAAACGCTGGAAAAACACTTCCGTGCAGAGATCGCCCGGCTGTTTGAGAAATCACTACAACCCATTGACGCCATTCCAGAACTGCTTGGCGCGATTACCGTGCCAATGGGCGTGGTATCGAACGGCCCGGTCAGCAAAATGCACCATTCGCTCGGATTAACCGGGCTGCGTGAGCACTTCGCCGATCGCCTGTATAGCGGCTACGATTTGAAAAAATGGAAGCCCGATCCCGCCGTTATTTATCACGCAGCTCAGCAGATGCGGGTCAATCTAGAGAACTGCCTGCTAGTGGAAGATTCGTTTTCAGGCGTGGAAGCGGGTATCGCTGCGGGCATTCCGGTGTACTACTACTGCGCCGACCCGCACAACCCGCCCATCGATCACCCGCTGGTCACCACCTTCCACACGATGCGTGACTTACCGCAACTGTGGCGCGACAAAGGCTGTAACATCACCGCCTGACGGCGGTTGGCCGCGCTAGGCTGGGCGCGGCCGCCAGCACCACCAAAACCGCCGTTTTGGCGCGTCAACCCGCGCGTGCACCGCATAGAGCTGGCTCACGCGATGCGCCAATAGCTCCAGGGCCAGACAAAAAACAAAGTAAACCAGCGCCACAAACAGGAACACTTCGGTGGGATAGACCATACTGCGGTTGTTAACCTGTGTAGCCAGAAACGTCAATTCCCCCACGCCCACGATATACGCCAGCGATGTATCCTTGATTAAGGAAATCCACTGGTTGATAAACGATGGGACCATCATGCGTAGCGCCTGGGGCAACACGATAAACCAGAGTACGCGCCAGCGACTGAAACCCAACGACAGCCCGGCCTGCCACTGCCCCTGACTGATAGCAACAATCCCCGCTTTGACGCCATGCGCCAGATAGGCCGCGCCAATAAACGCCAGCGCACATACCACGGTGGTGATTTCAGGAATATCGACACCAAATACAATGGGCAGCAGGAAGTAAGTCCAAAAAATAAGCATGATCACCGGAATAGCTCGGAAAAAACCCAGCACCAGCGCCAACAGCGCGCCTAGCCAACCGCGAGACATCGCCAGCGCCACGCCCAGCACCGTGCCCAACATCGCAGAAGCGATACCGGCCAATGCGCTGATAACGAGCGTCAATGCGGCTCCACCGATTGGGCCATCAGGAAACGTGCCCCACAACAAATAGCTGAGGTTATCGCTAATAATCGTAAAATCCATGTTAGTGCCCCCGCGCCAATTGACGTTGCTGCCGCCACATACCCCAGCCTTCGATCAGCGCAATGATCGCGATATACAGCACCGTCGCAACGCCGAACGCCTGAAAGGTTCGCAAGGTTTCCGTCTCAACCTGACGAGATGCATAAGAGAGCTCGGCTACGCCAATCGCCATCGTCAGAGAGGAATTCTTGATGATATTCATGTATTGCCCCAGCAGCGGTGGCATAGCAATTTTCAGCGCCTGAGGCAGCACCACATAACGCATGGCTTGCCAGGGCGTCAGCCCCAATGCCAGCGATGCGTGTTTTTGTCCGCGCGCGACGCCGCCTATTCCCGCACGAATCTCTTCGGCGATAAACGCGCTGGAATAGAGCGTCAGGCCAATCAATCCGGCGAGAAACTCGAAAGAGGGCCAACTCAAAACCAGGCCTGCAATGGCCACATCGTGGGGTGAATTCAGCCATTGCAACAGTGCACCCGGCAGCAACTGCGCCGCGCCGAAATACCAGAAGAATAACTGCACCAGCAACGGCGTATTGCGAAACAAGGCGCTGTAAGCGATTACCGGCCAGCGCAAAAGGCTACGATAGCTATCTCTTGCGGCGGCAAGCACCATTCCCAGCAACGTTGATAGAACAACCACACACAGTGAAAGCCACAGTGTCAGCAAAAAACCATGCCACAACCATGACAGATAACGGGATGCCAGCAGCCCGTTTTCCAAAAAAGAAGCAACGTTTTCAGTCAATGTCATACCCTGTTCGCGGTAGTAAAAACGCTTTGTTGCAGAAACGACAATGCCCTCTGTTCAACAGAGGGCAGAATGCGGTGTTACCTGAAACGACCTGTAGCCTCACGTTGGCACGTGTGGACGGATAATGGCATCAGGCTTTAGGCTGTTTATCCAATGGCGCAAAGGTGAAATCACCACGTGGTTGAGCAGATTTTGTGGTCGGCCCAAACCAGCGATCGTAGGTCTGTTTCGCTTCACCGGTTTTTTCCAGTTGCAACAGCGTTTCATCCACCTTCTGTGTCAGGCGATCTTCACCTTTAAGAACCCCCACCCCTTGGTATTCCTTGGTGATGCTAAACGGAGAGATCTCAAACTCGGCTTTTTGTGCATCTGGCACGTTGGCCAGTAAACCAACCAGCTTGGCGTCATCCTGAGTAATGGCCTGTACGTTACCATTACGCAAAGCGGCGAAAGCAAGCGGTGTGTCGTCATAAGAGATGACTTTTGCCGTCGGATAATGTTCACGCAGCGTGATCTCTTGCACGGTCCCTTTATCCGCACCGATACGCAGCGCTTTAATGTCTTCCGGCGTTTTCAGCACACCTTTACGGGCGATAAATTTCTGTCCGGTGGCGAAGTAGGGAATACTGAAATTAACCTGCTTGGCACGCTCATCCGTAATGGTGAAATTGGCGGCAATCAAATCGACTTTCTGCGAGGTCAGCAAAGGAATACGATTAGCCGGGTTGGTGGCACGCAGTTCGACTTTCACACCCAGCGCTTTGCCGATGGCTTCCGCGATGTCCACGTCATAGCCCACCAGCTTTTTGGTTTGCGGATCGACAAAACCAAACGGCGGGTTACTGTCAAATACCGCAATTTTCACTACGCCCGCTTTCTGAATATCATCCAGCTTGTCCGCCTGAGCGATACCGGAAACAGAAATTAAACTCGCTAATAACGTTAATGCAACAACTTGTTTTTTCACCATTTCCCTTGTCACCCTTATAAGTTTTGTTAGCCAGCAAGCTAACAGCCCGCGCGGCAATCAGGAAATAATAAAAATGGATAATATTATAATTATGTCACATAGCCGAGTTTCAGACTCGGGGAAGGCGTTTAGGGAAAGATAAAACCTAAGCCATGAAGGGAGAAGCCGGACGATTCGTCCGACCAGCGGGTTTAGAACGTGTATTGCATACCAATCGTGGTGATAAAGTTGTAGTTCTCGATGCCACCTAGGTTCTCACTTCTGTCGGTATACTCATTGGCAAAATTTAAGCGTGTGTTGGGATGCTTGCTTTTATCCGTCCATTCCAGCTTAGTTTCATCAAACCAGTCAGTATCTTTCATAAAACCACCTCGGCTGGCGATGGTCGTCCAACCTGATGCACCGACGGATACCCAAGGCATGACATCCCAATCGAGAGAGCCTTTTACGATGGCCGCATTGTTATATTTCCAGTCAAGTTGACTCCCCTTTCTGCCCCCTTCATCGGGATCGTATACACGTTCTTTGGTTTTCCCGCTCAGGGTTCCCAAACCAATATTCCCACTCAATTTCCCATCGGGAAAAACACCCAGTCTGGTGTCTGCTACAGTAGATAAAGCCACAGATAAAACTTAAATTGCATTACACGATTCTCTTTCTTTTGGTTAAGCACTTTTCTCTTATCCCCATAAGAAGATAACGAGTCAACCAATGATTAATATATTGTTTATCAATTAGTTAAATTACAACCATCTTGAGCGGTTATCAATATACGCTTAGAGGCTACGCACAATGACAGTTCGATATCTTGACAAGCGATTTAAGGCTATCCGCCGTAGAGTAAATATTATTTTTTCAAGATGAGCATCAGCTTAGAAGCTTCTGATAAACGGCAATAATTTCAACATTAAAAAGCATTCCTTTGCCATGATACATGCCTTTCAATCAAGGTCGCGCATTATACTTAAAAATATGTTTAATTCTCACAAACCTAATCATTGTTTATATTTCGTTTAAAATTAAAACAATAGAATTTTCAAAAAAACCAGTATACAAAGGGAATAAATATGCCTCTAAGTCACGAAAAATAACCAAAATAGCATCCATATTACTTTGTTTATCAAGTGTGACAGGGTGTGATTCTCTGGAAAAGAACGAGCGTGAAACCCAAAATAATAAAAAAACCGGTACCGTTCTCGACACAAATATTGAAGATGATATCGTCATCCCCGTCGTGATAAACAACAAAACATTAAACTTTCTCGTTGATACTGGTGCCAGCGTAACCTTTATTGATGAAAAAATAGCGAACACGATAACACGCCCCTTACTCTCATCAGAAATTCCACAGAATTATCGCTAGGAATTTTCAAACGTCACGACGGTTTCTGGACGATTGGAGGGCCATCAGTTTGCCCTATTGAAACCAACCACCTTCATCATCGGCACAAAAGAGATCAATGACAGCGACATATGGGTTTCTCTCGATTTATCACTGCTGACGCAATCGATGGGAACAAAAATAGACGGCATTATCGGTATTGATACGTTTAGACGGTTCAATTGAAAAATCGATAATGACAAAAAAAAGTTATTATTTTCGACACGCTCCCCTCCGCATCAAATTATCAGGCGTGCACTGGCTATGATGACAGTTACAACCGAATGCCACAACGCTGGTTTAAATATAAAAATAATGATGTGGCCTTTCGCATGGATACCGGCGCTGATCATAACTTCGTTTCCAATTAATTTCTCAATTATATCAAAGAGAACAAGCTATCGATTGAATTATTGTCTAGCAATGAACCGATGGCTGAAGCGGGTGGCTTAACAAAAAGCACCCAATATATCTTACAGGACTTTGTATTTAATGGGTTGCCATTAAATAAAATGGAGTTTTCAGATAATCAGGAAGGAAAATTTCATGTCGGGATGGATTTCCTGTCTCGGTTTAAACGCTATACGTTTATACCTTCGCGCATGATGTTTTGCTATGACGCTAACTCTATTGAAAAAAACAGTATTCCTCATGAACGTTACATTGCAGTTCGCTATATGGATGGAAGCATTGAAGTGTTTTACAACAATAATGAAGAAATACAAAAATACGGATTAAAAAATGGTGATAAGATATTAACCATCAACAACACCAAGTATGCACCAGAAAAAATAAAAACAGTGAGAAAACTGTTACTTCAGGAGCCCAAAGGAACATTGGCACTGACTATTCAGCGTGAAAATCAAGTAATGGATATTATGCTCTAACACACACAAACCTCTGCATCCAATCATTAACAAAATGCCCCTGACGGGGCGTATGAGGTTGCTGATAAACGGTCCGACTCCCACCGTCATCCGCGCGAAGGCGGGGATCTCTTGCCGAAGAAACGCGTTTATTCACACAGAGATCCCCGCCTTCGCGCGGATGACGAGGGGTAGAGTGATTTTGTCAGCAGTCTGAACACACCCCGACGGGGGATATTTATCAGTGAAAATCACTGAGGTGCAGGTCCGTTTTTCTCTTTCTCCAGCAGTTTTTCCAGCGCATCACCACCAATATGGCGGAAATCCTGCCCTTTAACGAAGTAGAAAATAAACTCGCAGATGTTCTGACAACGGTCACCAATGCGTTCGATTGAGCGGGCGCAAAACAGCGCGGTCAATACGCTCGGAATAGTACGTGAGTCTTCCATCATGTGCGTCATCAGTTGGCGCACAATGCCTTCATACTCTTTATCGACCTTCTTGTCTTCGCGATAAATACGGATAGCTTCATCCAGATCCATGCGCGCAAAGGCGTCCAGTACGTCATGCAGCATTTCTACCGTATGACGACCCAACGATTCCAGGCTAACCAGCAAAGGCTGATGCTGATGCGAATATTTATCCAACGCAGTGCGACAGATTTTATCCGCTACATCGCCAATACGCTCCAGTTCAGAAATGGTTTTGATGATTGCCATCACCAGACGCAAATCACTCGCCGTTGGCTGACGCTTGGCGATGATACGCACACAGGCTTCATCGATGGTCACCTCCATCAAGTTCACCTTGGCATCACCTTCAATCACGCGCAGGGCCAATTCCGCGTCACGGTTGTGCATTGCCGTAATGGCATCCGTCAGTTGCTGCTCAACCAAACCGCCCATTGTCATCACCTGGGTGCGAATGTGCTCAAGCTCAGCGTTGAACTGCCCGGAAATGTGTTTGTTCAGATTCAGATTGTCCATGATGCTTCCTGTAATCAACCATAGCGACCGGTAATGTAGTCTTCGGTCTGTTTCTGTTTGGGCGCGGTAAACAGGGTATCTGTATCGCTAAATTCGATCAGTTCGCCCAGGTACATAAATGCCGTATGATCCGAACAGCGTGCCGCCTGTTGCATGTTGTGGGTGACGATCACCACGGTATAATCTTTCTTCAATTCGGAAATCAGTTCTTCGATGCGGCCCGTAGAGATAGGGTCCAGCGCCGAACACGGTTCATCAAGCAGCAATACATCGGGACGGATAGCGATACCGCGCGCAATGCACAAACGCTGCTGCTGACCACCCGAGAGACTGTATCCGCTCTGGTGCAGCTTATCTTTGGTTTCCTGCCACAATGCGGCTTTGGTCAATGCCCACTGCACGCGCTCATCCATATCGGCGCGGGAAAGTTTTTCGAACAAACGCACACCGAAGGCAATATTGTCATAAATCGACATCGGGAACGGGGTTGGCTTCTGGAACACCATGCCCACCTTGGCACGTAGCAACGCCACATCCTGCTTGTCGGTAAGAATGTTGTTGCCATCCAGCAAAATATCCCCTTCCGCGCGCTGCTCCGGATACAGTTGATACATTTTATTCAGCGTGCGCAACAGCGTGGATTTGCCGCAGCCAGACGGGCCGATAAACGCGGTCACCTGATTAGTGGCAATATCCAGCGTAATGTCTTTCAGCGCATAGAATTTTCCGTAATAGAAATTCAGATTGCGCACCTGAATTTTGTTGTTGGATGTCTCGGTAGCCATACTCATTAAGACTTCTCTCTTTTAACTGGCGTGTCGTCCGACACACCGTTGAATCCATTAATGTTTCTTTTTCGCGAACAAAATACGCGCGACAATGTTCAGCAGCAGCACGCACAGCGTAATCAGTAGCACCCCCGCCCAGGCCAGCTGCTGCCACTCGACAAACGGGCTCATGGCAAACTTAAAGATGGTGACGGGGAGGTTGGCAATCGGGTGCATCATGTCGGTGTTCCAGAACTGGTTGGACAGCGACGTAAATAGCAACGGTGCGGTTTCCCCGGCGATACGAGCAATGGCCAGCAGCACGCCGGTAATAATGCCGGAGACAGAGACTTTCAATGTGATGGCCGAAATCATTTTCCACTTCGGAGTTCCCAGCGCATAAGCCGCTTCACGCAGGCTATCGGGAACCAGTTTCAGCATGTTCTCTGTGGTACGAATCACGATAGACACCTGCAATAGCGCCAGCGCAATCACCCCCGCCCACCCCGAGAAGTGCTGCATCTTTGTCACGACAATCGAGTAGACAAACAAGCCAACCACAATCGAAGGTGCTGACAATAAGATATCGTTAATAAAGCGAATCACTTCGGCAACAATAGATTTTCGACCATATTCCGCCAGGTAGATACCCGCCATAATGCCGAGCGGTGTACCAAAGACCGTAGCCCAGAAAATCAGCAACCCACTGCCAACAATGGCGTTGGCAAGCCCACCACCTACGGTATTGGGCGGCGGCGTCATTTCGGTAAACAGCGCCAGCGACATGCCGTCGATCCCTCTCACCACGGTGGAGAACAGGATCCACACCAGCCAGAACAGGCCAAACGCCATGGTGGTCATGGAGAGACATAGCGCAATGCGGTTCTTCTGGCGACGCCAAGCCTGCATTTTCTGCCGGGTACGCGCCAGTGTGGCTTCTTGTTCCATTCCTAACGCCGTCATTAGCGTGCCCCCTCATTTTTTGCCAAACACATAATCATCAACTTAGACAGCGCCAGCACGATAAAGGTAATCACAAACAGGATAAGACCAAGCTGCATCAATGCCGCCGTATGCAGGCCAGATTCCGCTTCGGCAAACTCGTTCGCCAGCGCGGAAGTGATACTGTTACCCGGCATAAACAGCGACAGGCTGTCCAACTGGTAGGTGTTACCGATAATAAAGGTCACCGCCATGGTTTCACCCAGTGCACGCCCCAACCCCAGCATGACGCCACCAATCACCCCGTTTTTGGTGTAAGGCAATACGATGCGCCAAATCACTTCCCAGGTGGTGCAACCTATGCCGTAGGCTGACTCTTTCATCATTACCGGTGTTTGCTCAAACACGTCGCGCATTACGGCAGCGATATAAGGAATGATCATGATGGCCAGAATCACACCGGCGGCCAGAATACCGATACCAAACGCCGAACCAGAGAACAGTGTGCCCAAAATAGGAATGCCGGACAGGATACTTCCGACTGGTTGCTGGAAGTATTTGGCAAACAACGGTGCGAAGATAAACAGACCCCACATGCCGTATACGATACTCGGAATGGCGGCCAATAATTCAATGGCAACACCCAATGGGCGTTTTAACCAGTTCGGTGCCAGTTCGGTCAGGAACAAGGCGATACCGAAGCTGATAGGGATAGCAATGATCAAGGCAATCAAAGAGGTCACAATGGTGCCGTAAATCGGTACCAGTGCACCGAACTGCCCGGCAGGCGCGTCCCACTCTTTGGTCCACAGGAACGCCAGACCAAACTTCTCAATGCTCGGCCAGGATGCCACGATCAGGGATACGATGATGTCACACAGCAGCAGCAGCGTCAGCAGCGCAGAAGCTCTTACCATCGCGCTAAAGATCACATCGCCCAGCTTTCCGGGGGCTTTCATGGTTGGCTTATACTCCGCCATAGGGCTCTCTTCTTCAGTGTTATACCCAATCAATTTGGGTATGTTGCATTTGACAGGCAAAGGCGGACGGGCTTCCCGCCCATCCGCCATAACTGATGTCAGTGCCTTGTTAACCGCTCAAGGGCTTGCATAGCGTTTCAGTGCTTATTTAAACAGCGCGTTACCGCTGCTGTCTTTTACACTGGTTTTCCACGACGCGCGGATCTGCTCAACCACTTCGTTTGGCAGAGTAGCGTAATCCAGCGCTACCGCTTGCTCACCGCCTTTCTTGAACGCCCAGTCAAAGAACTTCAGCACTTCAGCGCCCTGCTCTGGTTTGTCTTGTTTCTGGTGAACCAGAATGAAGGTGGTAGACGTGATGGGCCATGCGTCAGCACCGTGTTGGTTGGTCAGGTCCTGGGCAAAAGACTTGCTCCAGTCGATGCCCTTGGCCGCGTTGCTAAACGTTTGGCCGGTAGGCTGAACCACTTTACCGTCGGCAGAAACCAGCTTGGTGTATGCCAGGTTATTTTGCTTGGCATAGGCGTATTCAACGTAACCGATAGAGCCCGGCAGACGCTGAACGAACGCGGCAATACCGTCGTTACCTTTACCGCCCAGACCGGTAGGCCAGTTAACCGTAGAACCGGAACCCACTTTTTCTTTCCATTCCGGGTTTACTTTCACCAAATAGCCGGTGAACACGAAAGACGTACCAGAACCGTCAGCACGACGTACAACAGCAATATCCTGATCCGGCAGCTTGGCATTCGGGTTCAGTTTAGTGATAGCCGGGTCATTCCATTTCTTGATTTTACCCAGGTAGATATCGCCTAGCGTCTTGCCATCCAGCGTCAGATCGCCAGATTTAATGCCTGGGACGTTAACGGCCAGAACGATCCCGCCGATCACGGGCGGGAACTGGAACAGGCCATCTTCAGCCAGTTTCTCATCAGCCAGCGGCGCATCAGATGCACCGAAATCAACGGTTTTTGCTTGAATCTGCTTAACGCCGCCAGAAGAACCAATACCTTGGTAGTTAACTTTATTACCCGTTTCTTTCTGGTAAGAGTCTGCCCACTTTGCGTAGACCGGCGCTGGGAACGTAGCACCTGCACCCGTAAGGTTAACGGCAGCTGAGGCGTTGACCGCCGTCAGGGAAAAGGTTGCCATAACAAGACCGGCAATCGTGGTACGCATCAGTTTCATAATCCCTCCTGTGGGATTTTTTAAAGGTGTCGACCCAGATTCTTTATTGATCAGAGTGTAGTTCGCAGGAGGAAAAATAGGACAATTACATGACAGTAAAATGTATTGAATGTGACAGTTTTATGACATACAAAAAATGTTCACGATCAATTGCATTAAACGCGGCATTTTACCTGAACACGCGCGACGTTGATTCAGGCCATAGCGCGTAACCAAGCCAATAAATCTGCCTGAAAAGTATCAGATAATAAAGGGGAAGGCGACAGCAGGCAGTAACAGGAACCCTCCTCGACAAATCCCAGCGGTGCAGCCAGAACGCCACTGGCAATATCATCTCTGACCAATTTCCACGGCCCAATGGCAACCCCTAATCCGGCAACGGCAGCCTGTAAGCTGAAATAAAAATGCTCGAACGTTTGTCCGCTATTGTCATACAGCGGGTGTTGTGTGACCGCACTCCATGTTTGCCAAGCACTTAAACGCGTACGGCTGTGTAAACGGGGCGCAGCGGTTCGCAATGACAACCCATTTCCAGCGGGAGAAAACCAGTCAGTCACGTTATCAGGCTGGCACACAGGCCCGACTTTTTCACTGAACAGGTATTCTGCATGGTAACCGTCAGGTAACGGGAAATCATCGCGCCGAATAGCCAAATCAATGCCAGTGTTAAATGAAAATGCGCCTCCGCCAGCAACCAGATGAATATCCCGATCCGGATGTTTTGCCTGAAACGCTGGCCAACGGGGGATCAGCCAACGCATCAGCAATGTGGGTTCACATGACACCACCCAGCGCCACTGCTGGCGCGCAGTTCACTGGTGGCGCGCTGCATTGCCGTCAGCCCTTCATGTACTGCCTGTGCCAGCGTGCGGCCTGCTTGCGTCAGAAAAACACGACGACTGCGCCGTTCAAACAGCGCAACACCTAAATCATCCTCCAGCATACGCACCGCACGACTAATTGCACCGTGCGTAAGATGTAACGCTTCGGCGACACGCGTGAAGTTCTCAAACCGTGCTGCGGCTTCAAAACAGCGCAAGGCGATCAGTGAAGGAAGGCGGTTTTGATTTACGTCTAATGGTGAGTCTAACTCACCATTACTGTCAGAAATCATCGTTAGTTATCCCTACATCGTTTGCATAGTATATTGATATCTAATTCGATGTTAAAAAAGGTTATGTATGTTTGAATATCTCGCTGTATTCACAATAACACTGTTTGCCGTTATTAGCCCAGGACCTGATTTTGCCATGGTGACGCGCAATAGCCTGATGCTGTCGCGCCGTGCGGGAATCTTAACAGCTGTCGGGATCGGTGGTGGCATTCTGGTCCATGTGAGCTATACCCTGATAGGCATCGGGTTGATCATTCAGCAATCACTGTGGCTGTTCAATATGATCAAACTGATTGGCGCGGCATACCTCATTTGGCTTGGAGTGAAAATGGTTCGAGCCAAACCCGCCAGCGCCCAGCCCGATACCGGTATCGCCTCCGTCTCTGATTGGATAGCGCTACGGACCGGCTTTCTCACCAATGCGTTAAATCCCAAAGCAACGGTATTCATCGTCAGCCTGTTTATGCAGGTAGTAAGCCCACAGACGCCATTGGCGGTGCAAATCGGTTACGGTATTTTTATCTCGGTAGCGCACATCTCATGGTTTTGTCTGGTCGCCCTGTTCTTCTCTTCCGGCGCGATCCGTGAACGACTGCTCGACGTGCGTCATTGGATCGACAGAACCTTTGGCGGCGTATTGATGGGATTGGGGATGTTGTTGGCTTTGGCGCGACGTTGAACGCTTATCACATAAAAAAACCTGCGCATATAGGGCAGGTCCTGTTATGCAGCGCAGTATAACGGCAGTTACTCTACCGTCACCGATTTCGCTAGGTTACGCGGTTGGTCAACGTCAGTGCCTTTGATCAGAGCTACGTGGTAGGAGAGCAACTGCAACGGCACGGTGTAGAAGATTGGGGCAATCACCTCTTCCACATGAGGCAGCAGAATGATGCGCATGTTTTCGCTGCTGGTAAAGCCCGCTTCTTCGTCGGCAAACACATACAGCTCACCGCCGCGCGCGCGCACTTCTTCGATGTTGGATTTCAGTTTTTCCAACAGCCCATTGTTGGGCGCAACCACCACCACAGGCATATCCGCATCAATCAGCGCCAGCGGGCCGTGCTTCAACTCACCCGCCGCGTAGGCTTCTGCATGGATGTAGGAGATCTCTTTAAGCTTCAGCGCCCCTTCCATTGCGATAGGGTACTGATCGCCGCGCCCCAGGAACAGCGCATGGTGCTTATCAGAGAAACCTTCTGCCAGAGACTCAATCAGCTTGTCCTGCGACAGCATCTGCTCAATACGCGCAGGTAGCGCTTGCAGGCCGTGGACGATATCGTGCTCTATCTGGGCATCCATACCGCGCAGACGGCCAATACGCGCCACCAGCATCAGCAGCACCGTTAACTGGGTGGTAAACGCCTTAGTAGACGCCACGCCGATTTCCGTACCGGCTTTGGTCATCAGCGCCAAATAGGATTCACGGACCAGCGAAGATCCCGCCACGTTACAAATGGCCAGCGATCCCAGATACCCCAGCTCTTTGGACAAACGCAGCGCTGCCAGCGTATCCGCCGTTTCACCGGACTGAGAGAGAGTGATCATCAGGCTATTGGCGCGCACTGCCGGTTTGCGGTAGCGGAATTCAGAGGAAATTTCCACATCACAAGGCACACCCGCCAATGCTTCAAACCAGTAACGGGAAACCATGCCTGAGTTGTAGGACGTGCCGCAGGCAATAATCTGAATATGCTGCACTTTAGCCAGCAATTCATCCGCCTTCGGACCCAGTTCAGACAGATTCACTTCACCGTGGTTAAAACGCCCTTCCAGGGTGTTTTTGATCGCCATCGGCTGTTCGTAAATCTCTTTCTGCATGTAATGGCGGTAAGCGCCCTTGTCGCCGGCGTCATAGTTAACTTTGGACTCAATCTCTTCGCGCTCAACCAGTTCGCCCGCGCGGTTGAAAATACGCACAGTGCGGTGCGTCACTTCAGCCACGTCGCCCTCTTCGAGGAACATAAAGCGGCGGGTAATCGGCAGCAGAGCCAGTTGGTCAGACGCGAGGAAGTTTTCACCGACACCACGACCAATCACCAGCGGACTACCGGAACGGGCAGCCACCAGCACGCTCGGATCGCGGCTGTCCATCACCACCATGCCGTAAGCGCCACGCAGTTGAGGGATCACGCGTTTGACCACGTCAACCAGCGCGCCGCCGGTCTGTTGCTGTTCCCAATGCACCAGGTGTGCAACCACTTCTGTATCGGTTTCAGAAACAAAGCGATAGCCGCGCCCGATCAGCGTTTCACGCAGCGGTTCGTGGTTTTCAATAATGCCGTTGTGAACGATGATAATAGGGCCGGAGACGTGCGGGTGCGCATTCTCTTCTGACGGCTCACCGTGCGTTGCCCAACGGGTATGAGCAATGCCCGTACCGCCCGCCAGCGGATGCTCTTCCACCGCTTGCGCCAGCATCTGTACCTTACCCAACCGACGTACTCGGACAACGAGCCCCTCTGCGTCAACCACCGCCAACCCCGCAGAGTCATAACCACGGTACTCAAGGCGGCGAAGCCCTTCTAACAGAATTTCAGAAATATCGCGTTGCGCAACTGCGCCTACAATTCCACACATGGATGTGTATTCCTATACGCGTGACATATTGTGTCACTTTCGACGTCTTAGACCTGATCGTGCCGGTTTTTCCGGCGTCCCTGAGCCTTGTAGAGAGTGAGGGATTATTATGTTTTGCGGAGTGCTTTAGCCTAAAACACTATGCAAAACTGCCTCCACGAAATGGGAGGCGAGATCACTTATTTTTTCTTAACGGGCCGCGCCCAACCTGAAATATGACGCTGTTTTACCCGGCTTATCACCAGCGCATTCTCTTCCACATCGCGCGTTACCGTGGTGCCAGCACCGATGGTCACGCCACTGGCTACGGTCACAGGAGCCACCAGTTGACTGTCAGAACCGACAAACACCCGATCTCCAATCACGGTTTTGTGCTTGTTGGCACCGTCATAGTTACAGGTGATGGTGCCTGCACCAATATTCACATCATCACCAATTTCCGCATCGCCAAGATAGGTCAAATGGCCTGCTTTGGAACCTTTACCCAAGCGCGCCTTTTTCAACTCAACAAAATTGCCAACGTGTGCACCCTGTGCCAGCTCGGCCCCCGGTCGCAGGCGCGCAAAGGGCCCTACCGTACACTCAGCGTCCAGAACCGCATTTTCTAACACGGTGTACGGGCTGAGGACACAATCATCACCGATCACGCTGTCTTTGATGATACAGCCTGCACCAATCTCAACCCGATTCCCTAATGAGACCTGGCCTTCAATGATCACATTAGCATCAATACTCACATCACGTCCGTGCGTCAATGTCCCACGCAGATCAAAACGAGAGGGATCGAAAAACATGACGCCCGCCAGCAGCAGTTTATTGGCCTGTTCCCGCTGATAGACACGCTCCAGCGTCGCCAGTTGCAGGCGGTTATTAACCCCTTCCACTTCGCTCAGATTATCAGGATGTACAGCTTCAACACGGCGGCCTTCTGAAGCGGCCATAGCGATAATGTCGGTGATGTAATACTCGCCTTGCGCGTTGTTATTGTTTAACTGGCTCAGCCAGCGTTTCAGATCCTGACCGTTTGCTGCCAGAATGCCGGTGTTGATTTCGTTAATCTGACGCTGCTGTTCCGTCGCGTCCTTGTGCTCGACAATCCCGACCACAGACCCGTTCTCATCGCGCACAATGCGGCCATAACCGGTGGGGTCGTCCAGTTTCACCGTCAGAAGCGCAATGCCGCCCTGTGGCTTATCCGCCAGCAAGCGCGCCAGCGTGGCGGGTGATATCAAAGGAACATCACCGTACAGCATCAGAATATCTTCATCATCAGCAAAAAACGGCGCCGCCTGCTGCATGGCGTGCCCGGTGCCGAGTTGCTCCGCTTGCAGAACCCAATTCAAATCCGGGTTGGTTAACCTGTCTTTCAGTAAATCGCCACCGTGTCCGTAGACCAAATGCACCTGTTTGGCACCCGTTTCCATAGCCGCATCAATCACATGCTGAACAATCGGCTTGCCAGCGAGCGGATGAAGTACTTTTGGAAGATCGGAATACATACGTGTTCCTTTGCCAGCGGCAAGGATAACCACGCTTATGACACTGTTAGACATGCACCACCCTGATGAAACGAATTGATAACCCACGGATTCAATTGGATGAAAGTAAACCCGTTATCGCTGCGGATTACTACATATTTTTCAACGAAAAATACCACAATGCCGCGCGTGGCGAGGAAAAAGAAAGTGTACCCAAATCTAAACCTCACTGGTGGTTTTTTTAATTCATCTTTTCCGAAAAATGGCTAAAACGCGACGGCGGATAGTGAATTCCTATTTCATGAAAAAAAGACTTTTGTTTTATATGTTTCCATTTGTGACAAACATAAAAGAAACATCGTTTCATTTATGTCATCATAGCCCCACAACTCAATAAACAATACCCAAGGGGATACAATGGAACTCAGTGCTTTACAGCTTGCCACGGTAGCCCTGGCGCCGTCCTTTCTGTTCCTTAGCATGACTGCACACGCAACTGAACAACCCGCTCCGGTATGCCACAGCATCGCCTTCGGCCAATCGATCGACGTTAACTTCTCCTCCAACGTTCTGCCGGAAAAAGTTGGCGTTAACGATGTCACCATCAACGGCAAAAAACTGACGGTTGACGATAAGGCCGACCTCTCAGAGCCGATCACTATCGAGAGCCGCGGCGGTAAAATCGCCAACACGCACGATGGACTAACCTTCTTCTACACTACGCTGCCTGCCAATGTGAACTTTACCTTGCAAGCCACCGTGACCGTCGATCAGTTTGGCCCCGAAAATGGCGCTAAACCGGCCGCACAGGAAGGGGCTGGGATTCTGGTGCGCGACATTATTGGGGCACCGCGTCAAAATCCGTTGAAGGAAGGCTATGAGGAGTTCCCTGCTGCCTACAATATGGTGATGAATGCCATCATGACGCAGGATAAGAAATCCCATACGGAAGTCCGGTTGCAAGCCATAGTGCGTAACGGCGTGCTGCAACCGTGGGTTAACGCGGGTGCCAAGATCATCAAGACCAATATTCAGGAAAAAATTAACCTGGAACAGACCCCTTCTTTCCGTATGAAGGTGGAACGTACCAATGACGGTTTTGTGACATCCTATGCGCCCAAAGACAGCGACAACTGGGTAAGCAAAGACGTGAAAGGGGCGGACCTCGTCACCAAACTGGATAAAGATCATTACTATGTGGGCTTCTTCGCATCACGTAACGCCAAAATCACTGTCAGTGATGCGCAGTTGACTACGTCTCCGGCACAAACCAAAGCGTCTCCGGAATTCAAATTTTCCGCATTTGCCCCGGTATTGCAGGTGATGTCCTCGACCAAGAGCACGAGCGATAACTATGACGTGCAACTACGTGCCAACTATGCTGGTACCGTCACCATCACTCAGGGCGATAAAGCGCTGGGCGCAGCACATACCTTTAAAGCCGGTGAGACGCTCAGCGTTCCTGCCAAGCTGAGCGCAGGCAGTGACTTCAAAATCGTTTATCTGCCAACAGAAGGCGATGATAAAACAGCGAAAGAAGCAACGTTCAGCGTAAAGAAAGTCAAACTGGCCGATGCCAAAAATGTCTATGTTTCTGCGCAAGGTCAGGCAAGCAACGATAGCAGCAAAACTGCCCCGTTAGATTTCGCAACCGCTATTAACGTATTGCCAGCAGGAGCAACCTTATGGCTAGCAGACGGCGATTACAGTGCTTCTTCCATTCCCGTCAGCGCCAGCGGTAGCCAGAAAGCACCGAAAAAACTGTTCGCTCAGGACAAAAAAGCAGTGATTCACGGCCTGCAACTGAATGCCAGCCATTGGCATGTGAAAGGCGTCGAAATCACTGAGAAGCCGTTCCGTATCGAAGGCAGCTACAACACCATCGAACAAGTACTGGCGCACCACTGTGACGACACAGGGATTCAGGTTTCTTCTTCCGGTGACGTAGGCCGTCCGCTGTGGGCAAGCCACAACCTGATTCTGAACTCGGAATCACACAGCAACCAGGATCCAGGCAAAATCAACGCCGACGGTTTTGCGGTGAAAATGCGCGTGGGTGAAGGCAACGTGATTCGCGGTGCGTTCTCTCACAACAACATCGACGATGGTTTTGACCTATTCAACAAGATTGAAGACGGCGCTAACGGCGTTGTGGTGATCGAGAATTCAATTGCCATTAACAACACCAGCAACGGTTTCAAAATGGGCGGCGAAGGTCAGCCAGTTGCGCACAAAGTGAAAAACAGCATCGCTGTTGGCAACCAACTGGATGGTTTTACTGATAACGTCAACCCCGGCGCGCTGGTGGTAGAAAACAACACGGCGCTGGATAACCAACGCTTCAACTTTATTTTCCGTCCAAGTCCTTACTCTGGCCCGGAAAAACAAGGCGTGTTTAAAAATAACGTGTCCCTGAAAACTCAAGAAGGCAAGTACGACGACGCCGTGGTGGGTAACGTGGACAACAGCAACTTCTTTATCAAAGACGGTCGCTCTGTTAACGCTCAGGGAAAAGAGATCACCGTGAAGAACTTTGTCTCCGTCAAAGTGCCGGAAACCTTCGCACGCGATGCGAAAGGCAACCTGGTACTGGGTGATTTCCTCAAGAAGAAATGATTGACTGAAAAAAGTCCGGATAAGCGGCGGGGATAACCCCGCCGTTTTTTGTCTATAAAAAAAGGCCGATCTATCGATCGGCCTTTTTAACTGAGCAAGTTACATCACTTTTTTCGTCAGCTCAATAACACGCAGCTTCGCAATCGCTTTCGACAATTCTGCGGAAGCCTGTGCGAAATCCACATCTCCATGCGAATTGCGAATGTGATCTTCCGCTTTACGCTTGGATTCCAGCGCGCGCGCTTCATCAAGGTCCTGCCCACGGATGGCGGTATCGGACAGCACGGTCACGGAGTTCGGTTGCACCTCAAGAACGCCGCCTGATAGATAGATATACTTTTCTTCGCCGTGTTGCTTAACGATACGCACCATACCAGGTTTAATGGCAGTGAGCAGCGGGGCGTGGCCAGGGTAGATACCCAGTTCGCCCTCACTCCCCGTCACCTGGATCTTTTGCACCAGGCCGGAGAACATTTCCTGTTCTGCGCTAACGACATCCAGATGGTAAGTCATAGCCATATCAACCTCCTAACAGACGTTACAGTTTCTTGGCTTTTTCCACTGCTTCGTCAATGGAGCCAACCATGTAGAACGCCTGCTCCGGCAGATGGTCGTATTCACCGTCCATGATGCCTTTAAAGCCGCGGATGGTGTCTTTCAGTGACACGTATTTGCCCGGAGAACCGGTAAATACTTCTGCCACGAAGAACGGCTGCGACAGGAAGCGCTGGATTTTACGCGCACGGACAACGACCAGTTTGTCTTCTTCAGACAGCTCGTCCATACCCAGGATCGCGATGATATCCTTCAGTTCCTGATAGCGTTGCAGAATGGACTGCACGCCACGCGCAACGTCGTAGTGTTCCTGACCAACCACCAGCGGATCCAATTGACGGCTGGTGGAATCCAGCGGGTTAACAGCCGGGTAGATACCCAGAGACGCGATTTGACGGCTCAGTACCACGGTCGCATCCAAGTGGGCGAAGGTGGTGGCTGGCGACGGGTCAGTCAAGTCATCCGCAGGGACGTATACGGCCTGAACAGACGTGATAGAACCGGTTTTGGTGGAGGTGATACGTTCTTGCAGCACGCCCATATCTTCCGCCAGCGTCGGCTGATAACCTACCGCTGAAGGCATACGACCCAGCAGTGCGGATACTTCCGTACCGGCCAGGGTATAACGGTAGATGTTATCGACGAACAGCAATACGTCACGGCCTTCATCACGGAATTTTTCCGCCATGGTCAGGCCAGTCAGAGCTACGCGCAGACGGTTGCCTGGCGGCTCGTTCATCTGGCCGTAGACCAGTGATACTTTGTCGATAACGTTGGAGTCGGTCATTTCGTGGTAGAAGTCGTTACCTTCACGGGTACGTTCCCCTACACCGGCAAATACGGAGTAACCGGAGTGCTCGATCGCGATGTTACGGATCAGCTCCATCATGTTTACCGTTTTACCTACACCAGCACCACCGAACAGGCCCACTTTACCGCCCTTGGCGAACGGACACATCAGGTCGATAACCTTGATACCCGTTTCCAGCAGTTCCTGGGAGTTGGAGAGCTCTTCGTAGCTCGGCGCCTGGCGGTGAATCGCCCAACGCTCTTCTTCGCCGATCTCGCCTTTCATGTCGACCGGTTCGCCCAGTACGTTCATGATACGGCCCAGCGTGGCTTTACCTACCGGGACTTCGATCGGATGACCCAGGCTGGTCACTTTCAGCCCGCGACGCAAACCGTCAGAAGAACCCATTGCAATACAACGAACAACGCCGCCGCCCAACTGTTGCTGCGTTTCCAGCACCAGTTTTTCAGCACCGTTTTCAACCTCAAGCGCATCGTACACGTTAGGTACGGCATCTTGCGGGAACTCGACGTCGACCACGGCGCCGATTACCTGGATGATCTTTCCAGTTGCCATCTTGAATCCTCTACGTAATTCGACAATACCTAATTCGTAAACCTGGTTTAAACCGTGGAGGCTCCCGATACGATCTCGGTGAGTTCCTGCGTGATGCTGGCCTGACGAGCCTTGTTGTAAACCAACTGCAACTCTTTGATCAGGCTATCGCCGTTATCCGCTGCGGCTTTCATCGCAACCATACGAGCGGCCTGTTCACTGGCCAGGTTTTCTACGACGCCCTGATAAACCTGAGACTCCACATAGCGGCGCAACAGGGTATCCAGCAGCGACTTAGGATCGGGTTCATACAGGTAATCCCAGGATTTCTTCTTCAGTTCGCCATCGTCCGCAGGCGGCAGAGGCAGAAGCTGAACCACTTGGGGTTCCTGAGACATGGTATTGATGAACTTGTTACTCACAATGTACAGCTTGTCCAGACGACCTTCGTCATAGGCTTGCAGCATCACTTTTACCGGCCCGATCAGTACGGACAGGCTAGGGTTATCCCCCATGCTGGTAACCTGAGCAACAACGTTACCGACCACAGAACCGAAGAACGAAACCCCTTTGGAACCGATCATCGCCAGATCGCTCTGTACGCCTTTATCGCTCCAGGCTTTCATGTCTGCCAGCAATTTTTTGAACAGGTTAATGTTCAAGCCACCGCACAGGCCACGGTCCGTGGACACCACCAAATACCCGACGCGCTTAACGTCACGCTCTTCCAGGTACGGATGTTTATATTCCAGATTCCCTAACGCCAGGTGCCCAATCACCGTGCGGATGGTCTCTGCATAAGGACGGCTGGCCGCCATACGATCCTGCGATTTACGCATTTTGGAAGCGGCGACCATTTCCATCGCTTTAGTGATCTTCTGCGTGTTCTGGACGCTTGCGATCTTACTACGTATCTCTTTTGCGCCGGCCATCTTTGCATCTCCTCAATGCCCGTAGGCCTGCCATCAGGCAGGCCTACGGGCGTTACCAGGACTGGGTTGCCTTGAAGGTATCAAGGATAGTTTTGAACTTACCCTCGATCTCATCGTTATAAACACCAGTCTGGTCGATTTGTTGCAGAAGATCGCCGTGTTCGCGGTCGGCATACGCCAACAGCGCCGCTTCGAAGCTGTCTACTTTCGCCAGTTCAACATCAGCCAGATAGCCACGTTCAGCGGCGAACAGCACCAGAGACTGCTGCGCAACCGACATCGGCGCATACTGTTTCTGCTTCAGCAGTTCAGTTACTTTCTGACCATGATTCAGCTGCTTACGCGTTACATCATCCAAATCCGAAGCGAACTGGGAGAACGCCGCCAATTCACGATACTGCGCCAGAGCGGTACGAATACCACCGGACAGTTTCTTCATGATCTTGGTCTGCGCTGCACCACCCACGCGGGATACGGAAATCCCTGGGTTAACTGCAGGACGGATACCGGCGTTGAACAGGTTCGATTCCAGGAAGATCTGACCATCGGTAATCGAGATTACGTTGGTCGGAACGAACGCGGAAACGTCACCTGCCTGAGTTTCGATGATCGGCAGCGCCGTCAATGAACCGGTTTTCCCTTTAACTTCACCCTTGGTAAACGCTTCTATGTAATCGGCGTTAACGCGTGCCGCGCGCTCCAACAAACGGGAGTGGAGGTAGAAAACGTCACCAGGGTAAGCTTCACGACCTGGCGGACGACGGAGCAGCAGGGAAATCTGACGATAAGCGACGGCCTGTTTGGACAAGTCATCGTAAATGATCAGTGCATTTTCACCGCGGTCACGGAAGTATTCACCCATCGCACAACCGGCATACGGAGCCAGATATTGCAGTGCGGCAGATTCAGACGCCGTTGCGACCACAACAATGGTGTTGGCCAATGCGCCGTGCTCTTCCAGTTTACGCACCACGTTGGAGATAGTGGAAGCTTTCTGGCCGATGGCAACGTACACGCACTTGATGCCGGAATCACGCT
The DNA here is from genome assembly GCF_015762685.1 of Candidatus Symbiopectobacterium sp. 'North America'. GTDB lineage: Bacteria > Pseudomonadota > Gammaproteobacteria > Enterobacterales > Enterobacteriaceae > Symbiopectobacterium. The sequence goes on along the minus strand of NZ_PEHF01000091.1, from coordinate 21,974 downwards.
GATTGATGATGGCGTCGATAGCCAGTGCGGTTTTACCCGTCTGACGGTCGCCGATGATCAATTCACGCTGACCACGACCAATCGGGATCATGGCGTCAACGGACTTGTAGCCCGTCTGTACCGGCTGATCAACAGATTGACGTTCGATAACGCCCGGTGCGATCGCTTCTACCGGAGAGAACCCGTCGTTCTCAACCGGGCCTTTGCCGTCGATAGGTGCACCCAGGGTGTTCACCACGCGGCCCAGCAGGCCACGGCCAACCGGCACTTCCAGAATACGGCCGGTACACTTGACCTTCATGCCTTCGGCGAGGTTAGAGTACGGACCCATCACCACCGCACCAACAGAGTCGCGCTCCAGGTTCAGGGCGATAGCGTAACGGTTGCCGGGCAGGGAGATCATCTCCCCCTGCATCACATCGGCCATGCCGTGTACGCGAATGATCCCGTCACTGACGGAAACAATAGTACCTTCATTGTGAGCTTCGCTCACCACATTGAACTGAGCAATGCGCTGCTTGATCAGTTCGCTGATTTCGGTAGAATTCAGTTGCATGCTCCAGTCCCCTTAAGACTGCAAGACGTCTGCTAGGCGTTCCAGACGGCCGCGAATGCTGCCATCTATCACCATATCGCCCGCGCAGATCACCACGCCTGCGACAACAGACTTATCAATTTTGCAATTCAGCTTCACTTTGCGTGACAGGCGTTTTTCCATGGCGGAAGTAATCTTGTCCAGCTGCGGTTCACTCAGTGCACTCGCGGAGGTGACTTCGACGTCAACCGTCGACTCCTGCGCGGCGCGGAGTTGCGCAAACTGTTCCAGAACTTCAGGAAGCACCAGTAAACGCCCATTTTCCGCCATCACCTTAATCAGGTTCTGGCCGGACTCATCCAGCTGATCGCCACACACGTCAATGAAAGTGCTCGCCAGCAGATTCGGTGCCATAGCACCGGACAGCAGAGCGGCAAACGCCAGCATGTTCTGCCAGCGTTCAACGGCCTGATGTTCAACCGCAAAGTCAAAAGCTGCTTTGGCGTAGGGGCGAGCTACCGTGACAAATTCAGACATCGGCCCCTCCCTCCTTACAGTTCAGCGACCAGTTTATCAACGATGTCGCTGTTAGCAGCTTCATCCACGGAACGTTCAATAATCTTCTCGGCACCGGTAATCGCCAGCATGGCAACCTGTTTACGCAGCTCTTCACGAGTACGTTTACGTTCGGCTTCAATTTCAGCCTGCGCCTGCGCCACGATTTTGCTACGTTCAGCTTCTGCTTCCGCTTTGGCCTCATCCAGGATCTGAGCACGACATTTATTGGCTTGCTCGACGATCACCTGAGCTTCCGCTTTGGCTTTTTTCAGCTGATCGGTGGCATTGGCCTGAGCTAAGTTCAAATCTTTTTTGGCACGTTCCGCAGAAGCCAAACCGTCAGCAATCTCTTTCTGACGCTTCTCGATGGCAGCTATTAACGGCGGCCATACAAACTTCATGCAAAACCAGACAAACAGGACGAACGCAATGGCTTGGCCGAGGATTGTTGCATTAATATTCACAGCACAATGCCTCTTTTAAGTTAAATAATTGATGTTAAATACCTAACCGGTGTTACCGGGTTAGGCGACCGCAAACATCACATACAGGCCCAGACCAACAGCAATCATCGGAATGGCGTCAACCAGACCCATAACGATAAAGAACTGTGTACGCAGCAGAGGAATCAGGTCAGGCTGGCGAGCCGCGCCTTCCAAGAATTTACCACCCAGAATGCCGATACCGATCGCAGCACCGATCGCCGCCAGACCCATCATCAACGCGGCAGCCATGTACAGCAGATCCACACTCAGGTTTTCCATGACAGTCTCCAGTTTGTTTCAGTTAGAACGTTATTGTGTTGAAAGAAAAATCAATGCTCTTCAGATGCCATCGAGAGATAAACAACCGTCAGAACCATGAAAATAAAGGCCTGAAGCGTAATGATCAGGATGTGGAATATTGCCCAAGGCACATTCAACAACCATTGCGACCACCACGGCAGCAAACCGGCAATCAGGATGAAGATCAACTCACCCGCATACATGTTGCCAAACAGTCGCAAGCCGAGTGAAACCGGTTTGGACAGCAGGCTGACACCTTCAAGAATCAGGTTGATGGGAATAAAGACCGGATGGTTGAAAGGTTGCATGGTCAGTTCTTTAACAAAACCGCCAACGCCTTTCATTTTGATTCTGTAGAACAGCACCAGGATAAACACGCCCAACGCCATTGACAGTGTGATGTTGACATCCGCCGTTGGTACTACGCGCAGATAAGGCAATCCAATCCAATGCTCGCCGATAAAGGGCAGAAGATCGATCGGCAACAGATCCATGGCGTTCATCAGGAACACCCAAACGAAAATGGTCAGCGCCAAAGGGGCAATAAGTTTGCTTTTGCCATGGAACATGTCACGCACGTTGCCATCAACAAAACCGATGATCATCTCCACAAAGGTTTGCAGTTTACCGGGCACGCCGCTGGTCGCGTTCTTTGCAACCTTGCGGAAAATGACCAGAAACAGGATCCCAAGTGCGATTGAGAAAAACATAGAATCGACGTTAATCGACCAGAACCCCGAACCTACCTGTAAATGTTTCAGGTGATGACCGATATACTCTTGGGGAGTAGATGCAGACATGATGTTCCTTACCCTGTTGTTGTTAATACGGTAACGGTTAACGATGGCTGGCGCCACTATCTGCATGATCAGCACCGCCAGGTAGGTCAGACCAAGGGGAACAAACGCCGCCTTGAACAACTCTAACGCCACCACCAGAAACGCGATGGTGATAAATACTTTTAACGCTTCGCCAATAGCAAACGACCAGGCAACGCGCCCCTCTATGGGCTTACCCGCCTGATGCCGCAAGGCGAACAGCACAAAGCACACGTTCGGCAGCCACACCGCCAGTCCCCCGGCTAAAGCGGAAGCCCCACCTCAACGCTCCGCAGGCAAAAAACAGCGCTGACCAAAACGAACGTAACCGCCTGTAGCATCAACCCCAAAAAGGCCGGTTTTACACTGTAAAGGGAGACAGACATGCGTTTTGCTCTTCATTCCTGTTCCAGAGGCTGACTGACGTATAAAACTGCCTTTATTCCATCGAGTCAAGCGGCAAAAAACGAGCAAATTATACGGTTCACGCCTGCGAATTCAATCGATAAGTAGCAAAAAGGTGAACAATAATTTAAATCTCTTATTCAAGCCCTATTTTTACTAACAATCCAGGCGGCAACCGCGGCCCGTAAGCCTTTCAATAACCCGATAATATGTGATATCAATCACATAAAAATGACATATAGGCTTTATATCAGATCTGATTTTTTTAAGTCTTTAGCAAAAATAGCTATTTATCTTAATTAAATTCAAATAGTTAAATAACGACTCTTTTTAAAACGCCCCGAAAACATCCCGTGCACTGCGTATTGACATCATTAACATTATTTTTTATGTCTTTAACATCTGGATTTTTCATCTGCAATCTACAACGGCAATTAATTTCTTAGGTTACTATTCGAAGAGAAACAAATAGTGTGCAAGGCTGCCAGGTTTTGTAAAAAATGGTGATCGGGTGTCCATTTTTTCTCAAATAATACCCTTCGGGATTAAAAGGTCTCTCTGATACAATTAGTTATAATTTATTTGATAAAACGCAAAATTAGTTTGCTTTAAGAATCACCAAATGGCGTTCACCGTCCAATTCAGGTACCGATAAACGTACAATGCGCTCTACCGCTATCGATGTAGGTAATGCGGTTAATTCTTCTTCCGGCACTACCCCTTTCAGGGCATAAAAACGTCCGTTTGCCGGTGCAGGCAGATGTTTGCACCACGCAAGCATATCAAGCAAAGAGGCAAAAGCACGGCTGATAACGCCATCGAAAGGCGGTTCAGCGGTGAATTCCTCGACCCGAGACTGCACCGGAAAGACATTATCCAACTTGAGTTCATGCTGAACCTGACGTAGAAAACGCACACGTTTTCCCAGGCTATCTAGCAGAGTGAATGAAGCTGAGGGGCGTACAATAGCCAGTGGAATACCCGGTAATCCCGGCCCGGTTCCCACATCGATAAACCAATCGCCCTGCAAATGCGGCTCAACCACAATACTATCCATGATATGCCGTACCAGCATCTCCTGCGGGTCGCGCACTGACGTGAGATTATAAGCCTTGTTCCACTTGTGAAGCAGTTCGACATACTGGATTAGCGAATTTTTTTGTTGTTCACTGATCAAAATGCCAGCCCGCTGCAACAGAGCGTCTAATTTGTGTTTCACGCGCTTATCCTTCCATATCTGATGAAACGTGGCTGCCAGGAACAGCCACAAAATGGCACACCACAGTGCGCCTATCTGCATCGGTTATGAGGCGCTGTGGCGCAGCAGCCCTTGTTTTTTCAGCCAAACCAGTAGAATAGAGATCGCTGCTGGGGTAATTCCCGAAATACGCGATGCCTGACCAATAGATCCCGGTTTGTGGTCGTTGAGTTTGGCTTTCACTTCGTTGGAAAGCCCGCTCACCTGACCATAATCCAGATCCGCTGGCAGCACGGTACTCTCATTGCGCAGCTGTTTTTCAATCTCGTCCTGCTGACGCGCAATGTACCCTTCATACTTCACCTGGATTTCAACCTGCTCTGCCGCCTGAACATCCGTCAGCGCGGGCGAGAACATCGGTAACGAGGTCAGGGTAGCGTAATCCATCTCAGGGCGACGTAGCAGTTCCTCACCAGTCGCTTCTCGCGACAGCGGCGTTTTCAGCAACGCGTTCACCGCCTCTCTCTGTTCAATGTGGGGATGCACGCGAATTTCGCGTAGACGCTGGCGTTCCTGCTCAATCTGTTCCAGCTTCTCGTTGAAGCGCGCCCAACGATAATCGTCTACCATCCCCAGTTCACGGCCAATTTCAGTGAGACGCTGATCGGCGTTGTCTTCGCGCAGCATCAGGCGGTATTCGGCACGCGAGGTGAACATGCGGTAGGGTTCTTTGGTACCGAGCGCACACAGATCGTCCACCAGCACACCCAGATACGCCTGATCGCGACGCGGGAACCAACCGTCCTGATCGAACGCCAGACGTACGGCGTTCAAGCCAGCCAACATGCCCTGAGCAGCGGCCTCTTCGTAACCGGTTGTGCCGTTTATCTGTCCGGCAAAGAACAAACCGTGGATGAATTTGCTTTCCAGCGTAGGTTTAAGATCGCGCGGATCGAAGGAATCGTATTCGATAGCATAGCCAGGGCGCACGATCTTGGCGTTTTCCATGCCTTGCATCGAACGAACGATTTGCCACTGTACGTCGAAGGGCAGGCTGGTCGAAATACCGTTGGGGTAAATCTCGTTACTGGTCAGCCCTTCAGGTTCAAGGAAAATCTGATGCGCATTGCGATCGGCAAAGCGCATCACCTTGTCTTCGATCGACGGACAATAACGCGGACCAATCCCCTCGATCACACCGGCATACATCGGGCTGCGATCCAGGTTATTGCGGATCACCTCATGGGTTTTTTCATTGGTGTGCGTAATGTAACACGGCATCTGCGCCGGGTGCTCGCTGGCGTTCCCCAGGAACGAGAACACCGGCATTGGGTTATCACCGTGCTGTTGCCCCAGCACGCTGAAATCAATGGTGCTCGCATCGATACGCGGTGGAGTACCGGTTTTAAGGCGGCTGACACGCAACGGCAGCTCACGCAGTCTGCGCGATAGCGGTATGGAGGGCGGATCGCCAGCACGTCCACCACTGTAGTTATCCAGACCGATGTGAATTTTACCATCAAGGAATGTCCCCACGGTCAGCACCACCGTTTTGGCGCGGAATTTCAGTCCCATTTGGGTGACAGCACCGACCACACGATCGTTCTCAACAATAAGATCGTCAACCGCCTGCTGGAAGATAGTCAGGTTCGGCTGGTTCTCCAGCGCAGTGCGTACTGCCTGACGATAAAGCACGCGATCCACCTGCGCACGGGTAGCACGAACGGCAGGACCTTTACTGTTGTTTAGTATTCTAAACTGAATACCGCCCCGATCGACCGCGCGAGCCATCAGGCCGCCCATGGCGTCGATCTCTTTAACCAGATGTCCCTTTCCGATCCCACCAATAGCCGGATTGCAGGACATTTGTCCAAGTGTATCGATATTGTGTGTCAATAACAGGGTTTGACGCCCCATGCGTGCAGCTGCCATGGCGGCTTCTGTGCCCGCATGGCCACCGCCGATCACGATGACGTCAAAAGGATCTGGATAAAACATGGTACTGCACCTCGCGTGGTGTTAACGAGAATAGTCGGGTTAACGATGTGTGCCTAAGATCATTGCTTGCCTTGGGGAAGGGGATTCTACTCAAGTTTACGCAAACGACAAGCCCGTTGGATCGTCGGTAGTTAAAGAAAGATATTTTTATATAGAGATCTTTTTATTGGATCTATTATTATGATCCATACTGCTTGTGGATAAGTACTTTTTCCAGATGAAGATCAACAAATTGTTGATGATCGTTTGCTGTGAATGATCGGTTATTCTGTACCGTATAGCTTGGGATCAAAACAGTTGGTTATTCACATGACAAAAAACGAACAACGGTAGTTATTGGGATAACTACCGGTTTTCACCCGGATATACATAACGTTATACACAATTAAGTGGCTAAATAAACCGCTTAATCGAGTAATTCTACCCACGGAGCCAACCAGATTTCTGCTGGATCCTCGGGAATATCGTGCTCGGTGATGTCGATCTGCAACATCTCGCCGATCCTTTTTGCGCCACGATCCGCAAGAATTCGATCCACGGTAACGATCGCACCGCAGAAGGTGTCGTACTCTTTGCTGCCGATCCTGCGAAAGATCCGCTTTCCGATCGCTAATCTGCTTAAACAACGGTTGCAGGTTATCCGGTAATTCACCGGCACCGTGGGTTGAGCTCACCAGTAGCCATACTCCGCTCTGCGGGAGGTCGTTCAGTTGCGGGCCATGCTGAACATCAGTGGAAAAGCCTTGCTGTTCCAGTAACTCGGCCAGATGTTCTGCCACATACTCCGCACTGCCTAACGTACTGCCGCTGATAAGCGTAATGTCTGCCATGCTCGATCCCGTCCGAATAAAAGATGCGGTATTGTACGCTGTGATCGAGCTGTTATCTACCTGTGGATAATAGGGATATACCTGTTGACGTTTACGGGGTGATCGTCCGCATGATCGGGTTCTGTAGCGAGATCAGGGTTTCCGTGGACTGAATTTCATCGATGGTCTGGATCTTGTTGATAAGTACGTGTTGCAGTGCGTCAATGGAACGGCACATGACTTTGATGAAAATGCTGTAATGCCCGGTGGTGTAGTAGGCTTCTACCACTTCTTCCAGGTTATTCAGTTTCTCCAGGGCTGAGGGGTAATCCTTGGCGCTTTTTAAAATGATGCCGATAAAGCAGCACACGTCATAACCGAGTTGCTTGGGGCTGACATCAACCCGGGTGCCGACAATAATGCCTGCCTGCTTCATTTTTTCGACGCGAACGTGGATGGTGCCAGGGCTCACCGAAAACTGCTTGGCCAATTCGGCATAAGGGGTGCGGGCATTTTCCATTAAAGCGTTTAGAATGCCGCGATCGAGATTATCGATCTGATAAATTTCAGTCATAATTTTTCCTTATATTTAGCTCTTTCTCATTTTTAGCATGCGTTAAATGAGGAATCAAAACCACGATGCCTGTTTCTTTGCTGGATTATTGAGTTTCACCGCCATTATATTGCTTAATTGCACAATAGACAGTGACGACGGACATGGGTAAATGAAAAAGAGCTATATCGAAAAACAACAACAAATTGCATTTGTGAAATCCTTTTTCTCCGTACAGTTAGCGCAGAAACTGGGTCTGATTGAAGTTCAGGCCCCGATACTGAGCCGCGTGGGCGATGGTACTCAGGATAACCTTTCCGGCAGCGAGAAAGCGGTACAGGTACACGTGAAAGCATTGCCTGACGCCACGTTCGAAGTGGTGCACTCCCTGGCGAAATGGAAGCGTAAAACCTTGGGTGACTATGATTTTAGCGCCGGGGAAGGGATCTATACCCACATGAAGGCACTGCGCCCGGATGAAGATCGCTTGAGCCCGATCCACTCTGTTTATGTCGATCAGTGGGATTGGGAACGCGTAATGGGGGATGGCGAGCGTTCCATCGGTTATTTGAAATCCACCGTTAACAATATTTATCAGGCAATAAAAAGCACCGAAGCCGAGGTTAGCAGCAAGTTTGGTCTGGCCCCTTTCCTGCCGGAAACCATTCATTTTGTTTACAGCGATACGCTGCTCAAGCGTTATCCTGAACTGGATTCCAAAGGGCGCGAACGTGCCATCGCCAAAGAGCTGGGTGCCGTACTCCTAATAGGCATTGGCGGGGCATTGTCTCACGGTGAGCGTCATGATGTGCGTGCGCCGGATTATGATGACTGGTCGTCAGCGGGTGAACAGGGTCTGAAAGGGTTGAACGATGATATCCTGGTGTGGAACCCGGCGTTAAACGATGCTTTCGAGCTCTCTTCCATGGGGATTTGTGTCGATGCTGAGGCGCTCCAACGTCAATTGACGCTGACGGGGGATGTCGATCGTCTGGCACTGGAGTGGCATCAGGCGCTGATGCGTGGTGACATGCCGCAAACCATTGGTGGCGGTGCTGCTACTGCAACTGGCGCACATTGGTCAGGTGCAGTGCGGTGTATGGCCACAGCCGGTCAGAGAATCCGTGCCTGCATTGCTGTAATTGCTGTAGAAGCGCTACGCTCAGGCGTGGCGCAATCGCCGCAGTAAACGTCCTTTTAACCCGGTATCCACGTGCCAGATATGGTCGAAAATGTGCAGGATGCTGGTTTTTCCATGCTGTGACATCGCAACGGCATGAAAACGATGGTGATGTCGTTGCCGCACGCGTTGCACTGTCTCTTCAGACAAGCGCTGTGCGATAAAATCAGAAATCATAACCGCATCGGCATCGTGCCACACATCATCTTCCAGTTTGTCCAGCAGCGCTGACATACAGGCTGCCATATCGGTGCCGCCACGAAATGATTGACCAAGAAAGCGCGTGGCCTGTTCGATACCGGTGACGGCAGTCAGCTCGTAGCGCACGATGTCGGTGGCAAACAGCATAATGTAGCAGCGGCGATTATCGGCAAGGGCGATGCGCATGAGTGCCAGGCAGAAGGCTTTGGCGCAGCGTTCATTGAAACCGCCCATCGACCCTGAAGTATCTACACAAACAATAAAAGGGCCTCTGGGCTGCTGTTCGTTTTGCTGATGTGAAACCGGGCACTCTATTACCTTTTCGTGCAAGCTTTCCCCCTGTAACCGATAGGTCAACAACCGCCGTTCCAACAAGCGACGATAGAATTCATATTCCAGCTCTTTGATGCTCATGTCGGCCAATTCGGCGGGGAGCAGGTGCAGAATATCATCGCTTTGATGGATGCCATCCACTTGCTCTGGCACCGTATCCGGTTCACGAACCATCACGCGGAACGCTTCGCGCGGTGCTTCAGTGGAGAGAATGGATTTGGTCTCCCGGCTGCGACCTAAACGCTCGGCCAGGCGCTGCAATGAAGGCTGCTTTTGTAGAAAGTCGCAGAAGTTAATCAGGGTTTGCTGCTCGGTTTTTATCAATTTTCCCGCGCTGAGATCCCATAATCGTCCGGCGGCTGTCTAGTTCTCCGCCAGAACGGCTTCCAGTTTGCCGGTCAGCGTTAGCCGCTGCTGTAATTCATCGAGCAGGATCTCTTTTTCTGCCTCCATCAATTGATGGTGCAAGGAGACCGTTTGCAAAGAGAGGCTCATTTTCCAGCGCTGCAAGAACAAAGCGTGGAAGGCGTTGCTAAACCGCTGCCCAAGCGTCGGTTCTGTCTGAGCGATCAGCTTGTTGGCCTGAGAAAGAAAAGGCGAGTCCACCGTTTGTAGCGTATCAACGATACGGGGAATACGTGACTGAAAGGTCAGATTGTCGATGGTCTGGGTATTTTGATAGCAGGTAAATTCCCGCTCCAGATCGGCGGGTGCCACGGTTGCACGCAGGCGCTGTTTGAGTGACGCTTTCCATTCGGGCAGATCGTGCAGCAGCGCCGCTTTCATTCTCCGGTGCTGTTCAAGAAAGGCCGCAAGCTGCGGCGTCGCCAACAGCGCGAGAACCAGGTCGTCCAAGAGCTCGTTTTCGTCAATGGACAACAGCATTTCCAGCGATTCCAACGTCAACATTTGATCAATCCTGTAACGAGAGCTGTATCTGTTCGTCGACCTGTTGCAGGCTATCTTCTATTTTTGCCAGCCAGTCAGCAGGGATGAACAAACACGGCTGATGGTGGTGAAACAGACGTTGCTGCTCGCGCAGTTGTTGACGTAATTTCTCATATTCATCAGTAAGTTCTGTCGGTAAGGTACAGTCTCGTTTTTCAGGTAAAGAAAGAATAGTGGTCTGTAGGCTGATATCGCGCACCGCAAGATGAAGGTGGTCATCCACGTACATGTCGAGGTGCTGGGTAAACCCGATGCCGTTGAGTTTTCCCCTGATTTCGCCTTCTCCGCCTTTTTGCAGCCATGACTGCAAGGCGTTTTTTTCTAACACAATATGTGTCACATCAATATTATTCAGTACCAGCGGGCGCTGCAACACCACGGTTAGCGTCTCTTTACTCAGGGCGTCTGGCAGCAGGTAGAGGGCTTTACGGCTGAGGAATGCCCCCTGTTTTTCGACAGTGATAGCCTGCAACTCGCTTTCTTGCTGCTGATATTGCTGCCGTTTCACGTTTAACTGCTGCAAGCGGAACAGCAGTGCCTGTTGCTGATAGGCGTGTGCGGTGATGAGCTGCTCGGTGTGCTGTTCCACCAGCGTTTGTGAATCCCTGTCATGCCACAGGCAATCTTTCAGCAAGATGATATCAAGCGGAACAATGCTTTCACGGCCAGAGAAAAACGCACAGGCTTGCAGCAGTCGCAGCGCTTTCTTCCAGCGTCGATCGGAAACGTACGGCGCGTTGTCGGTGGTATTCAACTGTTGGCGCAGTGCGTAAATCAGTTCAAAGCAGGCATCCGGCAAGGCGATGCGATCGATGGCGCTTTGCCATGACTGGTACTCTTCGTCACTGACGCTCAGTGACAGCGGCACTGGGTTGTCGCGATCGCTACCGGTGTGCGTCAAAAATGCACGGAAGTTTTGTTTTTCTTGCACTTTATCCAGCCACTGGCGAATAAGCATGCGGTCATAGAGTGCTTCTAAGCTGCTGTCTGATTCAGGCAGTTCATTGGAGGCCGTTACCAGCAGCCGCATGGGGATGGTTTCTTCATGGCTGCCGTTGCGAAAGCGCCGCTCATTGATGGCTGTCAGCAGGGTATTGAGAATGGCCGGGCCGGCTTTCCAGATTTCATCCAGAAAAACGATTTCTGCCTCCGGCAAGTAGCCGCCGGTAAGACGCTGATAACGCCCTTCATCTTTTAGCGCCTGAATCGACAGCGGGCCAAACACCTCTTCCGGGGTAGAGAAGCGTGTCATCAGGTATTCGAAAGCGCGGGCGTCACGAAACGCGAACTTCAGGCGACGCGCGATCATGCTCTTGGCGATGCCCAGCGGCCCCAGCAAAAACACGCTTTCGCCGCTGAGCGCGGCGAGCAGGCACAGGCGAATAGCGTGCTGACGTTCATACAGGCCGTGTTCAAGGGCTTGGCTGAGGTGTGTAATACGATCGGCCAAAGAGGCTGATTGAAGCATAAGAGATCCGTTTTTACTCTGATGACGCAAAACAGGGTGGCAAGCGATAAAGTCATCAACGATGATGCAATAATATACGGCAGATCACAGATTTTTTTTAATCGTATCTCCATCGATTATTGCCATTTTTGGCTATATTAATCAATAAACCAGTTTATTTCTGGATGTTTCGATACGGAGTGAAGGGATAGGTTTTTGCATGAATATATGCATACTGTGCGCTTTCGGGCTAAGTCTACGAAAAACGCGTTGCTCTCTACGCAGTGAAAACAGCGGAAGTCGCAAAGTGAAAACAGAAGATAGGCGCTATGAGCTCAGAGCATAAGCAATCGCTTCCTGCCATTACCTTGGCAGCTATTGGCGTGGTGTACGGGGATATCGTCACCAGCCCACTTTATACATTAAGGGAATGCCTTTCCGGACAGTTTGGGTTTGGCGTCGAGCAGCATTCAGTATTTGGTTTTCTCTCGCTGATCTTCTGGTTGCTGGTGCTGGTGTTGTCGCTCAAGTATCTCTCCTATGTGATGCGAGCCGACAACGCCGGAGAAGGGGGGATTTTGACCCTGATGTCACTGGCCGGACGCCACACCAGCGATCGCATGACATCCATCGTGGTGATCATGGGGCTGATTGGCGGCGGGTTTTTTTATGGCGAAGTGGTGATCACCCCGGCGATGTCGGTGCTTTCAGCAATGGAAGGGATTGAGATTGCTGCCCCCGAGTTGGATAGCTACATCGTGCCGCTGTCGGTGATTGTGCTGACCTTGCTGTTTGCCATTCAGAAACACGGTACCAGCAGTGTGGGTAAGCTGTTTGCGCCAGTGATGCTGATTTGGTTTTTAACACTGGCGGTACTGGGAGTGCGCAGCATCATGGACACGTCGCAAGTGCTTCAGGCATTGAACCCGGTTTACGCCGTGCGTTTCTTTATAGAGTACAAGTTTATCTCTTTCTTCGCGCTGGGTGCTGTGGTGCTGGCGATCACTGGGGTGGAGGCGCTCTACGCGGATATGGGGCATTTTGGTAAATTCCCTATTCGCCTGGCGTGGTTTACCGTGGTGTTGCCGTCATTGGTGCTCAATTATTTTGGTCAGGGTGCGTTACTGCTGTGTAACCCGGAAGCCATCAAAAACCCCTTCTTTTTGCTGGCTCGCGATTGGGCTTTGATTCCGCTGCTGATCCTGGCAACGCTGGCGACCATCATCGCCTCTCAGGCCGTTATCTCGGGCGTATTCTCGCTGACGCGCCAGGAGGTGCGTTTGGGGTATCTGCCGCCGATGCGCATTGTGCATACATCAGACATGGAATCCGAGCAGATTTATATTCCAGCGATAAACTGGCTGCTGCTGGTGGCGATGTTGTTGATTGATATCCCGCCGTTTCTTGCCAACGTGGTCAATATCCTTTCCGGCGGCTGGTTGCCGCTGGCGCTGGGATTAATCATGTTCACCATTATGACGACCTGGAAAAGCGAGCGTTTCCGTTTGCTGCGTCGTTTGCATGAGCATGGTAATTCACTGGATGCGATGATTGCCTCACTCGAAAAAAACCAGCCGGTGCGGGTGCCGGGTACGGCGGTCTATCTCGCGCGCGTGACGCACGTCATCCCGTTTGCATTACTGCATAATCTCAAACACAACAAAGTGTTGCATGAAAGGGTGGTGCTGCTGACCATGCGTACCGAAGCGGTTTCCTATGTGCATAATGTGCAGCACCTTACGGTTGAACAGCTTTCCCCGACCTTTTGGCGCGTGATTGCCAACTACGGCTGGCGGGAAACGCCCAACGTGGAAGAGGTGTTTCACCGCTGTTGGCAGGAGGGGCTAGCTTGCCAAATGATGGAAACATCGTTTTTCATGTCCAATGAGTCGCTGACCATGGGCAAACGGCCCTGGTATCTGCGCGTGCGCGGCAAGGTGTTTATGATGCTGAGTCGTAATGCGTTGCGCGCGACCGATCAGTTTGAGATACCGCCGAACCGGCTGATAGAGCTGGGGATTCAGGTAGAAATTTAGTGTATGACGCCCTCAAAAAAGAGGGCGTCATTTTTGGTAATTATTTACCGTTCTATTTACCGTTCGGTTTTAAGGTTTCCCCTTCCTTCAGGGCAAACAGCTCATCATCACGGGTGGAGACGCGGGGGCTGCCGTCCGGCATGCGATAAGCCCCTTCGGTGAAGCCGGAGCCGTTGAGGAACGGGGCAACGGCCTGCGGTTTGTTCTTCAGTGTGGCTTCCAGTGCCAGCAGTGCGTAAGGATCGATGCTATCAATGGATGCATATTGATATTTGGCGGAGTTCATAAAGAAGCCGTTGTGCAGATTATTGCTGACAATGTTGTCGGCCACCGTCAGGTAGGTTTTATCCTGCGTTGCCTGCCACAGATCGATCAGCGCAAAAATAGCATACGGGTCGCTGTTCTTGGTGCTGACATTGACGCTGACGCCTTTACCCGGTGCTGATCCTATATCCCCCAGATCCAACCCCTTGGCGATACCGCGTGCCACTTTCCACAAATCGGCATCCTTCTCCAGCGTGTAAGCGCGGGCGTAGGACAACAGGAAATCACTGCTGGCTGGGTAGGCTTTCAGCACCGTACCTTTCTTACCGTAGTACCCATCGCGCGGCAGCGTGTAGTTGGAAAGATCGGTGCCGTTGGCCAGCATCGGACGGAAAGTGTTGTTGCTTTCGTCATAGGCGTATTTGGCAAACGCTTTCAGGCCGTCCAGCGTCCATTTCTTGATATCGTCGCCGTCTTTACCGAGATCTTTCGCCAGTTGTAACTGCATCAGCGCATTTTCGGAATAGAGCGTGCTGGTGCGCCCCTTCAACATCATGTTGCCTTCCAATGCAGCAGGCCCAAACTCTGGTCCGAACTGACGTTGAGCACGGTCACCGTATTTGGAGTTGGTATCGCTGTCATCGCTGGTTTCAGCGCGTTTTAATGCCTGGGTGAACTGGTAAACGCCGAGGCCAGTTTTTTTATCGAGCGGCAACACATACTGCTCCGCCAGCCGTTTTGCCCATACCAGCGCGCCGGCTTCATGGTTGTTTTTATAGAGCAGGGATGCGGAATAGATCAGGTCATTACCGGCGTTAAGAAAACTCAGCCCTTTGGTGGCGAAGAAAGGCGGTTGCTGGGTAAAGCTGTTGTCCCACAGTTTACCGATCTCCTTACCGTACTGACCGTGGCGGCTGGTTTCCAGGATTTGCCAGTCATAAACGTGGGCATTCCAGAATGCGCGAATGAAGCGAACCGTCGCCGGTTTATCCACGGCAAACATCAATTCGTAGTAGGGGTAGGCATTTTTCAGCTCATGCACCAACTCTTTTTCACTGGGGCCTTCGGGCTGTAGCGTTTTCAAATCGACAAAACGGTGTTCCCCCAAATCAGCAGACCGCTTTTATCCTGATAGCGATCGAAATAGTAACGCACGCTGGTTTTGGCGCGCTGTTAATAACGCTCATCGCCCGTCAGGTTAGAGAGGCCAACCAATACGCGCATAAAGTTTTGCTGAGCGGAAAAATTGTAGAGTACCGCTGTGCGCCCATCGGGGAAAACTCACTCAAGCTGTTTACCGGTGCGCGGATCGACACCGCTCGCCAATAACGGTGAAGGCTGCGTGCTGTGATAATGGTCTCCCGCTTTATCTAAGACGATATCGGCATACTGTTTTACGATCGTCAAACGATCGGCGCTGTGCGCCTGAGCGGTGAGTGCAGCCATACAGCATAGGGTTGCCAAAGAGAGGGATATGTTTTTCATCGTTAGAGTCCTTGTTAACAAACCAGAGTTTTTTCGGCAGGCGTCAGAGTGCCGTTATTGTTTAAATTGTGAGTATGGTGATGTGAGCTTTAGGAAGTGAGGTAAATCATGCGAAAAAAGAAACAATATTTTAATAAATTAATTATATTGTTTCATTGTTTTTTCATTTGTGATAACGATCAATCTTCCGACACCGGTGGTCAGCGGCTATTTTCTAACCTAATGTTTTTCTTATATCTCTTTTTTGTGATAGCGAAACGTTTCGCTGTCGTTATCAAAACGAGTGACATAATAAAAAAAGGCGTATTACTCAATTCCGAAGTCTCGAGCGTGATTGCCCGACTTGGACACACTGACCAAGTGGTGGTGTGTGATGCAGGGTTACCCATCCCTGCCACCACCGCCCGTGTAGATCTGGCGTTAACACACAATGTGCCTATATACAGGTGCTGAGCGTGATTACGCAGGAGATGCAGGTAGAAGCGGCGATTGTTGCGCAAGAGATTATCGAGAAGAACCCAGTGCTCCATGAAGCTATTCGTGAGCATTTGCAACAGCTTGAACAACACCAGGGAAACACCATTGCGTTGCACTATGTCAGTCATGAGGCATTCAAGACGCAAAGCGGGCAGAGCAGGGCCGTTTTTCGCAGCGGTGAATGCTCGCCCTATGCCAATATATTTTGTGTGCTGGCGTAACCTTCTGAGGCCGAGATGGAACCTTTATTACAGTTGCAGGGAATAGTAAAAACCTTTCCCGGTGTAAAAGCGCTGTCCGGTGCTGCCCTGAATGTCTATCCCGGCAAGGTGATGGCGCTGGTGGGGGAGAACGGTGCCGGGAAATCAACGCTGATGAAGGTGCTCACCGGTATTTACCGCAAAGATGCCGGTCATGTTCGCTTTCTCGGGCAGGAGGTTGCCTTTAACGGGCTAAAATCATCGCAGCACGCGCGTATCGGTATTATTCACCAGGAACTCAACCTGATTCCTCAACTGACGATTGCCGAAAATATTTTTCTTGGCCGTGAGTTTACCGGAGTCTTGGGGCGCATTGATTGGCAAAAGATGTACGCCGAAGCCGATAAACTGCTGAAAAAGCTCAACCTGCGTTACAACAGCCGCCGACTGGTCGGCGAGTTGTCCATTGGTGACCAGAAAATGGTCGAAATTGCCAAGGTGCTGAGTTTTGAATCCAAAGTGATCATCATGGATGAGCCCACGGATGTACTGACGGATACCGAAACCGCGTCCTTATTTACCGTGATTAAGGAACTGACCGCACAGGGCTGCGGTATCGCCTATATCTCCCACCGCCTGAAAGAGATCTTCGAGATTTGTGATGACGTGACCGTGCTGCGTGACGGCCAGTTTATCGGTGAGCTCCCGGTCAACCAGCTGCATGAAGAGCAGCTCATTGAAATGATGGTGGGGCGTAAGCTGGAAGAGCAGTACCCTCGGTTGAATACCGTGCCGGGCGATATTCGCTTGAGCGTTACAGACCTGACGGGGCCGGGTGTTGAAGGCGTCAGTTTTACGCTGCGGCAGGGGGAAATTCTTGGTGTGTCCGGCCTGATGGGCGCAGGGCGTACCGAACTGATGAAGATCCTGTATGGCGCACTTCCCCGCACGCGCGGTGATGTGGCGCTTGATGGCCGTGAGGTGGTGACGCGCAGTCCGCAGGATGGGCTGGCAAACGGCATCGTTTATATCTCCGAAGATCGCAAACGCGATGGCCTGGTGTTGGGGATGTCCGTCAAAGAGAACATGTCGCTGACGGCATTGAGTTATTTCAGCCGTGGCTTTGGCGCACTCAAACATGAAGACGAACGCACCGCGGTCAGTGATTTTATCCGTTTATTCAATATTAAAACTCCCTCAATGGCACAGCCCATTGGCCTGTTGTCCGGCGGAAATCAGCAGAAGGTCGCGATTGCTCGCGGGCTGATGACGCGGCTGAAAGTGCTGATCCTCGATGAACCTACGCGCGGCGTCGATGTGGGGGCCAAAAAAGAGATCTACCAGTTAATCAACCAGTTCAAAGAAGAAGGCCTCAGCATCATTTTGGTGTCATCGGAAATGCCGGAAGTAATCGGTATGAGCGATCGTATTTTGGTGATGCATGAAGGCCGTTTGAGCGGTGAATTCTCCATTGAGCAGGCCACTCAGGAAGTGCTGATGGCGGCGGCGGTTGGCAAGCAATATAGCGTAAAGCAGGAGTAAGTCAGACGTGAGTTCCGAATCTATCACGGCAAAGCGCTGGTTCAGTAAAGAGTGGCTGTTGGAGCAAAAGTCGCTGATTGCCCTGCTGATCCTGATCGCAGTGGTTTCGTCTATGAGCCCTAACTTTTTCACGGTCAACAACCTGTTCAATATCCTGCAACAGACATCGGTGAACGCCATCATGGCGGTAGGGATGACGCTGGTGATTCTGACCTCGGGTATCGATTTGTCGGTCGGGTCATTGTTGGCGCTGACTGGCGCGGTGGCGGCATCGATTGTTGGCCTGGAAGTGAATGCGCTGTTGGCGGTGTTTGGCGCGTTGGCGCTCGGTGCGGCAATCGGGGCGGGCACTGGCGTGATTGTCGCGAAAGGAAAGGTGCAGGCGTTTATCGCCACGCTGGTGATGATGTTGCTGCTGCGCGGCGTCACCATGGTGTACACCAACGGCAGCCCAATAAACACCGGTTTTTCTGACGTTGCCGATACTTTTGGCTGGTTTGGCATTGGTCGCCCTCTGGGGATTCCTACACCGATCTGGTTGATGGTTATCGTTTTTATCGCTGCCTGGTACATGCTGCACCACACGCGGCTCGGGCGCTATATCTATGCGTTGGGCGGCAATGAAGCGGCAACCCGCTTGTCGGGCATCAGAGTCGATAAAGTCAAGATTATCGTCTACGCCTTATGTGGGTTGTTATCCGCATTGGCTGGGATTATCGAAGTCGCGCGTTTGTCATCGGCACAACCAACGGCAGGCACGGGGTATGAACTGGATGCGATTGCGGCAGTGGTGCTGGGAGGGACCAGTTTGGCGGGCGGTAAAGGGCGCATTGTCGGCACTCTCATTGGCGCGCTGATTCTTGGGTTCCTCAACAATGGACTGAATCTGTTAGGTCTTTCTTCTTACTACCAAATGATCGTTAAGGCAGCCGTTATTTTGCTGGCGGTTTTGGTAGATAACAAAAGCAGTAAATAACCTTCATTCTCACGCATAGGAATTGTATTATGAATATGAAAAAACTGGCTACGCTGGTTTCTGCTGTTGCATTAAGTGCCATGGTGAGCGCCAATGCGCTGGCGAAAGAGTCGATAGCATTGGTGGTTTCTACCTTGAATAACCCGTTCTTCGTGTCACTGAAAGACGGCGCGCAAAAAGAAGCTGATAAATTGGGCTACAACCTGGTGGTGTTGGATTCGCAAAACAACTCGGCAAAAGAGCTCTCCAACGTTCAGGATCTGACCGTGCGCGGTACCAAACTGCTACTCATCAACCCGACAGACTCTGATGCTGTAGGTAACGCGGTGAAACTGGCGAATCAGGCCAACATTCCGGTGATTACCCTGGACCGCGTAGCGGGCAGCGGCACGGTGGTAAGCCACGTGGCGTCTGATAATGCCTTCGGTGGCAAAGTTGCTGGCGATTTCATCGCGAAAAAATTGGGTGAGGGTGCCAAGGTGATTCAGTTGGAAGGTATTGCCGGAACCTCTGCTGCCCGTGAACGCGAAGCCGGTTTTATGAAATCCGCTGAGAAAAACAAATTTGTCATGCTGGCCAGCCAGCCTGCTGATTTCGATCGTACCAAAGGGCTGAACGTGATGCAGAACCTGCTCACCGCACACCCTGATGTAAAAGCCGTGTTTGCACAAAACGATGAAATGGCACTGGGTGCGCTGCGTGCTCTGCAAACTGCGGGTAAAACAGATGTCATGGTGGTTGGTTTTGATGGCACGCAGGATGGCGTAAAAGCCGTAGAGGGCGGGAAATTGGCTGCCACTGTTGCACAACGTCCTGAAAAAATCGGTGAAATTGGCGTGCAAACCGCTGATAAGGTCATCAAAGGTGAAAAGGTACAGGCGATTATCCCGGTTGATCTAAAACTGGTTGCTAAAGAATAACGCATAACAACGACAAGCAGCGCCGCCGGAACAAGGCGGCGCTTTTAATCACTTTTGGGGCGATTTTATGAAAACGGGCAAACTCGTGGTGTTGGGCAGTATTAATGCCGATCATATCCTCAATCTGACACACTTCCCTCAACCGGGCGAAACGGTGATCGGTAAGCAATATCAGGTCGCTTTTGGTGGTAAAGGTGCCAATCAGGCGGTCGCTGCCGGACGCAGTGGTGCCGATATTGCCTTTATCGCTGGCGTGGGTGAGGATGATATTGGTGCCCGTATTCGCGAGCAGTTGTCTCGTGATCAGATAGACGTTTCTGCTGTTGAAACCGTTGCCGATGAAACCACGGGCGTTGCGCTGATTTTTGTGAATGGCGATGCTGAGAATATGATTGGCATTAACGCGGGTGCCAATGCGGCGATCACTCCCGATGTTTTGGCGCGTCACCATCAAAAAATCATTGATGCTTCTGCTTTATTAATGCAGCTCGAGTCTCCGTTGGAGACCGTTATTGCCGCTGCACAGTTGGCGCACCAGCACCAAACGCGTGTAATTTTAAACCCGGCTCCCGCCTGTGACTTGCCGGATGAGCTGCTGGCGCTGGTGGATATGATTACGCCGAATGAAACGGAAGCGCAGCGTCTGACCGGTGTCACCGTGCAGAACGAGCAAGATGCCGCACAGGCTGCGCAACTGTTGCATAATAAAGGTATTACTACCGTGCTGATTACATTGGGTCGTCGCGGCGTATGGCTGAGTGAAAACGGGCAAGGTCAGCGTATTCCCGGTTTTCAGGTTCAGGCCGTAGATACGATTGCGGCGGGCGATACCTTTAATGGTGCGCTGGTCACTGCACTTTTGGAAAATCAACCGATGCAAGCCGCCGTGAAATTTGCTCATGCTGCCGCTGCCATTGCGGTAACTCGCGCTGGTGCTCAGTCCTCTGTGCCGTGGCGCAATGAGATCGACGCATTTTTACACTCCCAGGGGTGATATGTGGCCACAATGAAGGATGTTGCTCGCCTGGCGGGCGTGTCGACGTCAACCGTTTCACATGTAATCAATAATGATCGCTTTGTTAGTGACACGGTGCGCGAGCGGGTATTGGCGGCAGTTGATGCTCTCAACTACTCACCGTCTGCGCTGGCGCGCAGTTTGAAGATCAATCAGACGCAAACTATCGGTATGTTGCTAACGGCAAGTAGTAACCCGTTTTATGCTGAAGTGGTGCGTGGCGTTGAGCGCAGTTGCTATGAGCGCGGGTATAGCCTGATCCTGTGCAATACCGAAGGCGACCATAACCGCCTGGACCGTAGCCTGGAGACCTTGATGCAAAAGCGGGTTGATGGCTTGTTACTGATGTGTACCGAGAACCACCGCCCTTCCTCGGAAACCGTTAGCCGTTACCCGTCAATTCCACTGGTGATGATGGACTGGTCGCCGTTTGAAGGCGTGAGTGATGTTATCAAGGACAATTCTCTGCTTGGCGGAGATATTGCAACCCGCCATCTGATCGACAGCGGTTACCGCAATATCGCCTGTATCGCTGGTCCACAAGATAAAACAACGGCCTATAACCGACTGTTAGGCTATCGGCAGGCGATGCAGTGTGCAGGTTTGCCCGTTCCTGATGACTACGTGGTGTTAGGGGATTTCGAGTTTAAAACCGGATACCAAGCGATGCGTAAACTACTGTCGTTGGCGCAAAGGACGGATGCTGTGTTCTGTAGTAACGATGCTATGGCGGTTGGGGTTTATCACGCGCTCTATCGGGCGGGATTGTCTATTCCAAGGGATATGGCCGTGGTGGGTTATGACGATATCGAACTGGCGCGTTATATGTCTCCACCGTTAACGACCATTCATCAACCTAAAGATGAATTGGGGGAACTGGCGGTGGATACGCTGTTATACCGTTTGGAACATCCTGAAATCGAGCCAACGGTACTGGTATTAACGCCTGAGTTGGTGATGCGCGAGTCGGTGGCTCATCGGTAAATGGGATTTACGACGCAGTATAAAATGGGCTGATTGGGATGAAATAGCGTCATCTATGCTGGTTTGCTATGCGATTCGCCGAAAAAACATCCACTCAGAAATAAAATTGAAATTAGCCCTTGTCAGGGCGCGAGAAGTGTCTATAATGCGGCTCCACTGACACAGCAACAGCAACAGCAACAGCAACAGCAACAGCAACAGCAACAGCAACAGCAACAGCAACAGCAACAGCAACAGCAACATGCGGTTGCGGTAACAGTCGGAAAGTTAAACGCGAAATTGAAAAATTAACGTTGACTTTTCAACG
>NZ_PEHF01000031.1 GCF_015762685.1 Candidatus Symbiopectobacterium sp. 'North America' | reverse complement strand
TACCCATCAGGTTTTGCGAAGACTGATTATTGATGACATTATTGATGACATGAACGGCATATCGACCTGATGAGAAACCTGACATAAAAAACGGGGGTGATCATAGATTTTTTATGGTAATTATAACGATAACAACGGGCTAGGCTGCATACAAAACCAGCATACGGGCAACGTTGCTCTAGACCTGCCCCGCCATGTTACCGTATAATTCACGCCTACATGGCCCCTTAGCTCAGTGGTTAGAGCAGGCGACTCATAATCGCTTGGTCGTTGGTTCAAACCCAACAGGGGCCACCAAAATTTAGCTGATAAATCAGATGATTAAGCCACTTCTTGCGAGGTGGCTTTTTTGTTGGTTGCAGCTCAAATGGCGCTAATCTGTCGCTGGACGTTTTACCGACTCACCGCATTAGCACGGTGCAAATACTTACGGCAACTTGGCAATCACCTTGATTTCAAAGTGAAAGCCAGAGAGCCAAGAGACGCCGACCCCGGTCAAGGCAGGATAAGGCGCTTCGCCCCAGAATTCCGGTACCACACATCCAGATGGTTTCCAGGTTTGATTCAGGATCGACCACAAAAACGGTCACATCCACAACGTCCTCAAACGTGCAGCCTGCGGCAAACAACACCGCGTTCAAATTCTCAAATGCCCGTCTTACCTGTGTTTTTAAATTCGGCTCAGGCGAACCATCTTCCCGGCTGCCCACCTGCCCTGACACAAACAAAAAGCCGTTGGCTCTCACTGCCGGGGAATACCGATTGCGGTTATAGAGATCTTGCCGCCCTTCAGGAAAAACCACATCGCGCATTGCCATAACATACCTCTGAATAACCCGTTTCAAGATGGATGACTTGTGTATAACCGAAGTCTAAGGGCATAGTGGCGGTTAGATAAACGCGCAAAACGCCGCTTCATTATTTGTAAAATACAAACAATCAGAAAGGCATGAGGCAACGAGATGGATCGCTTTGACGCAATGCAGGCTTTTATTCGGGTGGTCGAGTCGGGCAGCTTTACCAAAGCCGCTGCAACGTTACAGATGAACAAGACCATCGTTACGCAGTTAATCCAACAACTCGAGACCCGATTGCACGTTAAATTGCTGAACAGAACCACCAGAAAGGTGCATGTTACCGCCGATGGCGCGGTGTATTACGAGCATGCCGTCCGTTTGCTTGCTGCGATGGATGATGCGGAAACCAGCCTCTCCAATGCCGTTACAACGCCCAGAGGTAAGCTGCGCGTTGACGTACCCAGCCCACTGGCTCGTCTGATTCTGGTGCCCGCCTTGCCTGAATTTTATGCGCAATATCCCGATATCCAGATTGACCTCGGTGCCAGCGATCGAAAGGTAGAAATGGTCAGGGAGAATGTGGACTGCGTGATACGCGGAGGCAGTATCTCGGAACAGTCGCTTATTGCCCGTCATGTGGGAGATTTGACGATCGTAGCCTATGCCGCGCCGAATTATCTGGCTCGCACGGGGACACCACTCCACCCCAATCAACTGGAGCAATCAGCGCATTATCTGGTCGGTTATCTGAATTCACAAACCGGAAAGGTGGCGGCACTGGAAGCGAGCCTTGATGACAACACGGTCAGAATCACAGGGCGTTATCAGCTTGCCGTCGATGATGGCAATGCCTATCTTGCCGCTGGCCTGGCAGGACTTGGCATTATTTTGTTGCCCACCTACATGGCAAAAGCGCATGAGACGCGTGGCGAATTGCACCGGCTGTTCGAACAGTGGGCATTTAGTCCAATGCCACTTTATCTGGCTTTTCCCCCAAACCGGTATTTAAGCGCCAAGCTTCGGGTGTTTATCGACTGGGTGATTAAACTTATGGCTCACCATGCACCAAAGTGTGCCCAGCGCTCGGCGAGACGTTAAACATTACTTACTCATTACCTCCCACTTCACCTATACTTTACTCCCCTACATCACGGTTTCGATAAGGCTTGATTGTGCTGGCAAACATTCTAATTGCCCTTGTTGCAGCGATACATGTTTACATCCTAATACTGGAAATGTTCTTGTGGAACACCCACGTTGGTCGTAAAGCCTTTAATCTCCACGCTGATCTTGCTCGCGATACCAAAACAATGGCCGCGAATCAGGGTTTGTACAATGGTTTTTTAGCCGCTGGATTACTCTGGGGATTATGGCTGGGCGAAGCAGGTTTTCAATTTAAGATCTTTTTCCTAGCCTGCGTTCTGGTTGCCGGGCTATACGGGGCCCTCACCGTGAGCCGGAAAATTCTCTATGTTCAAGCAATTCCCGCATTGATTGCGCTCATCGCGCTGATGAGTCATTGACGTATTTTAAAAGGATGATGGCATGGATGCATTAACCTATCCCTACACCTTACAGGATTTATTGTCTCTGTATGAGTTTGAACCCCTGCTTGAGCCTTTACACCGGGAGAAGCACTATAACGCGCTGATTGATTGGGCAGAAAAGGAAGTGCTGTTTGGTAATGATTCCGAAACACTACTTATCATTGCGTCGTTTTGCCTGGACGCGAAGCTGGATTATGACGAGATAAACGGTTATCTCGATCGCTATCTGTATGAGAATAAGATAAAAAGGCCTAGCGCAGATGCCAGCGCGCTGGTCTGGCTGAAGATACAGATGTGGCATTTACTGAATACCCCAAACGCCAAGGGTATAGAAGAGAGCTTATATCTGTTTTCTCAGCATTTTTTCAACTTTGGCCCACGTTTTTTTTCAAAGACCGCACACTATCTGAACAACCTCTATTATCAACTGTATGACAGTGGTTGGGGGGATTATCCGTCTAGGGCCGAATCCATGGACGAGCAGGCGATTTTGCAGTTCGTTCAGGCGCGCATACGCCCGCTTTACTGCAAGCTAACCCATAATGAGTGGCTTGCGTTACTCGCACGTTAACCGTTGGCCGGTGAGCGTTTGGCGTAAAAAAACCGCCTTCTCATCGGCTACCCAATAAACAGGCTTACACGGTGAGTAAGGCGGTTGTCAGAAGAGAAAGGCTGAATTACTTAGCAGCAGCCTTCTCCGCGGGTTCCGTCATCTTGTGATTAATGCGGTTATCAAAATTTTCGTTAAACTGCTTTTTCTGCTCCGGCGTCAGAATGTTATAGATCTTGTTCTGCGTTTCCAGGCGGCTTACCATCCGCGCTTTATGAATTTCATCCTGCTTATTGACCTGCGCCTGGGCTTTCGCCATATCGAACGTGTCTGCCGCAATCACATCACGCATTGCGCGGTGTTCATCCTGCATCACTTTGCGCATGTTATCGCGCGCATCGCGAATGATATCCCCAACCTGTTTTTTCTGCGCCTCGGTCAGGTTGAGATCTTTAAGAATCCACTCTTCATGCATGCCGGCACGAGGGCCACCGCGTTCACCTTTCATCATACGAGCTTCATGACCGTGGCCTTTTTGAGCATCGTTCGCATGCGCAATACCCGCCGCGCCAAACGCCAATGTAGACGGTGTTGAGTATAGACAGTGCAACTTCGAGTTAATTAGCGTAAGGGTAAATCTCTGCAAGTTCCGTCTCCACAATTGCGTCAAATGTGGAGAATGCGGAGAAACTATGTAAACCCTGCAAGGAAAACGTTAAGGCCCTCTTAATCTAGGTAACAATGAAAATATAAAATTAATAAAATCAATTCATTATCAAAAAAAGTTTTTCGCACTTAAATAGCTTGCTATTTAATTTTTATCTATCTAGATTGTATTTCATGAACAAGAAAACGCAGACAGTACCAACATCATTGCCAGCGAAAGCCTATCAGCTTGACGGACAACTCTGTTTCGCACTCTATTCAGCCAATCTGGCAATGAATAAAGTCTATCGAAAACAGCTGGCAGCACTATCACTCACATACCCCCAGTATCTTGTCATGCTGGTGTTGTGGGAACGTGACTGACTTACGGTGTCGGAACTGGGTGAGCAGCTTTATCTGGATTCCGCCACGCTGACGCCGTTGCTCAAACGATTGCACCAATCTGGTTTGTTCAGCAGAACGCGCAATGCGGAAGATGAACGTCAGGCGCTGATTCGGTTGACGGAAGAAGGCCGGACATTGCAACAAAAAGCGCGTGCTATACCGGAAAACATGCGGTGTGCAACACAATGTGATGACAGCACGCTGCAAGCGATGAAGCAGCAGTTAGAATACCTGCGTGCCAGACTGATCGAGAATCTTTGATGGCCGCTTATCTCGACGTTTTATTTCGACTATTTAAATATCACCCGATTTAATATCGTGATAAAAAATAGCCTGTATGGGTTACACCATGTCCATTGAAAAAGTACTGTATGTCGCTCACGCAAAAGCCACTGGCGGACGTGATGGCCGCGCCGAATCCTCTGATCAGCAACTGAGCGTCAAATTGACGATACCGCGCGAACTGGGCGGTGCCGGTGGCGAAGGGACTAACCCGGAACAGCTGTTTGCCGCTGGTTACTCTGCCTGTTTCCTTGGTGCGCTGAAGTTTGTCGCCAGCAAAGAAAAAGTTGCACTGCCAGCGGCGACCACCATTGAGGGGAGTGTCAGCATCGGTGCCGCACCAACCGGATTTGCTATTGAAGTGGAATTGAAAATTAATCTGCCGGGGTTGGCGCGTGAAACCGCGCAAGCACTGGTGGAAAAAGCCCATATCGTGTGCCCGTATTCTAATGACACACGCGGCAATATCGACGTAACCCTGACGCTACTGTAAGCCACACAGCGTCATGCAAACGGCAGAAGACTGCCGTTTGCTCAGCGAGCACCAATACCAATGGAAAAAACAGGACAAATCAAATCGATCAGGGAAGTGAACGACTAAAGGCGGAGGCATCCTTCGCCAAGGCGTCAATATAGGCGCCAATCATTTTAATGCGCTGCACCAGGGGATTTCTTTCCGGCGACGCATCCATAGAGTTTAACTGAATCACTAACTTTTCGATCTGCGCGCACAGCTCCGCTTCCCGCTGTTGGGCCTGCGTGAGCTGCTGCTGCCAGCTTTCAAGATCCTGACGCCAGCCTTGCTGCTGCAACCTGACACAACGTTCCAAATCGGTAAGCGCACTTTCCAGCGCCGGTTCCCACTCATCCACCCACATAGCGATTCCTTAGCACTCTGATCCCGCGAATTATAATGATTGTTGGCACGGACAACAAACCTTCTGGCATACCGCCCCGATTATCGAGTGTCGCCGCAGGGAATGACACAAATCACATTAAATAAACATTTATTTCACATATTATTCAACACTCGCTACAGTAAACTCATCAGACTAGTTTCTTGCGCGGTTTCTGTGGAGAGCATCATGCACGCCTACCCCAAGCTTTTTTCGCCCCTCAATTTGGGCTTCACCACGTTAAAAAACCGCGTCATCATGGGTTCAATGCATACCGGTTTGGAAGAACATCCACAGGGCACTGAACGGTTGGCGGCATTTTACCGAGAACGCGTGCAGGGCGGTGTAGCACTGATTGTTACCGGCGGTATTGCGCCCAACGCCAAAGGTGCCGTGGTCGCTGGCGGAGCGACGCTTGAACATGAAGAGCAGTTACCTCACCATATCCCAATAACCGCTGCGGTGCATGAAGCGGGAGGGAAAATTGCGCTGCAAATTCTGCATGCCGGGCGCTACAGTTATCAACCCGATCCCGTTGCACCGTCCGCCCTTCAGGCACCGATCAGCCCCTTCCTTCCCCACGCCATGACCCAGGAGGAGATTTTACACACCATCGCTGATTTTGCGCGCTGTGCGTCGCTGGCCCAGCAGGCAGGCTATGACGGTGTGGAAATCATGGGCTCTGAAGGGTATCTGATTAATCAGTTTCTGGTCGAACGCACCAACCAGCTGCATGATGACTGGGGTGGTAACCAACAGAACCGCCGCCGCTTCGCGTTGGAGATTGTGCGTGCAGTGCGCCGTGCAACCGGGCCACTCTTTATTATCATCTATCGCCTGTCCATGCTCGATCTGGTAGAGTCCGGCTCCTCATGGCAAGAGATAGAAACCCTGGCTCAAGAGATGGAAGCCGCTGGTGTCACGTTGCTTAACACAGGTATTGGCTGGCACGAAGCACGCATCCCGACTATCGCAACGCTGGTGCCGCGCGCGGTCTTTGGCTGGGTGACCCAGCGTTTGATCGGCAAGGTAAACATACCGCTTATCACCACCAACCGCATCAACGATCCGGCTCAGGCAGAACAGATGCTGGCACAGGGCTGCTCTGATATGGTTTCCATGGCGCGCCCCTTTCTGGCGGATTCGTACTTGCTTGAGAAAGCAGAAACGGGCCGCAGCGATGAGATTAATACCTGTATCGGCTGCAATCAGGCCTGTCTCGATCGGATTTTTGTCGGCAAGGTAACGTCATGTCTAGTCAACCCGCGCGCCTGCCACGAAACAACGCTCCCGGTAATCGCTACAGACACACCGCAACGAATTGCCGTTGTCGGCGCTGGTCCGGCAGGGCTTGCTTTTGCCATTAATGCGGCACAGCGCGGCCATACAGTGACGTTGTTCGAAGCGGACAGTAACATCGGCGGTCAGTTTAATCTGGCCCGGCAAATCCCCGGCAAACAGGAATTCACGGAGACGCTGCGCTATTACCGCCGTATGTTGGTGCTCACTCACGTATTAGTTCGCCTCAACACCAAAGCCACGATCGACGATCTTAAAACCTTTGATACGGTTATCCTGGCGAGTGGCATCACACCATGCACGCCGGAGGTTCCCGGCATTGATCACCCAAGCGTAGTGAGCTACTTACAGGTGCTGCGCGATAAGGTTCCCGTTTGCAAACGGGTGGCGATTATCGGTGCAGGCGGTATCGGTGTTGATGTTGCCCATTATCTGAGCGCCCCCCCGCAAGCCGATTTCTATACCGAATGGGGTATCGATCGTACTCTCGATAAACGGGGCGGCGTATTACCGCTCGCCGCCGGAGCACCCACTGGCGCAGTGCATCAGCGTGAAATCGTGCTGCTGCAACGCAAGGCAGGAAAACTGGGTGAGCATCTTGGCAAAACCACCGGATGGATACACCGGGCGCAACTACTGCGCCACGGAGTGAGCTTTATGGACGGCGTGCAATACAGCACATTGACGATGCCGGGCTGCATATTATTCATGGGGGTCAGGAGAGATGCATCGCCGTCGATACCATCATCGTCTGTGCAGGACAGGATTCACGGCGCGAGCTCTATGCGCCATTGCAGGCCAGCGGGTGCGCCGTGCATATGATTGGCGGTGCGGATGTCGCCGCCGAACTGGATGCCCGGCGGGCCATCGATCAGGCCACTCGGCTGGCGCTAACGCTGTAGCCGATGACTCAAGCCCCGTTCAGCGAGACGATGCCAGTTTCACCGCGTGCAGCACCACAAACTTATTGTTGCCCGCCAGCTGTTCGCAGTTGCCAAACAGGTGTTTCAGCTTCGGGTAGTAGTTGAGGTGGCGATTGCCTACGATACGCAGCTCACCACCATGCGCTAAACAGCGGCGCGCATCGCTGAACATGTTCCAGGCCAGATGGTCGGTGATGGTCTGCTGCTGGTGGAATGGTGGATTACACAGCACGGCTTGCAGCGAATCAGGGGCAATGTTGGCCAGCGAATTATTCACCACAAAACTGGCACGCGGCAGATCTTGCGGACAGTTAATTTCCACGTTCATGCGGCTGGAAGCCAGCGCCATATGAGATTCATCAATAAAGCTGACCAGCGCTGACGGGTTTTGCGCCAGTGCCACCAGCCCGACAATCCCGTTACCGCAGCCTAAATCCACCATTTTGCCTTCACTATCACGCGGCAGGTGCTGCATAAAAAAGCGCGTACCGATGTCCAGGCTACCGCGTGAGAACACGTTGGCATGGTTGTGGATGCGGTAACCATACCCCTCTAGTTCCCACTCAACGGTTGGTGAATACTTAGCTACATTGATTTGTGCCACGTCGCAGTGAATCAGGCGCGCCTTTTTCCACGCCAGTGAAGTCCGCGTCGGGCCAATAATTTTTTCAAACAACTGCAACGTGGAAGTATGAATATCGCGAGCCTTTGCGCCGGCAATAATTCGCGTATGCGGTGCGACTACCGAGCGTAGCATACGAAGCTGATGCTCCAGCATCGCCAGGGTTTTTGGCACCTTGATAACCACCAGCGATGGCGCGTCAGGTAACGCCGTCAGGCTGTCTTGCAACACGACGGATTCCGGCGCAAAGCCGTTGAGCGACAGGTTATGCCGCGTCGCCAGTTGGCTCAGGTAGCTGTCGCTGACGCAAAGCGGCTCATACGCCTGTAATCCACAGGCCAGTGCACCGAATGTGTCGTTCAGAATCACAACGGGCCCAGGTGCAAGCTCCATGGTAGCAATCTCGTTAAGCAAAAATGCGTCTGCCGCTTCCCAGGCTTGTAAGGTGGAATTCTCAGACGTTTTCGGATAACGCACCAACGTGAGTGTTCGCGTTTCCAGTTCCAATTGGCTCATCGGCCTCTCCCGCGTCATAAAGGTTGAGCAGTGTACCCCGTAACGTCGGGGAGCAGTAAATGCTTTTCGTCAGTCAGGGCGAATCCGGGCGCGTGACGTCCTGTTGCCGTGGTTTTCCCCTACGCAGAACCGCGACGCGACGATTGCCTTGCGCCCACATCATGTTACTCTGTTTTTCTTACGCTCTCGCCAGGAACATCGATCCATCATGATTCGTTTCGCTATTGTAGGAACCAGTCAGATCACGCGCCAGTTTGTTGATGCTGCACATGAAACCGGTAAGATGAAATTGATCGCCATCTACTCCCGTTCGCAGGAAAAAGCACAGCAATTTCAAACGGACTATCTGGTTGAACACTGCTTCACCTCTCTGGAGGCGCTCGCCCAGTCCGACCTGATTGATGCGGTTTACATCGCGAGTCCAAATAGCCTGCATGCGGAACAATCCATCCTGTTTCTTGAACATGGCAAACATGTGGTCTGCGAAAAACCCTTGGCGTCAAACCATGCCCAGGCGCAGAGAATGATCGCGTGCGCACAAGCCAATCAGGTCGTGTTGTTTGAAGCGTTCAAAACCGCGAGCTTGCCCAATTACGCCTTGGTGACGCAGGGCCTGGCGCGCATTGGTCGGCTGCGTAAAGTGTTTCTGAATTACTGCCAATATTCTTCCCGTTACCAGCCCTATCTGGCGGGAGAGAACCCCAACACCTTCAATCCGGCGTTTTCCAACGGCTCCATCATGGATATTGGCTACTACTGCCTGGCATTCGCCGTCAGCCTGTGGGGCGATCCCCATAACGTTCGGGCCAGTGCGACCCTGTTGGAAAGCGGCGTGGACGGACACGGCAGCGTTGTACTGAATTACGGGGATTTTGACGTGATTATCGCGCATTCCAAGGTGAGCAACAGCGCCATCCCCAGTGAAATCCAGGGGGAAGAAGGGTCGCTGGTCATCGACAGGCTGTCGGAATGCCAGCAGGTGAGCCTGGTGCCGCGCAACGGTCAACGAATCGATTTGTCCCAATCGCAACATATCAACAGCATGCTGTATGAAGTGGAAACCTTTGCCTCACTGGTCGCCCAGAATGAAGTTAATCACGCCTTTCTGGCACGCTCACTCACCGTAGCACGCTTGCAAACAGAAATTCGCCGCCAGACCGTAGTAGTGTTCCCCGCCGACAGCAACACACTTTCTGAGGATCAATAACGGAACAGGTAAAAAGTGTTCACAGAATTTGACCTGGATCGACTTTTCACCTATCTTTGCTGATGCAAAGGGGAGTAACTTTTCCGCCGATTAATCGTCATTACGAAGTCATGTGTCAAGCTTGCTATAAAGTAGGTAGAGATATGCTTCCGGTTATCGGGCAATACCAATGAGCATTCCGCATTGGCGTTGTAAGTGAGACCTTGCCGGAAGGCGAGGGACATTTGAAACGCGAGTGACCAAACGACCTGTGTCTTCCGATACATGTCGTTTTTTTTTACCTGGCCTGCTACCGAATCAGATAAAAATGAGGCCTGACGGTGTTAATTTTTGTTGCAAGGAACCAGTTATGAACTCCATCGGTACGCCGTGGTTGTGGGGCAGCTTCGCTGTCATCGTTATCGCCATGCTGGCGGTAGACCTGCTCTATCAAGGGCGCAAGGGTGACACCACCATGACATTTTGCCAGGCTACTGCCTGGTCATTGATTTGGGTTACGCTGTCGCTCGCCTTCAATGCCGGATTCTGGTGGTATCTGAAAGGCACGCTCGGCGTAGAAGTCGCCAACACGCAAGCCCTCGCCTTCCTCAGCGGCTATCTGATCGAAAAAGCGCTCGCCGTCGATAACGTCTTCGTCTGGCTGATGCTGTTCAGCTATTTCGGCGTGCCCGCCCACTATCAGCGCCGCGTACTGGTTTATGGCGTGCTGGGTGCCATCATCCTGCGAACGCTGATGGTGTTTGGTGGCAGTTGGCTAGTTACGCAGTTCCAGTGGTTGCTCTACGTATTTGGCGCGTTCCTGCTGTTCACGGGCCTGAAAATGGCGTTCTCCAAAGATGATGGCGGCGATCTCGGCGACAAGCCGTTAGTGCGCTGGCTTCGCGGCCATCTGCGGATGACGGATACCATCGAAAACGAACGCTTCTTCTTGCGGCGCAACGGTATTCTGTATGCCACCCCGCTGTTTTTAGTCTTGATTCTGGTTGAGATCAGCGATGTTATCTTTGCCGTTGACAGTATCCCGGCCATTTTTGCGGTTACCACCGACCCGTTCATTGTGCTGACCTCCAACCTGTTCGCCATTCTGGGCCTGCGCGCCATGTATTTTCTGCTGGCTGGCGTGGCGGAGAAGTTCTCACTGCTCAAGTATGGTCTGGCCGTCATTCTGGTATTTATCGGCACCAAGATGATGCTGATCGACCTGTTCCATATTCCTATCGCTATCTCTCTGGGCGTGGTAGCCAGCATTCTGGCCATCACGCTGCTGATTAACCTGTGGTTGAATCAGCGCGCCGCTCGCTAAACCGCAAATCGCCTCCGTAAAGGAGGCGATTTGTGAATGACCCGCCGCACAAAATCGTGTGCCATCGCTTTTTTTAATGCCTCTTTTCCCTATACTGCTCTGCGCAAACACTTTGTTACAGGTTATGAAAAAAAACCCATTGCATTACCCAGAGGTTTTCATCCTGCAACGTGCTACCACACAACCCTTGTTAGGTTACGGAACGGGAATACCGTTAATTTTATGAAAAATACATACTCTGCTGTTTTCCGCTATATAACGCGAGGCAGCCTGGTGCAGCAAATTGTTGTCGGGCTGGCTCTGGGTATCCTCTTTGCATTGTTGTCCCCTTCCTCCGCTCTTGCTGTCGGCCTGCTCGGCACACTGTTTGTCGGCGGCTTGAAAGCCGTTGCGCCTGTATTGGTGCTGGTTCTGGTCATGGCCTCGATTACCAACCATCAGCAGGGGCAAAAAACCAATATCCGTCCGATCCTGATCCTCTACGCTATCGGCACCTTTTCCGCCGCGCTGATCGCGGTGGTGTTGGGCTTTTTATTCCCCACCGCGCTGACCCTGAGCGCACAATCTGCCGATATCGTGCCGCCAACGGGTATTGTTGAGGTGCTGAAAGGGTTACTGATGAGCGTGGTCGCCAACCCGATTCATGCGCTGATCAACGCTAACTACATCGGCATCCTGGTATGGGCCGTCGGCCTTGGTATCGCGTTTCGTCACGCGTCACCGTCCACCAAAGCCTTTATCAACGATGCCTCGGATGCGGTGACGCTGCTGGTGCGAACCGTGATTCGTTTTGCGCCGCTCGGGATTTTTGGCCTGGTATCCTCTACGCTGGCAGAAACCGGCTTTGACGCACTGTGGGGTTACGCTCATCTGTTAACCGTGCTGGTCGGCGGCATGCTGATCGTGATGTTTATCGTCAATCCGCTGATTGTATTATGGAAAATTCGCCGCAACCCGTATCCGCTGGTGCTGACCTGCCTGCGTGAAAGCGGCATTACCGCCTTTTTTACCCGCAGCTCTGCCGCCAACATCCCGGTGAATATGGAGCTGTGTCGTAAGCTGAATCTGGACGAAGACACCTATTCCGTCGCCATCCCGCTGGGAGCCACCATCAATATGGCGGGTGCGGCGGTGACCATCACCATCCTGACGCTGGCAGCCGCACATACGCTGGGTATTCACGTTGATATGCCTACCGCGCTGCTGCTCAGCGTAGTCGCCGCCATTTGTGCCTGTGGTGCATCAGGCGTTGCAGGGGGATCGTTGCTGTTAATCCCACTGGCGTGCAGCATGTTTGGCATCGCCAACGACGTTGCCATGCAAGTGGTCGCGGTCAGCTTTATCATCGGGGTAATTCAGAACTCGCTGGAAACCGCCGTCAACTCCTCGACGGACGTCATCTTTACGGCGGCAGTGTGTAATGCGGAAGATGCCAAGCTGGAAGAGAAAGAGCGGCTGAACCTGCTGTAACACACTCGCGTTTCCCTCATCTTCTGTCTGAAGGTGAGGGAAAACGGAGCAAACCTACATTAGCGAGATTGCGTTTCAGCCCGGAACGGGTCCAGCCCACGTTTCTGCATGCGCCGAAAACGAATGATGTTGTAGCCATTCAGAATCAAAAATGTGCCTTCAATCAGCGAACCGCCGATTGAACCAAGCCATACGTTATGTATTACCCAGCACAGTGTAGCGCACCAAATGACGCAGCGTGTCGTCAACCCACTGGTGCTGATCAGCGCACCAATGATCGGCAGCAGCTCAACCGCATGTTTAAGACCCGAAAGCCCGAGCACCAGCGTCAGGATAATAAAGGCAAACATCACAACAAGATTGTGGGTGCGCGTAGCAATCACCGTGCGCCCGGCATTCAGCAGTGCACTGGCGCCAGCGGCATTTGCCCCCATCAAAAAGAAATGGATACCGATGATGACGCTGTAGAGGGAAAGTTGTAGTTTAAATTTGCGATCGTCACGGTGAAAAAATACGGTAATCCCCACCAGGAAGGCAATCGCCACTAACGCATGGCCGATCGGCAAGCCGTACTTCACGATCATCTCGCCCGGCGCGATGTCATAAAGCGCAAATTTGTGCCCGCGCGCCACTGGCTGCGGCAGCGTCACCGTGACGCCACCCGCGGTTACCGCTTCACCTTGCGCAACATCACGCAACGCAACGGCCACATTGTCCAGCGCATGGATTTTGATGATGCTCTGCATCGATAAATCTTCAGCCATTAACAATACCCTTCTACTGCCGCTCTCATGCCGCGATCGACGATCGCTTGCAGTTGCTGCGTAACCTGTTCTACCAATCCCGGCACCTGAGTCAGATCCTGTTCCCAGTGATCCGCATCGCTCAGCACGGTGGTAACCAGCGCTTGCAGCGAAGTGGTGCGATCGTTGATGCCGTGCCACAAGGTGCTAAGCGCTCCAGCCAGTGCGCATCATCTTGCAACGGATAGGCTTCACCGTCGCGATCGCCGCGATAGAACGCGATCAGCGCCGCCAGTGCAAAGGTCAGACGCGCCGGCAATGCCCCTTTCTGCTCACGGTAGGCCAGCAGTTGCAGCAGAATGCGGGTGCGGAATTTCGTCATGCCGTTCAGGGCAATGGATAACAGCTGGTGCTGAATAAAAGGGTTACGGAAACGGCTCAGCACCGCTTGGGCAAAAGAGGTCAGCTCATCGTGCGGCAAATCCAGCACCGGAACGATCTCTTCGGCAATGGTTTTTTCCACAAAGCTGCTGATTTGCGCGTCATTCATGGATTCGCCCACGGTATCCAGACCGGCCAGGAAGTCAACCGGCACCAGCGCGGTGTGCGCACCGTTCAAAATCGCCACTTTGCTCTCTTTGTACGGTTTGATATCGTCAACGATGCGGATATTCAGGTCCAGCTTGTCAAGACGCAGTTCCTGAGCCAGCCATTGCGGCCCCTGAATCACAAACAGGTAGAGGTACTCGGCGGTATCCCATAAGGTATCCTGGTAGCCCATTTCCTGTTGCAGCGCTTCCACTTCGGCACGCGGATAGCCCGTCACAATACGGTCAACCAGCGTGGAGCAGAAGGTCTTGTTTTCGTTGATCCAGGTAACAAAGGCCTGCGGCAGCTCCCACTGCGCGGCATAGCGCAGCACCAGTTCTTTCAGTGCAACGCCGTTATAATCGATAAGTTCACACGGCAACAGCACCCAGCCTTTGTCGGCGGCACCGTTGAAGTGGTTAAAGCGCTCGAACAGCAGGCGCGTCAGTTTAGCCGGATAGCTGACCGCGGCGGGGTATCCGTCAAACGATCGTCGGCGTGATAGCTGATGCCCGCTTCGGTGGTGTTGGAGAACACGAAACGAATGTTGGCATCGTGTGCCAGTGCCAGATACTCGTCAAACTGACGGTAAATGTTGATTTCACGGTTACCAGAACGGATCAGGCGCGGCTCACGCACTGCTTCGCCCTGCTCATTCAAACCGAGAATGATCGTGGTGTACAGCCCATCCTGAGTGTCTAATGAAGGCGGAAAATCGGTATCAATCGGACGAACGATCACCACACCCGCATCCAGATCGGTATGTTCGTTTAGCAAATCTAACTGCCAGTCAACGAACGCGTGCAGAAAGTTACCCTCACCGAATTGGATAATACGATCAGGATGTTGACGACCAGGGAAGTCACGACGATTCAATGTTTGCATTAAGAAGCTACCTCAGGACAGGAAGTGCGATCGGGGTCAGGTTGTTACCGCCCTGTCACCTTGCCCACGATACAATGTCAAGGCGCGCGCACCTGCGCGCGCCCACGGTCTTATAATTCGATGGCGAAATAGTTTTTAGCGTTATCGAAACAAATGTTTTTCACCATGTCGCCCAACAGATTGATGTCTGCCGGCGCTTCGCCGTCTTCTACCCAGCGGCCGATCATCTGGCACAGGATACGACGGAAATACTCATGGCGAGTGTAAGACAGGAAGCTGCGGCTGTCGGTCAACATGCCCACAAAGCGGCTCAGCAGGCCCAGTTGCGCCAGCTGTGTCATTTGACGCTGCATGCCTTCACCTTGGAAGTTACCGATCATGGTGCCCAGCACTTCGTTATCGCGCGGGTTCAGGTAGTACAGAATGGTTTTCGGCAGCAGGTTTTCTTCATTCTGCTTGCTCAGCAGACGAGACAACTCTTGTGCCAGCGGACGGTCATTGATGGAGTCGAAACCGACGTCTGGCCCCAGCAATTTAAACTGGCGCAGGTTGTTGTTACGCAGCGCACCAATATGGTACTGCTGTACCCAACCGCGACGTGCATATTCCGCACCCAGCCATACCAGTACGGCAGTTTTGAACTGCGCCACTTCCAGATCGCTCAGCGCGGCACCGCCCAAACGACGAGACAGAATGCCATCCAGCCTCGCTTCATCCGCTTCGGCAAACAGCACCACGTCCAGCGCGTGGTCAGAAACTTTACAGCCGTGCGCGGCAAAGTGATCCAGACGCTTGGTCAGTGCGGCCTGCAAATCGCTGAAACGACGAATATCGGTATCAGACACTTCACCCTGTTTCGCCATGTAATCATTAAAGGTGGCCAGCTCGATGTTGAAAGCCTTATCCGGACGCCAGCTCGGCAGCACTTTGACGTTGAAGCTACCATCAGCGGCGATGGCTTTGTGATGACGCACATCGTCAATCGGGTGGTCGGTGGTACCGACCATTTTCACGTTCATCTGCTGCATGGTGCCGCGCGCGGTAAATTCATCACGCTCCAGCAGGGCGTTGCAACAATCCCAGATATCTTTCGCCGTACCCGGTGCTAGTAGCGTACCTGTTACACCAAACGGGCGGCGCAGTTCTAGATGCGTCCAGTGGTACAACTGGTTACCGATAGTGTGCGGTACGGTTTCTGCCCAGGCGGAGAATTTCTCCCAGTCGCTGGCATCACCGGTACAAAGACGCTCCGGCACGCTGTTAGTACGCATGGCACGCCATTTGTAGTGATCACCCTTTAACCAGATGTCATACAGGTTTTTAAAGCGGTAGTTTTCTGCAATCTGTTCAGGCGGCAAGTGTTAATGGTAATCAAAAATAGGCTGATCAGCTACATAGTCATTATACAAACGACGAGCAAATTCGCTGTCTAACAGAAAATCTTCGCTAAGAAACTGGGGCATACTTTTCTTCCTCACCGTGCGCTCAGGCACAACATTGGCCTTTGTTGAAAGATATCACACCAATTATGCTGGATATCTCATATCATTAGTGAGGTCATGATCGCAAAAATTCACATGCCTGCCAAATTGGTCAGGACACCGCGCAGAAAGCTCTCAACACAGGCCGATATCGAACAAATTTTAGCAATTCCGCATAAATATAATGGTTTTGTGATGTCACTCAACTTTTAAAGTTGTATGACAAATTATTGTAGCGCCGTCTTGAACCGGGATTCAATCTCTATTCCCAAGAGAAAAAATCCTGGTCCAAATCAAAAGCAGGTTTCAAGAGAGTAAAAGGCGAGCAAGGCGTCCTTATCGATGCGCCTTGCCGCCTTCCTAAAAGTAAGCGCATATGACGCCACAAACTTACTCCGCAACTGAACCCTGCGATTGCGCCCTTCTGAGAGGTGCGCTAGCCAACCTTGTTGGCTAAACACAACACCGGTTGTTAGCACAGCTAATGGCACGGTGTTATATTTTTGACTCGGAGAGAAAACACAAATTCGTAAAATCAAAGGGCTACGTTGGTACATGATCGGGCTGGTGACCATTGGCACCGTGCTCGGTTACCTGACACGTAATGCTATCGCCGTTGCCGCCCCGACGTTGCAAGATCAGTTACATATCACGACACAGCAATACTCCTACATCATTGCTGCCTATTCCGCCTGCTATACCGTTATGCAGCCCATCGCCGGTTACGTGCTGGACCTGCTGGGCACCAAAGTCGGCTACGCCATGTTCGCTATCCTGTGGGCCATTTTCTGTGCCAGTACCGCAATGGCAAACAGCTGGCAAGGTCTGGCCATTTCACGTGGTCTGGTCGGCATGGCCGAAGCTGCCATGATCCCTGCGGGCCTGAAGGCGAGCAGTGAATGGTTCCCCGCCAAGGAGCGTTCCGTTGCCGTAGGTTACTTCAACGTCGGTTCCTCAATCGGCGCCATGATCGCGCCGCCGTTGGTAGTTTGGGCCATCGTAATGCACAGTTGGGAAATGGCCTTTATCATCACCGGTGCCTTGAGCATGGTGTGGGCTCTGTGCTGGCTGGAATTTTACAAACACCCGAAAGACCAGAAAAAACTGACTGATGAAGAGCGCGATTACATTCTGAGCGGTCAGGAATCTCAGCATCAGGCTGATAACGTTAAGAAAATGTCCGCCTGGCAGATCGTGCGCAACCGTCAGTTCTGGGGCATCGCGTTACCGCGTTTCCTGGCTGAACTGGCATGGGGCACCATCAACGCCTGGATTCCGCTGTTCATGTTCAAGGTCTATTGCTTTAACCTGAAAGAAATTGCCATGTTCGCCTGGCTGCCAATGCTGTTTGCTGACCTGGGCTGCGTATTGGGTGGTTACATGCCCATGCTGTTCCAGAAATACTTCAAAGTGAACCTGATCGTTTCGCGCAAAATGGTGGTGACTCTGGGTGCGGTGTTGATGATTGGCCCTGGGGTTATCGGCCTGTTCACCAGCCCTTATGTTGCCATCGCGCTGCTGTGCGTAGGTGGATTTGCGCACCAGTCACTGTCCGGCGCGCTGATCACGCTCTCTTCTGATGTGTTTGGTCGTAACGAAGTGGCTATCGCCAACGGATTGACCGGCGGCGCTGGCTGGCTGGCGAGCACCCTGTTCGCTCTGGTGGTTGGCGCATTGGCAGACACCATTGGCTTCGGTCCGCTGTTCGCGGTGCTGGCAGTCTTTGATGTGCTGGGTGCCATCCTGATCTGGGTTATTCTGCAAAACCGCCCAGCGGTAGAGATAGAACAAGCCGCAGTGCTTGAGACGGCACAGCAGCATTAATCACTGCCTGTCTCACAGCTAGACCTGCTTTGACGCCTGATAACCCCGGTTATCAGGCGTTTTTAAAGCTGGTGCGAAGAGCACGATCAAATCCTTAAAGCGCTGATTCGCAAAGATCCCTACGCCGCCAAGCTAGCGATGTGGCAGCATCTGGAAAACACCAAGCAAATGCTGTTTCGCGCCACCGCCGATGACTTTGAATTCAACGTTGACCGCTATATGTTTGCCGAAAATCCCGTCATGCATCTTGAGCCAATCACCGTGCACAAATCCTGACCACCCGAACAAAAAAACCTGCCGCCTCTGTCACTTAACAGAGGCCAAAACGTCTGAAAACACCTGTTTGTGTCAAAAAATGTAAAATCGGCAGCAAAAAAACCTTTTCTGTCAAACAGCAGCGATAAATCTCACATTTTCCTGCGATAATTCCCTATCTCAACCTTTAGGCTTTTGTTACAGTTAGAAGCTCTTTTTAACGCTTAATCCGGTATTTCCCGCGTTACTGCCGCCAAAACGCAACAATGCAGGCTCGTCGGGCAAAATGGATTAAGGGGATGAGATAGTGAACATCGGTATGTTCTACTCTAACAGCGCTCACCATGGCGAGCCGGTGTACATAATGACCCTTGCAGTCGGTGTATTTCATCGCCGATGGGCCACGTAGCACGCTGTTGTGTTAGGAATACCGAATGGAATTAATTAAAGAACTTGTTAATGCGCTTTGGCACCAAAATTTCGATATTCTCGCTGACCCCAAAGTAGTTTGGACGCTCTATTTTATTCTGTTCATGATCCTGTTTTTGGAAAATGGTCTGTTACCCGCGGCCTTTCTGCCCGGAGACAGTCTGCTGGTATTGGTCGGCGTGCTGGTTGCCAAAGGCACGATGAATTATGCATTCACTATCGCACTGCTTACCACCGCCGCCAGCCTTGGTTGCTGGGTGAGCTATATTCAAGGTAACTGGCTGGGGAATACCCGAGTACTACAAGGCTGGCTCTCTCATCTCCCCGCACACTATCACCAGCGTGCGCATCTGTTGTTCCATCGTCATGGATTGTCTGCGCTGCTGATTGGCCGATTTCTCGCCTTTGTTCGCACGCTGCTGCCTACCATTGCCGGGCTTTCAGGGCTGGACAATACCCGCTTTCAGTTTTTCAACTGGATGAGCGGACTGCTGTGGGTGTTGATTCTGGTTTCGCTCGGGTTCGCGATAGGCAAGACGCAGGTTTTCATGAAGTATGAAGACGAGTTGATGTTTTGCCTGATGATGTTGCCACTGGTGTTATTGTTCGTCGGTCTGTTCGGTTCACTGTTAGTGTTGTGGCGTAAGAAACGCGCCGACAATGTAGAAAAAGGGAACTAACGTGTTATTCGGTTGGCGTTATCTGAAAGCTATCTGGCGCATGATGATTCTGGTGATGCTGCCGATTATCCTGCTGACCCAGTCACCGAGCCGTCAACAGGATGAAACGCTGCTGCACATTTTTCCTCACCGTCAGGGGGCGCCGCTCCCTGATGGTTTTTACGTTTACCAGCGTCTTAATGAGCGTGGTATCGCCATCAAAAGCATTACCCCTGCGCCGGACAGCCTGATCGTCAGACTGGCGTCATCGGAGCAAACTTTTGCCGCGCGTGAAGCACTTCGGTCCTCGTTTCCGCAGGCAAAAATCATCACTAAGCAGCCGCCTAAACCCGTTCCTTTCTGGCGGTAAAAGCTGACGCAAAAGAACGCAACACTTGGGTGAGGATGATATGAAAAAAGTAGCCGTTTTACGTGGAGTTATTATCGCAAGTCTGGAATTCGCCGCTATCAATGCCTACGCCGCTGACGCAAAAGTGCCGCCAGTAGGCACCTGTGCAGCCAAAGCCTATGATATCGAACAGCAGTTGGCGCAGGTTCGTCAGCACCGTAACGCAGGCCAGATTCAAGGCCTGGAAACGGCGCTGCGTAATGTGCAAACGTACTGTCAGGATGATGACCTGCGCGTTAAACGCCAGCAAAATCTGGCGGAGAAACAAGCCAAAGTCGCGGAGAGAAAAGCGGAATTACGTGAAAGCCAACAATCCGGCGCTGATGCGGACAAGATTCAAAAACGTCAGGACAAACTCGCCGAAGCCCAGAAAGAGTTGCATGCAGCCCAGCAGGAGATCGCCGCTGCCGGTGGGCAATAACCCATCAGATTTCGCTTGTCTTGATCGCACCCAGCCCATGTTCACCAACCCGGGTTGGGCGCATTCTATGGGATTACCCAGCGCTTACAGCAGCTTATCAGAATTATCTCGTCCCACTCCGCCATTCCAATCGTAAAAGTTGAGCTATAGTTAATACTCCTTATTTATCGAAAAGGAGTTAATCATGACTAAAGATCAACAATCTGAATTGTTGCTCAACGAGTTGAAATCACTGGCGGATACCCTGGAAGAAGTCTTGAACTCCTCAAGCGATAAATCCAAAGCGGAATTGGAAAAATTACGCAGCAAAGCGGAAAGCGCATTGAAGGACACATGCTCACGATTGAGTGAAACCGGCGAACGTATCGTTAACCAGACCAAAGAAGCAGCGGATTACGCGGATGACTATGTTCGGCATAACCCGTGGACCGGCGTGGGTATCGGTGCTGCGGTAGGGGTTGTGCTGGGCATTCTGCTCGCACGCCGCTGATTGACGGGAGTTCAGTAACCTTTTATGACCGAAAAACAACGACAGGGCCCCGCTAGCGGGGCTATTGCTTCAGCGCAGCGTATCCTGACGCTGCTTGTCGGCATTGTGGAAACGCGCCTGCGTCTGGTTGTCATTGAGTTAGAAGAAGAAAAGAATCATCTGTTCCAACTGCTGCTGCTCACCGGGCTCACTCTTATTTTCTCTGCATTCGGCCTGATGAACCTGATTGCACTGATTATTTGGGGTCTGGAGCCAGAATACCGTTTGTTAGCATTGGCCTGGATCACCGCCACGCTGCTCAAAGCTACGCGTAAAGAGCTTCGCACTGACAGAGCGTTGCTGGAAGAGGAGGAAAAATGAATCGTCAGCAGCGTCAGGAAGAAAAAGCCCGACTGTTACGCCAAATAGA
Organism: Candidatus Symbiopectobacterium sp. 'North America'; assembly: GCF_015762685.1. Taxonomy (GTDB): domain Bacteria; phylum Pseudomonadota; class Gammaproteobacteria; order Enterobacterales; family Enterobacteriaceae; genus Symbiopectobacterium. Next base: position 105,753 of record NZ_PEHF01000031.1, on the reverse strand, counting down.
ACAGCAGAGTATTGATGTGATTTATGAAAGACGAGTGTGGCTGGAAAAAACAGCGCCCTACGATGGTGACTGGCTGCGCATCATCGCCTGGCGTCGCTACTGGCTTCTCGCTTCTGGCGCTGCCGTGCTGTATGGCGTACGCCACCCAAACCGGCTGATTCGCTGTGCCAGACGCGGCATTGGCTTGCTGGCAACACTCAAGCTGCTGCGCAAAACGCTGTTGCCCCGCTAAACATCTCGGGCCACACGCACATATTCAGATTTTCTGAAAAAAACAGACAATTTAACTCGCTGGAATCCAAACCGTTTCCCCCATAGTATTTGCTCCATACCGGATGTGCAGATGATATCCCCAGAGATATCCTGCTGTAGCGCGGCATACAGACTTGTTGCCAGCCCCCTTTTCCTTAGAGACAAATGATGAAAAATTTAGAAAATACAGCGCTGCTTATCGCTCGCATCTTTATGCCAATCCTGTCCATCGTGGCAGGTTACGGCAAACTGGGTGATGCCTATGCGGGCACCGCGCAATACATGCAGGCCATGGGCGTTCCGACGTTTCTGCTGCCGCTGACCATTCTGCTGGAGCTGGGCGGTGGCCTGGCGGTGCTGTTTGGTCTTCTGACTCGCACGGTAGCCCTTTTCACCGCTGGATTCACGCTGCTGACCGCCCTGCTGTTTCACACTAACTTTGCCGAAGGTGTAAACCAGTTGATGTTCCTGAAAAACCTGACCATTGCAGGCGGCTATCTGCTGCTGGCAGTAACGGGCCCAGGCGCTTTCAGCATCGACCGTATTTTGAATAAAAAGTGGTAACACCGTAGTTTGATGCCAACACCAGGCATAACCTCTCGCACCAGCGGCGCAGTACTCTGCGCCCTGGTTTTTACATTGATGATGGAGGACCCATGGGACAACTAGTCGATGGCGTATGGCACGATACCTGGTATGACACCAGCAAGACAGGCGGTCACTTCAAACGTACCACTGCACAGTTTCGCCACTGGATAACCCCGGATGGCGCACCGCACCTTGATCATGCGTCAGCTTAAAGGGTTACAGGAACACATCGGTGTATCCGTGGTGCATCAATTGATGCTGGATCATGGCTGGACTTTTGGCATCGATTTTCCTGACACCACCGGTGACTCGCTCTATCAGCATGAATTTCTCTATCAGCTCTATCTGCATGCCAACGCCGATTACAGCGGACGCGTTGTGGGATAAAACGCGCCATACCATCGTCAGTAATGAATCCGCCGATATTATCCGCATGTTCAATTCGGCTTTTGATGGCATTGGTGCAACGCCCGGCGATTACTACCCGGAGGCGCTGCGCATGCAGATTGATGCGTTGAACGAATGGATTTACCCTACCATCAATAACGGGGTATACAAGGCGGGATTTGCGACCTCACAAAGTGCCTATGATGAGGCGGTCAATGGCGTATTCGAGGCATTGGATTCGCTGGAAGTCCGTCTGGCACAGCAGCGCTACCTGACAGGCAACACATTGACTGAAGAGGATATTCGTCTGTGGACCACGTTACTACATTTCGATCCGGTTTATCATACCCATTTCAAGTGTGACAAGCGTCGGCTGGCAGACTACCCGAATCTGTTCGGTTTCCTGCGAGATATTTACCAAATCTCTGGTATTGCAGATACCGTGAACATTCCGCATATCCGCCATCACTACTACCGCAGCCACGGTACAATCAATCCGCACGGCATTATTTCCATCGGGCCAGAAAACGACCTGAGCGCGCCGCACGGGCGCGACAGGTTTAATCAGCGGACGGATTATCAGTAAAAGATAGTCGCGAGCATCACATCAAGCCTGGTTCAGCGCTTTGGGCAATTCGCGCAAGAACCAGGATTTTGCCTTACCCATGCTGTCACGACGCCAAGCCATGATAATCTGGCTCTCCATAGAATATTCCGGGCTGACAACCCGCAAGCGCCCTTCGGCAATATCCCTGGCGACCATGGGATAAGGCATAGTGGCAACGCCCAATCCCGCCAACAGCGCGCGGCGTTTATTATCAATAGAACTCACCGTTAAACGCTGCTGCTTATCCAACAGTTGCACGGCCAATACCGGGCGTTCACACGCGGTATCCGCCACGGCAATCCCGCGATATTTAATGCGCGTCACATCCGACAGCGGCTCAGGTTCCTGATGAATAGGGTGATCCGGGCTGGCGACGTAAACGTTGTTCATGGTGTATAGCTTGCGCGTATTCACTTCGGAAGAGGCGCGAAAGTGCATATCAGGGGCAATCACGATATCGGCCCGCTCCTGCTCTAAACGCTCCCAGGCACCGGCAAGCACCTCGGTCAGCAATGACACCTGGGTATTGGCTTTCAGCGCCAGCTTATCCAGCAGGGGAAACAGTTTCTCAGTAGGGATCAGCGCTTCAACGACGATAGTGATATGGGTTTCCCAGCCGCGCGCCAGCGCTTCCGCATCGGTGGTCAGTTTATCGGCGGCTTCAAGCAGGATTCTTCCCCGTTCGAGCAACATGCGCTCCACGTTGGTAAATTTAGTGCGGTGACCTGAGCGATCAAAAAGCACGACGTCGAGTTCTTCTTCCAGCTTTTGCATGGTATAGCTCAGCGCCGACGGCACGCGCCCCAGCTCATCAGCCGCCGCCGCAAAGCTGCCAAGGCGATCGATGGCGTCCATCACTCGCAGCGCTTCCAGCGTTAATGCCCGTTCTTTTGCCATTTATTCACTCATTCAGGAATTTTGAATATACCCACCAGATTAACTAGCTAACAATCCAACGTCCATACAATTACTATTTGTTTAGTGTAATTTTTGAGGTGCAGAACCATGATCATATGCAGAACAGCGGAATAGTGCGGTCAAGCTGACTACGGCTGGCTGCAAGCGCGCTACACCTTCTCCTTCGGCCATTATTTCGATCCTGAGCTGTTAGGCTTTGCCTCACTGCGCGTATTGAATCAGGAAGTCCTCAAGCCAGGCTCGACGTTTCAGCCACGCACCTAACCGCAGGTCGATATTTTAAATATTCTGCTGCAAGGTGAAGCGGAATATCGCGACAGCAATGGGGGCCATATCCGCGCAAAGGCGGGCGACGTTCTGTTATTGGCCGCACAGCCTGCGGTAAGCTACAGCGAGTACAGCATTAGCGATACAACGCCGCTGACACGTTTGCAACTGTGGTTCAATGCCTGCCCGTCACGGGAAAACAGTGCTCTGCAACGCCTTGCACTATGCGATGCAAAAGTCAAACTGCTCGCCTCACCGGAAGGTGAAAACGGCAGCCTGCAACTTCGCCAACAAGTTTGGGTACACCATCTGCAATTGGACGAAGGTGAACAACACACGTTGACGCTCAACGGCAACCGCGCCTATTTTCAGGTGATTCACGGTGCGATGGAAGCCATGACGCCGCAAGAGAACGCAACGATGTTACAGTGTGGAGACGGCGCCTTCATTCAGCAGGAAAAACAGCTGACTATCCGCGCCAAAGCCCCGCTGCGCGCGCTGCTTATCGATCTGGTGGCCTGAGGCGCATTCGACCTACTGATGGATTATCACAGCGCGATCCGCACCTTACATGGTAAGATGAACAACATGTTCATCATCATGCGGTAGGATCAGGCCAATGGATTCAAGCGACCAAGACAAACTCCTTGCCCAGGCGGAAAGTATTTGCCAACAGCGCAACGTGCGCCTTACGCCACAGAGACTCGAAGTGCTTCGGCTGATGGCCCAGCAACACGGCGCGTCAGTGCTTACGATCTGTTGGATCTGCTGCGCGCCTCAGAACCGCAAGCCAAACCGCCTACCGTATATCGCGCACTGGATTTTCTGCTGGAGCAAGGGTTTATCCATCGTGTGGAATCGACCAACCGCTATGTCATGTGTCACCACATTGAAGAGCATAGCCATACTTCAGCGCTGTTTATTTGCGATCGCTGCGTCACAGCGTGGTCGAGACACACGGCCTGTGCGAATCCTGTCAGGAAGTGGCTGATTGCCGTGAACATGGGCACTGTCACCACGACCATACTGTGCCCATCAAGAATTCGAAACCCGGTCGTTGAGCTGAGAGGGCATCACGTCACCGACAAGGCTTTACCTGAAAGAAACGCCCTGTCGGCTAACGGCGTTTAGCTCCACTCACCGTTGCGGATAACACCGACGGCCAGCCCTTCAATACTGAAGCTCTGCTCACGCAAATCAACCACGATGGGAGAAAAAGCCTCATTTTCCGCCAGAAGTTTTACGGTATTACCTTGACGCTTCAAGCGCTTAACCGTCACTTCATCTTCAATGCGGGCCACCACCAGCTGGCCGTTACGCACCTCTTGCGTTTTATGCACGGCAAGCAAGTCACCATCCAGTATCCCGATGTCTTTCATCGACATACCGATGACGCGCAGCAGAAAGTCTGCATGCGGTTTGAACATGGCCGGATCGACCTGATAGTGGCACTCGATGTGCTCTTGTGCCAGCAGCGGTTCACCCGCAGCAACACGCCCAATCAGCGGCAGGCCAGCATTTTCATCTTCCATCAGCAGACGGATACCGCGTGATGCGCCGGAGACAATTTCAATCACGCCTTTACGCGCCAGCGCCTTCAGATGCTCCTCCGCCGCGTTCGGTGAACGGAAACCCAGTTGCTGGGCAATCTCGGCACGCGTTGGCGGCATGCCGGACTGCGTAATATGATCGCGAATCAGATCATAGACCTGCTGCTGTCTGGTTGTTAATGCTTTCATCCCGCCCCCTGGTTGTTTATACAGTTTATCTGTGAGTATATACAGGTCATCGCGGCTTGGGAATGACAGAGAGGCAAATACCCGTGTTTTTATGAGCTTTGCCCCAAAATCATGCTGAAATCACCCCAGCACGAGGGGCCAGAGAATGCTCACCCAGACAACGGCGGCAAAGACCAAAGCCATAAACACGGCTGCCGATCCGATATCCTTGGCGCGCCCGGAGAGTTCATGGTGCTCCGTCCCCACGCGATCGACAACCGCCTCAATCGCGCTGTTGACTAACTCCATCAGCACTACCACCACCACACCAATCAGCAATAGCCGCTCTAACAGTGACACGGGGAGCCAACACGCGACCAGCACCGCTACGACCAGCAGCATCAGTTCTTGCCGAAATGCGGCTTCGTGCTGCCATGCCTGTTTCAGCCCTTTGAGAGAGTACCCGGTTGCTTTGATAATCCGAGTTACCCCGGTAGCCTTATTCATGTTTTTTCACCCGTTTATCAGAGATTTTTTGCAATTTTCCCGTAACACCGTTGTCTCACACCACAGATTTCCCGTGTACTTTATGGTATCCTTGCGGCGCATTGCTACTCAAGAGGCTTCTGGTTGTTATGTCCGGCTGGCGTAAAATTTACTATAAATTACTGAATTTCCCACTTAAATTGTTAGTGAAAAGCAAGATAATTCCTAACGATCCCGTGGCGGAGTTAGGGCTGGATCCGTCTCGCCCCATCCTTTATGTGCTGCCCTATAACTCACAGGCGGATTTACTGACGCTGCGCACAAAATGCCAAGCGTTAGAACTGCCCGATCCGCAGGAACCCACTGAAATTGACGGTGTATCACTGCCCAGCCATGTGTTTATTAACGATGGCCCGCGCGTGTTTCGCTATTACACGCCCAAGCAGAAATCCGTCAAACTGTTCCACGATTATCTGGATCTGCACCGCAACAATCCCTATCTCGATGTACAGATGGTGCCCGTTTCTGTCATGTTTGGCCGCTCTCCGGGTCGAGAAGGACAGCACGGCGCGACGCCGCATCTGCGTCTGTTGAACGGCATTGAGAAATTCTTTGCGGTGCTCTGGCTGGGACGCGACAGCTTTGTGCGCTTCTCCAGCATCGTGTCGCTGCGCCATATGGCAACCGAACACGGCACTGACAAAACCATAGCGCACAAACTGGCGCGTGTCGCCCGCATGCACTTTGCCCGTCAGCGTCTGGCTGCCGTTGGCCCGCGTTTGCCAGTACGTCAGGAGTTATTCCATAAGCTACTGGACTCCAAGGCCATCAAGAAAGCCGTTGAAGATGAGGCGCGCAGCAAGAAAATCTCCCATGAAAAAGCGCAGCAAAATGCCATCGCTCTGATGGAAGAGATCGCAGCGGACTTCTCTTATGAGGCCGTGCGGCTTTCCGATCGCATTCTGAGCTGGACCTGGAACCGCCTGTATCAAGGCATCAACGTACATAATGCCGAACGCGTACGCCAGTTGGCGCAGGATGGCCATGAACTGGTTTACGTGCCTTGCCACCGTAGTCACATGGACTACCTGCTGCTTTCCTATGTGCTGTATCATCAAGGTCTGGTTCCTCCCCATATCGCAGCCGGTATCAACCTGAATTTCTGGCCCGCAGGCCCAATTTTCCGCCGTCTGGGTGCTTTCTTTATTCGCCGTACCTTCAAGGGCAACAAGCTCTACTCCACCATCTTCCGTGAATATCTCGGCGAGCTGTTCTCTCGCGGCTACTCCGTTGAGTACTTTATGGAAGGGGGGCGTTCGCGCACGGGTCGTTTGCTGGAGCCCAAGACAGGCACGCTGGCCATGACCCTTCAGGAGATGCTGCGCGGCGGTACCCGCCGCATCACGCTGGTGCCGATTTATGTGGGGTATGAGCATGTGATGGAAGTGGGCACCTATGCGAAAGAACTGCGCGGTGCCACCAAAGAGAAAGAAGGCTTCATGCAGATGGTGCGCGGGTTACGCAAACTGCGCAATCTGGGGCAAGGCTATGTGAATTTTGGCGAGCCGCTGTCGCTGACGCCTTACCTCAACCACCATGTACCGCAGTGGCGCGAAGCTATCGATCCGATTGAAGCGCAGCGTCCTACCTGGCTCACGCCTACCATGCAGGATATTGCCGATATCATCATGGTGCGTATTAACAATGCCGCCGCCGCCAACGCCATGAACCTGTGTTCCACGGCTCTTCTGGCGTCACGTCAGCGCGCGCTAACCCGTGAGCAAATGCATGAGCAACTGGACTGCTATTTGCAATTGCTACGCAACGTGCCTTACAGCAAAGATGTCACTGCGCCAAAAAAGACTGCGCCGGAACTGCTGGAACACGCGCTGGCAATGAACAAATTCGAGGTCGAGCAAGACAATATTGGCGAGATCATCATTCTGCCGCGTGAACAGGCTGTGTTGATGACCTATTACCGCAATAACATCCAGCATTTGCTGGTACTGCCATCGATGATCGCCAGCATTGTCATGCACCGAGGAAGGATCACGCCGGATGAGTTAACACGGCAGATGTCATTGATTTACCCGTTAATTCAAGCCGAACTGTTCTTGCATTACAGTAAAGAGGGACTGCCTGCCGTCATTGAAACGTTGACAGCAGAACTGGTGCGTCAAGAACTGATTGTCATCAAGCAAGATGTGCTGGTGTTGAACCCGCTGCGAATTCGTACACTCCAACTGCTGGCTGCCGGCGTGCGGGAAACCCTGCAACGCTACGCGATTACGTTGTCATTACTAGGTGCTAACCCGGAAATGAACCGCGGTACGTTGGAAAAAGAGAGCCGCAATATGGCGCAGCGCCTGTCCGTGCTGCATGGCATCAACGCGCCTGAGTTCTTCGATAAGGCCGTGTTCTCAACGCTGGTTGCCACGCTGTGCCAAGAAGGTTACATCAGCGACAGCAGCAGCGTGGATACGCGCAATACCTTGGAACTCTACCGCATTCTTAGCGATTTGATCACACCGGACGTTCGGTTGACGATTGAAAGTGCCAGCACACCGGCCAGCGCAGAATCGGAAGAAGAAAAGCAGGAAGTAGCGCAAGCGTAGTGTTGCGCGACTGCGCGGTTTATTGCCGCTTTACTCCGGCATCACACGCCATGTGTGATGCCGGGGACCATCACAGCCCCAGCACAATCCCGGCAAACAACACCATCCCCACAAAGTTATTGTTGTGGAACGCACGGAAACAGGCATCACGCTCACGCCCGGCGGTCAGCCATTGCTGATAGCCGAGCAGACCAGCCGCCATCAGTACCGTTAGGTAAAATGCCGCCCCCAGTTTCATTTGCATGCCTAGTACCACCATCAGTGCCAGCATGCTCGCCTGCAACAAGCCGATAATCAAGGTATCAAAACGCCCGAACAGAATGGCGGTGGATTTGATGCCAATCTTGAGGTCATCATCGCGATCGATCATGGCATATTGTGTGTCGTAGGCGACGGTCCAGCAGATGTAGGCTAAAAACATGATCCAGGCGCTTGCGGGCAGGGATTCGCTGACTGCGGCATACGCCATGGGGATCGACCAGCCGAACGCCGCGCCCAACACAAACTGTGGCAGGTGGCTGACGCGTTTCATGAAGGGGTATATCCATGCCAATGCCAAGGCTGCCACTGAGAGCCAAATGGTCATGCGATTCAATGTCAGCACCAGAGCAAACGCCATCAGCACCAGAATAACAAACAGCACTTTTGCCGATTGCTCGCTCACCAAGCCGCTGGGCAAGGGACGAGACGCGGTGCGTTTTACATGCCCATCAAAATGGCGGTCAGCGTAATCATTGATAACACAGCCTGCAGCGCGCATCAGAAATACGCCCGCAACGAAGACCAACAGCGTCCACGGGCTCGGCACGCCACCGCCCGCCAGCCATAATGCCCAGAGGGTTGGCCAGAGCAACAGCAGGGAACCAATCGGCTTATCAATTCGCATTACCCGACAATAAGGGCCCCATTTTCTCGCTGTCATACTTCTTTCCAACGTCATTTCTCCTTAACGGTTACCCCGTTCAACGCCTGGAAAATGATATGCAGGCGACGAGGGCAAAAACAATTCTGTCAGCAGTATTGGCTGATTTAACAAACGCAAACGGGATCGCCGAGCCCACAGGTTTTCACAGCGCCCAATGTGAATGTAATCGCGTTGCAGGGAATCCTGTTTAAACAGATAGCGCCCGAGCGGTGTATCACCAAGCGTTGTCAACGCCGACACAGAGGTGTCAAGGGCTGAAGGCGGAATCAAGGTTCTGGCGGCCACCCAGGGCTGTCCATCACCGTAGATTATCACCTCTCGCAACCAATAACGCGCGCTGTCTGGTAACTCGCGCTGTTCATCACCCAGCATCTCAGTCGCAATGTAACTATTATAGTACGGTACCACCGTCAACTGTGTGCAATGTCGTTCCAGCCGCTGCGTTATCAAACCAGTTTCTTTCAGCCAGGTATCGACAGGGGATGGCAACGTCATCGGCGTTTCTTTTAACCAATTGGTCGCGTGCAACCATGCTATGTTACGCAGCCGTGTTAGCGCTGCATCGGGCATATCCCTACTCCAATGGTGGCTGGCGGAGCATGACGATGGCAGAGATACCGTTTTCGATATGTTGCGCTCTCATCACTCACGCCCGTGGTGTCAGTCTTGCTCGCCGGGTTTGAATACATAACGCGGCACGTATTGTAGCGCACAAACATCACGCCTCGGCACACCCTGCCACCGTTTGGTGCGCAATATGATAACATTTTTTTAATCTTTGACAGCGCGTTGGCAAAATTTGATCGCTGCTTGCACAGAAAAAAGGCAAAAACGGGACATAAAAAAACACTATCTGATGATATACAAGATAGTGTTCATGTTGAGCGTAGAAGCGTGTTTATGTCACTCATCCGGGCCTCAGCGCGACGCGCGAGTGCCCGGCGTTGATTACATCATACCGCCCATACCACCCATGCCACCCATACCGCCAGCAGCATCTAAGTCGCCTTTATCTTCTTTCGGCAACTCGGTCACCATACATTCGGTGGTGATCATCAAGCCAGCAATGGATGCTGCATATTGCAGTGCAGAACGGGTTACTTTGGTCGGATCCAAAATACCCATGTCGATCATGTTGCCGTAAACTTCGGTTGCGGCGTTGTAACCGTAGTTACCTTCGCCCGCTTTCACGTTGTTCGCCACAACGGAAGGTTCTTCACCGGCGTTTTCCACGATTTGACGCAGCGGAGCTTCCATCGCGCGTAGCGCAACACGAATACCCACGTTCTGATCTTCGTTTTCAGCTTGCAGATTGCGGATGGCATTGGCTACACGAATCAGCGCTACGCCACCACCGGCAACCACGCCTTCTTCAACGGCAGCACGGGTCGCATGCAGCGCATCTTCAACGCGTGCTTTCTTCTCTTTCATTTCCATTTCGGTGGCTGCGCCGACCTTGATAACTGCAACGCCGCCTGCCAGTTTGGCAACGCGCTCTTGCAGTTTTTCGCGATCGTAATCAGACGTTGCGTCTTCGATCTGCTGACGAATCTGACCAACACGACCTTGAATAACCACTTCATCACCCATACCGTTGATGATGATGGTGGTGTCTTTGTTGATCACAACGCGTTTTGCCTGACCCAGATCTTCCAGAGTGGCTTTTTCCAGTTCCAGACCGATCTCTTCAGAGATAACGGTACCCGCAGTCAGGGTAGCGATATCTTGCAGCATGGCTTTACGACGATCGCCAAAGCCCGGTGCTTTCACAGCGGCAACTTTAACGATACCGCGCATGGTGTTCACCACCAGCGTCGCCAGCGCTTCGCCTTCAACATCTTCTGCGATGATCAGCAGCGGTTTGCCTGCTTTGGCAACAGCTTCCAGTACCGGCAGCATTTCACGGATGTTGGAGATCTTTTTGTCAGCGAGCAGGATTAACGGGCTTTCCAGCTCAACAGAACCGGTTTCCGGTTTGTTGATGAAATACGGGGAGAGATAGCCGCGATCGAACTGCATCCCTTCCACAACGGCCAGTTCATCTTGTAAGCCGGAGCCTTCTTCTACGGTGATAACACCTTCTTTGCCCACTTTCTCCATGGCTTCAGCGATCAGTTTACCCACTGTCTCATCAGAGTTGGCAGAGATGGTACCGACCTGAGCAATGGCTTTGGTGTCAGCGCAAGGAACGGACAGTTTTTTCAGTTCTTCAACCGCAGCGATAACTGCTTTATCGATACCGCGTTTCAGATCCATCGGGTTCATGCCTGCGGCAACGGCCTTCAGACCTTCGTTTACGATAGCCTGTGCCAGTACGGTTGCCGTGGTGGTGCCGTCGCCCGCTGCGTCGTTCGCTTTGGAGGCCACTTCTTTCACCATCTGAGCGCCCATGTTTTCGAACTTGTCTTCCAGCTCGATTTCACGCGCTACGGACACGCCGTCTTTGGTAATGATCGGAGAATCAAAAGATTTATCCAGAACGACGTTGCGGCCTTTCGGGCCTAAAGTCACTTTTACTGCGTTAGCAAGAACGTTCACACCGCGCAGCATTTTTACGCGCGCGTCATTTCCGAATTTTACGTCTTTAGCTGCCATGGTTTATTTTCCTTAAATTCGTTCGATTCAGATGATTACGCTTCAACAATCGCCAGGATGTCGCTTTCAGACATGATCAGGACTTCTTCGTTGTCGATCTTCTCGGCTTTCACGCCATAGCCATCATTGAAAATGACGATATCGCCAACTTTCACATCCAGGGGTTTTACGTCGCCGTTTTCCAGAATGCGGCCATGGCCCACTGCCAGTACTTCACCACGGGTAGATTTAGCCGCAGCAGAACCGGTCAGAACAATACCGCCAACAGATTTGGACTCTACTTCTTTACGCTTGACGATCACGCGGTCATGCAATGGACGAATTTTCATTGATAGCTCTCCTTTGAGAAAGTTCATATCAGTTTGGGATTAACGCCGGGTACATTCTCATACCCGCCTTGTGAATTTCTAAATGGGGACGATTCGCTTCCCTTCAAGGGAGAAAAAGGATTTTTTTTGCGATAGTGATGAAATTTTGATGAGATGAAATAAAAAATACATATAAAACATTCAGTTAATATCTTTTTCTCAATCAGTATCATTTGTCTTGATCGTCTTTGTGCTCGAGATTTTTGCGATCGTCATCTTTGCGGTAAAACTCACTGTCAAAGGTATTGCCGTTACTGCCGGACGATGTGGTGCCAGCGCCGCGCCAAATGTGCAGATGAGGCATCAGTTTGACCGTCAACCGCTTTTGCACCGGGGGCAACAACAGCAGCAATCCAAGGAAGTCAGTGAAAAAACCGGGCAGTAGCAGCAAAAAGCCCGCCAATACCAGCGATACGCTTTTGACCATTTCCGCCGCAGGGCTCTCTCCCGCCGCGATTTTCTGCTGCATCTGAATAAACGTTTTCACGCCCTGATTACGCACCAGAGAAACGCCAATACACGAGGTGAACACTACCAGCAGCAACGTCACCGCGACGCCCAGTACTTCCGCAACGCGGATGAACAGCGAAATTTCAATGTAGGCAAAAAGAAAGAGTAGGAATAGCGGTAACCAGCGCACTGGATTCTCCTGATTTATTTAACTGATTGTTATAAAAGGACTAATACGATCGATGCCTGCATGACTCACAGCCTGCCGTCATCTGTTGTGCATCCGGCCATCATGAAGACATATCACCAGAGATCCAACATTAACCCTTATAATTTAATGAAGTGGTAGCGCAAGCGAGCATTTTCAACCTGTAGGCAGAAATTTCATTGCGCAATAATCACCAGTGACGACTATCACAATTTATTTACTTTATTAATTACACATCTTCATTGAGTGATCGAAACTACGCTTTTGGGATTCTATACAATATATCATCACCCCAGCGGAGGCAGTTATGGTCAATCGTTCTGCGACTGTTGCCTGTGGTGATACATTTTGTGGTAACACCATCGTGATAATAACTCGCATTTATTGGCACGATTATTTGTTAACACGCTTTTTTGTTAACACCAAGGTGGTTAGCAAAACGCGTTCTCATCAAGTTGCAGGATTCAAGAGAAGGCTCTCATGTCAGACAACATCCTTATTGAAGAAGACCTGTTAGGTACCCGTGAAGTTCCCGCCGATGCCTACTATGGCATTCATACCCTGCGGGCAATTGAAAATTTTTACATCAGCAACCACAAAATCAGCGATATCCCAGAATTCGTGCGTGGCATGGTGATGGTCAAAAAAGCCGCTGCCCTGGCAAACCGCGAGCTGAAAACCATTCCCCGCCCAATTGCCGATACCATTATTCGTGCCTGCGATGAAGTGTTGAACAACGGCAAATGCATGGATCAGTTCCCGGTTGATGTGTATCAGGGCGGCGCGGGCACCTCGGTGAACATGAACACCAACGAAGTGCTGGCCAATATTGGCCTGGAGCTGATGGGCCATAACAAAGGTGAATACCAGTACCTCAACCCTAACGATCATCTGAACAAATGCCAGTCCACCAACGATGCCTACCCCACCGGCTTTCGTATTGCGGTGTACAGCGCCATCCTGACGCTGGTAGAGGCTATCACCCAGTTGGCGGATGGCTTCGAGCGCAAGGCCAAAGAATTTGAAACCATCCTGAAGATGGAGCGTACCCAGTTACAGGATGCGGTGCCGATGACGTTGGGTCAGGAATTCCACGCTTTCTCTGTGCTGCTTAACGAAGAGAACAAAAACCTGCTGCGTACCGGCGAGTTGCTGCTGGAAGTGAATCTGGGCGCGACGGCCATCGGCACACGATTAAACACACCGGACGGTTACCAACAGTTGGCGGTACAACGCCTGGCAGAAGTGAGCGGACTGCCGTGCGTGCCGGCCGAGGATTTGATCGAAGCCACCTCCGACTGCGGCGCTTACGTGATGGTACACGGTGCGCTGAAACGTCTGGCAGTGAAGAGTCGAAAATCTGTAACGACCTGCGCCTGCTCTCTTCTGGCCCGCGCGCTGGCCTCAATGAAATCAACCTGCCGGAATTGCAGGCAGGCTCGTCCATCATGCCAGCCAAGGTCAATCAGGTGTGCTTCAAGGTGATCGGCAACGACACCTGCGTCACCATGGCGTCTGAAGCGGGTCAGTTGCAGCTTAACGTGATGGAGCCGGTTATCGGTCAGGCGATGTTTGAATCAATCCATATTCTTACCAACGCCTGCCACAACCTGCTGGAAAAATGCGTTAACGGCATTGCCGCCAACAAAGCGGTATGCGAAGCCTACGTGTTCAACTACATCGGCATTGTCACCTACCTCAACCCGTTTATTGGCCACCACAATGGCGACATTGTCGACAAGATTTGCGCCGAAACCGGCAAGAGCGTGCGTGAAGTGGTGCTGGAGCGCGGTCTGCTGACCGAAAGCGAACTGGATGACATTTTCTCGATACAAAACCTGATGCACCCGGCCTACAAGGCCAAACGTTACACGGATGACAACGACGCGTCTTAAGCGTTCGATCGGTTAACCCAGCGCGTCTCACCATCGGGCGCGCTAGCGTTACTCCTGACAGGCACGTCGGCATTTTGCGGGCGTGCTTTTTTTATGGCCTCAGGTTTGCTCATAACCATAAGAATTTCTTATCTAAAAAGGAGCATTACTATGTTTGCCTTTGAATTGGTTATCGTTTTGTTGGCTATCTACCTCGGTGCACGGCTCGGTGGGATCGGTATCGGTTTTGCGGGCGGTCTTGGCGTCTTGGTTCTGAAACTGGTATTTCAAATCAAACCCGGGGCCATTCCCTTCGACGTGATTCAAATCATCATGGCGGTGATCGCCGCCATCGCCGCCATCGCCGCCATCGCGGCATGCAGGTCGCGGGAGGGATGGATTATCTGGTGAGTCTGGCAGAAAAACTGCTACGGCGTCAGCCTAAATATGTCACCTTTTTGGCCCCAGTCGTCACCTATTTTATGACGCTGTTGGCGGGAACGGGGCACACCGCGTTCTCGATGCTGCCGGTAATTGCAGAAGTGGCTAAAGAACAAGGGATTCGCCCCTCTCGCCAATTATCGATTGCCGTTGTGGCGTAGCAAATCGCCATCACTGCCTCACCGATTTCCGCTGCCGTGGTTTTCGTTGCCAGCATTCTTGAACCGAAAGGCGTCAGCTATCTGCTGCTGCTCGGGATCTGTATCCCTACGACCTTGTGCGCGGTGTTGCTTACCGCCGTGGTGACCAATTTTCTGGGCAAGGAATTGAAAGACGATGAGATTTACCAAGCACGGTTGGCAAAGGGTGAAACCGTGCTGCGCGGCGTCAGTCAGCTGGAGATAAAAACGGGGGCCAGGCGCTCTGTGCTGCTGTTTTTAGTGGGTATTGTCGCGGTGATGCTTTACGCCACCGCCATCAGCGACACCGTCGGGCTGATTGCCAAACCCATACTGTCCCGTAATGAAGCCATTGTGGTGTTTATGCTGACAGTCGCCACCCTGATCTGCATCACCTGTAAGCTGGATACCGCCAAAATCCTCTCGGCCAGCACCTTCAAATCCGGCATGAGCGCCTGTATTTGCGTAATGGGCGTGGCTTGGTTAGGCGATACGTTTGTAAAAGCCCACATCGGTGAAATTCAGGGCACGGCAGGCGCATTGTTGCAGAATTACCCGTGGATGCTGGTGGTAATTTTGTTTTTTGCCTCGACACTGCTCTACTCACAGGCGGCGACAGCCAAAGCGCTGATGCCTGCGGCGTTATTGTTGGGCGTAACGCCAGTCACTGCCGTGTCGTCTTTTGCCGCGGTGTCAGCGCTGTTCGTGTTGCCCACCTATCCTACGCTGCTCGCCGCCGTGGAAATGGATGACACCGGTTCAACCCGCATCGGCAAGTACATCTTCAACCACGCGTTCCTGGTGCCTGGCGTTCTGGCGATTACGCTATCCGTCATCTTTGGCTTTATTCTGGGGAATCTGGTGCTGTAACGTCCCTCCGGTATTCACCCCGGGCGGCGCATCGCCGCCCGGCATCCATTCCCATCAGCCCCCAAAGCAGGGTATAGTCCCCCCCAGTTCCTCTTTCACTGGGGTGACCATGGAAAATCCTGCAAGCTGCACCGCCATCGTTGTCCTTTGTACTGCACCTGACGAACCCATAGCACAACAGTTGGCGACGGATGTGCTCAATACCGGGCTGGCAGCCTGTGTCACAGTACTGCCTGGCGCGCACTCTTTCTATGTCTGGGAAGGTAAGCTGGAGCAGCAACAGGAAGTGCAACTGGTGATCAAGAGCGATACCTTGCACCAACTTGCGCTGCTGCAACGCCTGAAACAACAACACCCTTATCAAACGCCAGAACTGCTGGTGGTTCCGATCACGGATGGCGACAAAGATTACCTGACATGGCTAACCGCATCCTTACGCTGATCCTACTGTTAAGCACGCTGATCTGCCCTCAACTGGCAGGCGCATCCCTGTTTTCGCCGTCATCTCCGGTACAAAACAACCGCTTTCTGACGGTAGATCGCGCATTTGCTTTCGATTTTCAGCAACAGCAAGAGACGCTGACGCTACGCTGGCAAATCCAACCGGGCTATTACCTCTATCGCGACAAAATCAGTCTTACTCCCGAACAAGCCGTACTCGGCGACATATCCATACCCACCGGCCTGCCGCACAAAGACGATTTTTTTGGCGAAGTGGCAATCTTTCGCGATAGCCTCACAGTAACCGTCCCTATTACGCAGAGCACAGTGGGTGCAACAGTGCGTGTTACCTATCAGGGCTGTGCCGATGTGGGTTTTTGCTACCCACCTGAGACGCGGGAAATTCCATTAAGTGCAGTGACCGCAGGCCGCCAGCCAACGCCCAGCAATACAGCGCCAACCGTCACAGTACCTGTAGCACCAACACAGTTGCCATTTTCTCCACTTTGGGCGTTGTTAATCGGTATCGGTGTTGCCTTCACCCCCTGCGTACTCCCGATGTACCCACTGATTTCCGGGCTGATTCTTGGCCGGAAACAGCAATTATCCGCGCGCCGTACCCTGCTGCTGGCGTTCACCTATGTGCAAGGCATGGCGCTGACCTACACGCTGCTCGGCATAATCATCGCGGCAGCAGGGCTGCTCTTTCAGGCGGCGCTACAGCATCCGGCTGTGTTGATCGGCTTGTCACTGCTGTTTATCGCCCTCGGGCTGTCGATGTTTGGCCTCTATAACCTACAGATGCCCTCCGCCATACAAACCCGTCTGGCACAGTGGAGCAATCGGCAACAAAGTGGCTCTCTTGGCGGAGTCTTTTGCATGGGGGCATTGGCTGGGCTGATTTGCTCGCCTTGCACCACCGCCCCTCTCAGCGCCATCCTGCTCTATATTGCGCAAAGCGGTAATAGCGTCGCCGGTGGCGGCATTCTTTACCTCTACGCGCTCGGCATGGGCTTGCCGCTTATCGCAGTAACCCTGTTTGGCAATCGCTTTTTACCCCGCAGTGGCCCCTGGATGCAGCACATCAAAACCACTTTTGGGTTTGTCATTCTGGCCTTGCCAATTTTTCTGCTGGAACGCGTTGTAGGCGATATCTGGGGAGCACGCCTGTGGAGCCTGCTGGTGATTTCCTTCCTGAGTTGGCTGATCATGCTAGGTTTGCGCAGCCATTGGCGCGGTATGAGTTTGATACAACTGCTGCTTTTGATTGGTGCCGTGACCGCCGCTCGTCCACTGCAAGAGTGGCTAATGCCGTCATCAAGCCAAGCCAGCACCGCTCACTCTTTACACCGGTGCATAATCTGGAGCAAGTAAACCAATCTCTGGCGAGCAGCCAGCGCCCTGCCATGCTGGATTTGTATGCAGACTGGTGTGTAGCCTGCAAAGAGTTTGAGAAGTACACCTTCAGCGATACGGACGTCAAACAGGAGCTGGCCAGGTTTCAACTTCTTCAGGCGGATGTGACCGCCAACAACGAGCAGCAAAATGCATTGCTAAAAAAATTTCAGGTTATGGGGTTACCAACCATACTCTTTTTTGACAGTAATGGCCGGGAGATTCCCGACTCACGCATTACGGGTTTTATGAATGCAGAGGCGTTCCGGGCTCATTTGCAAAAACTGGGGCAATAGGCCACTGCGACGGTGGCGGCCCCAGTCTGAATCAAGGGGGATATGATGCAACTACAGCGGGACGAGGTACTTGAGAACGCGCTGATCTTACTGGAACAACAGGGCGTTGCCGCCTTAACGTTAGACACCCTGGCTGAGAAGCACAGCATCACCGCCGAAGCCATGACCGCCTTCTGGCCAGATCGTGAAGCACTCCTCTATGATTGCCTGCGGCATCATAGTCAGCAGGTGGATACCTGGCGACGCCAGCTGTTACTGGATGAAGCGTTCTCCGTTGAGGAAAAGCTGCTGGCACGCTATCAGGTATTGCATGAAGCGTTGCAAAACCAACGCTATCCCGGCTGCTTGTTTATTGCCGCATGCAGTTTCTATCCTGATATCCATCACCCCATCCATCAGATTGCAGAGCGTCAAAAACAGGCATCGCTCCACTACACGCGAGAACTGCTGGCGCAGTTGGAAACGGACGATCCTGAAATGGTCGCTCAGCAGATGGAATTGATCCTCGAAGGTTGCCTGAGTCGATTGATGGTAAAACACCACGCAGATGACATTGCAACCGCCCGCCGTCTGGCGGAGGATGTATTGCGTTTTGCACTATGCCGCAAAAACGGTGCACTGACCTGATAGAACCGGGGCCGCAACGCTGAGAAATGCGTCATCCTGACTGAAAAGTCGGCAATCAACGTGGTTTTGATGCTTTTCCTGCACAAACCCGTTGACGGCAAGCGGCCAATACGGTTTAATGCGCCCCTTTCCCCGGATAGCTCAGTCGGTAGAGCAAGGGATTGAAAATCCCCGTGTCCTTGGTTCGATTCCGAGTCCGGGCACCACTTCTCCTTTTTTATGCCTCCCTGTACGTTCCTATAAATCCCTATGTGTCTGTAATGTAAGCAGAGTGGCGTAAAAATCTTTCTCGATGCATTCTTACTTATCCCTATGTATCCGGAAAAAAGTGGGTCAAATTACGGGTCATTCAGTTCGACGAACGGAGTGACCCGCCCATGTTAACTGATAGCAAGATCCGCTCAGCCAAAGCCCGTTCCCCTTCGATTACCACCTACGATTTATTACACTACCGTCAATACGCTGAATTTCCACTTTCTACCTCACGTCGATCAGCAGAGAAACCGAGCTTGTGACTTGACTAATATACGGATAAGCATGTACATGCTATTACACTTAAATCCTTTGGGATTTAAAAGCATTATTCGCATTCAGCAAGTCAAGCCCAACACTATTTCTATCGACTTCAAAAAATGGACTTACGAAATACCTCATAAGTAAATGACGTCATTTATAGCGAGACTGACATCTTCACTTCTTATAGTTCCCATTAGAAATAATCCTGACTGATTATGCTAAATATCGTTATGTAATTTCTTTTCCAATGCCATGTCGTTATTACAAAAAATGAAAATATACAAAAAACAATCGATACTTGAAAAATAAACCATCCTCCTATCGATTACATTATGTTTTATATCAAAATCACTTATTTAATCGGTAGAGGCGCTCATATTGATTGCAGAGATAAAATACAACTTATCAGACCAAGTCAACAATAACTTTTGTGAAGGAATGAGAAAAAGATCAAATACTTTCACTACATCACATTCTGATATTTCATGTGTTCGTAACTCTGCACTAGATTTTCGGCGCATTAACCAATTAAAATAATATTATAAATCAATGCATTACGATTAAACCAGAGAGGTCAATCTCGATATAAAATTAGTGCCGGCAATGATAAAAGACACCTCATCCATTAATGCCAAAGACTATGTTTATTTGGGTAGTTGCGAAACAGAATTTGTTTTGGATATGGGGATTACGCTGGATGCGGACGGCAGACTTATTTTTATTAATAGCCTGCCTAAAGGGTTGATATCTGGTTTATACAACAAATACATTAAAACAAGAAAATACTGCTGCTACAGTGCTCACGACATAACAAATAATAATGATTACTTATTTGACGCATTGCACACAAGTGAAGACGGAAAATTGATAGGAAGAATAAAAGACACATCTAAGCAATACACTATTGATATAGAAAAGAATAGTAAAACATACTCTTTATCAGAATCAAACGCAAACATCACGTTACGTTTAACAGAACAAGAAGAATGGATACCTGAAGAAATGAAATTTGAGAGGAAAGATGGGATTACATTAACATTTACGTTCAAAAACAATGCATTATATTTATCTGAATTCAAAAAAGAAAATAACACAGTAAATTACAGAGAATATGATGCTCTCGTTAAATTAAAATCACTCAAAGGTTACAATATACTTTCGGTTAAAAAAACAAGGGACATGCTTCAACTGGAAACCCTTCATAATAAAAAAAAGAGAATAATCTACCTTAATCCAAACAGAATAGAACTACCCAAAATTAGCGCAAAGCATTTCTCCCACAAACCGCCACAAAATCTCTATTCTGCATTAAGTTCCGATCCTCATGAATATTATGATTCAGGCCAGCCATTTAGCTCAACACGCTGGGGCAATTTTAGTAGTAAATGGATTCCTTTATTCAGTAACTCGATTGATAATTTCCGAATAAACTTACAAAAATCGAAATGCCATTGGCATGATAAACATTACCAAAAATCATTTGGTGCAATGACAAATGCTATAGACCCAGGAATACGCGCAACGGCATCAACGATAAAAAAATTTTCAATGCAGTGCAGGTCATCCGAAAAAATAGGAAAGATTTCTAGCAATATCATGAATATGGGTAATAATTATACGTCACTCATTGAAAAACTACCTGACAGCGTAGTAAGTAATAAAGACATGACCGTAGCAATACCGAATATATTAAACAGTCTCAAAAATGGCGATCAACTGTCTCTCATAAAATCTAATGATATATCTTTTTTTGGTGGTATAGCCAAAGGCGGTGCCCCACTTGCACCAGGCTATTTTGTTGGTTTTGTTGGAGCACTGTCAAAAAAACATTATGTCAGTTTTGCAAAAATGGATGATAACGAAATATCATGCTCTTTTGATAATAGATTAACAGCACTCCTCGCGCTCTTAGCCGGCATGGGACAAGGTCTTGAAAAAACGTTACTGAAAACACCCGACATTGACTACTTTACCATTTTACCTATAGAGTCAAATATTATTTGATTTTCGCAAATGGATAAAATTAGAAATCTGACGTTGAAACTAGACAAAAATGAGCTTTCAAATTTTATCGAAAAAACCAGTAATAAAAGTGAGTTGATTCATTTTCTCGAGGAAAGAGAAAACAACATATCAATTAACAAAAAAACGAATATACCAAAAAATTATCCATTGAGGCAAGAGCACTTGAACTCAGGCTGCAAATGGGCACGGGTTATGAACCAGGTAATTACATTGTATCACCGAGAAGCACTGCCGGAATTATGTTATCTAGCGATATACTTTCAATAAAATTTACGAATGAAACCAATATCACTCCTGATTCGAATGAAAGAAACAGCAAAAAAATTGAATTACAGGCATTGTCACCACATGCAAAGCTAGTTCGTGAAAACAAAATCATGCCAATAGTATCAACAGAAATAAATAATAATGATTATTATTTACCCTTTCCTATCGTTGAAGAGTCGAACAGTAAAAACATAGTGAGCCGACAAGCTTATATAAATAAATCCCGTCAATATACGGGCGGTAAAAATCTTTTTGATAATACTGAAAAAACATTATCTGACGTCATCGAATCGCTCAATGAAATGGATATGGAAATAGAAAAAAACCATGACATTCGCCGCTTAACAAATTTAGAAATGATATGCAAGAAAAACAAGAAAGCAAACGGAACAAAGAAAGTCTCGAACAAGAAATCGCAATAATTAAAGATAATGCATCACAACTAAATAGTGCGGAACTACAACTATTAGTAGACAATCTTCATTCTAAAGTTAAATCATTCAAAGAAAATGCAACATATCTATTGACTAAAATTGATTTTATGAGCACGGGCTATTTTTTTTGAGTTTTCGTCAACAATACCTAACCTCATTTTTTATTTTAATGACAAGAAGTCTATTTCTTTAACAAAGCATCTTGGCGATATAACATTTGAGTATAACAAAAAAACACAAAGCACCCTTCCCGAATAGTTTCCAATCTACATTTTCTAGAATAGGGTCGCTGGGAATGTGGTTGATTGTCGCGATGCAAAAATTTTTAAGAAGGTCATATTTGTTGAAAAACAAACCATTGATGGTGACAACAAAAAGAAGGAAATATTAATTTTACACTTAAGTTATAAGAATTTTTCTTTACGAATTTAAATTCGTATTTTTTAAAATTAAATACCCACTCAATGCATTAGATTAATCAACGTTTAGGATAAACGTTCAGTAATCCTTAGGTTGATTATGACAACATTACTACATTCACCGCTGAATATACAAAAATCGATCACTTCCGTACCAATGATGAAAGCCTCTGATTTTTCATCATCAGATTGCAAAATTTAAAGGTAAGGCGACAGATCAATTGAACAGCGTTGATCTCTACAGTTTTGGAGAGATGGTACGGACCAAGTCATCACTGACCAATGTACTTCTGAATTTTCGGCAAACCAAAGTGATGGCGTTAAAAAAATATCTGGGATAGATATCACTTGAATATGCCGATACGCCAATCCCCACGAGAATAACAGGCGACTACCATTTCCTTTGAATACGCGCCTACGTATCACAGTTTTCGTCAGACAGCCTTCGAGGGCTCAAGACAGAGGAAGGTGGTAACTTTGTCAGCCATCATCCAGTATACCCCCTTGAAGCTCCGGCCAGTGGGAAATTCAGGAGTTAGCGTGGTTTGCAATTGCAGTTCGAAAACCTGTTGGGCCTGATTGAGCACGGTAATTTGCGCATCTAAAAAATCGAAATAATGCTGAACCGAAGGATAGATAGCTTTAAACAAGCTTTCCTTGGCAGAAAAGCTCAACGTCAGCGCCTGGCAAAACGGCATATCCACCCCTTGCAGCCATTGGCACTCCTCATCACCCACGATACCAGGCCAGAGCGAAGCCGCCCGATCGTCACTCATCAGCGTTTCCACATCCACCCCCACGCCGCTGAATACGTCACTACGGCGGTGAATCGCGCACAGCACGCTGTCTTTATTGTGGCTCAAAGAGCCACAGAGATTTTCAGGCCATACCGGCGAGCGGTCTTGGCCGCTCAGCAAGGTAAACTGGTTTATACCGAGTTTTTCCAGCACATGGCGCGCCAAATAACGCTCCGCGAGAAATTCCGCGCGGCGCTTGGGCACCGAGCGCGCTAGTTCCGCAGACAAAGGCACATCAATACGATGATAAAGCGTATCGTGGTAAGCCTCTGGGTTGAAGCACAATAGGCGCAGAATCAGGATACACAGCCTCGCTATTGGGCAAAGGCAGCGTCATCCATTCAATATTGCCGATAAACGCCGATATGGTCATTAACGTACACTCTCCCCTGCTGCGGGTCAGGCTTTAAAGCGCCAGAAAGAAACCAGCAATGGTCGGACTCATCAGGTTTGAAAGCGTTCCTGCCGCGACCGCTTTCAACCCAAAACGCGCGATATCCTGACGACGGTTTGGGGCCATGCTGCCGAGCCCACCAATCAAAATCGCAATCGATGACAGATTGGCAAAGCCGCACAAGGCAAACGAAATAATGGCTTTCGATTGATCTGAGAGCACCTGTAATCCCAGGGCTGCCACGGCATCATCCGCTTTGAGATGCTGACTAAAATTCAGATAAGCAACAAACTCATTGAGAATCAGTTTTTGGCCGATAAAGGCCCCTGCCACCGTCGATTCCTGCCACGGTATCCCGATCAGGAAAGCCACCGGCGCGAACAACCAGCCCAAAATCAGTTCCATAGAGAGCTGTGGATAATCAAACCATCCGCCAATTCCCCCCCAAGATGCCATTAAGTAAGGCAATCAGCGCCACAAACGCCAGCAGCATCGCACCCACATTCAGCGCCAGTTGCAACCCTGAAGCCGCGCCACTGGCCGCAGCATCAATCACGTTGGCCGGTTGATCATCAGCGCTCACAAAACCGGAGTGGGTTTCATGATCGTGTGTTTTTTCTGTTTCCGGCACGATCAGTTTGGCAAACAGCAATCCTCCCGGCGCGGCCATAAAGGAGGCGGCAATCAGATACTCCAACGGCACCCCCATCTGCGCATAGCCTGCCATTACCGCTCCAGCAATAGACGCCAGCCCGCCGCACATTACTGCAAACAGCTGCGAACGCGTCATGGTGGCAATATAGGGACGCACTACCAGCGGTGCCTCAGTCTGCCCGACGAAGATATTTGCCGTCGCTGAGAGCGATTCGGTGCGTGACGTTTTTAGCAGCTTTTGCAACGCTCCGCCTAGCAGGCGAATAACCCATTGCATCACCCCGATGTAATACAACACGGCAATCAACGAGGAGAAAAAGACAATGATCGGCAGCACCCGCAGTGCGAACACAAAGCCACCGCCGCCAAACAGCTCATACATTTTATCGGAAGCCAGGCCACCAAAAATAAACGATACGCCTTCAATGCCGTAACCAATAATCAGGGCAACCCCTTCAGTCATCCCTGCCAGTAGTTTGCTGCCAAGGGGAACATAAAGTACCAATGCACTAATACCAATCTGGAGCAGGAAAGCACCCAACACTGTGCGCAGACGAATAGCTTTGCGGTTGCTGGAAAGCAAAACGGCGACCAGCACCAACACAGCCATGCCAATAAGACTCATAATGAGTTGCATAAGAAGTTCCTTTTTATGCGTTGTTGAAAATCAAGGATAGACTATTCATCTCGGACCAGACTGCCCGAAAAATGTCAAAGGCGGATTATAAGGCGACCACCCGATAAATACGCATTTTTTGTCACATTTGAACACTTTCTGACATGCTTTCCCCTCCACATCTGGAATTTCTATCACGCTCTTTTTCCACACCTTATTGAGCATCCGCCCTAGGGCGCTAGGCACATCGTTTTTTCTTATGTTTATTGGGGAATACGATGTGTTAATAATATTGTTTGAGGCGAGGGTATATCGTTCATTTTCAACAACACTGATGATAATCGATGGTTTTAGCTGAACGATATCGGGGACAACACGCAATTTTATGTTATGCATTCTATATTATACGTGACGAATAAAAGGCAACATAATGAAAACAAAAACATTATCGCCAACCACCGCAGAAGAAAAGTCCGCTGACCTCGATAAGTTCGATTACACCATCCTGCAACTGCTGCAAAAGGATGCTTCGCTTTCCAACGTGGCGCTGGCAGAAAAAGTCAATCTCAGTGCGCCAGCCTGCCTACGGCGGGTAGAGCGTTTAAAGCAGGCAGGACTGATAAAAGGCACGGTCGCCCTACTCAACCCGGAAGCGTTGAATGCAGGCATGGTGGTGATTATCGGCGTGGTGTTGGACCGTTCGACGCCCCAGTCGTTTGCTGATTTTGAACTGGCGGCACAAAACATCAGTGGATGCATGGAATGTCATGTGGTGACGGGGGAATTCGATTACATGATGATGCTCCGCACCAAAGATAATCAAAGTTTTAATAAGTTACATGCTGAGCAGTTGTTATTTCTGCCCGGAGTACGGCAGATACGTTCCTTTATGGGATTACGCCAGGTGCTCTCAACCACGCAGTTACCTTTTTGATAACGCTGGCCCGAACGGGCCAGCTATCGATAAAGCACTATCAGCCATTACGGAAAATATAGCTGTAAGCGCTCAGTGCCGGGGCACCACCCAAATGGGCATACAGCACTTTGAAACCTTTAGGAAACTCTCCGCGACGCACCATGTCGATCATACCGTGCATGGATTTTCCTTCATAAACCGAATCGGTCAATACCCCTTCAGTGCAGGCGCACAGACGAATCGCTTCCAGCGTACCTTCATTGGGTAAACCATACTCCGGTCCACCGTAGCGGGTATCCAGCACCACGTCTTCTTCAGTGATCTCGCGACCCAGTTCCACCAGGTTCGCCGTGTTTTGCGCAATACGCAGAATCTGCGCCTTGGTTTGTTCTGGTTTGGCAGAAGCATCGATGCCGATAACGCGACGAGAGCATCCATCGGCGGCAAAGCCAACCACCATCCCTGCCTGGGTGCTGCCGGTGACGGAACAGACCACGATATAATCGAAAGTAAAGCCCAGCTCTTTTTCCTGCTGACGCACTTCTTCAGCAAAGCCGACAAAGCCTAACCCACCCAATGGATGCTCAGAGCAACCAGCCGGGATCGGGAACGATTTTCCGCCGTTTTGGGCCGCTTCTTCCATCGCTTGCTGCCAGCTTTGACGAATGCCGATGTCGAATCCAGCGGCATCAAGGCGTACATCCGCCCCCATAATGCGCGAGAGCTCGATATTGCCGACCCGATCGTAAACGGCATCCGCATAATTCACCCAGTTCTCTTGAACCAGCACGCATTTCATGCCGAGGTGCGCCGCCACGGCAGTAACCTGACGCGTTTGGTTTGACTGAATACCACCAATCGAGACCAGCGTGTCGCACCCTTGCTCCAACGCTTCTGGGATCAGGTATTCCAGCTTGCGGGTTTTATTGCCACCAAACGCCAGACCGCTGTTGCAGTCTTCGCGCTTGGCATAAAGTTCGACATCACCGCCCAGATGTTCGCTCAATCGCTTCAATGGCGTGATGGGAGAGGGATCGAAGGTCAGCGGATAGCGGGGAAATTTCTCCAGATTCATCATCAAGCTCTAAAATAAAGTGGCATTAGGGAAACGGGAGATGGCTATTTCTTCGGAAATATCCTCACGCCGTAAAAAAAGACTAACAAATTAAAGATGAATTTAAATTGCGTTATTAATCCAATTTTCGACCACAAACAACACCAAAAAACATTATAAAGAATAAAAAAAATCACAAAAAGAAAAAATAAAGAAATAAAATTAACAAGAATTTTTAATGTTCAGGCATCCCATAGCGCTGCCGCAATTGGCTGTCCATTTCCGTCAGCGTTTGCTTGAGAAACTGAAAAAAACGTGCCAGCAGCGCAGTTCGAGGGCGCCCGATCTCGGCCTGAATTTGCAGCATGCGTTGCCCTAAGGGTTCGACGTTAACGCAGCGGATATGAAGCTCGTCGTGGAGCATGTGCCCCATCACCGAAAAATGGCTACAGATACCGATCGCATGGCGATCGTTACGCAGATAGCCAAATACCGCAGAAAATTGGTTGCTGGTAAACACCGGTTCGATAAACACGCTATTCATTCGGCAGCACAGATCGAACAGTTGCCGGATGGTGGCAGTTTGATCCGGCAACACCAACGGATAGGCATTCAGATCGGACAAGGCGAAATCGCGCGTCGCCAGCGGGTGATCTCGATGCATAAATGCGGTAACCGGTGCGGGAAACGAGGCGATGACGTCACCCCCCGGCTCCGCTGCCAGGCTAAACTTAATCGCCACATCCCCTTCACCGTGCCGCACCCACTCCGGCACCTGCTGGCCGCTGCTAACAATCAGGTGGAAATTAACTTCAGGGTGTAACTGGCGAAAACGCGCCAGCAGCAGCGGCACCAGATTCAACGCCAGGCCATCGGTACACACCACGCGAATCGGGGTTTGCTGCCGAGACTTGAGGCCTTCCAGTTCAGCGATCGCCAGCTTCATATCCGCCATGCTGCGTCTGACATGGTTTGCCAGAATTTGCCCGGCATCATTGAGCACCATACCGCGCGCGCTGCGCTCAAACAGCGGCATGCCCAGACGTTTTTCCAACCGTTGGATATGGCGGCTAATCGCGGAAACCGCTACAAAAAGTTGCTGGCTGGCGGCGCTCAGCGAACCGGTACTCACCACGGCCATAAAGTAACGGATTTCGGTATTGTGCATGGCTCCCCCTTGCGCTGAAAAACGACAACGCGCGCACCGGAAAATCGGTACGCGCGAGTACTGAGGCGAAAGATCCTGTTGGCGACAGGATCAAGCAACGATGGCGGTAGCCGCGTGCTGCTCTCGCTGGCGACACACTGCCGCCCCCTGCTCTGCCAGATCCCACAACATACCGATACCGGCCATCAGTTGCAACGCCTCCTGCGCGACCGATTGCAGCAAGTGCTCATTAGGCGCGTGTTGGCTACAGGCCGGGTAAGAGTGCGGTACCCACAGCGTCGGCAGTCCTAAGGTTTCAGAAAAACAGGCATTTGGCAGGCCGCCGCAGAAGTTAGGCAGGATGGCGGCTTTTTTCCCGGTACTGCGGGCAATAGAGGCTTCGCCCCACGCTACCCAGGGATCGCTGGGATCGAGGCGCGTCGCGGTAAAGCAGTGATCGGGAGTAACCATCGTGACATCTTCAAACCCGTGCGCATCCAGATGTTCACGCAAATAACGCGGAAAATTATCCACATCGCTGCCGGGTACGTAACGCATATGGCAGTGCACCCGCGCCACTGGCGGAATGGCATGGGCCGGTTTATCAGGATTGCCGGTGGTAAAGGCCAGCACGTCAAAGGTATTCCAACTGTAGAGCTTCTCTGCCGCCGTCAGGCCCGGCTCGTTTCAGTCAGGATCGATGGCCGGATCGTTGGGCCCCGCCCCCAAAGCGATATCGCGTAGCAGATAACGCACCTGCTCAGGCAATACTGCCGGGCGTAATCCCGGCACCAGAATGCGTCCACGCGCATCCACAATGCTGCTTAACGCATGGGCCAGACGAATGCCGGGGTTTGCCAACAGTCCGCCCCAGTTACCAGAGTGGTGCGCGCTTTCACGCAGCTTGACCTGAAGCTCAACGTTAAACACCCCGCGCGAGCCCAGAAACAGCGTCGGGCGCTCGGCCACCATGCGCGGGCCGTCAGAAGCGATAAACAAATCCGCCGCCAACCAGTCACTGTAGCGTGCACACAGTGCTTCCAGCCCGGGGGAGCCGGTTTCCTCCCCCATTTCCAGAATGAGCTTCAGGTTGTAGCCGAGCCGCCCTTGCTTCGCTTTCAGCACCAGCATCAAGGCAGCCAGATTGATGGTGTGCTGGCCCTTATTATCCGCCGTACCGCGTCCATACCAGCAATCGCCATCCGGCGTGACTTTCCAGGGATCGACCCCTTCCAACCAGTTAGCTTCATCGCCCAACACCACATCACCATGGCCATACGTCAATAACGTAAAGGGCGCTTCGAGTTCAATACGGCGCGCCAGCAGAAAAGGCCATTTTCCCGCGACCGGGTTATCCACAATGCGGCACTCAAAGCCTAATGCCTGAAGCGAAGGAACCATCTCTTCCGTCAGGTAGGCCATTATCTGGGGCGCTCGCTCTGCGACCAGGCTTTCCGTTGGGTAGCTTACCCGTCGCGCCAGCGTTTCCAAAAACGCACCCGATTCCATATAGTCGCTCGCCGCTTGCATCAATTCTTCACGCGTCATCTGCCTGCATCCTTCTTCATTTTGCCGTTTTCGGGTCATAATCCACTGTAATAAGAGGAAATCTCGGGAATACCGAGCCCCGGCTCCGGCGTCAACACCGACGCGAGCAGTGCCTGGGTGTAGGGGGGTCTCGGCGTTTCGAAAATCTGCTCGCGCGTCCCCTGCTCGACAATGACGACTTTGCGCATCACGGCGACGTGATCCACCAGATGCTCCACCACCGCCAGGTTATGGCTGATAAACAGATAAGTCAGACCGAGTTCCTGCTTGAGCGTCATCAACAGATTGAGGATTTGCGCCTGAACCGACACATCCAGAGCCGAGGTTGGCTCATCGCAGATAAGAATTGCTGGGCGCATGATCAGCGCGCGAGCGATGGCGACGCGCTGCCGCTGACCGCCGGAAAGCTGGCCGGGATACTGCCCGTGGGTTCGGGTTGGCATCCCGACCTAGTCCAACATCTCCTGCACCCGCTGTTTGCGGGTTTCCGGGGTACCGATGTTATGCAGACGCAGCGCGACTTCAACGATATCGGCCACCGTGCGACGTGGGTTCAGTGAGGAGTAAGGGTCCTGAAAAATCGGTTGAATGCGGGTCGCCAGCGCTTTGCGATCGCCCGCATCGATTTCACGCCCTTCAATCAGGACGTTGCCCGAGGTTGGTGGCAACAGCCCCAGCAGCATCTTTGCCAGCGTACTTTTACCGCAGCCGGATTCGCCCACCAGCCCAAGGGTTTCGCCGCGCCGCACGCGTAAAGAGACGTTATTGACGGCGGTAAAGATACCGGGCCGCACAAACATGCCGCGATTAAGGCGAAATTCGCGGCTTAGCGCGCAAAGCTCTAACGCCAGATCGTCATTGCCGGGAATGTAGGGGGCAGGTTGTACTGCGCCAAATGCTGTTACCGTTTCGCTCATGCCACATCCTCCCAGGCTTGTGCCTGCACACAGCGCACGTGCTGCTGCGGCGTCACCGCAACATAAGGCGGGTTTTCACTGCAACAGGCCTGCGCGCTGGGGCAACGATTGCGGAACGCACACCCCTGCTGCGCACCAATAAGACTCGGCACGACGCCGGGGATCGCCTGTAGCAATTGGCCCGTAACGGTCTTTCCTCGTATCGGGATGCATGACATCAGCCCTTTGGTATAGGGATGTTGCGGGTGCCCAAACAGTTCTTTCACCGGCGCGGTCTCAACAATCTGGCCGGCATACATCACCGCCACGCGATCGGCGATGAGTGCAACCACGCCAAGATCGTGGGTGATGAAAATCACCGCGGTACCCAGTTCCTGTTGCAATTCGCGCAACATGCGCAGGATCTGCGCCTGAATGGTCACATCCAGCGCCGTGGTCGGCTCATCCGCGATGATCAGCTCCGGCTCACACATCAGCGCCATGGCAATCATGATACGTTGGCGCAATCCTCCCGACAGTTGATGCGGATACTGCCGCAGACGATCCCCAGCCTGCGGGATACCGACCCGTTCCATTAAATAGAGCGCGCGCTCTTGCCTGGGTTGGCGTCACCTTACGGTGCGCGTGCAGCGTCTCGCATAGCTGTTCGCCCAGCGTGTAGGAGGGATTCAGCGACGTCATCGGTTCTTGAAAGATCATGGCGATCTGATCGCCGCGGATCGCCGCCATCTGTTTGTTGTTCAGCGTTTGCAGATCTTGCCCTTTAAAGCGCAGGTGCGTCGCACTGCGCACCGCCTTACGCGGCAGTAGCCCCATCAGCGCCAGCGACGTCATGGATTTACCGCACCCAGACTCGCCCACCAGACACAGCATCTCGCCTTTACGCACCGAGAAATCAATACCGCGCACCGCGTGCAAGGTGCCCCGCACCGTGGGAAGATCGACGCGCAGGTCTTTGACATCCAACAAGCTATCCTGACTCATGGCAACCTCCTCAGTTATGCCCGTCTACAGCGGTGATATCACGCAGGCCATCAGCCACCAGCGATGCCATCTCCAGCGCCACCAAAATCACCGGCATCGAGAGGCGTACCGTCAGCAGATAACTCACCACCGCGTCCACACGCCCGCCGAAGTAACCAGAGATCACACCCAGTGTGATGCCAATAATGCCCGCCAGTGCGGCGGCAGCCAGCCCAATAAGTAATGAGACCCGCGCACCAAACAGCAGGCGACTTAAGT
Source organism: Candidatus Symbiopectobacterium sp. 'North America' (assembly GCF_015762685.1). Lineage (GTDB taxonomy): Bacteria > Pseudomonadota > Gammaproteobacteria > Enterobacterales > Enterobacteriaceae > Symbiopectobacterium. Next base: position 74,300 of record NZ_PEHF01000031.1, on the reverse strand, counting down.
AGTCGCGCCCCAGCTTATCGGTGCCCAGGATATGCTCCCAACTGCCCTTCTCATACCAGACCGGCGGGATCAGGCGTCGGCTGACATCCTGAGCATAAGGGTCGTGAGGACTTATCCACGGTGCCAACAGTGCCAGCACCACCACAATGCCCAGAATCACCACGCCCAGCGTCATGCTGTGATGGCCCAGGATGCGCCGCATAGCGCGTTGCCACGGGCCCGGTTGCGGTAATAACCCCTTTTGTCCAGCCTCAGTTTGCGTTACTGTCACAGTGCCACCTCGCGAAAAAAGTCCTAGCCACAATGCGGATGTCTTTTCAGATGCTTTCATGTTGCTCACTCCTAGCGCGCCCGTAAGCGCGGATCGAGCGCCGCATTGAGCACATCCGCCAGAAAGGTGAGAACGATATAGAACACCGCGATAATCAGTACGATGGCCTGCACCACCGGGAAGTCATTGCGGGAGATGGAATCCCACGCCAATTGCCCTAAGCCTTGCAATGCAAACACCGATTCAATCACCACCGAGCCGCCCAACATAAAGCCCAGTTCCACCATCGCCAGCGCGACCACGGGAATAATGGCATTGCTCAAACTGTGTTTGACGATGACGTGAAAACCACTCAGTCCCTTGGCGCGCGCGGTGCGGATATAGTCAGCGTTCAACACGTCCAGCATACCGGAGCGGGTAAGCCGCATCAGGGAGGGCATGGCGTAGTAGCCCAGCGCAATGGCGGGCAGAACAAAGTGTTGCCAGGTAGCGTTGCCAGCGACCGGCAGCCACTTTAGCCCCACGGCAAAAATCAGGATCAGCAGCAGCGCAAACCAAAAATTGGGCATTGCCTGCCCGAGCACCGCCGTCATAACGGCACTGCGATCGACCCAGGAATCACGGAACACAGCCGCGAATACGCCGAGCGGAATCGCCACCAGCAGCGGCAGCAGCAAAGAAACCGCCCCCAATTTCAGGGTGACCGGCATACGCTGCCCGACCAGCTCCATCACGGTGTGTTCAAAATAGAAAGAACGCCCGAAATCTAGATGCAGCGCAGCCCAGAGCCAATGACCAAACTGCGTGACAAGTGGCTGATCCAACCCGTATCGAACGCGAATCTGCGCAATCACCTCTGCCGTGGCTTCAGGTCCGGCAATCGCTGCTGCCAGATCGCCGGAAAGGTGCAACAGAGAGAAACTCACCAGCGCCACCAGCAGCCGATGAAAAACGTACTTCGCCATAATGCGGCTCCTTCTTGGTCACAACGCGGGAGAAGCTGCGCTTCTCCCTTAGCAGGCATTACTTCCAACTGGACAGGGCAAAGCGCGGCAGTTCATCCGGCCAATCCTGAAAATTCAGATCGGAGGTAAAGGCATAGTGGGTTGAGTATGAGAACAACGGCGCAATATAGGACTGAGACGAGATACGCCCCAACGCGGTGGCACCTGGGTATTGATGGTTTCATCGGCCTTCAGCAAGGTATTGGTCACCTCGGGATCCTTCCAGATGTCATTCCCCTTGCCACCAAAGTACGGCGTGGTGAACGCGGTGGCGTCGTTAATCGAGAACGAGCCCCAGGTATTGAACGCCATTGGCGCTTTGCCGAAAATCAACGCGTCCGCCATCACCGGAAACTGCACGTAATGCAATCGAGCACGAATGCCAACCTGACGCAGATAGCCGATAATCGCTTCTGCGTAATCGCGCTCACGGTAGGCCCAGATATCCGTATCAAACCCGTTGGGATAACCCGCTTCCGCCAACAGCTGTTTGGCTTTTTGCGGATCAAACGGGTAATTGATCACCTTGCTGGCATCGCAGGCCACCTGCTCACGGAAGCAAGCGTTGTAAACCGGCTTACTGCCGCCTTTCACCAGATTGGTCACCATGCTTTGGCGATCGATGGCGTAATTCACCGCCTGGCGCACGCGCACATCCTGAAAGGGGCGAATCGCTGTGAATGCTCATCGCCACAAAGCCGACGCGCATGGTTTCACCGCTTTTCACGGCGAGGTTCGGCATGAAAGACAACGCCTCAGTCTGATCGGAAGGCACGCGCCAAATCCAATCCATCTGCCCGGTCATCAACTGTGCCAGACGGGTTTCCGGGTCGCGGATCACCACGAAATTCAGCTTGCCGATCTTGGACTGACCAAGGGGGCTTTCTTTGAAGTAATCGGGGTTTTTCTCCATGGTGACCACCTGGCCGGGGATCACCTGCACCACCTTATACGGGCCAGTGCCGATCGGCGCACGGCTAAAGCCCGCCAGCTTCACGCTCTGGAAATACTTCGCCGGAAAGATAGGTGTCGGGCCGGACAGATACTCCAACGCTGCCGGGAAAGGCTTGGCTAAATGCAGGCGGACCGTATAGTCATCCACCTTTTCGGTACGCGCAATCCAGTTGACGCTTTGCGGCACCACCGAGTCTGTATTCGGTCCGTTCGAAGGTATAGACGACGTCATCCGCCGTGAAATTATCGCCATTGTGAAATTTGACCCCTTGGCGTAAATGCATCAGTAATGCAGTCGGAGATTCCCACTGCCAATCGGTAGCCAGTTCCGGTTTGTATTCACCGGTTTTCGGATCGCGGTAAACCAGGTTGCTCCACTCCAGATGGGCTAAAATCACCCCTTCCCGCATGGTATTGTGATAGGGACTGACATTTTCTATCTCACTGTCAGAGGCATAGACCAACGTATCATTGGCTTTCCCGGCGTAACTTTGGGCGGCCATTCCCATCAGCACTGCCGTGAACACATATTGTTGTAGCCGTCTTGCAAGTAAACGCGTCATGTTACTCTCCACACCATGAATAAAAGGAGGAATACAAGGATCATCGTTCATCCTGGTTCAGGGTGTTTTTGCAAGAGTGACGCCAACCGGATTACCAGCTTGTTACTGATTTAAGACAGTTGCTTTCTCAAAACGAGAAACCGCCGCGCTGCTGCCGTTGTTGCGCATTGAGCAATAATAAATCGCTATCCATTGGCCTTGAGCGCAGCGTGTTTGCGAGCAATCGCGCGATGTAGCAGAGCAGGGAAGAAGATCGATAACGGTACAGAGCGTCGATTTTTTGCACTATTAACGAGAGTAGCGATAAGGCGTTGCTATTTCTCGCTTTGAGAAATGGTGTTTGAAACCCCGCCGTTGGCGTGAATGCCGGGTAAGGTAAACAGGCGACAGGTGTTGCGATACAGCGCGTCCGCTATCACCTCAGGCGGCTCCGAACGCAGCTCACACAGGGTGTGAAACACATTGGCCGCGCGCTCCGGGCGATTGGGTTGTCCCTGAAAACCATTGAGCGGCATATCGGGCGCATCGGTTTCCAGCAACAGGCTATAGAGAGGAAGGTGAGAAATCGCCTGACGGGTTTTATTGGCGCGTGGATAGGTGATGGTGCCACCGACACCAATGCAGTAACCCAATTTGATAAAGGCCAGCGCCTGTTGCTCGCTGCCGGCAAATCCGTGCACCACGCCTTTGCGCGGCACATCGATACGGCGCAACAGTTGCGCCAAACGGTCGTGAGTACGTCTGAAGTCCAGCATCACTGGCAAGTCGTAGCGCTTCGCCAACGCCAGCTGCGCTTGCAAAAGTTCGCATTGGCATTCGAAACGGGGCTCGGCCATATACAGATCCAGCCCGATTTCTCCTACCGCGATCAGCCTGTCATCTCGTTGACGTAGTTGCTGTTCAAGCAGATCCACATCGCTATCCTGATGATGAGCAACATAGAGTGGATGCAGGCCAAGCGCAGCAAAGAGCGCTGAGTGAGTGTGAGAAAGAGCAATGATGCGCGCAAAATAACGGGACTCAACCGCAGGTACCAGGATATGCGTTACTCCTGCCGTTGCGGCGAGCGCAATGCTTGCCACTTCATTTTCGCTCAACGGCGGAAAATCAAAGTGACAATGGGTATCTATAAAGGAAAACGGCCTGAGGAAATGATCCGTGCCTTAGTATAACGCGGCCTTAGCGCAACGTTAAACAAGCGCGACGTAAATTCAGTACATAGTTAAATCAGTGCAGCGTTGCCGAACCTTTTTCCGCCTGCACAGTAGCATCAGACAGTTCATCGCCCTCTTGCAGGCCGTAATCTTCCTGCAAGATGCCAGCAAGATAATCATTGTTACTTTCCAGCCAGGCACAATCGCTGTCAAACCACTCGGCCCACAGCGCCCAGAAGTTCCCTCTCAACTGCTTCCATCGACCTACCATGATATCGCTATTCATCACGAACCTCCCGAACAAACCACACCGTAATCACACCAACGTTCAGCAAGCATCGCAAACAGTATGCGGGGTGACGATGACAATCTTATTATGGTTCAGATCGATTTTCGTTAACACCCCGTGCGCAGACTAAAATTTCAGATAAATGGCGATTGTGGGTGCAGATAGCTAGGGTCGCTTACGTCCCGCGAACAGACTGACCAGAAACAGGATGATCCCGACAATAAAGACAATTTTGGCCGCACCCGCTGCGGTCCCTGCCAGTCCACCGAATCCCAGCGCCGCGGCAATCAGCGCAATCACCAGAAAAATAATGCCCCAACGAAACATACGCTCTCCTTACCTTAATGAGGATGAGTGGCGCTCGTCCTGAGGTTAATTACGCATACCGCTGCGTTTCCACCTGTGTTTTATTCTTACGACACCAAGTGCTAATTGGCTTGAGGATGGCGGAGATTACCCTCCGCCGAATACGTGAGCATTAAAGGGCGCAGGCCCGTTAATGGGTGACGGTCAAATCGTTTTTAACGCTTTTCACACCGGATACCGCCTTGGCGATACTCTCTGCACGCGCTGACTGCGCGGTGTTTTTCACGTTACCGCTCAGTTGCACCACCCCTTCCTGGGTTTCCACTTTCACGTGGCGCGACGGCACGATTTTATCAGCCAGCAGCTTGGCCTTGATGCTGCTGGTGATGACCGCATCATCGGTATAAGAACCCAATGACTGGGTGGCGTTATCCTTGATTTGTAGTTTGTCACTCACCGACTGCACGCTTTCGGTCTTGGTCGCCACCGCGACGGCTTGTGCTGCCACCGCCTGACTAGGAACAAAACCGGTCAACGTAACCACGCCTTTGGTGGTGGAGACGGAGATGTCCCCGCTCTCGATGGCTTTGTCATCCATCAGAGCGCTCTTCATCTTGGCGGTAATGGTGCTGTCATCCATATACCCAGAGGCTTTCTGGAGAGAACTGTCAATTTTTGCGCCCGTCGTTGTCGCCGCCTGCTGCACTTTCTGCCCCAGCGTATCTTCTGCCAGTGCGTTCCCCGCCGTCAGCAGAGTACCCAGTACAACAGCCATCATCGTTTTTGCGTTAAGGATGTTTTTCATCGATTATTTCCTTTTGCTAGGGTCCACGCGGACATCAATCACGCTGGTGTTGGCACTCAATGCAACGCAGCAAAAAACAAGCGTTTAACGTTACCAAATATCCCGTAGTCGATATAACGCACTACTTGATTTATCACCAGCAGTGAAACTCACTAATTGTTAACGCGATATTAACTATAGTGCATGGAACGACGATTCCTAGCGGAATAGGGAGGAAAAGTCCCTTTCCGGTGGCATTTCGGATTTGTCCGTGGGGAAAAAGGGTGAGAGGAAATCAAATAAAATCAGATTAACTATTTGATAAATAAACATAAAATAAATCAGCGTTTAAAAAGCCGGACAATGTGCCCGAATCCTTTTAAACGCCGGTTTTTTAACCGACGAAGCCGCAGTCGCCGAAAATCAGTGCTCGCGGGTTTTGAAGAAGGTGACGTCTGGGTAGCGTTCCTGCGTCAAATTCAGATTCACCATGGTCGGAGCCACATAAGCCAGGTTGTCACCGCCATCGAGCGCCAGATGCAATTCGTTCTTGCGCTTAAACTCTTCAAATTTCTTTGCATCGGCACACTCCACCCAATGTGCAGTGGAAACGTTAACCGATTCATAGATGGCTTCAACGTTGTACTCTGACTTCAGGCGCGCCACCACCACATCAAACTGCAACACCCCGACGGCCCCAACAATCAAATCGTTGTTAGCCAGCGGACGGAACACCTGCACCGCGCCCTCTTCCGAGAGTTGCACCAACCCTTTGAGCAGTTGCTTCTGCTTTAACGGATCGCGTAGGCGGATACGGCGGAACAGTTCCGGCGCAAAGTTCGGGATACCGGTGAATTTCATCTCTTCACCTTGGGTAAAGGTATCACCAATCTGGATGGTGCCGTGGTTGTGTAACCCGATGATATCGCCGGGGAATGCCTCTTCCACATGGGAACGGTCACCCGCCATAAAGGTCAGCGCATCGGAAATGACCACATCCTTGCCGGTACGCACCTGACGCAGCTTCATGCTCTTTTCATACTTGCCGGACACCACGCGCATAAAGGCGACGCGGTCGCGGTGTTTCGGGTCCATGTTCGCCTGAATCTTGAACACGAAACCGGTGAATTTTTCTTCCTGCGCGGTAACGGTACGGGTGTCGGTATTGCGCGGCATCGGTGCAGGAGCCCAGGCAACCAGTCCATCCAGCATATGATCGACACCGAAGTTGCCCAGCGCGGTACCAAAGAACACCGGCGTCAAAGCACCAGACAGGAAAGCCTCCAGCTCAAACTCATGAGAAGCACCCTGCAACAGTTCCAGCTCTTCACGCAGCTTTGCCGCCAGATCTTCACCGACGGCCTTATCCAGATCCGGGTTATTCAATCCTTTGACGATACGCACTTCCTGAATCGTGTGGCCCTTACCGCTCTGATAGAGATAGGTTTCATCCTTGTACAGATGGTAAACTCCCTTGAACAGCTTGCCGCAGCCGATCGGCCAGGTGATCGGCGCACAGTCGATCTTCAGCTCATTCTCGACCTCATCCAGCACCTCCATCGGATCGCGGATATCACGGTCAAGCTTGTTCATGAACGTAAGGACTGGCGTATCACGAAGACGCGTCACCTCCATCAGTTTGCGGGTACGATCTTCTACCCCTTTTGCCGCATCGATCACTATCAGGCAGCAGTCCACTGCCGTCAATGTGCGGTAGGTATCTTCAGAGAAGTCTTCGTGCCCCGGGGTATCCAGCAGATTGACCAGCGCCTCCCGATACGGAAACTGCATCACAGAAGTGGTGATGGAGATACCACGCTGCTTTTCCATCTCCATCCAGTCTGACTTAGCGTGCTGGCTCGAGCCGCGCCCCTTCACCGTTCCGGCGGTCTGAATGGCCTGTCCGAACAGCAATACCTTCTCGGTAATGGTGGTTTTACCGGCATCGGGGTGAGAGATAATGGCGAACGTTCTGCGTTTCGCAACTTCGCGGGCGTATTCACTTGGAGACATGATTTTCAGGTTTCTTATGTTAACCACCCGGCGAGAGCATCGGCATCAGGATGTTCGCGTCAGGCAAAGTGGGAAAAAAACGTATTAGTCGGGTATTTTCCCTGATTTGTGGGAGAGACACAATCAATCGGCGCATATTCGCGCAATACGCTGGAAATAAAAGGCAACGTATCCCCACAAGCACCAGAGAAAGAAATCTGGCATGCTGTTTTCACCCAGCCCCGTCTGCTACCCATCAGGAGCAACGATGAAAGATTGGAACCCCGCACTCTATTTACGCTATGCCAACGAACGCACCCGCCCGGCACAGGAGTTGGTTGCCCGCATTGCACATCCGAATCCCAACACCGTCAGCGATCTGGGCTGCGGACCAGGCAACAGTACTGAACTGTTAGCGCAAGCGTGGCCGCACGCGACGGTGACAGGCGTCGATACCTCGGCAGCCCGCACAGCCGCAGGATGTGATTTATGCCAACGCCTCGTTACAATGGGTGCCGGAGCACACACAATTGTTTCCGCGCCTGGCACGGCAGTTGGCGCAAGGGGGCATGCTGGCAGTACAGATGCCGAATAATTTGGACGAACCCAGCCACCGACTGATGCGCGCGGTGGCTGAACAAGGAAGCTGGCGCGATAAGATTGGCGATACCCCAGTGTACGCCAGCGCCTGCTCACCAGCAGCGCCTATTACGATCTTCTGTCGGATGCCGGTTGCGACGTCGATCTGTGGCGCACCACCTACTATCACCCGATGGACGACGCCCAGGCGATTGTCGATTGGCTGCACGCCACCGGCCTGCGCCCTTTCCTTGCGCCGCTTGACGATGCCGAACAGGCCGCCTTCCTTGATAGCTATCACCAACAGTTGGAAACGGCCTACCCGCCACACGCCGACGGCAAACGCTTGCTGGCGTTCCCGCGCCTGTTTATGGTGGCGCGCAAACGTTAAGTGATACCCGACCGCCATCATTCCCATCACCTTAGTCATCCTCGGCGCAAACTGGGGACCTCTGGCAATCCTATCTGTCATCCTCGGCGAAGGCCGGGGATCTTGTACAGAAGGAACGCGTTCTGCCTGTAAGGGATTCCCGCCTTCGCGGGAATGACGGAGGTGGTCGGGAATAAAGGAGGTGGGCGGTAACGGGTTACACCACCAGCGAAAGCAGCAGTACGATCAGTAATCCCACCACTGAGTTGGCCAGCTCCAACAGCCCCCAGGTTTTGAAAGTATCTTTAATCGACAACCCAAAATACTCTTTAAACAACCAGAACGCGGCATCGTTAACGTGAGTCAGGGTGTTACTCCCAGAAGCGGTGGCGAGCACCATCAGCGCCCGGTTGACGTTAAAGATGGTGATCATCGGGCCGACAATCCCTGCCGCCGTGATGGCGGAGACGGTGCCGGCACCGGTAGCAAGACGCAGCAGCACAGTGATAAACCAGGCCATGATCAGCGGTGATACCGATGAATGGCGCATCATATCCGCAATATAATCACCGACGCCGGTGTCCATGATAATTTGTTTAAACGCGCCACCCGCACCAATGATAAACACCACCATCGCCACTTTTTCAATGGCGACGGTATAGGATTTCATGACGTCGGACATACTTCTGCCGCGATTAACGTCAAAGGCAAACAGGCTGATCGCAAAGCTTGGCATCTCATCATCAGAAAATACCTTTTGCGATTCCAGTAACTCAGGAATAGGACGATCCAAATTCCCCAGCAGTTTAGGCAACAGGATGCCCGAGCAAATTACGGTAGGAACGGCAACGATAATCCCGTAAATATAAACCATCCCCATATCCGCATGGAATGCGGTCACCAGCGCCGTGGGGCCAAGCTGAGGTGGAAACAGGCTGTGCGCCGTGGTTGCGGCGGCAACCATGGTGATACCCAATTTCAGGAAAGGGATTTTTGCTTCTCGGGCAATACTGATAACCAAAGGTGCTAAAATCAGGAAGGCCACTTCATAGAACATGGCCAGACCGAAAATCAATCCGATAACCAAAATAGCCCATTGGACTTTCTGCGGCCCGAATCTTTTCAGTAGCGTTGATGAAACCCGCTGCGCCGCACCGGAATCCACCATCAATTTACCCAGAATGGCACCAAACAGAATAATTAATGCCAAATGCCCCAGCGTACTGCCGACGCCGTTTTCAATCGATTTACCAATTGCCTCAAGTGGTAACCATTCACACACACCGACAAACATCGCCGCGAGCAGCAGTGCCAACATCCCGTTAATTTTAAATTTCATATTTAAAATTAACAGCAAAACGACGCCCAGAGCCACCCATATAATGGGCAGCGCCTCAATAATAAAATTCATATTTTCCCCGTCAACATTGAATAAAAAACAAAATTAGTCAGACATTTCTTTTCTACATACATGACCAAAAAAAATATGTCATACCAATTAAGCGCCCGTAATGCGCCAAAACTGTGATGAAGATTAAAATTTTTTTATGAGGGAAAATGACTACTGCACCTACGTGATTGAAATCACAAAAATAAATGTAACGTATACGATAAACACGCAATTAATGAGAAATGTATTATACCAATAAGGCAGGAAGGGGAACCAAAAGGCGGGAAGTGGCACGGCAGCACGCCATAACGCGCGCCACCGTTACTGATCTATAGCTATGACTCAGGTTTGTCCGTTTTCTCTTCCGGCACAGGCGATGAGGTATTCTCGTCATCTTCCTTCACCGGCGTGTTGGCGGTGAGCAGATAGGGTGACTGCTGCCAGCGGCTGCGGCGGTGCTGCAACAGCGTGCGGGCCAGAATAATGCCGATCGCTAACGCCAGCAGAATCATCAGGCGTAAGATATTGGTGGTGTTATCGACCTGCTTGGCTTCGGTCGCCAACACGTGAGTATCGAGCGTCATGCGCAGAAACCCGATCGGGCCATCCTTGCCGTTGATAGGCTGCACAATCTGGTGGTTGAAATAGCTCCCCATCCGCTTGCCATCCAGCGCCAGACGATCGCGCACCACAACTTCTTCTCCAGTACGGGCAATCAATGAACCGTCCTGCTGATAGAGTGCCGCGTCAAGAATGCGGCTATTTTGCGTTAACTGCGCCAGCATCGTGCTGATTTTCTGGCTGTTATCATCGTTGCTTTCCATCAGCGGAGTGAGGCTGAACGCCACCTGCCGCGCCAGCGTGCGCGCAATGTCTTAAACTTGCTCGGAACGCGCCATTTGATGACTCAGGCTTAAATAGGACGCCCCCTGCATCAATGCGACCAGCAGCGCCAGGCAGATCAGCACAATAGCGGTGCGGTGTAAGCGGAATTTTAACCGGGTGTGGACAATGAGAATCCCTGAGCGATTTGCATACTTTCATGTTGCCAGAAGCGATAGCGATAGGATAGCTTGTTGCCCTGTTTTCTGAGTGATGTTCTGTTATGTTTACCCGCGTCAGTACGCGCTATTTTTGCCAGAAGAGGATGCCCCATGCCGAATAGTCAGACCTACCGCGATCTCCCTAACGAGATTAACTGTTGGCCGGGACTGCCGTTATCACTCAGCGGTGATGAAGTGATGCCACTCGACTACCGCGCGGGGGACACCGGCTGGCTGCTGTACGGCGACGTACTGGATAAAAACTTGCTTTCGCGTTACCAGCGCAAGCTCGGTGCGGCGATGGTGATCGTCAGCACCTGGAATGTGGAAGATTATCAGGTAGTGCGTTTGGCCGGTTCGCTCACGCAGCGCGCCACCAAACTGGCTCATGAACTGGGGATGGATGTGGCCCTGATGTGCAACACCCCGACCCTGCGTGCGCCCGGTTTACTGGTGATGGACATGGATTCCACCGCCATCCATATTGAGTGTATTGATGAAATCGCCAAACTGGCCGGCACCGGAGAGAAGGTGGCGGCGATCACCGAACGGGCGATGCGCGGTGAGCTGGATTTCTCCGCCAGTCTGCGCGAGCGCGTGGGCACCCTGAAGGGAGCCGATGCTGATATCCTGCAAAAAGTGCGTAAAAATCTGCCGCTGATGCCGGGACTGACCTACATGGTAGAGCAGTTGCAGACTGCGGGCTGGCACGTCGCCATTGCGTCCGGCGGCTTCACCTATTTCGCCGATCATCTGAAAGAGAAACTCGGCCTGGTGGCAGCCGTGGCTAACGAAATGCGTCTGCGCGACGGTAAACTGACCGGCGAAGTGATAGGCCCAATCGTTGATGCCAAATACAAAGCCAAAATCCTGCGCCAACTGGCGGAAAAGTTGGAGATCCCCGAAGAGCAGACCATTGCCATCGGTGACGGGGCCAACGATCTGGTGATGATCAAGGCATCCGGACTCGGAATCGCCTATCATGCCAAACCCAAAGTGAATGAGCAGGCGCCCGTCAGCATCCGTCACGCCGATTTAACCGGCGTCATGTGCGTACTGAGCGGCAGCCTGCGGCACGAAAAACGCTAATAGCAGTGAGGTGAACCGTGGCAAAAGCCGTTAAACGCGCCTTCGTTTGCAACGAATGTGGTGCCGATTACCCACGCTGGCAGGGCCAATGCAGCGCCTGTAACGCCTGGAACACCATTACCGAAGTGCGGCTGGCCGCCGCCGCGACGTCTCGCACCGATCGCCGTACCGGCTATGCGGGCGACCATGAAGGAATCAGCCGGGTACAAAAGCTGTCTGATATCAGCCTGGAAGCGCTACCGCGTTTTTCCACCGGCTTTAGCGAGTTCGATCGCGTATTGGGCGGCGGCATGGTGCCCGGCAGCGCCATTCTGATCGGGGGCAACCCCGGCGCGGGAAAAAGTACCCTGCTCCTGCAAACCTTGTGCAAGCTCTCTGAACAGATGAAAACCCTGTACGTCACCGGGGAAGAGTCGCTACAGCAGGTGGCGATGCGTGCGCACCGCTTGGGCCTGCCCACCCAGCATCTCAGCATGCTGTCCGAAACCAGCATCGAGCAAATCTGCCTGATTGCTGAACAGGAGCAGCCCAGGCTGATGGTGATCGACTCGATCCAGGTGATGCATCTGGCCGATATCCAATCCTCACCCGGCAGCGTGGCACAGGTGCGGGAAACCGCCGCCTATCTCACCCGGTTTGCCAAAACGCGCGGTGTCGCTATCGTGATGGTGGGCCACGTCACCAAAGATGGTTCATTGGCTGGTCCCAAGGTGCTGGAGCACTGCATTGATTGCTCCGTGTTGCTCGACGGTGATGCAGATTCCCGTTTTCGCACCCTGCGCAGCCACAAAAACCGTTTCGGTGCCGTCAACGAATTGGGGGTGTTCGCCATGACTGAGCTGGGATTGCGCGAAGTCAGCAACCCCTCCGCCATTTTTCTCAGCCGGGGTGATGAAGTGATGTCCGGCAGCTCCGTTATGGTGGTGTGGGAGGGCACACGTCCGCTGCTGGTGGAGATTCAGGCGCTGGTCGATCACTCGATGATGGCCAACCCTCGCCGCGTCGCCGTCGGTCTGGAACAGAACCGACTGGCGCTCCTGCTCGCCGTGTTACACCGCCACGGCGGACTGCAAATGGCGGATCAGGATGTGTTCGTGAACGTGGTTGGTGGTGTAAAAGTCACCGAAACCAGCGCCGATCTGGCACTGCTGCTATCGTTGGTCTCCAGCCTGCGCGACAGGCCGTTGCCGCAGGATCTGGTGGTGTTCGGCGAAGTGGGGCTATCAGGCGAGATAAGACCAGTGCCCAGCGGTCAGGAACGTATTTCCGAAGCGGCCAAGCACGGCTTCAAGCGAGCCATCGTCCCCCATGCCAATGCGCCAAAACGCCCGTCCGCCAACATGCAGGTGTTTGGCGTGAAAAAGCTGACTGACGCGCTGGAGATCCTCGACGATCTTTAACGTCTAACCTGCGGGAACATGCGCGCAGTTTGAGAATGCTTGTGGTATCTTGGTTTAGCATGCTAAACCAAGAGTGCCTGACAATGTCATCTTTTGATTACCTGAAACCCGCCATCCGCAAGAAAGGGTGTACCCTTCAGCAGGTTGCCGACGCAACCGGCATGACCAAGGGCTATCTCAGCCAATTGCTGAATGCCAAGATCAAAAACCCCAGCGCTCAAAAGCTGGAAGCGCTACACCGTTTTCTGGAACTGGAATTTCCCCGCCACAACAAAACCATCGGGGTGGTGTTCGGCAAGTTTTATCCTCTGCATACCGGTCATATCTACCTGATCCAGCGCGCCTGTAGTCAGGTTGATGAATTGCATGTGATCCTGGGTTACGACGAATCACGCGACCGCCTGCTGTTTGAGCACAGCGCCATGTCGCAGCAACCCACCGTCAGCGATCGTCTGCGTTGGCTGCTACAAACTTTTAAATATCAGAAGAATATCCGCATTCATGCCTTTAACGAAGAAGGCATGGAGCCTTACCCGCACGGCTGGGATGTATGGAGTCGCGGTATCAAGGCCTTTATGCAAGAGAAGGCAATTGAACCCAACTTTGTCTATACCAGCGAAGCCAAAGATGCCCCGCAGTATCGGGAACAGTTAGGCATCGACGCGATATTGGTTGACCCGGAACGCTCATTTATGAACATCATCGGCGCACAGATCCGTCACGATCCGTTCCGCTATTGGGATTATATTCCCACCGAAGTGAAGCCTTTTTTCGTGCGTACCGTTGCCATTCTCGGCGGCGAATCCAGCGGTAAATCGACGCTGGTCAACAAGCTCGCCAATATCTTCAACACCACCAGCGCCTGGGAGTTTGGCCGGGATTATGTCTTTTCCCATCTGGGTGGCGACGAGATGGCGCTGCAATATTCTGACTACGATAAAATCGCGTTAGGGCAAGCTCAATATATTGATTTTGCGGTAAAATACGCCAATAAAGTGGCCTTTATCGATACCGATTTCATCACCACCCAGGCATTCTGCAAGCAGTATGAAGGGCGCGAACACCCCTTTGTCCAGGCGTTGATTGACGAATACCGGTTTGATCTGGTGATCCTGCTGGAAAACAATACGCCGTGGGTCGCGGATGGTTTACGTAGCCTGGGTAGCAGTACCGCACGCAGCGCGTTCCAAACGCTGCTCAAAACCATGCTGGTGAAGAATAACGTCCCTTACGTACACGTGACCGAATCAGATTATGATTCGCGCTTCCTGCGCTGCGTGGAACTGGTACAGCAAATGCTGTCACACCGTACCTCTGGCGGGCCGGATACGCTGACGCTGTAATCAACGACGGATTACCACTGCCAGCGGCGAGAGGGGGTTAGAATGGCGGGCAACGGGATGTCCCACGCTTCGTTCGGGATGGCATCGACCTGCTGGCAGTCATGGGCCAAGCCAATCGGGTATGGCCCTCGCTGTTGCCAGCGCTGTAAGGTCCGGTCATAAAACCCACCACCCATGCCCAGGCGTTGTCCCTGCGCATCGAACGCCACTAACGGCGTAAACAGTACATCGAGTTGGATTAGCGGCAGCACGCGGCGCACATCCAGACGGGGTTCAAAGATCTTCAGGCGATTCTTCACCAGCAGTGTCTGCGCGTCGTAGTGTAAAAACAGCAAATGCCCCGGCGAAAACGAGTGCAGTACCGGCAGATACACCGCCTTTCCCTGCTGCCACAGACGGGCAATCAACGGCTGGGTATCCAGCTCACCGTCAAACGACAAAAACAGCGCAATACGCTGTGCCTGCTGCACTTCGGGTTGTTCCAACGCACGTTCGGCAATCTGCTGGGCAAACCGGGTTTGTTGTTCCTGCGTGAGCGCTCGGCGCAACTGACGCACGCAATCCCTCATGGCCTGACGCTGTTGCTGTGGCGAAACGTGCATGGACGCAGAAGTCATAGGCAATAACAGGGAAAAGAAAGGAGAGAAGGGAGAGAAGGGATCTCCGAGATGCCGCCGCAGGTGGTAACCCTTGAACCCTTGGTTCAAGGTGAACATACGGTCGCAACCTTAAGGCTTCTCGGACGAACCGAGCATGCTCACCGGCTGCGGAGCGTTACATTCTGTTGGTTTTAAATATCGGCTCAGGGGACTGACCCGCAGACAAACACCTCAGAGAAATTTTATTTTTTACTCGTGAATAACTCTATCACGCTTTATAGCGAAAAACATCGGGCAACTAACAAAAATCAATTTAAAAAACCAAAACGCGGGGCAAGGCGCTAGCCCCTTTCGACTCACTCGAAAGGCGTGCCCTGACGCTCGGTTATGCGCCCTTGCTCCAGCAATGCCTGCTCGATGGTCTGCTGCAACATGCGGATGCGCTGCTCCATATTTGCCGCATAATCACGCGTCTTCAAGCGTTCTTGCGCCAATTCATGGCACACGTTAAGTGCAGCGATAAACACCAATTGTTCCGTGTTGGTCACGCGTGTGCGCACTTTGAGATCCTGCAATCGCTGGTTAAGATCTTCCGCAGCCTGATTCAACGCTTCCTGTTGTTCCGGCGGACAATTGACTCTTAACGAACGGCCAAAGATTTGAATATCTACTGGTTGTGCAGACATGCCCCTTTCCTGCCTCATTTCGTTTTCTGCGCCGCAGAAAAAATTCATATCACGGACTGGCGACAGCCCCTTCACGCGGGCGCCACTATAATAACTCAACATAGAAGAAACAAGCCCTTTCTGGCATAGCAGCCGAGCTTGGTGGTAGCATAACACGATACCAACCCGCCAACGATGAACAAAGCACATGTCCATAGAAACCACGTATCCCGGCTATGAAACCCTAGACGCGCTCCTGACACAGCAACAAGTTGCAGTGACGGCAGCGGAAATGCACGGGCTTATCAGCGGTATCCTGTGCGGGGGCAACACCGATGACAGTTGGAAAACGCTGTTACACGAGCTGACAAACGATGGTCTGGCGTTCTCTCACCTGGTTTCTCAGCCGCTGCAAACGCTGTATCAGGTCACCAAAGAAGCTCTGGAAAAGAGTGAATTTGAATTCCAACTGCTGCTACCGGATGACGACAACACGGCGGTAAGCGTGTTTGATCGTGCCGACGCGCTGGCCGGATGGGTCAATCACTTTCTGCTCGGGCTGGGCGTCGTTCAGCCGCGTCTGAACAAGGCGCAGGGCGAACTGAAAGAAGCCATCGACGATTTGCGCAATATTGCCCAGCTCGGCTATGACGAAGATGAAGATGAAGATGAAGATCAGGAAAAGCTGGCGCAATCGCTGGAAGAAATCATCGAATACGTCAGAGTTTCCGCCATTCTCTGCCACAGTGAATATACACGCCCGGTACAGACCGCACCGGAGAAGAAAAAACCAACGCTACATTAATCGCGCATCCAGCCTTACCCGCAGGGGTTCCCACGCAGGAGGGAATTACCGAATGCGCATCACACAGGAGCAGGTGATGATTCAACAAGACGCTTTTGGTCAGGAATATACTCGCCGCCGCCAGCAGTTGCTGGAAAAAATGGCTCCCGCCAGCGCGGCGATCTTTTTTGCCGCACCAGAAGCCACGCGCAGTGCTGACAGTGAGTACCCTTATCGCCAGAACAGCGATTTCTGGTACTTCACCGGATTTAACGAGCCGGAAGCGGTGCTGTTACTGGTAAAAAGCGATGAGCACCATCACCACACCGTCCTGTTCAACCGCGTGCGCGATGTCACGGCGGAAATCTGGTTTGGACGCCGTCTGGGGCAGGAAGCGGCCCCGTCGCGCTTGAATGTCGATCGCGCTCTGCCCTTTAGCGACATCAATGCGCAGTTGCACCTGCTGCTCAACGGACTGGACGTGATTTACCACGCACAGGGGCTGTACGAGTACGCGGACCGCCTGCTGTTCAACGCACTGGAGACGCTGCGAAACGGCACGCGTCAGGGGCTTATCGCACCGCCGACGCAGACCGACTGGCGCCCTTGGGTGCACGAGATGCGCTTGTTTAAATCCCCGAAAGAGCTAGAGCTGATGCGTCGGGCCGGAGCGATCACCGCCAAGGCCCATACTCGCGCCATGACAAGCTGTGAACCCGGCATGTACGAATACCAGTTGGAAGGGGAAATTCATCATGAATTTACCCGCCACGGTGCGCGCTATCCTTCGTATAACACCATTGTCGGCAGCGGTGATAACGGCTGCATTCTGCACTACACCGAGAACGAACGGCAAATGCGCGAGGGCGATTTGGTGCTGATTGACGCCGGTTGTGAATATCAAGGCTATGCCGGTGATATCACGCGGACCTTCCCGGTAAGTGGAAAATTCAGCCCCTCGCAGCGCGCGATTTACGACATTGTGCTGGCTTCACAGCGCAAAGCGCTGGCGCTATTCAAACCCGGTGTCAGCATTCGTGAAGTGAATGAGCAGGTGATTCGTATCATGGTCGAAGGGTTGGTTAAACTCGGCGTACTGAAAGGTAGCGTCGATGAACTGATCGCCGAACAGGCGCACCGCGCCTTCTACATGCACGTGCTCAGCCATTGGCTGGGACTGGACGTGCACGATGTCGGCGATTACGGCGCGTCAGAAAGCAGCCGTTTGCTGGAACCCGGCATGGTGCTCACCGTCGAACCGGGGCTCTATATCGCGCCAGACGCCAAAGTACCCCATGAGTATCGCGGCATTGGTATCCGCATCGAGGATGACATTCTGATCACTGACAGCGGTAACGAAGTATTGACGGCGGGCGTTGTTAAAGACGCCGACGACATTGAAGCGTTGATGGCACAGGTCCGTGCCGCACGCCAGGCAGCGAGATAATCGCGATGACGATCCTGATAGTCGGCGGAGGCATGGCGGGAGCAACGCTGGCGCTGGCCATTTCCGCCCTTTCCGGCGGCACCCTTCCCGTCGAGGTGATTGAAGCACACTCGCCGCTGGACAGCGCGCATCCCGGCTTCGACGCCCGCGCTATCGCGTTGGCGGAAGGCACCATGCAGCAGCTCAAGCGTATCGGCATCTGGCAAGCTATCGCCAGCGAAGCGGAACCCATCACCGCGGTGCACGTCAGCGATCGCGGCCATGCCGGTGTGGTCAACATGCAGGCCAGTGATTATCGTACCACCGCATTGGGTTACGTGGTGGAGCTACATCAGGTCGGTCAAACCCTGTTTCGGTTACTCCACAATGCGCCGGGCGTGCGGGTGCACTGCCCGCGCAAGGTAGTACACGTTGAACGCAGTGCCGAACAGGCCACCCTGCAACTGGATGATGGCAGTACGCTGCGCGGACAGCTCTTGGTGGCGGCAGACGGCTCTTCCTCCGCGCTGGCGCAGGCCTGCGGTATGCAATGGGAGACAGATGAGTATCCGCAGTTTGCCGTTATTGCCAACATCCGCACCCAGTTGCCTCACGCGGGCAAAGCCTTTGAGCGCTTTACCCCGGACGGCCCGTTGGCACTGTTACCGATGTGCGGTGGGCGCAGTTCGTTAGTATGGTGCCATCCATTATCAAACCAGACGCAAGTGGCCGCCAGGAGCGAGGCCGAATGCCGCGCTGCGCTGCAACGCGCCTTTGGCTGGCGATTGGGCGCAATTACCCACATCGGCGAACGTCATACATATCCGCTGCGACTGGTGACGGCGGCACGTCATATCGCGCATCGCGTGGCGCTGGTGGGCAATGCGGCACAAACCCTGCATCCGATAGCCGGTCAGGGATTCAATCTCGGGCTGCGCGATGTGATGTCGCTCGCAGAAACCCTGACACAGGCCTTGGCACACCAGGAAGACACCGGCAGCTATCGCGTGCTGAGCCGCTACGCTCAACGTCGAGAACCCGATCAGCAGTCGACCATTGCGCTGACAGACGGTCTGGTACGCCTGTTTGCCAACAGTGTTACCCCGCTGGAAGTGGGTCGCAATCTGGGTTTGATGACCATGAATACCGTTGCGCCTGTGCGTGATACTTTTGCGCGCCGCACGTTGGGTTGGGTCGATCGTTAATGCAAGCAACAGGAAACAGGGCTTATGCAATCATTTGATGTGGTTATCGCGGGCGGCGGCATGGTCGGTCTGGCATTAGCCTGCGGGCTGCAACAGTCCGGGCTACGCATTGCCGTTCTTGAACAGCGTACGCCAACACAGACGGCCGCGGACGGGGCTTATGCGCTGCGCGTCTCCGCCATTAACGCGGCCAGCGAATGCCTGCTGCGTCATCTCGATGTCTGGCCAGCGATCGAAGCACAGCGCATCAGCCCCTATAACGCCATGTACGTGTGGGACAAAGACAGCTTTGGCAACATCCACTTCGAGGGCGAGGCCTATGGTTTTTCCCGCCTCGGCCACATTATCGAAAACGATGTCATTCAACGCGCCCTGTGGCAACGAGCCGAGAAAGCAAAAGACATTACCCTGATGGCACCGGCGGTATTGCAGCAGGTGGCCTGGGGCGAGAACGAAGCATTTATCACGCTGGACGATGGCACCATGCTCACAGCGCGCCTGGTGGTCGGCGCAGACGGTGCGTACTCCTGGCTACGTCAGCAGGCCGATATTCCACTGACGTTCTGGGATTACGGCCATCACGCACTGGTGGCAACGGTACGGAGCGAACGCCCGCACGACGGCGTGGCGCGCCAGGTGTTCCACGGCGATGGCATTCTGGCGTTTCTGCCGTTGGCGGAGGCAAACCTGTGCTCAATTGTCTGGTCGCTGCCACCGTTGCAGGCCGAATCCATGCTGGCGCTGCCCGAGGAAGATTTCGACCAACAATTGGCGATCGCTTTTGATATGCATCTTGGGCGGTGCACCACCATCAGTGCCCGGCAAACACACCCGCTAACCGGGTGCTATGCGCGCAGCTTTGCCGCGCACCGACTGGCGCTGGTGGGCGATGCCGCACACACCATCCACCCGCTGGCCGGACAGGGCGTCAACCTCGGGTTTATGGATGTCGCCACGCTGATCGCCGAAATCAAACGCTTACAGGGGCAAGGTAAGGATTTCGGGCAACACCTCTACCTGCGACGCTATGAACGCCAGCGCAAGCACAGTGCCGCGCTGATGTTGGCCAGCATGCAAGGGTTCAGGGAACTGTTTAACGGAGAGAACCCGGCGAAAAAACTGCTGCGCGATGTCGGTCTGACGCTGGCAAACCACCTGCCGGGGGTAAAACCGGTGCTGGTGCGTCAGGCGATGGGATTAAATGACCTACCGGAATGGCTGGCGCACACCGCTACGCAGCAGTAAATGAAGCGGTACGCCTGAGTGGGCGTATCGTTACCCTTACTTCTTTTCGTGGCGCGTCGCTTTATCCAGATAGCCCATCAGAAACGCCGACAGCACAAACGTCAGGTGGATAATCACATACCACATCAGCTTGTTATCCGGCGTGTTGCGCGCATCCATAAACACGCGCAACAAATGGATGGAAGAGATGGCGACAATCGATGCCGCCACTTTATTCTTCAGTGAGCCGGAATCCATTTTGCCAAGCCAGCTCAGTTTCTCCCGATCCTCATCAATGTTCAGCGTCGAGACAAAGTTCTCATAGCCAGACAACATCACCATCACCATCACCAACAGGCCGCCTACCAGCGTCATGTCAATCAGCGACAGCAGTACCAGGATCAGATCGGCCTCTGCCAATGCAAAGACGCTTGGCAGAATGTGAAACACTTTCTGGAAAAATTTAAGCATCAGCGCCAGTAACCCGAGCGACAGTCCCAAGTAGATCGGGGCCAGCAGCCAACGCGAGGTATACATCAGGTTTTCAATAAAACGTTCCATAGTTCTTCTTTTTGCAGGTGAATAACCACCGTCGCGTAATGAGAACGCGACGGCAAAACGCACAGTTTACTGATCGACCACTGAACCATCTACATGAAGACGCGTTTTCAGCGGACGACGACGGTAGGGATATTTTTCTGCCACATTATCCGCCAGCTCGATGCCAATGTCCGGTGCCGTGGGGATCTCCATAAAGCCGTCAACGCACTTTAAGGTGCTCTTGACCACATCGCGCTTCAATACGCCATTTTCCACGCCGGTGGCGCCAAATTTCTCCGACAGCGCCGGTTGGTCGTCGCCGGGATACTCCAGTAGGGCAAAGTTGGGGATGCTCACCGCAATTTGCAAGCAGGCGGCCGTAGAGACCGGGCTGAGCGGGTTATGCGGTACCACCATCAGATCATGCGCTTCGGCCAGCGCGGCGATTTTCTTCGCGCCGGTAATGCCGCCTCACATGCACACGTCTGGCCGCACGTATGACACCACATTGCGCTTGATCAGCATGGCAAACTCTTGCTGGTTGTTCAGACGCTCGCCGGTGGCAATCGGCACGTTGATTTTGTCTGCGACCTGCGCCATCGAATCAAAGTTATCGGCCTCGATCGGATCTTCAATAAAGTAAGGCAGATAAGGCGCGATACCCTGTGCAAACACAATCGCATCATGCGGTTTCATACGGCGATGCACTTCGATACAGAGATCGACGTCATTCCCCACTGCTTCCCGATAAGCGCCAATGCGCTCGATGGCTTCGCCGATTTCTTTCGCATGGGTGATGAAATAGGGATCGCCGCGCGACTCATCCAGACACGGCGTCAGATGCCCAATCGCGGTAAAGCCTTGTGCCTTCATTTTTTTCAGGTTGGCGATGGTCTCTTCCGTGGTTTTGCCACCGGCATGGGCATAGATCCGCGCCTTGTCGCGGCAGCGACCGCCCAGCAAGTTGTAGACGGGAGTGTCGTAGAATTTGCCCGCAATACCCACAGCGCGATATCGATGGCGCTGATCGCCCCCATGATGGCCGCACCGCGAAAATGCCAGCAGTGGTACATGTACTGCCAGTGATGCTCAATACGCAGCGGATCTTGCCCGATCAGGTAGGTTTTTAGCGCTTCCACCGCCCCCATGGAGGCATCCAGGAACCCCCAGGTCCCTGATTCACCGATCCCGACAAGACCTTCGTCCGTGTGAATTTCGACAAACAGGTAGCGATTCGCCAGAATGGTTTTGACATCCGTAATTTTCACGTTGCTTTACTCCACTTTCAGCCCGAGACGGCCCCCAAACCCTTAGCATAACCCGAGCGTGCCGTGCTTCGTCAATACTTAAATACCCCTCCACTTGAAACGCTATTTCATTCTTTCCTTTGGTTATTTTTGTGACGCCAGTGGCATTCACCTTTCGCATCTTGCCGTGTGACGTGCCGGTAGTGGCATGGAGCGGAAGGTCGCCCCCTCGTTCACTTTTTACACTTGCCCTATCGAGCCATCCCCTGCGATGTGTTCATACACGTACTCCTACTCTGATTAGAATGAAAACAAGAGGGTTCTATCAATAGCGCAATTCTCCTCGGGTTTTTCTGGCATTTTGTCGGTGCTGCCAGCGCGGCCTGCTTCTATGCCCCGTTCAAAAAGGTTCGTCACTGGTCATGGGAAACCATGTGGTCATTGGGCGGTTTCTTCTCCTAGATTATTTTGCCCTGGAGCATCTGCGCCCTGCTGCTGCCCGATTTCTGGGGCTATTTCGGTTCATTCAGTTTTTCTACCCTGCTGCCGGTGTTTTTGTTCGGTGCCATGTGGGGCATCAGGAATATCAACTACGGGTTGACCATGCGCTACCTTGGCATGTCGCTCGGTATCGGTATCGCCATTGGTATTACCTTGATTATCAGGCACCCTGATGACCCCTCTGTTGCAAGGCAAATTTATGCAACTGTTTGGCACCACTGGCGGGCAGCTAAGCCTGATCGGCGTGGGGGTAGGGCTGATTGGCGTGGGCGTGGTGAGTTACGCCGGTTTGCTGAAGGAACGTGCGCTCTGCATTCGTGCACAAGAGTTCAATTTGAAGAAAGGGCTACTGCTGCCCGTAATGTGCGGCATTTTTTCTGCGGGCATGTCGTTCGCCATGGATGCGGCCAAACCGATACATCAGGCAGCAGAGGCGCTTGGCCTGAACCCACTCTACGTGGCACTGCCAAGCTATGTGGTGATTATGGGCGGCGGTGCCATCGTCAACCTAACCTGGGTTTCTGTTTCCTGCGTTTAGCCATGAGTCCCACCATCTCTATTAAAGCCGATCTGTCACAAGCCAAAACGCTACTGATCACCAATGCGCTGTTTTTCATTCTCGGCGGCGTGATGTGGTATTTGCAGTTCTTCTTCTACGCCTGGGGCCATGCCAACATTCCGGCCGATTACACTTACCTCAGTTGGATGTTACACATGAGTTTCTACGTGTTGTGCGGTGGCATTGTCGGGTTGTTACTGAAAGAGTGGAATAACGTAGGGAAAAAACCGGTTAGCGTGCTGGTACTGGGTGGGCTAATCATTATTCTCGCGGCCAATATCGTGGGGATGGGCATGGCATCCTGAAACCCCTTTACAGGCCGCTCTCGGAGATAAACACCGCGGGAGCGGCGCGTAACACTTCGCCAACATTGAACCATCCGTCGTAAAAGACGTAACAATATTCAGTCATAACAACAAGATAATGTCACATAATCAATAAAGCTTACATAATCAAACATTATGAAATATAGGTTTTTTATCTATAAAACAAATATTTATGTAAATTACGTCTTTATTTCACGTTAGAAAATAAATCTCTTCAGGAGTATTATCCCATAAAATCATTTACTTATAACGCTATTGTCTATGGCGATAGTCGCTATTTTTAGAAATAAACTGCGGTAAAACTCGTTATTGAAGGAAAAAGAGAAATGCAACTACGCACCACAAGGGATAAAATTCTGGTGGCATTACTGGTAGGGATCATTGCCGATGTGGTTTGCGCCTTGGCTAAATTTGGCTGGGAGATCCCCTTCCCGCCGCGTACGCCCCTGCGTGACCTGACTAACCCGCCGCAGCAACTGTTGCAGCAAATGGGCATGTCTTTCGATATGTCTCACCTTAGCTACCTGTACAACGGCAACCTTCGCCCGATCATGAGCTTTATCATGTACTTCGGCTTTTCAATCACTTTTGCGGTGATCTATTGCGTGGTGGCGGAAGTGTGGCCGAAGATTAAACTGTGCCAAGGTGCGCTGTATGGTCTGGTGTTGCACGTGGTGTTCCACGTCTTCCTGCTGCCGCTGATGGGCACCGTGCCTGCACCGTGGGATCAGCCGTTCGCTGAACACTTCTCCGAAATTTTCGGCCACATGTTCTGCTTCTGGCTGGTGGAAATTGTGCGACGCGATCTGCGTAACCGTATTACCCACGCACCGGATGTGGACGAGGTTACTCGCTGAGTTTACTTGCTCATCCTGCCAGAAAACGCTGACGATAGGCACTGGGTGATATGCCCTGCGCCTAATGGAACACCACCGAGAAGTAGTTACTGTCGTCAAAACCTCACTGCGCCGCCACTTCACCAATGGTCTGCCTGTCATAACGCAACAGCTCCATCGCCTTGCACAACCCCAGTTGACGCAGGTATTGGGCCACGCTCATCCCAGTTTCCTGCTTAAAGCGCGCACCCAACCCGCGCACGCTAAAGTCATGCTGCTGGCAGAACGCATCAAAACAGAATGGGCTGCCGATACTGGCTCTCAGCGCCAGCATCAGCAGATCCAACTGGTGCGCATCGGCCAGCTGTGGGCTATTGGGTAAATGGCGGTAACGCAGCGCCAACAGCGCAATCTGCAACAGCAGCACTTCGCTAAGCTGCAACGACAGCGTGTCCGACTTCATGCACTCCTGTGCCAAATCATCCACCTTGTCGCGCAGCGTATCCATGCCCGCCGAGCCCAGGCACCAGTAGCGCTGAGATTGTGGCACGTCAGCCCCCGGTAGCAGGTTATGCCAGTCGGTGGGCAGCGTCAGTCGATTGCGAATAAACAGGATATTGTCCAGTTCCAGATCGTTTACCGACTCATAGCTGTGGCGATCGTTGGCACTGACGTAGAACAGATCGCCACGCGTAATGCGATAGGGCACGTCGTTCCACAGGTGCAGACCGTTGCCGCGCCACACGATGACTAACTCTTCGAAATCATGATGATGCAGAGGAAAGTCAGGCTGAGGGTGACGCTCTGCCACCCTTACCGCCTGCTTATCGGTAAGGAAATAGTCTTCCGTTTGCAGCTTCAAACCGCGCGTCATGGTCACACTCACCTCACCCGCACTGGCGTTGTGTTATTCCGCAGCACTCCCCGTATGCTGACGTACGGATTTGGGCGCCACTGAGAACGCCTTGCGAAACTGCGTGGAAAAGTGATTACTGTCGCTGAAACTGCACGCATGCGCAATGGTCGTAATCGATTCATCGCTCTGCTGCAAGCGGCGGCGAGCTTCCAGCAAGCGTAAACGGTTGAGATAGCGCTGTGGCGTCATTCCGGTATTCTGCTTCAATTGCCGGTGCAAGGTACGCAACGGCAGCGCAAAGCGATCTGACAATTCCCCCCAGTTAACCTCTTCACAGTAATTGTTTTGCAACCAGCCGAACAGCGCCTGCACCCCATGTCGATCGCCATCCAGGCTCTGGGTCTGGAAACATTTTTGCCGTAGCAGCACCAGAATTTGCAAAAACACGCTTTCGCTGGCGGCGATATCTTCCGGCGTGTCGCGCTGGGCTAGCAGCGACAAGCGCTCCAGCAGCTGCATGGTCGGCGCATTGACCTGCCACTGCCCTTGCCACTCACAGTTGGGTCCGTAGGGCAGGAAAGGAGCGATATCAGATAGAAAACGAAAGCTGCGCGGCGGGCGGTAGAGCACATTGGTCAGGAACAGACCGTCAACGTCTTCGAACAGGTGGCGATCGTTATCACGAATAAAAAACACCGCACCGCTGCATAACACAAACGGCTGGTCGTTGAAAACATGCACACCCGCCCCTTGCTCCACCAGCACGATTTCCCAGAAATCATGATAATGCTCAGGAAACGCCTGTTGCGGCGCACGCGGCTCCACGGCAACGGTCACCGAGCGAGAAACGAAAAACTCATCACCTTGTAGCAACGTCATTTCAAGCCCCCTGTGTTTCTGCTTTGCAACAATGCAAACATCAATAAAAAACAGCCTACCCACTTCGGTGAGATTTCACCTTCAAATCCCGACGTTTGGTTTTCATGGTGACGTCATTTTTCAAAGATTTCACCGCCAATTCACGGAAGTGTGGGTAGGATCACAGGAGCAAAAGGCACGGGATAACGTGCACTGATATCAAAGAAGTGTGACGTCTTTCACGGCCAGCTTTGCCATTTTGCTAACCTGCTCTGTCCCATTGCATTCACTGGAAGGCAACGTGCTTACCGGCTCTTTACACTGCGCAACATGAATCAGTGAAAGAGGAACAGCAATGGCGGTGAAAAATATTGTCGCAGTGGATTTAGGCGCCTCCAGTGGCCGGGTCATGCTGGCAACATGGCAAGTCGAGAACAGGCAACTGGCGCTCAAAGAGATCCATCGGTTTACCAACCGCCTGGTAGAACAGGACGGGCACCATCTGTGGGATCTGTATGCTCTGGAACAGTAAATCCTCACCGGCCTGCATCGCATCACCGACAGCGGCATCCGCCCTGACAGCATCGGCATCGATAGCTGGGGCGTGGATTATGTCCTACTGGATGCCGCGGGCGAGCGCGTCTATTTGCCCTATGCCTACCGCGATCACCGCACCGATGGCGTGATGGCGCAAGCCATTGCGGAACTGGGTGCCGAGCATATCTATCATCTGACGGGCATTCAGTTTCTGCCGTTCAATACCCTGTATCAGTTGAAAGCCTGGCGCAGCGCCAACCCCGGCAACATCGACAGCATTGCCCATTTTCTGATGATCCCGGACTATCTCCACTACCGTCTTACCGGTAGCCTCAGTTGCGAATACACCAACGCCAGCACCACCCAGTTACTCAATTTGCACACCAAAAACTGGGATGCGTCGCTGCTGGCGTGGCTCGATCTGCCCGCCAGATGGTTCAGTACCCCAGCACAACCCGGAAAAACGCTCGGTGCCTGGACCTCCCCGGCAGGTGATGCCATACCGGTGATTACCGTCGCCACACATGACAATGGCAGCGCCGTAGTGGCCGCGCCGTTGACTAAAGGCGATAACGCCTATCTGAGCTCTGGCACCTGGTCGCTGATGGGCATTGAAAGCGATGTACCCTACCACGATACGCGTGCGCTGGCGGCGAATGTCACCAACGAAGGTGGCATTAACGGCACCTACCGCGTCCTGAAAAACATAATGGGCATGTGGTTACTGCAACGCGTGGCGCTGGAGATGAACATTGCTGATTTGCCAGCACTGATTCGCGATGCCAGCGCATTGCCGCCGTTCACGCGTTTAATCAATCCGAACGACGATCGTTTTATCAATCAGCCGTCGATGTGTGAGGCCATTCGCGCTTTCTGCCGCGAGCACCAGGAGAGTGAGCCCGTTACCCAAGCCGAGTTCGCCCGCTGCATCTTTGACAGCCTGGCGCTGCTGTACCGCCGCGTCCTGCTGGAGTTGGGAGAACTGCGCGGCACGCCGTTACGCCAGTTGCACATTGTGGGCGGCGGGTGTCAGAACGCGTTTCTCAGCCAACTCTGCGCCGATGCTTGCCAGATACCGGTATTGGCAGGCCCGGTGGAAGCCTAGACGCTCGGCAATATCCGCTGTCAGCTGATGGCGCTTGACGCTGTCCCCGATCTTACCGCTTTTCGCCAGCAACTGGCGGAAAGCTTTCCATTACAACGTTATATCCCCCGTCCTATTGATGATTTTGCCGGACACTGGCGCCGTTTTGAGGCGCTGTGCCACGCCACTGAGGAGCTTACCGTATGAATACCGCCATTGAATCGGCCTGGCAGTTGGCCAAGGCGCGCTATGCCGCACTCAACGTTGATGTCGAGGCTGCCCTGAAGCAACTGGATAACATCCCCGTCTCCATGCATTGCTGGCAGGGGGACGATGTGGTGGGCTTCGAGCAGTCCGCTGGCGCATTCACTGGCGGTATTGCCGCGACCGGCAACCATCCGGGCAAAGCGCGCACCGCCGATGAACTGCGCACCGACCTTGAGCAGGCGTTCCGCCTGATTCCGGGGCCGAAGCGTCTGAATCTGCATGCGATTTACCTGGAATCTGATGAACCTGTCGCACGTAACGCCATCGAACCGAAACACTTTAGCCGCTGGGTGGCCTGGGCCAAAGAACAGCATTTGGGGTTGAACTTTAACCCCACCTATTTCTCGCACCCGCTCAGCAGCGACGGCTTCACCCTCTCCCACCCGGATGAGAACATACGCCGTTTCTGGATTGAACACTGTCAGGCCAGCCGCCGTATCTCTGCTTATTTTGGCCGCGAGTTGGGCACGCCTTCCGTGATGAACATCTGGGTGCCGGACGGCATGAAAGATCTCACCATCGATCGTCTGGCATTTCGCCAGCGACTGCTAAACGCGTTGGATGAAGTGATTGCCGAGCCCCTGGATGCGCAGCACCACATTGACGCGGTTGAAAGCAAGCTGTTCGGCATCGGCGCAGAGAGCTTCACCGTGGGCTCCAATGAATTCTATCTTGGCTACGCCACCAGTCGCGGCACCGCGCTGTGCCTTGATGCCGGCCACTTCCACCCAACGGAAGTGATCTCCGACAAGATCTTCAGCGCCATGTTGTACGTACCGCGCCTGTTACTGCACGTCAGTCGCCCGGTACGCTCGGACAGCGACCACGTGGTACTGCTGGACGACGAAACGCAAGCCATCGCCCATGAGATCGTGCGTCACAATCTGTTCGATCGCGTGCATATCGGCCTTGATTTCTTTGATGCCTCCATCAACCGCGTTGCTGCTTGGGTCATCGGCACGCGCAACATGAAAAAAGCGCTGCTGCGCGCTCTGCTGGAACCCACCGAGCAACTGCGCCAGTTGGAACAGGAAGGCGACTACACCGCACGTCTTGCACTGCTGGAAGAGCAAAAATCGCTGCCGTGGCAAGCGGTGTGGGAACACGACTGCCAGCGCCACGATGTGACGCCGGGCAGAGAATGGCTGCAACAGGTACGCCATTATGAACAAACCATTCTTCCTCAACGTCAAGGGTAAGTGATTATGCAAGCAATTCTGTCTTCCTGATTTGTACAAGGCATGATTAAAGCCACCAGCGATATGTGGCTCAAAGGTTAGGACGAACGCAATGGCGGCAATGTCAGCCTGCGCCTCGATGCCAAAGACGTCACGCCCTACGAGAGCGATTTCACTCCAACACCACGCCACGAGGCGCTGTCAGTGGCGATGCCGGAGCTGGCAGGCTGCTGGTTTATCTTGACAGGTTCGGGCAAGTTCTTCCGCAACGTGCAGTTAGATCCGGCGGATACGCTGGTGTTATTGCAGGTGGATGACGATGGCAAAGGCTACCGTATTTTCTGGGGCTTGACCGGCGGCGGTTTGCCTACCTCTGAGTTGGCGGCACACTTCCAGTCGCACATCGTGCGCATGGCGGCCAGCCAAGGACGCGATCGCATCATTATGCACTGCCACGCTACCAACCTGATTGCACTGAGCTATGTGCTGGATCTGAACAGCGCCGCCTTTACCCGCGAGCTATGGGAAGGCAGCACCGAATGTTTGGTGGTATTCCCTGACGGCGTGGGCATTGTGCCGTGGATGGTACCGGGCACCGACGCCATTGGCACTGCAACAGCGGAGCAAATGCAATCTCACTCGCTGGTACTGTGGCCGTTCCACGGCATCTTCGGCACTGGCCCGACGCTGGACGAAGCCTTTGGCCTGATCGACACCGCTGAAAAAGCGGCAGAAGTGATGGTAAAAGTGCGTTCCATGGGCGGCAAAAAGCAAACCATCACCACGGAAGAGCTGATTGCGCTTGGCAAACGCTTTGGCGTCACACCGATGGAAGCGGCACTGAAGGTATAATGCTTCATCCCCTCCTCAACCCACATTGTTGTCGTCCTCGGCGGAAGCCGGGGACCTCGTACAGAAGGAATGCGTATTGTCTGTAGGAGATGCCCGCATTTGCGGGCATGACGGAGACAGGTGAAAGAGGTGAGTTCAGTAACTTATTGGAGTTACCCATGCTACGCAAAGCCTTTGTTATGTCGGTATTCCCAGCGTGTCACGACGAATATCAACGCCGCCACAACCCCATCTGGCCTGAGCTAGCCGAGGTGCTGAAAGCACACGGTGCGCACCACTACAGCATCTTTCTCGATGAGAAACGTCACCTGCTGTTTGGTTATGTCGAAATCGAGTCAGAAGCACAGTGGGATGCGGTGGCACAGACTGACGTCTGCCAGCGTTGGTGGAAACACATGAGCGACGTAATGCCCGCCAACCCGGATAACAGCCCGGTGGGCGACGTGCTGAAACCGGTGTTTTACCTCGATTAAACAAGTCGTTGGCTAACACCGCGACGCGATTATTACGCCGCGGTGTTATCACCTCAGGCGTTATCGTCTACTGATAATGCGAGACATCTGTGGCGCACACCCGCAGCCGATGACCATCCGGGTCCTGCGCCACAAAGGTGTAGCCGAACTCCAGACGCGTTGGTTCAGCCACGATGGTGACGCCCTGTGCCACCCACGCGCGGTAAAGCGCTCCACATCGCTGTCCGTTGCCTGACTCATGCACAGCTCGATGCCGCCCACCTGCGGCTGCGGCGGTGGGAATATGCCCTGGCGCGCCTGTAAGCCGAGTGAGAATTCAGGCTGTAGCGCAAACAGGGTGAAATCGGGGAAGGTTTCCAACGGCGGCGCGCCAAGCAAGGTTTGATAAAAACGGGCGCTGACATCAACATCCTGTACATACAGGATCAGGCTGTTCGGGGCAAAAGTCATCACGTACTCCTTGTCACAATGAAGGGCCTGCGCAAGCGGCATCAGGCCTGTGAGCACGTTAGCGGTATCGGGTTTCAGTTTCTGTCAGTAGGCTTTGAGTCCGGCGGAGTTTCCGTGTCAAACACGCTTTTTCGCCAGGCTTGCAGCAATTGCTCACGGCGTTTGGGAAAGCGATCGGGCAAACGCGTCAGCGTCGCAATGCGATCGGTACGAAAATGACGAAAATCCTGCCGCAGTTCGCACCATGCCGCCAGCAGTTGCGTTTGATCGAAGTACCCCAATGCTAATGGCCATAGCGTGCGCGTTGAGTGCTGGTTTTTAAGATCACAATAGACAATGTCTATTCACTGCTCCTGGCGAATCGCCAACCGCAGTTGGTACATCACGTCGTTGTCACTTTTATGCGCTTCGCTCGGACCAACGCGCAACCCAGAGTGTTCCATCACATAGTGCAACGGCTGCGGAAGCACCGCGCCAATCTTTCCCAGCGCCGATTGCGCAGCGGCCGCGAGGTGGCTGTCACCGAGTTCGTTCACCCAACGAGCTCCCAGCGCAAGGGCTTCCAACTCTTCAGGGGAGAACATCAGCGGCGGCAGCATAAACCCGGGACGCAACAGATAAACCACGCCCGCCTCACCCTCGATGCTGGCCCCTTGTGCTTGCAGGGTGCGAATATCGCGATAAAGCGTGCGCAGGCTGACGCCGAGCTGCTCGGCTAACTGCTCTCCCCTCACCGGGAAACGGTGCTGGCGTAATAGCTGTAATAACGCTAGTAAGCGTTGTGCGCGCGACATAACACACTCTCTGTATAACATACCGTTTAGCGCCATGATGCGCTGCTTTCCCTCATCATGACATTTCTGGTGACATAAGTGGGAAAATAGGGAGGCCTTATTTTTATTGTTTTTCCGTGATACTTATTATGGCAATAATGATCACACCTATTATTTTTTAATTTCACTGCGGATTTTTATTTATTTGTCTATTCTATCTGCACCGAGCCACGGCGTTATAAAAAACGCACACCGTGCAGCAGGCCGCGCCACAAACGCTTGAAACACCAGCGACAATCTCAGAAGGGCAATAAAAATCAACCGGAAAAAACGCGTTTTTTGATGAATATGTAAAAAGAAACAAAAAAGTGTCGCAGCATTTTAATTCGGATAAAGAATTCCCTCAGGTTGCCGTTACCCTGAATAACATTCCCCGCCTGGTATTTAATGATGATGAAAAAACTGTCTCAGCTTTCACTGCTAACCAAACTGCTTTCCGGTTTTTCAATATTGATCGTACTGATGTTGTTGCTCGGTAGCGCCGCCTTGTATCAGTTACATCTCAACAATCAGAATATCGAATCCTATCGTGATAGCCGCTTGCCCGGTGTGCGCTACACGCTGGAGATGCGGGGCACGTTGTCCGAAATACGTTTGCAACAAATTCAATATATTGCCTCGGTCACCGACAAAGAGCGTAAAGGACATCGCGTTGAGTTACTTGAAGATACTGCGATCTTCCAACGGGCGCTGGACAGCTACACCAAGTTGCTTACCGCCAGCGGTCAGAAATCATTATTAGACCCGATTATTGAAGGCTTCGGGCAATTTAGCGCCGTGAATCAGGACGTGATCGCTGCCGTGAGCAAAGGTCAACTGGAGGAAGCATCCCGCATCAGCGGCGCGGTATCGTCAAAATACCGCACCCAACTGATGAAAGACCTGGCAAAGCTGGTTGATATGGAAGTGGAGAAAGGCAACGCGTCGGCCCGTGAGGCCAGCAAAGGGTATCAGGACGCGAAATATACCCTGATCTGCATGCTGTTACTGGCGGTGGTGATGTCGTGCCTACTGGCGCTGTTTATTTCTCGCAGCATCTCTCGCCAATTGGGCGGCGAGCCGCGCTATGCCATGGAAATCATGAACGAAATCTCCACCGGCAACCTGCTGACGGCCATCGCCCTGCGTCCGGGGGACAACCACAGCCTGCTGGCAGCCATCAGCCATATGAATCAGCGGCTGGCGGATACCGTGCGTAATATTATTGACGGCAGTGAATCCATCGCTATGGCGTCAAATGAGATCGCCCAAGGCAACAGCGATCTGTCACAACGCACCGAAGAACAGGCCACCTCACTGCTGTAAACCTCGTCCAA
Source organism: Candidatus Symbiopectobacterium sp. 'North America' (assembly GCF_015762685.1). GTDB lineage: Bacteria > Pseudomonadota > Gammaproteobacteria > Enterobacterales > Enterobacteriaceae > Symbiopectobacterium. The sequence continues at coordinate 41,153 of NZ_PEHF01000031.1, read as the reverse complement.
CATGCAGCAATTAACACAAACAGTACGACAAAATGCGATAACGCCCGCGAAGCCAGCTCACTGGCACAGAAAACCTCTGATACTGCTTCACAAGGTGGTGAAATCGTTAACGATATGCTGGCACGGATGCAGAAAATTTCTGACAATTCGCAGAAGATCATTCATATTATCGCCGTTATCGAGGGTATTGCCTTCCAAACCAATATCCTCGCACTGAACGCGGCAGTGGAAGTCGCCCGTGCTGGCAGCGAAGGCAAAGGGTTTGCGGTGGTCGCTGGTGAAGTGCGCACGCTGGCACAGAAAAGTGCCGATGCCGCCAAGGAGATCAAAGCGCTGATCGAGGGCACGGTAGAGAAGATCGCCGAAGGCTCTCAACAGGCTGACAAAGCGGGCAAGGCGATGACCGACGTGGTGGATTCCGTCAATCAGGTATCCAAAATCGTGGCGGATATTTCGATGGCGTCTGATGAGCAGCACATAGGGATCAAGGAGATCAGCGTCGCCATCGATCAGATGGATCAGGTCACTCAGCAGAACGCGGCGCTGGTAGAAGAATCCGCGACCGCAGCAGAATCGCTGACCGAACAAGGTGAGCAGTTACGTAATGCCGTGCGCTTCTTCCGTGTGGAGCAAGCGTCTGCGCTGCGTTTGCGCTAACTGGCACGATCCCCTGCCACCGCATGTGGAAGGGGATCGTGGATTTATACGGCGTGCACGTGACTGAGACGACGGCTCGCGCCAGGCAGCCACAGCAGTAAAAAGCCCGAACGTCCCAGGCTGAATGCCAGATACGCCAGCCACAAACCGTGATTGCCGTGCACCGGCACCAAAAAGTACCACGCGACAAACCAGGCCATGAGTGCCAACAGCATAGAATTGCGCACTGGCGCGGTGTAGGTAATACCCGTAAACACGCCATAAAAAATAATGCCTGCGGCGCCGCACAGCGGAAACACCATCAGCCAGATGCTGTAGCGCTGACATAGCGCCACAATCTCCGCCTGATGGGTAAACCAGCCGATAACGCTGTCGCCCTGCCAGGCCTATAGCAATGCCAGCAATCCCGACATCCACAGCGTAGACAGCGCAGAATAACGCAAGGTCTGACGGAAATGCTCAGCGTCGTTAGCACCGCGCGCACGGCCGCTGAACACACTGGACGCATTGGCAAAACCGTAAAACAGATATGCCATCAAATAGTGAATCTGAAACAGTACCGCGTTGGCGGCCAGCATTTCTGTGCCAAAAGACGCACCCGTTGCCACAAAGTGATTCGTCACCACCAGCAGACATACCGTGCGCAGCATCAGATCGCCATTCACCATCATGATGGCTTTGAACTCGCGCCAGGAGAGCAAGGCGGCAGGTTACATGGCGGCCTTGTCCGGCGTCAGATAGCGATAAATCAGACGCAAGCCCAACAGCGTGCCGCTGATTTGCGCGATCAACGTAGCGCCGGCAATGCCCGGTACGCCCCATTCCAACCCACGTACAAACCACAGCGCCAGCACCATATTCAGCACGTTGATGCCAATCTGGTTAAGCAGCACCGCGCGGGTTTTCAAACGCCCCATCAGCCAGCCCAGACAGACATAGTTCACCAGCGTACTTTTCCCGCTGCCACTGGCACCGACGATCCCCACGCATTCGCTGCGTGCAATGCTGAACGAAACGGATTGTAGCGCGGCCTGCCATTCTCCCGTTGCACGCAACTGATAGCGCTGACTCAGATCGCGCGCCTCAAGCCAGACACTCATGCTCTCTCCTCCTGCACGACAACAGGCGGAGCCCACTGAGCGTAACGACGTAACATCGCCTGCCGCGCCTCCACCAGATAACGGGTATGCGCATGGTGAGGATGGCTCAGCACCGCATGGGTTTCACCACCCTCCCCTGATGCATGACCATCACACGGTCTGCCAGGCGCTGGATGGCACCCAGATCGTGAGACACAAACAGCAGCGTCATGGCATTACGGGAGCGCAGTTCAGCAAACAGCTGTACGATCTCCGCCTGCGTCACCGCGCTGGTAGGCTCATCGGCAATCAGCAGGAGCGGAGACAACCCGAGCGCAATGGCAATCGTCACCCGCTGCAACATGCCGCCGCTCAGTTGGGCGGGGTAGTCATCAAAGCGCTTAGCCGCATTTTCCAGACGCACCTGTTGTAGCAATGCGATGGCCTTATCTTTGGCCTCACGTGGTCGCAGCGCCAGATGCGCGCACAGGGTTTCCACCATTTGCTTCCCGATGGGTTGCAGCGGATCGAACGCTGTCATCGGATGTTGTGGGATCAGGCTGATGTCCCGCCCGCGATAGCGGCGCAGTGCGGCGTCATGAAACCCCAGTGGTTCATCGTCAGCAAAGCGCATCGTGCCTCGACAAACAAAGGCGGTATTCAGCAGCCACAGCAGAGCGCGGCACAGCAGGCTTTTGCCACTGCCGCTCTCTCCGATCACCCCGAGGCAGCGGTGTGGTGCCAGCGAAAATGACACATCGTGCAGCAGCGCACGTGATGTCTGCGCCAGCGCAACCTCAAGATGTTCAACCTGTAGCAACGGGGTATTCACAACAGTGCGTCCTGATAAAAGATATCTGGCACACACTAGCAGATAGCGCCCGGCACGCGGCGGCGTGATATCAAAAAAACGGGGATTAATGCAGGAAAAACGCCCCGTCAGGGGCGTTGGATGTATTTAGCCTAATGCTTTCTCTATGCAGCGTTTGAACACGCGCACGCCTACTTCCAGTGAGTTGAGATCGAAATGCATATCCGGGTGATGCAAGCCTGGTTTCAGGTTGGTCCCCAATCCCCAGAAGTCCGCTTTCACCTCGGGGCGCAGACGCGGGTAGAAGAAGAAATCTTCACCGCCAGCGGTGCTTTTCGGCGCGGTCAGCCCCTGCGGACCAAGCACATCAACGATAGCGTCGCTGATAAGCAAAGTGGCTTCGTCATGAATTTCCGCCGCCGGAATCTCTTTGGTCAGTACCACGTCGGCAGTAGCACCCAGCGCAGCGGCGCTATGCTCAATCGCCAGTTTGACTTTTTTTTCAACGTTTGCATCAGGTCGTTCTGTGCAGAACTCAAATCTCAACACACCGTGGCGCGATCTGGAATCGAGTTACACCGGCATCGCACAGGAAACGGGTTGCCTTGACGCTCCAGGTCAGGTGTTGCGGCAGTGGAATGGCTTTAACCGCCATCACCGCCTGCGCGGCAGCCTCCAGTGCGTTTACCCCCTGATGAGGACGCGCGCCGTGCGCCGGTTTGCCGTGGAAGGTCACTTCAAAGGTGCTGCTGGCAGAGTAGTGCATCGCAGGCACCGCTTCGCCCAGCACGCACTCTTCAACTGGGCGTAGGTGGAAACCGAGAATCATATCCACATCGTCCAGAGCGCCGCCTTCCACCATGGCAATGGCGCCCGTGCCCAGCTCTTCTGCGGGCTGGAACAGAATGCGCAGACGGCCTTTTTTGACGATGCCTTCGCGAATAATCTCTTGCGCCGCCGTCAATACTACCGAGGAGTGCGCATCGTGCCCACAGGTGTGGCGTGCACAATGCTCACCGTCGATGATGTGGCCCAGCGCATCCATATCTGCGCGCAGTGCCAACAGTGGGCCGGGCACGCCGCTGTCTAATTCCGCCACAATACCGGTCGTGCCGTTAATTCCGCGCGTGACGCGATACCCCGCCGCCTCCATTTTGCTAGCAAGGTAGTCCGAGGTTTTAAACTCCTGAAAACCCAACTCAGGAATGGTGTGCAGGTAGTTGTAATGCTCTAATACGATGGACATTGTTACTCTCTCTTTTCTCTTTATGCATGCCGCAGGAGATCAATCATGCCGGACGACAACCTCCGTGCCGGCATCGACAGCATCAGGCAAAAAACACGCGCATGATCAGCATGGCAATCATGGCGTTGATAATGCTGGTCAGCATCAGCAGCGGCCAGTATTTTTTCGGCACATCCGCCACCCCGAGCAAGCGGCCCATGTACTGCAACTGTGAGCCCATCAGGAAAATGGCCGGGGCCAGAATTGTCACCATATGGCCATCTAGCGTCCCTTTGGAAAGCAGGCTGACAGCAACGCCGGTGCCTGCCGAAGCGGAAAGCCAAGAGGTCAGCAGAACGGTGATCGCTTCGCCGGGCAGGCCAAACAGGCCCATGATCGGTGCGAACACCTTACCCAGCAGCGCTATGATGCCGAGCAAATTCAGGATTTCCGCGATCACATAGGCCATCAACACGTTGGGCAACAGGTTGTTGATAGCGATATTGAAGCCTTTACGCGCCCCTACCACGAAAATATCGAACGGGTTGTTGGACACCTTGGCCGGGCTGTTATTGCTCATTCTGAAAATCCTTGCGATAAACCGTATTAAGCACCACGCGCACCAGCGCAGCACCGACAAATTTCATGATGAACATCAGCACCAGCGGAATCACAATCGGTGCCGTCATCGAGAGAAACAGCGCGGAGCCAATCGTGAAGTAGTTATTGATAAGTCCAGCACCGGAGTACTGCCACGCACTCATGATCACCAAATCTTGCTGCGTGATATCACCGCGATCGCTAAACTCTTTGGTCAGCGCTGCACCGGCGTCAGTACTTTGCAGATCGGTGATCATCTCCAGCACCGTCAGACCGGGAATGCCAAGTAGCGGACGCAGCAGTGGCGTCAACAGACGGTGCGCGGCGCGGATGGCACCGTAGTGGGTGAAAATCTCCAGCACGCCCAACGCCAGCATCACCGTAGGAACCAGGGACAGAGCGAAGATAAAGCCGGCTTTGGCACTGATGCCGCCCGCGCCGATAAAGTTTCCTCCCTCTTTGATGGCACCAAAGCTAACGCCAAGCGTGGTGAAATCGAAGGCACCCAGCCAATTCAGCCCATCGACCTTGAAAAATAGCCCTGAAAAAAACAGAATCGCCCCCACCAGCGCAATATAGGGCCCTACTTTTCTGAGTAGACCCGTACGCTGCGCCGTTGGCTGCGTGATCTCTTCCGACATGCAAATCCCCTTTTGAGTCCCCTGCGTTGGTGAAAAAGCCACACCCAACAGCGTTTTTCCGCGCTGATGCCGTGACAAATGGAAAAAAACTGCGACCAGCGTGTAGCATGCACGCCGGAAATAGTGCTGAGATTGATAACGGAATAAGAGGTAGAGCCGTTATAAAACAAAACCCGTTTTGGGTCCTGTATACCCTGAATCATTCACTCGTGCGGGCCCGAAGGGTAAACCTCAGCGATGCGGTTCCTCCCCCACGATGCGTTTACTCCGGTAAGTGATTCCGATGAGTGAACACAGCCAACGCACCTGCAACGTGAAATATGGCGGGCATAAACGTTATACCTACATCTTGATGGACGATGTTCAGTCAATTGCAGCAACCTATCCTTTTTTATTTCCCCTCAGTTTGTCAAGGCATATTCTGTCGGGAGTCTTGCCGAAAAAGCAAATCAGCTTTCCGAAAATGCCAATGCCGGCCGAAAACATAAAGTATTAGGGTGAAAAGACCAATTTTGCATACTGCATGCAGAAATTGAATAGCCATTTAGCATTGAACTAATTGGAAAAATTGAACTCTTACTCTGCACGTTTTGGACAGGAAAAAATAACATGAAAAATCCGATAACAAGGGACTAAAAATTCCACTTACCCTTGATACAGCATTATTCTCACCGTTATGTTGGTGATTTGTTATATTGGAATGAGGGCGAAATCTGGTAATCAGTAAAAACGATTAAATAAACCCTATCCAAACAGAGATTAATTCTACTTCCTGCTCATTTATCTAGAATAAAATAAAACTCTCACGAGGCATGTGATACACTTCGTTAGCATATAGCGGTATGGCACGCTGAATAATCAATCAGCACGGCTTGTTTTCGAACCACAATATTCATCAGGATAGACTATGTTGACGCTGCTGCATTTGCTCTCTTCCGTTGCACTACTGGTATGGGGTACCCATATCGTACGTACGGGTATTATGCGAGTTTATGGCGCAAACCTGCGCCGTATATTGAGTGCCAGCATCAAGAAAACCAGCATGGCGTTTCTGGCGGGGATCGGCGTAACGGCGCTGGTGCAAAGCAGTAACGCCACCGCGCTGCTGGCCATCTCTTTTGTGTCGCAGCAATTGATTGCGCTTTCCCCTGCATTGGTGATTATGCTGGGGGCGGATGTCGGTACCGCGCTCATGGCGCGTATCCTGACATTCGACTTAGGCTGGCTTTCTCCTCTGTTGTTGCTCTGCGGGATCGTGGCATTTCTGTCTAACCGCAAGACTCGCCTCGGCCAGTTGGGCCGTGTGGGCATCGGTCTTGGATTGATCTTGCTGGCGCTGGAATTGATCGTCGCCGCTGCGGCCCCCATCACCCACTCCAGTGCAATTCTGGTGATTTTAACCTCCATTTCTGATGACACGCTGTTGTCTCTGCTGCTTGGGGCGGTGTTTGCCATGATCAGCTATTCCAGCCTTGCCGCCGTGCTGCTAACGGCTACGCTGGCGGCGACCGCGCTGCTTCCGCTGAAAATGGCGCTGTGCATTGTGATTGGCGCGAATCTCTGTAGCGGTGTGCTGGCGATACTCGGAGGACGCGGACAAAGTGCCAGCGCGCGACAATTGGTACTTGGCAGCATGTTGTTCAAGATTATCGGCTGCGTGTTGATTTTGCCCTAGCTGACACCGCTAGCACAGTGGATAGGCAGCACGGACATCGCTTCTGACGAAGCCGTTATCTATTTTCATGTCGTCTATAACCTGCTGCGCTGCCTGCTGATGCTGCCGCTGCCGCTGGTGACCAGCATGGCACGTCTGTGTCGCCGTTTGGTGCCCCATGAAGATATGAATAACGCCACCGCCGCACCGCGCTATCTCGACAACAGCGCGCTGGATACCCCTTCGCTTGTCCTCGCCAATGCGGTACGCGAAACGCTGCGACTGGGCGATGTAGCGGCACAAATGCTGGAACGTTTTCGCCTGGTGTTATTGGGCGACAGAGAGCAAAAACGCGAGATCAGTCGCCTTGATGAAGAGGCCGACATGCTTCACAGTGCCATCAAGCTCTATCTGGCACAGATTCGTCAAGACGATTTGGGAGAGGAAGATTCGCGCCGTTGGGCGGAAGTGATCGATACGGCGTTAAACCTGAAACAAGCAGGCGGCATCCTCGAACATATTTCGTCATCGTTCACCAACAAGGCGCTGGATGCCCGGCTCTCCTTATCCTCCGAAGGTATGGAGGAACTGCTGGCGCTGCATCAACGCCTCACCAGCTCCCTCTCGCTGGCGATGTCGGTGTTTCTCACCGGAGACATGACCAACGCCAAACGCCTGCGCCGAGCCAAGCACCGTTTGATTCTGTTGGGAAGACGCTACTCTCATGCGCACGTTGAACGTTTACACCAACAAAATCCGCAGAGTCTGGAAACCAGCTCGCTGCATATGGGGTTGCTGGGGGATATTCGCCGTCTGAATTCACTGTTCTGTGTCGTGGCGTATCATGTGCTCGAACCGGACCCGGAAGATTCAGCAGAATAATCGTTGGTACAACGACAAATGTTATACCTCTAACGTACTCAACACGACTGAGGACGCGCGATTGCCAGTTCTTTATCCATGACACATGGCGACGCACCGCCACCGCTGCCGTTCCAGGTCGGTCCCATCGGCACCACAGGGATCGGCACACTGACCGGACCGTGTTTAACCGCTTCCTGCACAACGGTTTGTACTGCACCACTCACAGCACCGCCGGCAGCGCCAGCGATACCGCCCACAGCGCCAAACCCGGCCCCCCACGCCATATTTTCTCCTAGCGTGTTAAGCAATTCTTTATTACCTCTCGCTTGGTCATTACCTGCACCCGAGACATTTATCAACATACTTTCGTCAATTTCCCTCATACGACCTCCTGTTTAATATAAATAAAAAGAAAATTATCATATTTAAAACAATTGCCACCAATGAAGAAACCAGACTCGTTGCCAATGAAAAATGAGTATCTGTGTCGTGTAGAATATCCCTTGACAAGGGATAAAAAAACCAATAAAATAAGACAAAAACACATTATAAGAAATATGAAAGAAATAATTCTTTGTTTTCCGATTACGTAAGAAAATAATGTAGGACGTCACTGACAAACACACTGGAGAAAAAATATCTGATAACATTTCTCGCTCCAAGCCTGACTATTAGGCATCAATAGACACATAAGAGAATGAGGAAATGCAATGTGTCTTTGTTACGTTTTTTTCATTCTAACGTCATTTATTTCTTCCTGCCAGCACTTCACTGAAAGCAGTTTAATTTTTTTTATTTATTAAATTACGCATTAGCTTGATAAAAAATTGAATTTTACTTTGTACATTTGACATCGCAGGGGGAACAACTATGCTATAGTGCACTATGATTGAATATGTGCGTTTTTCGAAAGTTTAACCCCTGTATTAGATATACATAATATGCAGAGAGGTATGCGTGTTTCGCAAAGAAGCGTTAGGACACAGAAAAATGCCATGGCGGGGAAAAGCCATTTTACTTCTGGGCACGTCACCTTGGTTAACCGCGCTGTTTTTCCTGTTTTCCTTTCTTCTCTTTGTCACTTTTGGAACTTACACGCGACGCGTCAATGTCAGTGGAGAAATTAGCACGCACTCTCGTCCTGTAAGTATTTATTCAGGTGTACAGGGATTTGTTGTGAAGAAATATGTTACCGAATGGCAAGATATTAAAAAACACGATCCACTCTATCGTATTGATGTGAGTAAAAGTACCCGCAGTGGCGTTGTCAGTGATAACCACCGTAAAGACATAGAAAACCAACTGATGCATATCGACAATATCATTTCACATATTGAAAAGAGTAAATCATCTACATTAGATGCATTGAATAAACAAAAAAAACAATACAGTGACGCACTTGAACGCTCCTCTGCCATTTTGACACGCGCTGAAGAAGGCATAAACCTCATGAAAACCAATATGGAGAATTATCGCCGTTATCAGATGAAAGGCTTAATTAACAAGGATCAGTTAATCAATCAGGTAGCACTTTATTATCAACAACAGAATAACCTGCTAAGCCTGAGCACCCAGAATGAACAAAATGCATTAAATATCACAGGACTGGAAAGTGAGCTGCGTACGTAGGAAGCCGAGTTTGATAACCGAATTTATCATATGGAATTGCAACGCTACGAATTACAGAAGGAGCTTGTGAATGCTGATGCGGAAGGTGAAATTATTATTCGTGCGTTATCCAGCGGAAAAATAGACTCCTTAAGAGTTGTCGTGGGGCAGATGATTAACGTGGGCGACAGCCTGCTGCAAATCATGCCGGATACCTTCTCCACGTTTTACTTAGTGATCTGGGTGCCTAACGATGCAGTGCCTTACATCGCCATCAACGACAACGTCAATATTCGCTACGAGGCCTTTCCTGCTGAAAAATTTGGCCAATTCTCCGGCGCGGTACGACTGATATCAAAAGCGCCCGCCTCACAACAGGAAATGCAAACTTATCAGGGTGCACCGACCGACCGTGCCGCCGCGATTCCCTACTACAAGGTATTGGTCAGGCCGGATAAACAAACGATCCCTTACAACGGGAAAATACTCCATCTGGAAAACGGAATGAAAGCGCAAACCACGTTGTTTCTCGAAAAGCGGAAAATATATCAGTGGATGCTGGCACCGTTTTACGACATGAAACACAGCGCCGGTGCATGAATAGCCGCTGGCGCAAAAGCATTATCGACCAGTTGGATCTGGGGTTGCGCCGCCGGCTTCCGATGCTGCACCAGACCGAATCAGCCGAATGCGGGCTGGCTTGTCTGGCGATGATTTGTAGCTACTACGGTAAAAATATCGATCTGAACGCCCTGCGCCAACAGTTTCGGCTCTCCACCCGTGGTACCACGCTTGCCGGATTAAACGACTTCGCCGCACAGTTGGGAATGACAACACGTGCGCTGTCGGTGGATCTGCACGAGCTTCAAGCGCTGAAAACTCCTTGTATCCTGCATTGGAACTTCAACCATTTTGTCGTGCTGGTCAGCGCCAAGCATAACCGCTTTGTGGTGCACGATACGGCACAGGGGCGTCGCACCGTTGAGTTGGCTGAGATATCGCGCTGTTTCACCGGTATCGCGCTGGAAGTGTGGCCGGGCAGTGAGTTCAAGGCTGAAGAAGTCACAAAGCGTCTAAGCGCCTGGCAATTGATCCGCAGCGTGCATTGGATCAAAGGAGCGTTGATCAAGATCTTTTGTCTTTCCCTGATCATCGAAGCCATTACGCTCATCATTATTCCGGTCGGCACGCAACTGGTGATGGATCATGCCCTTCCCGCAGCGGATCGCGGGTTATTGAGCCTGATCCGTCTTGCGCTGGTTTTTTTTATTCTACTACGGGCCGCCATCAGTATGGTTCGCGCCTGGTCATCACTGGTGATGGGAACGCTGATCAACGTGCAATGGCAATCAGGCCTCTTTATGCACCTGCTGCATTTGCCGCTGGATTATTTCGAAAAGCGTAAACTGGGAGACATCCACTCGCGCTTTGGCTCTCTCGACACGCTGCGGGCCACCTTCACCGCCAGCGTGGTTGGTGGCATCATGGATAGCATCATGGTGACGGGGGTGTTGATCATGATGTGGCTGTACGGCGGCCACCTGACACTGTTGGTGGTCGGCTTCACCCTTGTCTATATCCTGACCCGTTTTGCCACTTACCGCTACTATCGGCAGTTGTCTGAAGAAGCGCTGGTCAGGAGCGCACGTGCCAACTCCTATTTTATGGAGACGCTGTACGGCATTGCCACCATCAAGATGCAAGGCATGGGCGAACGGCGACACACGCATTGGCTGAACCTGCAAGTCGATACCCTCAATACCGGCATCCGCATTACCCGACTGGATCTGCTCTTCGGCGGCGTAAACACCTTTATCGCCGCCTGTGATCAAGTGGTGATCCTGTGGTTCGGTATCGATCTGGTTATCGATAATCAGATGACCCTTGGGATGTTTGTTGCGTTCTCGGCCTTTCGCAGCCAGTTTTCTGACCGCATCGCATCGCTGGTAGCGTTTATTCTGCAACTGCGCATGATGGGCCTGCACAATGAGCGCATCAGCGACATCGCACTAAGAGAACGAGAGACTATCATGCCCACGATCGGTGCTCAGGCTGACATGCGCCCACTCTCATTAACCACTCAAGCGCTGAGCTTTCGCTACGACAGCATTTCTGCCCCGGTATTCTTCGATTTGAACATGACTATCGCGCCAGGAGAAAGCGTAGCAATCGCTGGCCCCTCCGGTGTGGGAAAAACCACGCTGATGAAAGTGCTGCGCGGACTGTTCACACCGGAATCTGGCAAAGTCCTGATCGACGGTAACGATATTCAGCACATCGGCGTGAACAATTACCGCAAAATGATTGGCTGTGTGTTGCAAGAAGATCGGCTGTTCAGCGCCTCAATACGCGAGAACATCTGCGGTTTTGAGCAAGAAATGGATGACGCATGGATGATGGAGTGCGCCAGAGCGAGCTACATTCACGATACCATCATGGCATTGCCAATGGGCTATGAAACCCTGATAGGGGAACTGGATGAAGGGCTTTCTGGCAGGCAGAAACAGCGCCTGTTTATCGCTCGCGCCCTCTATCGCAAACCAGGCATTCTCTTTCTGGATGAAGCCACCAGTGCGCTGGACAAAGAGAGTGAAGCCGCTGTCAATCTGGCGATCAGACAGATGAACATTACCCGAATCATCATTACACATCGAGAATCAACCCTCGCCAGCGCCGATAGGATCATCACCCTCGGCACTGAAAGCGAATAGCCGGTATGCCGTAATGGCATACCGAACGCGTCTCGTCAGGCTTTGGTCGCTAAAATAACGCTGGAGGCTTTAATCAGGGCAATCAGCTCACTGCCAATGCTGACCTGCATCTCTGCCACACTTTCATTAGTGATGGTAGAGGTCAACGCCAACCCACTGCCGGTGACCAAATGAATGGTGGAGTTGACCGCACCGGGAATAACAGAGGTCACTTTGCCACGGAATTGGTTACGGGCGGAGAACACCAGGCCGCTGTTGGCCGAAGCCAGAATCACCCAGGGAGCCTTGACCAGTGCAATCGCCGCTTTACCCTGCACCAGCCCCAGCGTGTTACTGCTGGCACGGGTGATCACGGTGGTCAGGGTTTCCCCCCCTTTCAACGTCAGCACCACTTCGTTATTGACTGCGCCTTCCGTTACCGACGCCACCACACCAGAAAGTTGATTTCTTGCCGACACTGACATAGCTTGCTAGTCCTGCTGATTAACAAGGGATTAGCGCTATCATGAACATATATCCCTAAAATTCAAAAGCGTTTTTTATTATTACCCCCAGAGGGGTAGCTGCTCGTTTTTTTATAACTGCACGCTATATCTCGAAGGGATTTATTCTTTTTTTACCGCAGGATACTGTTAGCGTGCGCAGTATTGTCCGTTTTTCTGCTCGGAATCATCCTGCTGATATGAATATCGATCTCCGCCAGTTACGGCATTTTATCGCCTTGATTGAGCATCGCAATTTCACTGCGGCAGCACAGGCGATGAAGCTTTCCCAATCGGCGTTCAGCCGCAGCATCCAATCACTGGAACACGCGTTCGGTGCACGGCTGATCGATCGCAACAACCCATTGCAACCCACCCCCAAAGGGCGCGTGGTGTTGGATCATGCGCGTCGACTGATTAACCAAACGCAGGATCTGTTCAACGATATTCAGCAATTTAACGAAAAAGAAGCAGGAGAAGTGCATTTTGGCTGCGGTCCTGCTCCCGCCGCCTGGTTGATGCCGCAGGTGATTGGTCGCTTCTCCCACGACTATCCCAAGGTACGCATGGTGTTTCGCGTGGATAACTGGCAGGCGCTCGGCGAGCGACTGATGGCGGAAACACTGAGCTTTATCGTCGCCGACACCCGTAACTATGAATTTGATACCCGCTACCGGGTGCAACCATTAAGCAAGCACCGATGAGGTTTCTGCTGTCGCTAGGGGCATCCGCTGGCCGCATTTGAAGAGATAAACGTCGAACAGTTGTTTGCTTATCCGCTGGCGGCAACCATTCGCCCGCCCAATTTACACCGCGCACTGGTTGAACTGAGCGGCAAACAGGACATCCGCACCAACATTGAATGTGAAAACGGCTACAGCCTGCTGGAAGCCATTCGTCATTCGGATGCAATCGGCACCACCAATCACGATCATACCTCGGCACAGCAAGGGCTGCATATGCTGAAGATTGCTGGACTGGATGACAACAGCGAAGCGTTTTACACCCATTATGGCATTGTGTCACTTGCCGATGCCCGCTTGTCACTGCTGACGCGTAAGCTGATCGATACCTTTGTGCAGGTCGACCAAGACCTGCACGGGATAGCGGGTGTGTTACCCGCAGGTGAGGGTGAAGTCCCGAATAATCTGGTGTGAAAACACGGTACGCAAACCAAAATAACCCGCTTGAGGGGATACAGACAGGCGAGCACTGAAGTAGAGGGTGTTGTCTACCCAGAAGCGGGTTTCTCCCCGCACCACTTCAATCACAATGCGATATTGCCTGCCGGGTTGCAGCAGGTGTGCAGCATCGGTGTATTCCCCGAGCAATGCGCGATCGCCCTGTCCATTGTAGTAGCGAAAACGGGTGGTGCTGTTCCAGTTACCGCCCATCCCGACATAATACAGCGCGAGGTTGTCATACTCATTCAACTGCCCGCGTCGGGTAAAAAGATCGCTGCGTTGCGGATCTCGTGCTGCACAAAACTGGTTAACGTCTGACAACCGATCGTAAGCGCCCCCCGCCAGGCTCACTTCACGGGTAAAAGCGATACGATAATTCCCCACCAGAGGTTTATCCAGCCACAGCGTCAGACCCGCGGCACTCTCAAACGCCAGAGCGTCATCGCTCAGCGTGAGATGTGTATGCTGCGGATCTTCTTGTTCACCCCGCCAAATGAGCGGTTCGCCCTGCGCATCCTGCGACCAGCGTAGCGAAAAATGATGAGGATTATGCTCCTCTTCCTATACCTGCGCCGCCGGCGAGGCCAGTATCGTTGTATCGGTACAGTTTGAATCCGTCATAGTGTGTTGTCCTGTCTTGCCTGCACAACCGGCAGGCTCAAAGTGAAGGGGGGATCTCATCCAGCAGAGCCAGTAGCGCGATCGCCGCCAGTCCCCACTGCGCTATCGCGTTGGTTGATAGCGGCGCACCGTCGTCGAAGGCGACTTCGTCAATAGGTGCCAACACCTCAGGGGGAGTGAGGTGACGCAGGTGACCGGCGGCAGCAACCATGCCACCATCCCCGCCGCTAAACTCTCGCCAGGCGCGCTGCGCCAGTGACGCATCGTTTAAACGGTGTGCCGCAAACGCGGTCAGCCGGGCATGGCCCTGCGCCAGGTTATTTTTTTCAATCGCTTACCGATAAACCCGCTTAGCGCGGCGGGATCGTTATACAGTCGGCAATAGTCCAGCCAAGCGCGTACGAAATCAGGATCTGGCAGCAGATCGAGCAGTTCACTGCAAACCTCCGTCAGACCAAACACGGCGCTCAAATGAGAAATACCAATCTGTTCCGGTGGTGCAGGCTAAAAACGCCCGCTACGGGGATCAAAATCGGCGCTGCCGGTAAAAAAGCCGTGTGGCTGGCGTACAAGGGTTTGCATACTGTTAAGCAAGCGTTCACGTTGAGCCGGATCGCCGTGACGCTCCCAGGCCGTGAGCCAGACGGCGGCTACGGCCCCCCAGTCCGTACCAAACGCCAAATTGACCCAGTGCGGGTCGGTTGGTGCAACCTGGCCGATTTTGCGTCCTGGCAAAACCGTAGCCAACGCTCGCGCACCTTCAACCTGTTCATCCAGCAGTTCACCGATGCGTTCATCCGCCGTCAGGTAATAGAGAAAACGGCGGTTGGCAACGGTCGAGATGCGCAACTGCTTGGCGCTGTCCCCCCAGTGGCGTACATTGTGGCGGGAGCCCAGCGGGGAGAAACGTCCCTGATGGTAAACATCCACCTCGCCGGTGTGACGCGTCATCGCCTGCGCCATACGAAATACATCAGCGCGCCCGCTGTGCAAAAAGTAGTACCACAACCAGAGATCGGTACTGAGTTCCGAGTTATCCCAGGCGTAAACGCCCACGTCATAACGCCACACATGATGATCGCTATCGTAAGTGTGCATCACATCGCCGAAATCCCAGAAACCGTACCATTTGCGCTGTTCAACCTCCTGCTGATAGCGTTCGAAATACCAGGCGAGCTGCCCCTCGAGTTGTTTACGCTGCGGCGAATCCCCTCTGGCCGGTGACCACAGCGGGCCGAAGGCGCGAGCGCGCGCCAGATCCTCAGGCTGCGCCACCAGCAACGGCGGTTGCTGCATCCGCTGTGCCAAACGCACCAATTGGGCGTTATCCGGCGTGGCGGGCAACACATCGATAAACAGCTCGCTGGTGCGGGCAATACCCTGTGGCGTGGAGAACCCCGGCTCATAATCCTCATAGGTGATCGCCAACCCCTCCAACTGCTCTGCCGTATTCTTCTGGCCTAATCCATCATGGTAACCGCGCATCTCCATCGGTTCCGCCCAGGGTGACCAGAGCCACATGGTCACGGTGGCGCTATCTCGGTGGGTATCTTCCAGCGTTAAACTCGCCGGATAGCTTTGCCAAAAATGGCGAACGCCAAAGGCAACGCCGCCTTGCGGCGTGCCCAGATACCCGACGCCCGCCGCACGTCCTCCGGTCGCCGCCAACACCCAGCCCAGCCCTGCCCTGCTGACGTGCGTTTGTGAATCTGAAGCCCATCTGGGTGATGCTGTGTCAGACGATAGCTACCAAATGCCGGGATATAGGCCAGCCGCTTTCCTACTTCAGGAGAGAACGCTGCGACCGGTGGCGTAGCGTTGCCGCTGAGCTGAGCTGCGATCGCCCCCGCACCGGGATCGCGGCGTAATCCACTCAGGCCACGCACCTCCTCAGCAAAGACTCCTCCGTCTGCCGAGACAAAACGCACGTGGCGATCGTGTAACTCACCCGCCAAGGGGACATCAAACGCCAATCCAATCCCCGCCAACTGTTGTCGCGCCTCATCAAGATAGTAGATCAACGTATGTACCACACGCAGCGAGGCCGAGTAGGCGAATAACGAAGGGAATGCGGCTTGCGCCTGGCTGTTGATGGCGCCCCCACAGCGCAATCACCGTTCGCTGTGGGCCTTTTTGTTCAACTTCCACGCGGTCGATCTGGCTGTGGTAAGTGTGTCGCGCCAGCGTTTCTGCCTCTTCATCGCCCTGCTGCACGCGCAGCACTAACCGCGTATGCGTTAAGGCTAATCGATCCCCTTGCCATACTTCATCGATCAGATAGCTGCCGGATCGCGCAATGCGGCAGCGGATACGCCCGGTATCTAACGTTCAACCGTTGTCGTCTTCGCTCACGCCGTACGATAGGTCCCCCGTTATGGCGGGCACAGGGCGCAGGGCCAAACCGATGCCCGGAGGCTGTTCGCCCCCCAATGCGTGCGCGGACCATTTCAGCGAGCCGTCCGGCCAGCGTGCCAGCGCCCAGCTTTGCAGTGGATAGTCGCGCTGCTACGCATCGCGCAATTGGAAGCCACTGTCGCCTGCTACCTGGCCTTGCGGCCAGGGAACTCCCCAGGTCACTCCC
This sequence comes from Candidatus Symbiopectobacterium sp. 'North America', assembly GCF_015762685.1. GTDB lineage: Bacteria > Pseudomonadota > Gammaproteobacteria > Enterobacterales > Enterobacteriaceae > Symbiopectobacterium. Next base: position 24,435 of record NZ_PEHF01000031.1, on the reverse strand, counting down.
GCAAACGCCGTGGGTGTCTCCCCATCAAGCCAGCGCAGGCTGACGGGGGTAACATCGTGTGTCGCGCTGTCGCCGCGCGATGGCTGAGCCAGCACCTGTGACCAGAGCGGCGCAGACAGCTCCAACAGCGTGCCATCGCGCAGAAAGCGGCGACGGGAGAAAGAGAAATGACGCATATCACCAGCCCTTGAAGTCATAGCCAAAGGTGACAACAAAGGTACGCGGCTCACCCAACACTCCATAGGCCGAGCTGTAATCGCCGTTTCATAGGTTTCATCCAACGCATTTTTCAGCCACAGCGAGACACGCCAGCGGTTATCCCCCTGCTTCCCGCTGATCCCAGTGGAGAGGTTGAGAATGCCGTAGGCCGGAATGCGCGAGAAAGCAGAGTTGTTCACAGTGCCGTAAGACCAGTCGCGCCATGACCACTGACCAGAGACAAAAGCATCCAGATTATTGGCCGTTTGCCAGTCATAGCGTATCCGGGAGTTGTAGCTGAAACGCGGTGATTTAAACACGCGTTGACCAGACAAATCGCACGATGCCGACGCACCAGACACCAGCGTCACCTCTGCCGGGCAACGGGCGTTGTTAAAGGTGAGATAGCGAGCATCGAGCAACGTCCCCGCCATGCTGATGCTTAATCCATCAAGCTGGCGCAGCGTCAACTGCGTTTCCCCACCGCGTGAGCGAAATTTACCGGCGTTAATCAGGTAGCTGGTATCCGTTTCCACGTCATAAGCGTTGGTCTGGAAATCTTCCACCACGCTCCAAAACAGCGCTGTATTCCATTCCACTTTGCGCTGCAACCAGTTGGTTTTCACCCCAAGCTCTGCCGAGCGGGTCTTTTCCGGTTTAACGTACAGAGAATCGATACCCAACGCTTTTGCCGCCCCAGACGAGAGATTCAACCCACCCGATTTTTCACCATAGGCCAACGTCAGATAAGGCGTGACATTCGGCGCAGCAAACCAGTTAAAACTCAACATGCCGGAAGGCAGGCGGTTAGACTGGGACAGCGGACCGGAGTCGAAATTCGCGCGATTACGACGCACAAACGTCCCCTCTTTTGTCTCCCAGGTTTGACGCAGTGCCAGCGTGACATCCAGTGCATCATTGGCATGCCAGGTACCGCGGCCAAACAGCGAATAGAATGTATCGTCCAATGTCCCTACGCGCTGGATGTCCTTGCCGCGATAGCTATTGCTGCCCAGCCACTGGGTTACGCGCGGATCGTCGTAGTAGAAGGTGTGAGCATCGGTGTCCAGGTTCTCACCCCAATAATCAGCCCCCACGGTATAGTCCACCGGACCGCCTTTGGGAGAGGTAAGCCACAAACGCTGCGACCAGGTACGATCGCGCACCGCTGTTGCGATACAGCGGAATATTCAATGCATCGGCAGATTGCGGCAATACGCGGAAATAGCGCAACGAACAGAGTGAATTCAGTGTGTAACCACTCTTGAGCGTCCAGTTGGCTTCAACAGAGCCACCACCTTGTGCTACACGGCTTTCGCTTTTATCATCAAGTGCTACCTGCCGCCCTTTGATGGTATTAATTCCCAGACTTTCCGCCTTGGTACGGAAAGGATCGCTTCCCCCTACCGAGTAGCTGTCGATCAGCGTCATCACCGGATTTTCTTTGATATCACTGTAATCACCGGTGATTCGCAGGCTAAACGCATCGCTTGGCTGGTATAACAGTTGACCACGTACCCCGTTTCGCGTGCTGCCGCCGAGCTTATTGCCATTGAACACATTGGTGACAAACCCGTCACTTTCGGTGCGCGACAGATTAATCCTGCCCGCCCAATGCTCGCTCAGCGGGCCAGATGCCATCAACCTCGACTGCAAATAGCCTCGCTGTCCCACTGATTGCTCCAGCGCATATTCCGGTTTAAAGGTGGGTTTGCGGGTGTGAGTATCGATGGCACCGCCAGTGGTGTTGAAGCCAAACCCTGCGCCCCTTTCAGGACCCGAATGTTGTCGATATCCAGCAAATCGTTGGAGACCGCTCCCGGACGCGACAGATAGACGCCATCGAGAAATACGCCCACGCTGCCCGGCATCCCGATATTGGTAGCGCTCTCGCCGCCATCGCCAATGCCGCGAATGGTGACGGTGGTGTCCATGGCATCCACCGCATCAATATCCAGACCAGTGACCAGTTGCGACAAATCTTCAAAGCGATACAGCCGCTCCTGCTCCAACGTTTGACCGTCGATCACCGAGGCCACCGTAGCAGGGGGCTGCGACTGTGCCCGGCGCGCATTGACCGTTACACGCTTGAGCTGAACCGCCGAGGCAGGGGCGGGAATGGTGGTGGCTGGTTCTGGCGTGTCGCTATCAGCCGCGAGCGCGTTAACGGGAACCGCCAGCGCGCAACCGATTAATGCCGGGTGTGGCCATAGCGACTTCTTGGTAAACATCATGTGTGACTCCGCACAGACAAAAGGGTGCCTATTGCCGTGAATGCCACGGCAATAAGGGCGTAATAGAAGAATGAGAAAGCGAAAGAATCAGGGCGTGGCTTGCAGGTGACTTTTATCCAGCCAGCTATCCACATCAAAAGGTTGGCGAATCAGGCGCGTTTCATAGGCCAGTTCCACCGCTTTTTTCAATTTCGCCACATAGGGGGCATCCAGCTCAGGAGACAGCCGCTCTGATAACGGGGGCAAGGTATCCCACTCCACGCGCAGAATATTTTCCGGATAGCCAGATTGGGTCGCCAGCAGGCGAATGAAAGCCTCTTTGTTTTTATCATCGCTGGCCCAAGCCGCCGCTTCTCGCTGCACCTTCACAAAGCGTTTGATGATATCCGGATTCGCATTGGCGAAAGCGCCATCCGCCAACACAAAACCACTCAGTTGCCCAGCCCCTTGCAAGTCTCGCGTTGAGAGCGGAATATCCGCCAGCCCTTTGTCGCGCAGAGAGAGCGTGTTGCTGCCGCCCCAGGTGGCATCAATTTGTCCGGCCGCCAACTCCGCACTGGCCGCGGCAAAATCCAGGTTAATGATTTTGATGTCAGCGGGTTTTACCCCCTGTGAATCCAGTGCGTTCACAAACGACAGCTCAGCGGCCGTGCCGCGAAACAGGCCGACACGTTTCCCTTTAAGATCGGCAAGTTGCGTGATGCCACCGCGATCACACGCGTATCCAGTCCGCGCGCGCGGCCTATGATACTGGCCAGATCCCCCAGATACGCCACATTAACCTGATGGTTACCAAAGGCTTCATTGATAATCGGGCCAGCGCCTTTGATAAAGGTCCAGCGCACCGTAATACCGTCTTTGGCAAATTCGTGCTCCAGCAATTGTTGACTATGAGTCACATCCAGTAATCCGCCGCCGCTGGGTTTGGTACCTGCGCCAATGCGTCACTTACTGCTGCCAGCCCAAATGCCAGCAGCCCTGCCAATACCCACGTTCTTCCTCGTTTTGTCATATTTATATATCCGCTGGTTGTAATTTCCCACATAACGTTTCTCGTCATGAAAAATTGCATCAAACGTTATGGTATTTTCCCTATCTGTCGCGGCGATAGCGTCGCTGTGAATAGAACAACGTGCTATCGCATCACATTATTTCCCTGTCAGATGTAAACGCTGACAAATAAACTGACTAATACAAAAAATGCATTTCTATGCTAACTAATCGGATAAATCAGTCGACACGGTGGCTTTCATCCGGTATGCAACGCGTGAAATAAAACTATGCCAAGAATGCATTAGCGATAACGTAATTATTTCCCTTACGCTGCATGGATAATGAATAGCCCCGAAAAAATAACGCACCTCGTAAATAAACGCATTAATGCATATCCATATGCAAATACATGCTTTGACATTAATAAGTGAGCGAGAAAAATCGGACTATAGATAAATTAACGCGGTCAGGAGTCATTATTCATGACGCAACTCGTGTATGCCGAAAATAACAGCGGCCTGTATTCTTATGACGTTGCTCAGGCGCCGTTGACATCGTCCTCTCTGGCAGGGTTCCGTTTGCAACAGTTAGCGATACTGCATAGCTCGAAGCCAGAGCGCGTATTGGCCGCAGTCCTCATTGTGACGCTACATGCGATCGTGCTGACCCTACTGGCACGTGCTGCTGATATGCTGGTTACGGTGCCCGCACAGCCACAACCCGTGAGCGTGGAACTGGTGGTGGCGACACCCAATGTAGATACACCGCCCAGCGTCTCAGAAACGGCTCTCCCTGAAGAAATCGTGTTACCTGAAGCGGTTGCGCCCGCACCGCCAGAAAAGAAAACGCCACCGCCCGTCAAAAAAGCGGTACCGGCCAAGCGTAAGCCCACACCGCAGCCCGCGCGGCAGGAGCCTGTCGCATCGGCCAATAACGCCCCAAGCGCCACAGCCGCACCTGTCGCCAGCGCGGCACAGTAAGCACCCTGACGCCACCGCAGGCTAACGCCGATTACCTGCGCAACCCTCCACCGCCTTACCCTGAAGTGGCGATCAGTCGTGGTCAGGAAGGCACGGTGTTGCTGAATGTTCAGGTACGCCCCGATGGCAAGGTACAAACGTTAACTATTCAAAAATCCAGCGGCTATCCGGCGCTGGATAACGCCGCCCGAGACACAGTGCTGCGCTGGTCCTTCGTTCCGGCACGACGTGGCAGCCAGGCTGTCAGCGGTTGGGTGGTGGTTCCCATCGATTTTTCGCTTAATTCATTAGGTAGTGGTTATGACTTTCGGACACGTAGAACTTCTTTCCCCTGAAGGGGGCGTTATTCTGCTGTTACTGCTGTTCTCCGTGCTGACCTGGACGCTCGGTGTATTAAAACTACTGCAATACCGCCGTTTACAGCGGCGCGCTCGGCAATTTCGTGCCCTTTTTTGGCAACAGGACGATCTGAGTCACTCGCTGAGCCACAGTCTTGCTGAGACTGGCGCGTTCGCTAACCCCGCCCAGGCAGCGCTGCAAGCGCCACAACCCGTAAACGGTAAACTCACATTCGGGCTTCATCTACCCGATCGCGTAGAACGCGCATTGCAACAGCAGATCCAACGCTAGCGCCGCACGTTGGAAACCGGACTTGCCGTGCTGGCCAGTATCGGTACCACATCGCCGTTTATCGGCCTGTTCGGCACAGCGTGGGGCATCATGGCAGCACTACAACAAATTGGGCTGTCTGGCTCAGCCAGTCTGGATACTGTTGCGGGCCCCATCGGTAATGCCCTGATTGCAACCGGTATTGGTATTGCCGTCGCCGTTCCTGCGGTATTGATTTACAACTACTTTTTGCGGCGATTAAAACTGGCGGTGGCAGACATGGATGATTTCGCCCACGATATTTTCAGCCTGTTGCAGGCGCACGACTTTCAGGTAACACCACCATCCGCCACGCCTTATAGCGTAAAAAAACATCAGGGAGGTGGTGTGATATGGCTTTCACCTCTCGTAACGATGACGACATGATGAGTGAAATGAACATACCCCTCTGGTAGACGTGATGCTGGTGCTCCTGGTGGTGTTTATCGTCACCGCACCGATGTTGACCAACGCGATTCCGGTGCAGTTACCAAAAACCGCGGCCGTCGCGCCTGCCGAGCGAACCGATCCCTTGGTGATCAGCATTGATGCCCAGCAGTAGCTGTTTATCAATAAAGATCCTTTCCCACGCGATCGGTTGGCCGCCCACTTGCAACAGACCAAAGCAAATAATGCCAATCTGGTGGTACAGGTGCAGGCAGACAAAGAGGCCAACTACGGCGAGGTTGCCGCGTTGTTGGCCGATGTGGAGCAGGCAGGAATTACGCGCCTCTCCCTGTTGACACAGAAATAACCCACGCGGAACGCCAGCATGATGATCCCTCAACAGGCTCCACGGACAGGGGCGGTTTCCCCCCTGCCGTACCGCTTTTCCGATACCAGTTACAGCGCCTGGCTGGTCCCGTTGCTGCTGCTCGCCGTGTGGTGGTTGGCCAGTCGTCATCAGTGGATGTCAGAACAGATCCTGCCCTCTCCGCTGACCGTTGCCAGTGGCGCATTAACCTTTATCCCCGAAGAGTTGCTACACCAGTTGCCCATCAGCCTGGCGCGCTTGTTTATTGGCCTCGGTGGCGGCATTCTGTGCGGTCTGCTGTTGGGCTGCCTGTTCGGTTTACACCGCCGCAGCCACTCGCTGTTTATGCCGCTGTTCACCGTAGTGGCGCAAATTCCTACGCTGGCCTGGATCCCGCTGTTGATGCAGCTGCTGGGTATCGGAGAAGTGCTAAAGCTGGCGGTATTGATCAAATCCATCACCGTTCCGGTAACGCTCTACACCTGTGCTGGCATTCAACAAACGCCGCAAAAGCTGTATGAGATGGCACGCAGTCTGCGTCTTCCTCCCACGCTATTTTTACGTCGTCTGATTATCCCGACGATGTTGCCTTACGTAATGACCGGCGTCCGGCTGGCCTTCTCACAGGGCTGGGTGTCGCTGATTGCCGTCGAACTGCTCGCTTCGAGTGAAGGGGTGGGTTACCTGCTGGTACAAAGCCGCCAGCTGTTTATGCTGGATTTTGTGTTTGTCTGCATTCTGATTATCGGCCTGTGCGGTTATTGGGGGAAACGGCTGCTGCTCAGGCTGGAGCAGCGCTGGATTCACTGGCCCGCGCCGGTGTTAGGGCGAGACAGCCTAAGCCCCAGCGTTGCCTTCACCTCGTTAACGCCCTGGTATGCGCCGCTAACGCTGTTGCTGTTGTGGAGCGTGGGCAGCCAGCTTGCCTGGTTTAACACCGCCTTTCTGCCAGCACCACAGCACGTGGTTGAGACGTTAGTGAATGGATTAACCCAGGGGGATTTACGCACCGATCTGCTTGCCAGCCTGACACGCGCGCTGCAAGGATTTCTGCTCGGTAGCCTGCTTGGCATCGGTGCTGGAACCCTGCTCGGCGGTTTGCCACTCACCGATCGGCTATTCAACCGGTGCTTTCCGCCGTGCGCAGCGTAGCGCTCTTCGCCTGGCTGCCGCTGATCACCGCCTGGTTCGGGCTGGATGACATCGCCAATGTGGTGTTCGTGTCTGTCGCGGCCTTCTTTCCTCTGCTACTTGCCACGCGTCAGGGGATTGCCCAATTACCGCCAACGCTGCGTGAAGCCGCCTATGTACTACGTCTTTCTCCGCACCACACCTTAAGCAAGTTGGTGCTGCCTTCGGTGATGCCACCGGTGTTCTCCGGCCTGCGGCTGGCGCTGATGCACGCCTGGACAGGCGCAATTGGTGCTGAATATTTCATTCCGTCTGGCGCGGGGTTGGGGGGCATGATGATTCGTGCTCAGCAATTGCTGGCATCCGATCGGATTATTGCTGGCGTGGTGCTGATCGCGCTGATCGCCGCACTGTTTTCCCGCCTGATCACCTTCGCTGAACGTCGCCTGACCGCCTGGCGCTTCCAGTAACCGACATAGAGGAAACGTCATGCCTTTGCAATTTCATCACATTACCAAGCAATTTACCGTACAACACCAGCCTATCACCGTGTTGCAGGATATCTCTCTGTCGTTGGCACCCGGCGAACTGGTCGCTATTATCGGCAGCAGTGGGTGTGGCAAATCGACATTATTGCGGCTGGCCGCCGGGCTGGAGCAGGCGCAGCAAGGTTCAATTACCATTGATGGGCAACTGCTGACAGGCATTCATCCTGACGTCAGTCTGGTGTTTCAAGAACCACGGCTGTTCCCGTGGTTGAGTGTGAAGGAAAATATTCGTCTGTGGATGATTAACTTGCCCCTTTCCGCCGCACAATCCGAACAGCAGATTGCGCACTACCTTGAAATGATGGGATTAGAAGACTTTGCCAATGCCTGGCCACATCAGTTGTCAGGCGGTATGGCGCAGCGCGTGGCCATCGCGCGGGGGTTAGCCTAACGCCCCAAAATTCTGTTGCTCCACGAGCCGTTTGGTGCGCTTGATGCCATGACAAAACAGCAGCTACAGCATCGGCTGGCAGAGATCCGCCGTCATACCACGCTGACCATTCTGCTGGTAACCCACGACGTGGAAGAGGCGGTCTTTCTGGCCGACAGAGTGGTCGTGATGTCGCCCCGACCGGGTCGCATCAGCACGCTTTTGCCGATTTCGCTGCCCTATCCGCGCGATCGCACCAGCCAGACGTTACTGGCTCACAGACAGGCATTGGGAGAAGCATTGCAACACGCGGAAGTCCCGGCAACGGTGTAAAACGTTGCCGATTACGCCACGATGGCGTGGGCACATTGCGCCTGAAGCAGTTCCCATTCAGGTTTAGCCGCCGAGCCTGCATCGGTAATAATGATATCGATTTCCTGCGGTGTGGCGTAAATTACCCGGCTGGTGACACCTATCTTGCTGTTATCCGCCAGAATAATACGCGTTTTGGCATTCTTGACCATGGCACGGGCAATGGCAGCTTCATGGTGCGCAAAGCTGCTGGCGCCCGAAGCACTGGTGATCCCCACCGGTGACAACAGCGCAACGTCAGCGCGATAGCGCTGGATCTCACTCACCGTCAAATCACCGCTGGTGGCCTGCATGGACGGCCCCATATGGCCGCCAAGTAGAATCACCTCATGGTGCATCGTCGATTCCGCCGTGGTCAGCTTCAGCGCGACGTTCAGGCTGTTGGTTACCACCGTCATGCCGGGCATCGACAACAGCTCATCCGCCAACAGCGCCGTGGTGCTACCCGAATCAATAAACAGCGTTTGCCCAGCGCTAAGCTGCTGCACCGCGGCGCGGGCAATATCCTGCTTCTCTTTTTCACGCACGGCGTTGCGCACCGACAGCGGCGGTTCAGGCTCCAGCGATGTCGCGACAATCCCGCCGTGGACGCGGCGTAACGCCCTCATAGACTCCAGCTTCAGAATGTCGCGCCGCACCGTCTCTCGCGAGACACCGAGATGCTGGATGATTTTTTCCGTACTGACACGATTCAATGTGGACAGCAGCGCGCGAATACGGTGTAAGCGAGTCTCTTCTAGCATGAATAGTGATTCTCTGGCGTAAAGGCGTAAACGGCGGTCATAGGCGTTTCCCTGTCAAGAGATGAAGCAGCAGCGCCATTATAGCGACAATCCCCATTATGCACGTAGAAAAAGCCGCTGCCTGCGAGGTGAAACCCGCTTCGTCCAGGCGCATCACGGTTACCGCACCGAGCGGTAGCGACGGCGTCACCAGAAAAATCACCGCCGAGAGCGTGACCATGGAACGCATAAACAGGAACATGGCGACAGAGATCAGGCTCAGTCGCATGGCAGGCAAATACACATCGCGCAGGATACGCACCACACCGCTGCCCAGCACGGTGGTGGCATCCTCCATGGCATTAGGTACATTGCGCATCCCCATCATCATCGTGGTATACCTTTGCGTGTGATAATGGTAGTAGTTACACAGCGCCACCAGAATCGCCGAGCCATATAACATCCCCCACGGCAGATCGGCGGTGTTGAACGTGAACACATACGACAGCCCGAGCACCAGCCCCGGTACACCCACGGGCAGCGCGCTGAGCAACGCGGCAAAATCCGCGCTTTTCCCCGGCTGGCGACGAATGCCAAACGTCAGCAAAAACAGCAGCAGCGTACCGATAACCGCCGCTAATGCCGAGATCCAGATGGATGTCCAGAGCGGTGCATACCCCCCGGCAAGATCGATGTTGTAATGCTTAAGCGTCAAATCCAAGCGATAAGGCCACAGGCGAATCATGCTGGCAATCACTACCGTGGCAATCACTGTTACAATCAACAGAGCGATGGTCATATTCACCAGATAAAACGGAATATCACGACGTTGCAACAGCTGAGGAACATGCGGGATGGCGGATGACGTGCCGATGGTTTTCTGGCGACGCGAAGCGGCACGCTCGATCCAGATGGATGCCGCCGCAGGCAGCAATAACAGAATCCCTAGCACGGCCCCCATGCCAAACTTCATCTGCCCGCTGACCTGACTGTAAATCTCCGTCGCCAACACCGAGAAATCACCGCCAATCACCACCGCATTACCAAAATCGGTGATGGTGATGGTAAACACCACAAAGGCCGAGCTCAAAATGCCGTAGCGCACACCCGGCAGGGTGATGTCCAGAAACTGCCGCCAGTCCGTAGCACCCAGCACGTTCGCCGCCTCATATCTGTCGGGTATCGCTTTGGCGCAGCGTGACGCGAATGATCAAGATCGCCTGCGGCAAGGCATACAGCACGTTGGCGATCAGCAGTCCCCAAAAACCGTAAATATTGAGCCGCACTCCGAGCAAGTTCCCCACAATGCCGTTACGACCGAGCAGAAAAATCAGCCCGAGACCAAGCACCAACGATGGCGCTAATACCGGCAGCGACGTGGCAAAGGAGATAAAGTGTTTGGCAGGCATAGCGGTGCATTTCAGCCCATACGCGACGACAAACCCCAGTGCCAGCGTCACCAGCGTGGTAACGACACCCAGCACCAGACTGTTCCACATCGCACGCCAGACGCCCGGCGCATTCATCAGCGCCAGATAGTTCGACACACCAAACGTGCCGCTGCGATCGTCGAGCAGGCTGTGCCACAGAATGCTGAGCATCAGTACACCAAAAAACGTCAGCAATGCAGCCAGCGGCAGAGACGGGATAGCCAGCGGTCAGCCGCCGTTTGCGGGGGAAGGAGTGAATAACTCATGCTTGCACCCAGGCGCAATCTTGCGCAGCAATGGAGAGCGTAACGCGATCGCCCGCCGACCAGTTGAGGGAACTACTGGTTTCCACCAGCAACGGATGTGATTTCCACAGCACTTCAACCCGCTGAATGCTGCCCAAAAAACTGGTGCTCACCACCTGCCCCTCGGCATCGGGCGCTTTCACCATGGCAATGCGCTCAGGGCGGATAAACAGCTCGGCATTCTCTGGCGCAGAGGACTGCAACAGTTCCGGCATCCACTGCTGGACCGTTGCCTTGGGCAACAGATTACTGTGCCCCATAAATTCAGCCACAAAGCGGGTGCGCGGTGCGGTATAAAGCTTGCGCGGCGTCCCTTCCTGCACGATCAGACCGCCCTGCATACAAACGATTTTATCGGCCATGCTCATGGCTTCTTCCTGATCGTGAATCACCATCAGCGTGAGAATGCCTAACCGTTGTTGGACTTCACGCAGTTCCTGGCGCAATCCCGCACGTACGCGCGCATCCAGTGCGGAAAGCGGCTCATCCAGTAACAACAACGACGGATTGACGGCTAACGCTCGCGCTATCGCCACACGCTGCTGCTGACCGGCGGAAAGCTGATTAGGATAACGATCGCCAAACCCGCTAAGGCGTACCGTCTCCAACAGGCTGTTGACGCGATCGCGAATCTCCGCCTCCGGCGTGTGACGAATTTTCAGCCCATAACCGATGTTTTGCGCAATGGTCATGTGCGGAAACAATGAGTAAGATTGGAACACAATGCCAAACCCGCGATAGCGGGCGGGCACGTTGATCAAATCGCGGCTATCCAGACTGATTTTTCCGCCATCGCTGCTAAGCAATCCGGCGATAATCCGCAGTAGCGTGGTTTTCCCACAGCCACTAGGCCCGAGTAAACAAACAAACTCCGCGTTCTCAATCGACAAGTTAATGCGATCGAGCGCTACGTGGCCGTCAAAACTTTTATAGAGATTCTGAATCACCAGCGCCATGTACTTACTATCCTCTTTAAACAACGTCTGGGACAAAGACGCCTTTATTACAACGGCCTCAACGCTGGCCTGACAGCCAGCGTTGGTACAGAAAAAACAGCCTGTTATCAGCGACCAATCGCCTTTTGCCAGGTTTCCAAAATGGCATCGCGCTCTTTGGCACTCTTAGCGAAATCAACCGGGAACAGCACGCTGGAGAGATCGGCAGGCAGGCCCGCCAGCTTGGCGGCTTTTGATTGCTCGACGCCGGGAATGGTGACGATTTCTTTGTATTTGGTGTACAGCGTCGCTGCGCTGTTGGATAAGGTCCAATCCAAGAAACGCTTAGCGTCGGCTTTATTTTTTGATGCTGCCATCAGACCGGAGGCTTCCAGCTCATAGCCTGCGCCATCGCTGGGAATGACCATTTTGACCGGATACCCTTCTTCTATAGATTGCATCGCGGCAAATGCCAACGACACGCCAATGGCATATTCACCGGTGCGCGCCGCTTTACACGGACGAGAGCCAGATTTGGTGTCTTGGGCAATATTGCCATCCAGCGACTTGAGAAATTCCCACCCTTTTTCATCCCCCTTTAGATTGCAGCAGCGCGGCGATTTGCAGATACCATGTACCCGATGAAACCGGGTTCGGCATCACCACTTCGCCTTTGTAAATCGAGTTGGTCAGATCTTGCCAGGTGGCAGGAACCGGCAGGTTTTTCGCTTTGAGCGCTTCAGTGTTCAGACAGAACGCCGCCATGTAACCGGTGTCCGCAAACCATTTGTTGTCCGGCGCGCGATAGGTTTCATCCAGCTTTTCACTGCCTTTGGCAGCATATGGCTCAAGCAGCGCGGAAATGCGCGGGTCCATCACGTTGGTCAGCGCCCATCCCCAGACTACGTCGTGCTGTGGATTCTTGGCTTCTGCCAAAATACGCGGACCGAGATCGCCAGTGGACAAACGCACCACATTCACGGTGACATCCGGCATGTCCTTCTTCGCCTGTGCAACGTAATCCTTTATTTCATCCTCTTCCAACGAGGTATACACCGTGATGGTGCCTGCATGTGCCGCTCCCACCAGGGTCGCAAAGGCGCATGCCGCCATCAGACTGGTACGGCGTAATGAAAAACGTTTCATAAATGTTTCCCTTAATGGTTGCGGAAGTCATAACTCGGTGGCATAGCCCTGAGAAAGTGAGCACTTTTGTGCGTTACTTTGCATCTGTGTAATTTTAAGCACTAATCATGCCAATCCGTGAAGAAGGGCATCTTTTATAGTCAAGCAGGCAAATAAAACAAGGCATTGCTCAATTATCGTGGTGTAAGAGGAAAGGAGTAATGCAAGATGCATGTGTAACGGATTGCACTTTTTTGGTGTTTTACACGCATCAAGAAAGTGTATTTAAATGTATTTGTGTATTTAGTTGCTTTTAAATCGCGTTAGTGCGTAAGCTATTCCCATCCTGTTTATGCACGGTATCTGACAGAAATACGGTGCTTAACTGAAATTTGGAGTCATCATGGCAACACGTTCAACTATCATGGATACCAATAGCTTTCGCGCAGAACACGCGGATGCGTTGGATGCCGAAACGCGCAAACTGACCGATAAACGCAGCCAACTGCTCGGCGAATCCTAACGTTTGTTTTATCGCAACCCCGTGCATCTGGTTCGCGGTGCAGGGCAATACCTGTGGGATGCCGCAGGCGATAAATATCTGGATGTCTATAACAACGTTGCCAGCATCGGACACTGCCACCCCGCTGTCATTGCCGCCGTAAATGAGCAGATAAGCCAGCTCAATACCCACACCCGCTATTTGCATGAACGCATTCTGGATTACACCGCCGATCTGCTGACGACCGTACCTGACGACATCAACAAAGCGATGTACATGTGCACCGGCTCTGAAGCCAACGACCTGGCGATCCGTATCGCCAAGGCGTACAGCGGCGGCACTGGCATCATCGTCAGCCAGGAGGCCTACCACGGCACCAGCGAACTAACCTCCGGCGCATCACCGGCACTGGGCTGCGGCCAACCGCTCGCCCCCACTAGGCGTCTGGTGCCGCCCCCCGATCGTTACCGCGTTGACGCACCCGATTTAGGCATCTGGTTTGCCAATGAGATCCAAAAACAGATCGACGATATGGCGGCGCATGGCATCAAATTCTCGGGTCTGCTGGTCGATTCGATCTTCTCTTCTGATGGCGTGCTGCCAGGGCCGGCAGGCTTTCTGAAACCGGCACTCGACGTGGTGCATGCCAATGGCGGCATTTTTATCGCCGACGAGGTACAACCGGGATTTGCGCGCACTGGCGACAGCTTCTGGGGATTCGCGCGCCACGGTATCGTGCCGGACGTAGTGACGCTGGGTAAACCAATGGGTAACGGGATTCCGGTGTCTGGTCTGCTGGCCAAAGCCGATGTATTGGCCGCCTTTAGCGATGAAATCCCCTATTTCAACACCTTTGGTGGCAACCCAGTTTCTATGGCGGCGGCACAGGCGGTGTTGCGTGTGATCCGCGAAGAGAAGTTGCAGGAGCACAGCCTGATTGTCGGTGAAAAACTGCGGCAAGAACTGGCACGCCTTGCCGATCGCCATGAATGCGTGGGCGATGTGCGCGGAGCCGGGCTGTTTATCGGTTTCGAGTTGGTGAGCGATCGCGCCGCCAAAACTCCTGACAAAGCGCTGGCGCTGGATGTTATCGAACGCCTGAGGGCAGAGCGGGTACTGACATCGGTGGCGGGTCCTTATGGCAACGTATTGAAATTGCGCCCACCCTTGGCGTTTCTGGCGCAGAATATCGACTGGCTGGTCGGGTCGTTGGACAAGGTACTGAGTGCCGTGCGTTAATGACGTTGGCGCACGTCCGTCGCTCAAGCGGGGAACGTGCGCCAAGACAGATCACCTCACCAGCGTCACATCGTCAAAGGCAAAGCGTTTTTTCTCACCGGCTTCGTGATAACCGATACGAATAAACACGCGCAGATCCTCAAGATAAGCATAATCACTGCTCATAGGGCGGCCATCACTGCGATCGTCAGTACAGGTAAATTCCAGATAGCGACCGGGAAAATGCGGGCTAATTGCAGCGGCGCTGCGCCATGCGCTATCTGCACGGCACTGCTGACCGGTCGATTTGTTATCGCTCTGGCTATTCTTCCAGCGATACTCGGTGCCCGCCGTCGGAGGCAGCACAAACGAGTTTTCCAGCGTATGGCTGATAACCGGTTTTTCTGCCAGCGAATCCCATTTTTTAACGTCCACAATATTAAACAGACGTACATGCTGTGAATAAAACACCACGCCACCCAACGTCATTTTATCCAACGTCAGTACGGTCCCGCCCGGCAGGCGGTCCATTTGCACCACAAAGGAAGCGAGATCCTAACCCGGCGATATTTGGGCATAGCTCAGACGCTTAAATGTCGGGCGATGGTGCGACGTCGCAACCGCTCGTTGCACCGTATCCGGCACGGCCTGTGGCAGTGGCGGGCGCAGGATCGGAGCCGGATCGTTTTGCGCAAAATCAGGTCGTAACGGCAAATCCTCCGCCATCGGCTTTTCACGCCATTCCAGCGTTCTGTTACCGCCAAGCTGACGGATATCGTTAACCGCGCAAAGCCTTTTTGCGAGCGCAGCTTCTTCAGCGGAAAGCGTGATGAATGCAGGGTTTTCTTCAGACTGGCTATCCGTTATTCGTCCCTGATTATCCAACGCCAACTGATTAAGGGTTTGGCCCTTATCCTGAGAGCAGTCAAAAACCTTATCCGTTATTTTCACTGAATAGGGCGCGAGGTATTTTTCATCTTGATGGATACGCACGTAGTCCGTTGCGAGACGGACCTGAAGCCGATCGCCCTCTCTCGTACTGTTAGTCACATCAATAAATGGCCGGTTACCCTGCGCATCGGCTTCAGCAAGCGCCACCCATTTGGGGATGGGAACGTTTTGTTGGCACACATTCAGTGCAGGATTGGTACTCTAGGGGCTGTTTGCCTCTGGCTCGAAAGGCATGCCGGGGACATAACGAGCCAGCGAACCCGCGCCATAGACCCGAACGCTTGGCCGGTTTGGTACGGGAGGGGTAATACTGGCAAACAGGTGTGTTTTTTGGCCGGTATCGCAATCGACATTAAGGTATAAATCCGTCGTCCCATTCCTCAGCGTGGAAATACGAAAAAGGGCGTTAATGGCATTGCCCACTCTCACCGTATTGCCGGACACCAAGGTCACATCCTTGATAACCACCGCAGGCAGTTGTGGCTGTGCAAACTCCGGTGCAGAAAGTACCCATCCCAGAGTCAATAGTGTTAGCGGCTTCATCGAGCAACCTGTTATTTCATCATTCCATTACCAGCCCGCCATCGGGCAAAACGCGCTACATCATGCAATTGATTATCAAAGGCTGGCAACGGACATGCTCTGATTTTTATTCACTTTGGGTGAGTAGAGCGTTGGCGTTGTCGCAAAAAAAATAATGAGCAATAAAACACCCACAAAATAGCAAAAACGAAGTTAAAGAGTAAAAAAGTTACACTGATTGAAAATTATGCAGATTAAACGTACTATTTTACTCATAGTTCCCGAACAGATCGTTACCCTGCCGTCTATCGGTTTCAACTATATAGAACAAAAGTTGGATAGATGGGGATTGCTATGAAAAATCAAAACAGTGATGTGATGCCAGCGAGCGAAACGATAAGGAAAATAAAAGAAAAAAACCGCACGATGCAAGAACCGATAGCAAGTTATACCGCTCAGCCGATCACACCGTCCCCTGGCGTGCAAAGTATAAAGCGGCAACGAGTTTCTAAAAAGGCCAAGCCGATTAGCACACCAGAAAGGCAATCTGCCATGAATGCAATTATCAGGCATCTGCTACTGGGTGAAATCACACAGGGCAAGGCGCTAAAAATGCTTCGGGCTGACGTATTAGGGCTAAAGCAAGATGCCTTTGCCACTCTGGTTTCAATATCACGTAAAACGCTGTCAGAAGTGGAAAATGACCGAGGCAACTACACCGCTGACGTCATCAACAGGCTATTCAAACCTTTTGGGCTTCAGGTAGGGCTTGTCCCCACTTCGCGCCATCGACTTGCCGCGCTTTTGGCGTCTGAGAAATCCAACGCATAAAAATGCAGACTGCACAGATAACGTTCTACTTTGGGTGGGTTATAATGATGAATCACAGAGATAGCAACAACAGGACAGTGCTGACATGCAGAACACCGGAGATACTACCCGGCTCTTTGGACAACGCATCAAAACGTTGCGCGTTCAGGCCGGGCTCACGCAGATGGCACTGGCCAGTAGATGTAATCTGGATCGTACTTACTTAAGCGGTATTGAACGAGGTGTCAGAAATCCAACCTTAGAAATCATCAGTATCATCGCCGCAGGACTCGGTACTTCTCTAGCTGCACTATTCGACTATTTATTCTCTCCCATCGTTTCCTGTTCCCCCTCAACTCCACGCTTCCCACTACAACCCTTATCTTTGGTCAGTTTTAAACATCTCGCAAATTAGTTGTGAAAACAATGTTACTTATTGTTAAAAAAATCGAACGTAATGTGATGTAAATCAAAGTTCATCACCGCTATTCCCTTTACACTGCCCACAGATGTTCATCCTCTGCTTTTGTTACTCATATCTAGTGTTGCTTAATGTTGGCGCTAAGTGGCTATTTTTTAACAAAATGACCAGAAACTCTGATGAACATACTGACAACCATCATTTATAAATAGGGGAAATTGTATGTCGACATATTATTTTCTACCCACACGAAATGTATTTGGTGAGGGCAGCGTTCAGGAAGCCGGCAGTCTTGCAAAAACGTTAAATGCTAAAAAGATCCTTATTGTCACGGATGCCTTCCTCGCTAAAAGCGGAATGGCGGATAAGGTTGCTGAAATTTATAAAAAGGCAGGTATTGGCGTTCATATATTTGGCGGTGCAGAGCCCAACCCGACGGATAAAAACGTTGCCGAAGGCATCAAGTCCTATCGGGAAAATGACTGCAACGCGATTGTTTCTCTCGGTGGCGGCTCGTCGCATGACTGTGCGAAAGGGATTGGCCTTATCGCCGCTAACGGTGGAAATATTCGCGACTTTGAAGGCGTCGATAAATCGATCAATGACATGATCCCGCTGATGACCATTAACACCACCGCGGGCACCGCGTCGGAAATTACCCGTTTTTGTATTATTACCGATACAGAACGCAAAGTTAAAATGGCGATTGTTGACTGGCGCGTTACGCCACAAATCTCCATTAACGATCCGGAGTTAATGGTTGGGATGCCGCCATCATTAACAGCGGCGACCGGGATGGATGCACTAACCCACGCCATTGAAGCTTATGTTTCTACCATGGCAAACCCGCTTACCGATGCTGCCGCCTTAAAAGCCATCAAAATGATCACCCAATATTTGCCGAAGGCCGTTGCCAATGGTGAGTATATGAAAGCCAGGGACAATATGGCTTACGCGCAATATCTGGCGGGGATTGCCTTCAACAACGCATCGCTGGGCTATGTGCATGCCATGGCGCATCAGCTCGGCGGTTTTTATAATCTGCCGCACGGCGTGTGTAATGCCATTTTGCTGCCGTATGTTGAATCCTTTAACCTCATCGGCAACCTCAACCGGTTCAGAGATATCGCCGAAGCCATGGGGGAAAAGGTGGATGGCCTGTCGACAGATGAAGCTGCATTGAAAACCATTAGCGCGATTCAACGCTTAGGCCAACAGGTGGGCATTCCGCGCGACCTCAAGAGCCTTGGCGTCAAACCGGAAGATTTCGCCATTATGGCTGAGAATGCGAAGAAAGATGTGTGCCAACTGACCAACCCGCGCAAAGCCACCAAAGAGCAGGTTATTGAGCTGTATCGTCAGGCTTATGAAGGCGAAGCGATTTTGTAATCAATAATATCGCCAAGAGAGAGTTATCCTACGCGGCAGGGACAGTGAGTCCGAAATAACGCGCAGGTAGCTCTCTCCACACCTTTCACCCGATTCCCCTCTCAGTATTTTCCTCGATAATAACTAACAGGCATTGCCATCAGTCTGCCACTTTTCGCAAAAGTGTTTTTTATTTTTCTACGTTTATCTCTCCGCTTAATCGAGGCAGAATGCCTAGTTCAAATCGCAAGCGCTGATGGATGCCTGTATTTCCGGGGCGATTCAATGCTGGTGGCGTTCAAATCGCAACGATTAGGAAGAAAATCATGCCGACAAGCCGTACCTCTTCACCCTCCCATTCCACCTTGCCATTGCTCTCGCTCGCTGTTGGCGCATTTGGTATTGGCACCACCGAATTCGGCCCAATGGGCATGCTCCCGACCATCGCACAGGGCATGGACGTATCCATCCTCACCGCAGGGATGCTGATTTCTGCTTATGCCATCGGTGTGATGGTGGGCGCGCCGGTGATGACTCTGCTGTTCGCCCGCTGGCCGCGACGCAGAGCGCTGATTGCTCTGATGGCAATTTTTACCCTTGGCAATCTGGCCTCCGCCATGGCCGCCAATTACACCAGCCTGGTGATTGCCCGTATCATCACCAGCTTAAACCACGGGGCATTCTTTGGTATTGATTCGATTGTGGCGGCAAGCCTCGTGCCACGTGAAAAACAGGCCAGTGCCGTTGCCGCCATGTTTATGGGGCTAACCATCGCCAATATCGGCGGCGTTCCGGTGGCAACCTGGTTTGGACAAGTGGTCGGGTGGCGTGAATCTTTTCTGGGTATTGCGTTGCTGGGCGTGGCGGCAATGCTGTCACTGGGTGCCTTCCTGCCCAAAGGCGGCCATGGAGAAAGGCCCAATGTACGAGCCGAACTGCGCGTACTGACGCAGCCCGTGGTGTTAGTGATTCTGGCAACCACCGTTATGGGTGCTGGTGCCATGTTTACGCTCTATACCTACATTGCCCCTTCGCTCGAATCGATTACGCAGGTTTCTCCCAGCTATGTGACTGGCATGCTGGTGCTGATTGGCATTGGCTTCACCCTCGGGGCCAAGTTAGGCGGCAAGCTGGCAGACCGTTCAGTCAAAGGCTTGCTGATGGTTTTCTTAAGCCTGATCGCCATCAGCAGGTGGCATTCCCTTGGCTGGCAACCACCAAGGCAGATGCAGCCATCGGCTTAATCGTCTGGGGCACCGCAGCTTTTGCTGTGGTCCCGCCATTGCAAACCTGGGTAATGCGTGAAGCGGCAGGTGCTCCTGGGCTGGCCTCATCGGTCAATATCGGTGCGTTTAACCTCGGCAATGCGCTGGGTGCCGCGTTAGGCAGTGCCCTGCTGAACATCTGCGGAAGCTATGGTGCAGTCTCCATTTCCGGTGCAGTACTGGCGCTACTCGCCCTGCTGCTGGTGCTGACGCAGTTGCGACGCAAACAAACGGATATCGCGCGGGAAACGACGGCAGAGGCAGGTTGAGTTCACCGGGTTAAAGAGAGCCGCCGCGGGGATACAGACACGCGTCATCAGCATAAAACTCAAGTCATGTTTGCTGCCGCTCCTTTGCCCGTAGACGATACAGCCGGACGGTACCGCACGCTCACGTCCTTTCGACGTGGACATGCCAGATTCAACATGACCAAGATCATCCTTTTGCCACTTTTGCTTTATCGCAATTCCTATTATTTTGCTTGTCGTTATGTAATGTAATATATAGAGATCTAACTGTTCGTTCGGCTATCCCTTTCCAAGAATGTTAACGATAAGAGAATTCCCCATGCCTAAACGCTTAATAAAATCCCTTATGGTGCTTCCTTTACTCATGGCCAGTTACACGGCCTGTGCGGTCGAATTACATCTGTATGCCGATGCCGGAGCTGGATTGAGACAGCCAGTAGAATCCGTAGTGGCATTGTTTGAAAAAAACACTGCCCATAAGGTGGTTATTGAATACGGCGGCTCAGGGCAAATTCTCACGAGTTTTAATCTAACCAAGACGGGTGATGTTTTCCTGCCGGGTTCTGAAGACTACGTTGAAAAATTACAGCAAAACGGGCAGGTGTCGTCTTCTTACCCTATTGTGTATCACACGCCCGTGATGGTGGTAAGGAAGGCGACTGGCGGAGAAGTGAAAACGTTGACCGATCTTGCCAAAAGTCATTTAAAAATCGGCATGGGTGACTCTAAAGCGATTGCGCTGGGAAAAAGTGGAGAACAATTGCTGGTCGCCAGTGGTTATGAGAAAGAACTGAAAGAGAAGGTGGTTGTACAGGCAACAACGATTAAGCAATTACTGATTTATTTACTCAACGGTGATGTGGATGCTGCGGTTATTGGGCTTTCTGATGCGATGAAGAATCAGGATACGCTAACCGTGTTACCTTCCCCGGCAGGAACACCGGAAGAGGTGGCCACTATCGCCGTATTAAAAACCAGTACCCATCCAGATGCAGCCAAACAGCTTGCTGAATTCTTCGCGTCACCGCAGGGCATCAAGATGTTTACCGATCAAGGCTATCTGCCAATTAAGAAGAATTAATTTAATCTGAGGCGAATAGATAACTGAATGGCTAAGCTGGCATTAATACCGCTGGTGCTTCTGCTTTTTTTGATTGGCGGATCGCTGCTTGCACTTTTCTCCCAGCTTAGCCTTAGCCAATTTATTCAATTATTATCAGATGATGAAATTCAGTTTGCGCTGTTGCTCTCGATTACTACCGCATTAATCTCTTTATTGCTATCGAGCGCAATAAGCCTTCCTGCCGCCTGGGCAATGTCTCGCCTCTCATTTCCAGGAAAGAATATAATAAACATCCTACTGGACCTACCCATGGTAATGCCGCGATTGGTCGTGCGGATTGGATTATTACTCCTTTTGGGATAGGAAGGGTATGTTGGGCAGATGGTTCCAACACTCTCTAAATGGTTATTCTCTCCCTTGGGTATCATCATTGCGCAAACCTACGTTGCCTGTTCAATACAAACGCGCAATGCCTACAGTGCGTTTATCTCTATTTCACCGCCTTATATACACACGGCTTATAATTTAGGTTTAACACCGCTAAAAACGTTTTTCCTGGTAGAAATCCCCCTCGTCTGGCGCTCATTACTGAGTGGCTGTGTTTTGGCGATGTCACGGGCGCTGGGTGAATTCGGTGCCACGCTGATGTTAGCTGGCGCGACCAGAATGAAAACGGAAACCTTACCCATTGCTGTTTTCCTGAATATTGCCAGCGGTGATTTTTCTTTGGCTGTTGGTTGTGCCCTGTTGCTGATTATTTTTTCGATTTTTCTCTTAGTGATACTGCATTTGTTGCAACAACGAGGAAGGCTGAATGTTAAAGGTGAATGATCTTTCCTGCGGCATTCTGGAAAATATCAGTTTTTCAGTGGAACACGGTAGCTGCACCGCTATTTGTGGCCCTTCTGGCAGTGGGAAAACAACGTTGTTAAACGCCATCGTAGGGAACATTGATTATCGGGGCTCTATATCAATAGCCAATCAATGTATCGATAAACGACCTATCTGGCAGCGTCCTTGCCGTTATTTGAATCAGCACTTGTATTTGTTTCCTTATTTATCGGTTGATAATAATCTGCGCCTTGCTCAGTACGCAGCTAAAAAACCACAGGCCAGTGAAAAACGTCACGACTTGCTAAAATTACTTGAAATAGAACATTTGGCTAAACGTTACCCTACACAAATTTCGGGTGGGGAGCAGCAGAGAGCGGCTTTGGCGCGGGCATTGATCAGTGAGCCTCAGGTTCTGTTACTCGACGAGCCATTCTCTAGTCTCGATTGGCCAGTGAGGTTACGGCTATGGCAGGCAATGAAGGAAATACAGCATCTCTTTTCGGTAACGCTATTGTTAGTGTCGCATGAACCTCGAGAAGTCGAGGCGTTAGCTCAACAGCAGTTGAGCCTTGCTAAAGAGCGTCTTTTATAGGCTTTCTACTCTTCACTCAGCGATACGACGAGAGTACAAGGCAGGATCCTTATGATGCAGAAGCCACTCCGTTTCCCTATACCCATTAACGGATCGATTTCAATACTGTGAAGCAGTTGCCGAATACGTTCGAGCTTTTTTGTCAGTATCACACCAGTAATTAAGGTCATCAGCGCCGTTCTGGATGAACTTAATATTCCACTTCGACAAATTCACCACGCTCCGCTTGTTTCATGGAGTCATTGATATGGACGATATTTGCAAGGTTGCTGAACAAGTAGAGCGTCTCCATCAGCGCTTCATACTCTTCGGTATCAACTATAACAATATCAGGGGTACCACGACGAATAATGCGGACAGTTTCAGCATTATCAGTGACACGTTTCATAATTTCGGCAAAATGTTTACGGGCATTTGTATAATTAATTGCATGCATATAGTCTACTCCCTTCTGTTGACTGACAGCCATATCACTTGTACCTGATTAAGTACACTTTTCCCCTCGTTAATGTTAAACAGAGAACATGTTTCAACACCAACAGTTGATGACTGGATTTGGCTCGATTCAATTTTTATCTTTTTTTGATGGGTTAAGTGATTATAAAACGCTGTGTTGCTCTTTATTTTACGTAAAAAACCGGCCTGTGCCGGTTTCGTTTACGGGATTATCCGTCAAGCTGATCGGTTTCTGATAGCAACGCGACAACCAGACGCATACAAGTGCTGACGCGGGTTACGTGGCAACATGTTGGCGTTCCCCAAATTCAGGCCGCTGCCTTTCTCCTGTACCAACCACACCGCTATCGGTTTCTGGTCCTTCCGGGTTTTGCAGCGTAATAGCGAGCAACTCCAGCCGTTCAGCCAGTACAAATGTCAGCACCTCTTTCGCGACAGGATCATCCAGCTCAATCACGGCATGGGTCAGAGCGTGGCACTGGTCGGTGATTTCATCAAGGGTCAGCGGCGTGGCATCAAACATGGCGTATCCCCTCAGCAAAAGACAACATAGCGTCACGTGCCAATAAGCAGCAGGCGCTGATTGCACTTGAGGCGATAATGGCATAATGGAGACTAGCTGTTTTTTGCAAATTCATATGCAGTTATATAACCATGAACGTTGCAGTCTAAATAGTCAGCCCACCACTGAACCATCAACCGCCTTTCATCTAAATGCTCAGAGGTGTGGATGTAAGCAGTTCGAACAGTATTACGCTCAGAGTGGCTTAGTTGACGCCCTATTGCATCATCGCTCCATAGACCAGACTCGCCAAGCGCACCACGCGCCATCGTCCTGAAACCGTGGCCGCACACCTCGGTTTTAGTATCGTAACCCATCGCCCGCAGCGCATTATTCACGGTGTTTTCGCTCATCACCTTTTCAGGATCGTGATCGCCGGGGAACAAGCAATTATTATTTCCACTCAGTGTTTTTAGCCGTTCGAGCAGCGCCAACGACTGGCGACTCAGCGGAACGATATGCTCTTCCCTCATCTTCATGCTCCGGTAGGAGTATTTCCCCCTTTCAGCTCCTCACGCTGCGCCGGAATACGCCAGAAAACGTTGTCGAAGTCAAACTCATACCATGTACAAAACGTGGCTCACTGGAGCATACAATCGTTAGTAGAGTGAGTTCTACCGCGATCCAGGTCACCCGTCGGACATGATAACTAACAGATACCCTTCCATCATCCCGATATGGGTATAAAAGCAATATCGAACCAACAGGCAGACTCGGTTCTATCCTCACAAGCAGATTGATGTGGATGGAATCAGGTTGACCTCCGTTGACAGAAAATGCGAGTGAAGACTTATGTGGCGCGGATTTCAGACATAAAAAATCTATGGTCACCCCCGTTTTTGCAACACTGATTTTCGATTGATGTTGGGCTTGCTTAA
>NZ_PEHF01000023.1 GCF_015762685.1 Candidatus Symbiopectobacterium sp. 'North America' | reverse complement strand
GGACATAATCAGTATGTCAGAAGATCTCTAAAAGTGAATGGTTCGGTTTACCGGGATACTTACAGCACCACTGCTTGCCATAAAAGCCATATGGACAGCAATGGCAACAGGTTTTCAAGAGAATTCAGGGATTGAGCAGATCGATGCGCTGCTGTCGCGCGGTGGCATGGATAGCATGTTGCTGACCATTTGGCCCATCATCGGTGCAGTTACCTTTGGCATTATGGTGGATGATTTTGGTCTGCGGAACAAACTGGTTACACTGCTGTTATTACGGGCCAGAACGGTCGGCCGCTTGATTGCCTCGGTCGTTGCTACGGCTATTGGTTTAAACATTGCCGCAGGCGATCAATACATTGCTCTGCTCTTACCCACTCGCTTATTCAAATCTGAATTTGCCCGACGAGGGTTGGCACCGGAAAACCTTTCCAGAGCAGTTTGCGGGTATTGTTACTTCGCTGTTGATTCCCTGGAGCTCCTGTGTTGCTTATATGGCGGCTGTGCTCGGTGTCTCTACCATGGCCTACATGCCTTTTGCCATCTTTAACATTGCCGCCCCGCTGATCACGCTGGCATTGGGCATCACTGGAATAAATATTAAGCCCATTCTCGTCACTGCCGCAAATTCGACACAAGCCAACTCAGATTAAATGCAATGCCATAACGGCAATCTTCCCCGCTCGCAGCCTTTCGCAGGGAAGGTTTTCCAATTTGTTTCTACTGTTTCTGCGTGACGAATGACCTTTCTAAACCACTCTTACTCCCAGGCTGCACGCAAACTGTCCAAACGCTGCATATACTGATTTAAACTTTCGTACAACTCATCCGCATTGTGATTCGTCTTTCCAGCCCCACCGACGTACATGAGAATATCAGATGATTCATTTAGACACAGACTCCCTATTCCTGAGCGTAATTCTTTAAAATTCTCTATGAGAATTTTTTGATAGAAAGCGCATGGAATATCTTCATTTATCAAATGGCGCACCATGCCATAAAAATACCATTTCCCATCATCAAGTTGTAGTGACACTGGGTATTTACCATCGATTAATAATAAAATCTGTTGTTTTTCATCTAATTTAAGATCTAACCCTAGCTTTTCACCTAAAAAATGAATTTGTCTTTCCGAACCAGCATTTGTCATTAATCTCCCTCCCGATAGATGTAAAATTTTATTTTCCTTTAACATATCTGAAAGTATGAAATCAAAAAATACATTACTGCTTATAATAGCCTCGCAGTTTCTCTACCTGTTAAATAGGCTTCATTATCACTACTGGATTCGTCTGACGCTGAACCGTAAAGACTATCTATCTCATAGGGCTCTGATGGAGCCTCTTGATATAAAATAAGTTCTTCCGCTGTTGGTGGTGGAGAAAAATCATCAATATCTGACAAATCACCCTGTAAAAGTTCAAGTTCTTCTGGCGTTGGCGCTGGTGGAAAATAATCACTGTCAGCCAAAGATATCATCGTCTTCACTGCATACTGAACTAAAAAAACTGTCAATACTTAACGTATCTGATAACGATTCTGGCAAACCATAAGGTGTTACCGGAACTGATAATGGAGCGAGATGCTCAGAATGCCCCCGTTCTAAATTCGCTTTATCGATAGAGTCTCTTATAAGGCCATCGTAGAACTGCTTCGCTAAATAAGCATACATACCGCTACACAACAGATTTTTATCTTCACTACTTTTTAATTTTAGTTTATCATTGAGTAAAAAAACATCGCAGAGCAAGTTATCTAATGCACACGAATCATCACCTATAGATATATTGAGTAGAGCTAACCTTTCATTCATTTTCAACGCAAACGGTTTTTCAGGAACCTGGTTAAGGCCTTATTTCTTTTTATTCGAACCAGATAAGGTATAAAAATAGCATTTCAGAGCGTCCAACGAATAATTATTCCCTAATGCATTTATATTTAAAAACTCCAACATCCGGGCCTTAATGGCATTATAAATATTACCAGGGACTCTATTAGCTTGTAAAATTTCATTTACCTGATGG
The DNA here is from genome assembly GCF_015762685.1 of Candidatus Symbiopectobacterium sp. 'North America'. GTDB lineage: Bacteria > Pseudomonadota > Gammaproteobacteria > Enterobacterales > Enterobacteriaceae > Symbiopectobacterium. The sequence continues at coordinate 44,772 of NZ_PEHF01000023.1, read as the reverse complement.
TTTATTTCATCGTGGGATTTTTTTAAAACCCCATCATCCTTTCCAGATAGAAAATCATAAAACTCCCTGTTAATTTCTGGAAAATTATGAACCAGTCCTTCTTTCATAAATATAAGGTTTTCTTGATTACAATATTTGGCGGTAAATGATGAAGGGTTTATTTTAGATGCTAATGTTAAGTACTTAGTAATATTCTTACATTTCAAATACCCCCCCCAGATTTAACCTCTGGCAAACGGTCAAGTGAAAACGTATTACCGAACCCTTTATTCAATGTTTCTAAAAAAGCTATAACTGCATCGTGTTGCTGGAACTCAATTTCTTGTTTATAGTTAGATATGCATTTAAAATCAGAGAGCCATGGAATCTTAGAAACAAACAATATAGCATGTTCAGCTATAGAGTAATTCGATGACAAACAAACTTCGCCCTTATTATTTCTTATTAATCGAATAACATCATCAGACTCTGATTTATCACAGACACTCACAAAATGAGAATAGCTGAGATCGACTTCTTTAAACGTGATACAATGCGGCATTTCCCCTTCAATATCATCAAATCAATGGTATATTATTAATATCCAACAAAATAATAATCACCACTCACTATTTTATAATCAGGCGTTAACACTATAAATTCATAAAAAATCAATCCCATCATCACATATAATGTTTTCGAAAAATGGAAACAGCGCCCCCATCAGTAAACAAACAGTTATTTAAATTAATCATTATTGATTTTTATCATTGCCAACTTTATACCAATGATAAATCATCGCCAATACACTAATTAAGAGAATGGAATCATGCCTTATCTTTTACTCACCATGGCAGCCCTATTCTGGGGGGGAAATTACGTTGTTGGCCATGTTCTGGTTACACGAGCCGATCCAATCATCATGACACAAGCGCGCTGGGCTATTACCGCGATCCTGTTGATGACCCTTTATTTCAAACAGGTGCGACAGCACTGGCCAACGATGCGGGCATCGATAGGGATCCTGTTTTTTCTCTCCGTATGCGGGCAAGTCCTTTTTCCCTTGACGCTTTATATTGGCTTGCAATATACCACATCGTTAAACGCTGCAATTTACATGTCAGTAACGCCAGTCGTCGTACTATTGCTTAACCGTTTAGTATTCAACGATCCTGTTTCTCGTAACAATATGCTCGGCGTCATCCTCAGCACCGGTGGCGTGTTATATCTGGTGGTAAAGGGAGAACTCTCCACGCCTGAAACCTTTAGCGCGCTCAATCGGGGAGATTTATGGACAATGGGATCGGCGCTCAGTTGGGCGTTCTATTGCACTTTTTTAAGGAAAAAAGATAAAAGTATACCGGGCAACGCATTTGTGGACGTTAGCGCACTGCTCGGTGCAATATTGCTTATTCCCTTAGTGTTTATTCATGTCATCGACCTTCCCTCTCTCGACGTAGCGCCTTACTTTCGCGGGGATTTTTTAACCGGGTTGGCCTATCTGGTAATATTCCCGTCATGGCTCTCCTATGTCTTTTGGAACAGAGGTATCGGCGATATTGGCGCGACGCGGGGAGAAATCTATACCCACCTGATTCCATTATCGGGCGGGGTATTTAGTCTGGTGTTCCTCAATACCACGCTGGAAACCTTTCATCTGGTCAGCGCACTACTGATTGTCTTTGGTATCTGGCTGTGTTCCAAAACACCACAACAGGCATAATGTAAAATGCCGCGGATGCACACCAAAGCACCAGCGGCATGAATATTCAATATTGGCAACAATATCAGTCTAAAACAGAGTGAATCGCCTCTGCCAATTCATTAATTTCAAACTTCGCCACATAAGCATCCGCGCCCACCTTGCGCACTTGATCTTCATTGGCGCTGCCAGAGAGTGAAGAGTGAATAATCACCGGTAGTTTTTTAAGGAACTCATCACGCTTGATGTTACGGGTCAGCGTGAAACCATCCATTTCCGGCATTTCCAGGTCCGTCAGCACAAAGGAGATCTTATCCGTAATCGGACGCCCTTCCTGCTGAGCTTCCTTCGCCATCGCTTGAATCTTGTTCCAGGCCTCTTGACCAGTGACATGCATCAACGTGGGGATCTGCATGACGCTCAAGCCCTGTTCCAGCATGGAGCGAGCCACCTTGGAGTCATCTGCCACAATCGCTACTGTGCCCGGTTTCAGGCGGAACCCTTTGGTTTTCAATTTATCTTCTTTGATGTCGCGATCGACCTGATTCATGTCGTGCAGAATCTATTCTACGTCCAGTACCAAGGCCAGGCGATTACTGGATTTATCGGCATCCAATCGTGCGATGCTGGTAATGTAGGTTGAATTAACCCCATTCTCAGCGGCCAGCACCTGGCTCCAGTCCAGACGCACAATATCATCCACCGATTCCACGGCAAAAGCCTGCGTGCTGCGCGCATACTCGGTAATGAGGAGAATGTTCAATCCAGTGCTTGGCTCGCAGCCCAGCAACGCTGGCAGATCGATAACCGGAATGACCTGCCCGCGAATGTTCACCATACCCATCATCGGCGGTTTCATGCCCGCCGCTTTGGTCAGCGAGGGCATCGGCACGATTTCGCGTAGTTTAAACAAATTGATACCGTACAACTCAGACTCGGCACCCTGCGTAGCGGGGCCCAAACGGAACAACAGCAGTTCAAATTTATTGGAGGAAGTGAGATTTGTTCTCTCATCTATCTCTTTTTGAAAATTATCCATTATACCCTCAATAAGAATGCGTATTTATGTGCAGTAGCGAGGTGTCGCGCGTCGTCCGAGTTCAGATGACAAGGTACAGCCCTTTCACTGTAAGCTATCCGTGGCATTCTTCAACTCCCTGTTATCTGTTATCGACCGCTATCGACAAAAACATGAGCGCTTCAGTAACAACCTCATGCCATTAAAATCAATGAGATATTATAAAACTATAATATTTATGAATTTATTTCAGTGGCTTTTGTTTTTTACTGTTCACTCTTCAGACATAAAAATCTGCCGACGTGCTAACCTGCCGGCTACCCAGCGTGCTTTGTCATCTCCTACCTTGCCATAAACCACTCGACCTATCGATTCATAAATAAACATAGATAAAAACTATCGTAATAGTTGCCTTTTTCGATTTTAACAATGTCCACAAGATGACTACGCTTAATGTGTCCACAGCACTGTACCGGGCGACCTTGTGCCAGGCCCCATGGAACTCATCAGCAAAGGAAGATATTGCATGACAACTGAAAGCAAATGCCCATTTTCTGGCGGTGGTAGCAAACCTACCGCGAGCAACGGCACCAGGAATCAGGATTGGTGGCCAAATCAGCTCAGTCTGAAAGTACTCCATCAACACAGCCCGCTCTCCGACCCTCTTAGTAAAAATTTCAATTACGCCGCCGCCTTCAACAGTCTCGATCTGGCGGGGGTTAAAAAAGATCTCCATGCCTTGATGACCGATTCCCAGCCCTGGTGGCCTGCGGACTTCGGCCACTATGGCCCATTGTTTATTCGTATGGCCTGGCACAGCGCCGGAACCTACCGTACTGGCGATGGCCGCGGTGGTGCAGGAGCTGGACAGCAACGCTTTGCTCCGTTGAATAGTTGGCCTGATAACGTAAACCTCGATAAGGCACGGCGGTTGCTATGGCCGATCAAGCAAAAATATGGTCAAAACATCTCCTGGGCCGATTTGATGATCCTGACCGGTAACGTAGCATTAGAATCCATGGGCTTTAAAACGTTTGGATTTGCATGCGGTCGCCACGACGTGTGGGAACCAGAAGAAGATGTTTACTGGGGTGCGGAAACCACCTGGCTTGCTGATAATAAACGTTATTCTGGTGAACGGGATCTGGAAAACCCGCTGACTGCGGTACAAATGGGCCTGATTTACGTCAACCCGGAAGGTCCCGGCGGCAACCCCGATCCTCTCGCCGCCGCCAAAGACATTCGGGAAACCTTTAGCCGTATGGCAATGGATGACGAAGAGACCGTGGCATTGATCGCTGGCGGTTATACCTTCGGCAAAACACACGGCGCAGGCGATGCCGCATTGGTCGGGCCCGAACAGGAAGCCGCAGGCATCGAAGAACAAGGATTAGGATGGAAGAGCAGTTTCGGTAGTGGGAAAGGCGGCGACACCATTGGCAGTGGACTGGAAGTCACCTGGACACAAACTCTTACGCAGTGGAGCAACTACTTCTTTCAAAATCTGTTTGGCTACGAATGGGAACTGACTAAAAGCCCGGCGAGCGCACACCAGTGGCAACCCAAACATGGCGCGGGCGCAGGAGAAATACCTGATGCTCACGATGCGACAAAGCGCCACGTTCCCACCATGCTGACCACCGACCTCTCCCTGCGCGTTGATCCGGTTTATGAGAAAATCTCACGCCGCTTCCATGAACATCCCGAGGAATTTGCCGACGCTTTTGCGCGCGCTTGGTTCAAACTGACTCACCGCGACATGGGGCCACGCGAACGTTATCTGGGTCCAGAAGTACCGAGCGAAGAACTCATTTGGCAAGACCCGATCCCCGCAGTGAATCATGAACTGATCAACAGGCAGGATATCGCCACGCTGAAACAACAGATTGTGGCAACGGGGCTAAGCGTATCGCAGTTGGTCGCAACGGCCTGGACATCCGCATCCACGTTTCGTGGTTCAGACAAACGTGGTGGCGCTAACGGCGCGCGTCTGCGTCTTGCCCCACAAAACCATTGGGAAGTGAACCAGCCCGCACAGTTGGCGCAGGTGTTGAGCGCTCTGGAACGCGTGCAAAACGCATTTAATGACGCACAATCAGGCAACAAACGTGTTTCACTGGCCGATATCATCGTACTGGGTGGCGTCGTGGGCGTCGAACAAGCTGCGCAACACGCAGGCCAATCGGTCAGCGTTCCTTTTACTCCTGGACGGATGGATGCCTCTCAAGCGCAAACCGATATCGCCTCATTCGACGTACTTGAACCCATTGCCGATGGTTTTCGCAACTATCAGAAAGCGCAATACAGCATCAGTCCAGAAGCATTGCTAGTGGACAAGGCGCAGTTGCTTACCCTTACAGCACCGGAAATGACCGTGCTGCTCGGCGGGTTGCGCGTACTGAATATCAATACCGGGCAAACAGCGCACGGTGTCTTTACCCAACGTCCAGGCACCTTGACCACTGATTTCTTCATCAACTTGCTGGATATTAATACCACGTGGCACCCGATTGATGCATCGCACACACTGTTTGAAGGGCGCGATCGCACCACGGGTCAGCCAAAATGGACAGGAACACGCGTAGATCTGATTTTCGGTTCACACTCACAGCTACGAGCGCTGGCGGAGGTTTACGCCAGTTCTGATGCGCAGGCATCGTTTGTGCACGATTTCGTGGCTGTCTGGAATAAAGTAATGAATCTGGATCGTTTCGATCTGGTGTAGCGGTTATTCGGAGCTAGGATCGTGCAGTAAGGCTCTTCTGGCGTCCCAACATGATCTTAGGGCCATGTTGGGGCATAACCACAGAGCGGATTGCCGCCAGTGGCGTAATTCCGCTCATCAGTTTTACAAAGTAACAGGCAATCCCTTTGACAGCCCCGCCATCCAAGAAAAAGTGCAAAGTCCAGGTTCCTGTCGTCATCAGCAGAATAGTTAGGACACACACGCTAAACCACTTCTGTCGTTGCATAAATACCTCACGCTAAAGTGGCACGCAATAAAACGTGCCGAAATTTGATACCAAGTAAACGAGAAATACATACCAGCATATACTACAACAGAGTGATAATGGCAGTACGAAAATATGTAGCATTTCTTAATTTTCGGAATAAGCAACTACCATAACCCTACCTGTAAGCACTATGTGCTTGCTGGTTTGACGTTTCTTTTTTCTGCACCAGGTTATACCATCCAAAAGATGACCCTTCCTGCGGAGAGCCGGCAATGACGCTGCAAATTGGAATTTATGTTTTGATAATGTTGAGGTATTAGATTTTGCAGGGCCCTATGAAGTCTTTACCTGCGCAACGCGTGTGGCAGGTGGATCCGAACCGCGTTTTAGCGTGTTCACGCTCGGAGAAAAGCGTGCCTCAGTGCGCGCACGTGCTGGATTAAAGATCGATTCCGACTACGCCCTCGACGATCACCCTGCGTTGGATTGTCTGATTGTCCCCGGCGGGGTGGTTACCGCAGAGATAGAAAAAACCGCGGTTATTGACTGGCTTACTCGCCAAATCTCGCAAGCAACCATTACTGCATCTGTTTGCACTGGTGTTTTTTTGCTCGCCAAAACCGGACTGTTTGACAACCGTTCGGTAACCACCCATTGGGAAGACATTGCCGATTTGAAGATGATGTTCCCGAACTTGGACGTGAAAAGTGATGTGCGCTGGGTTGATCAAGGGGCGTTTGTGTCATCAGCAGGGATTTCTGCTGGTATTGATATGAGCCTGCATCTGGTCGAGCGTTTTGCGGGACGTACGCTGGCAGAAAGAACCGCCAGACAACTGGAGTTTGACTGGACAGAAAACCCTGACTGATGCAAAACAGGTTGTCGAACCAACCTCAGATTGACGGCAAAGTCACTTTCTCCCCTCGTCGTCCTCGGCGAAAGCCTGGGATCTCTGTGAGAATGAACACGTTTCTTCGGCAAAAGATTCCCGCCTTCGCGGGAATGACGGTGGATGTCAGCAACGCCAGGCTGGCTCGCCAGCCTGTTACTGTGCTTTATTTCACTGCATTGCTCATGATTTTACCGAGTTTTACCACCCACTCCTCACAGCGTTGCATCGCCGGCGCATAAGCTTTGTCGTTTACCATAGTGACCGGTTGGATCTCCAGCACTCGCCCCTTAAACAAGGTTGAGCACACCTGGTGCACCACTTTTTCATTCATTATCGTTTGCAGGCAGCGAAATTGGGGCGCATTCGGCATCGCTAGATCTTTCATTTCCGGTTTGATACGCTGACGCAACATTTCTTTTTCAGCACTGGCGACCACTGCGTCCAAATTACGATCGCTGGATGCCACGGGGATATTGCCTTTTGCATCTGCCGGTAAGGTATAAAGCGTGACCAGTACTTTACGCATGGTAGCAGGATCAACGTATTCCACCTGAAAAGTATAGTAATCCGAGACCACTTCAACCGTGCGTCGCTGCAAGCCATCTAACGTTTTCGGTAACACATCGGCAATCTGCTGCGTGGTATAACCCTCGATAACATCGGAACTCGTCGTCTGTGCCAAACCATACAGTGGCAGCATCATCAACAATCCGCACATACCCTGTTTTATTCTCATGGTGAACTCCTGACAGTGAAAAAGTATGCGCATGCCATCACGCAGTATTCTAATTATAACACTAGCGCCAAAAAGGATTTTCTATCCCGCTATTAGCGGCTTTTTTTACCGGAATGCCGAGAATTTGCCTCTAATGTGATCAAAAACAATACGTTAAAAACCAGCAGGTTTCATGCAGGGTACTGTTTGCTCTTGGGTTTACGTGTATGATTGCACGCTATTTGAGAGGCAGAGCACTATCCCGTGGAGAAATGGGCAGAGATTATGCGTGTAAACCTGACACTGTTTAAAAGTGACAATGTGCTTTTAAACAGCTTTAACGTTTTTATTTTGACACTACTGGGCTGCATGTTAGGTTCACATGCGCGTATGTCAGGCATCGATCTCTCTGTTCTCTGGCCCGTGAACATTCTGGTTGCCGCCCTGTTTTATCGCTATCACTACCTGAATACGCCGTGGTATTGCTGCGTTGCCTATAACGCCATGATCGCGTAAGATAGCTTGCTTTATGGCTGGGGCGTCAGCGCCTTCACCATTAATGGTGTCAACCTGGTGTTTATCTTTGTGCTGGTCAAATTATTGTGTTGGCCAGAACGATATCGTCAGCAAGAAGCCGATATCACCACCTCATTACACCTGTTTGCCTCCTGTATGATCGCAGCTCTTTGCTGTGCGTTGGTTGGCGCTTTCGCGCAACACATGGCCGAGCAAACGCGTCAGCCGTTTCAACAGGATGTGCTCAACTGGTTCAGTGATCAGTTTTATACCGCAGTACTGTTTTTACCGTTACTGCTGGCGCTGCGCAGCGATTTCACGTTGCGCATGCCCAAAGCAGACTGGCGCAGCAGCATTCCCTTACTGTTTCTTGCGCTGTCACTGGGATTGGGTACGCTGGTTGGTCCGATTGCCATTCTGGCGTTCCCCCTGCCCGCGCTCACCTGGTGCGCCATCGTGTACCCGTTGTGGGCGATACGCCTGATTACCTTGTGCACGGGTATTGTTGAACTGATCGCAACAGCGCTTCATGTTCAGGGGATTTATGACCATCAGGATGCCCTGTTTATGCAGGCGATCACCATCGCCCGTATCAGTATCGCCGCCATCATCTTTAGCCCGTTGCTGATGGCCATGAACGCCAAAACCATCCGCCAGCTCAATCAGCGCTTGTTGATGCAGGCCAGCCACGATTTCCTCACTCACCTGCTTTCGCGCTATGGCTTTAACGATGCGTTAAACCGTTACGGGAAAATACCCCGTTATCGCCAAGCGGCCATCAATGTAATGCTGGTTGATATCGATCACTTCAAAACCATCAACGACAGTTACGGACACGATAACGGTGACTATGTTTTGAAACACGTCGCGAATCTGATTAAGCAATCCATCCCTGAGCCGGGCTTGGTGAGCCGCATCGGTGGAGAAGAGTTTACGGCAGTGTGTTTTGATTTCTCTGAGCAGGACTTTTTTGCATTAGCAGAACACTTGCGCATGCAAATTCACGACACACCCTGCATCATTAATGGCTCACCGGTATCCGTTGCCGTGAGTATCGGTATTGCCTATGCGCCTTCTTCAGCGATAGACCTGACGCAACATGTGCACCAACTCTTTGCTGCCGCCGATAAAAATTTGTATATCGCCAAACGGGAAGGCCGCAACCGGACGGTACAGTAAGCGACTATTTCGAGCACTGACTGCCCTTGTGGGATAGGCACTACGTGCAAATGCAGGTTGCCTGATACCGGCTAAGGCAACCTGTCTCATCGTACTTTCACCGTCATCAGACGCAGGGGAAGCAAAACGCAGCGATTACATTAATAGAAGCCAAGCAGTTTCCACCACAGTAAGCCCACGCTGAAGGTCAGCACTACGTTAAAGGTAACCACCGCCGCATTAATTTTATAAAAGCGCGGTCGCGTGAAATAGCCCTGAGCGAAATAAATAGGCCCCGGCCCGCCGCCATATTCGGTATTGCCCCACATCAGGTTACTGAAAATCCCGAAGCAGATGGCAACCATCATCGGTGGTGCCCCTGCGGCGATGGCTGTGGCAGCAAAAGGCACATAAAGGGCAGCGACATGTCCGGAAGCCGTGGCAAACAGGTAATGCACATAGATATAGAGCACGCCCAGCAGCACAAAGGTTTCCATGGTACCAAACCCGTGGATCAAGCTAACCAGCAAGCCCGCCATTCATTTGATGAATCCCAGATCGGAAAGCCCGGTAGCCAGACTGATGATAACGCTGAACCAGATAACCGTATCCCAGGCAGCATGATCTTTCAGCAGGGCTTTCCAATCAACGGCACCGACGGCAAACAGATACGCCGCAAGCCCTAATCCTACGGATGTCGCGGACAGGCCGGTGATCAGGCTGGTTCCCCACCCCACCAATGCCAACAGAAAACCAAACGCCACTTTCTTTTCCGTTGTGGTCATGGGGCCTAACTGAGACAGCGCCTCACGTCCCATCACTTTCGCTTCCGGCGTGCGTTTCAGTTCAGGGTTCACCAGCTTGTACACCAATAATGGCATCAAACAAAAGCAGACCAGAGCGGGCACCACAGCGGCAATAAACCATCCGCTCCAGGTTATTTCAACACCAAGCGAGCTTTTTGCCAGACTACTCACTAAGGGATTCGCGGCCATACCAGTCAGGAAAATGGCACCGGTAATCGGGGTAAACTGAAAGCAGACCATAGTCAGGAAATCCCCGATCTTTTTACCGCTTTCACCCGGCGCAGATCCTAATACGGTATAATAGAACGCGCGATGGGGAAGATTATGCCCCCTGAACGGGCGGTAACCGAGGGAATCGCGGGTGCCATGATCAAATCAGATATGCCCAGTGAATAGGCAATACCCAGGCTGCTGCCGCCAAATAAAGAAAGCATTTTATAAGCGATACGCTTACCCAGTCCTGAAGTGACAAACCCCAGAGACAGGATATAAGCGCAGAAAATCAACCACACCGTGCCGCTGGCAAAACCAGACAGCGCTTTTGCTTCGGTAAGCGTTTGGGTAAAGATGGCCACGCAAAGCGCGATCAGCATTACCGCCCCCGAGGGCAATGGCTGCGTCAGGATGGCTGCGATGGTAGCAGCAAAAATGGCGAACATATGCCACGCCTGGGGAGAAAGGTTGGCAGGTAGGGGAGCAAGCCAGATAGCGATGCCTAATGCGATGGGCACCACCACGGTGAACACCTTTTTCCCTGTGGATGAATCCGATGACATAATCATCTCCTCATACGTAGAGCGGGTGAACGCCGGACATTACGACCGGCTGGCAGAGCTTTTCAGCACCTGATCGACCATTTCTGGTGCCATTCCCAGATAGTTGGTCGAATCGGTCAAACGCTCAATCAGTTCAGGTGCCAAACGGTCGGCCACGTTCGGCATCGCATTGAGCACATCCGCCAGTCGGCCGCCTTTCTCATTCACGATGCGACAAGCATCGTAGACGATATCGTGCGTATCCTGCCGACCAATATAAGGTGCCAGCCCCATCATCACCGCTTCCGCGACGATAAGTCCCTTGGTCATATCAAGATTACGTGCCATCGCCTGCTCGTCCACGATCAGACCGCTGAGCATAAAGTTGGCCTGATGCAGCGCACCGGCGGAGAGAATGAAGCTTTCAGGAATGGCGATCTATTCTGCATGCCACGGCCCAGTGGCACGTTCGAGATCCTGTACCATAGCATCTAACATCAAACCGGCTTGCTGTCGCACACCTTTGGCACATGCCAGCATCAATTCGCTCGAAATAGGATTGCGCTTTTGCGGCATGGTGCTGCTGACACCACGCCCCTTCACAAAGGGTTCATACAGTTCGCCAAACTCATTGGATGCCATCAACATCACATCATAGGCAATCTTGCCCAGCGACCCGGTCATCAGCGCCAGCAGGTTAACCGCTTCGGCAAACCCATCGCGCGCCACATGCCAGGTAGAGACAGGCACCCCTAGCCCCAAATCTTCCATCAATGCTTTCTGAATGCCCAACCCTTTATCACCCAGAGAGGCCAAGGTTCCGGCGGCACCGGCAAATTCACCGACCAGAATACGAGGACGCGCCTGCTCCAAACGATCCTGATGACTATCGAACATATCAAGCCAGATAGCCGCTTTATAGCCGAAGGTCACTGGCAAAGCCTGCTGCAAATGGGTACGCCCTGCCATCGGCGTAGTGCGATAACGCTGCGCCAGGCCAGCAAGCGTCCCACGCAATGTCTTGATTTCCTGCTCAATCAGCTCAAAAGCATCACGGATTTGCAAAACCACAGCGGTGTCCATAATGTCCTGAGTGGTTGCCCCCCAGTGAACAAACCCACCGGACTCACCTGCCTGTTTGGAGATTTGATGCACCAGCAGCAAAATCGGGTAGCCGACAATTTCGGTTTCATGACGCAGTAGATCAAAATCCAGCGTATCGGCATTGCAGCGCTGGGCAATCTCTTGCGCCGCCGCCTCAGGGATGACGCCACAGCGCGCCTGCGCTTTGGCAAGCGCTATCTCAACAATGACATATTTTCTAATCAGCTCGTGGTCGTCAAAAACGGCGCGCATTGCTGGCGTGCCAAATGCATCACGAAACAGTACGAAATCAAGCACATTCGAAGCCATAAAAGCATCCTGAAATGAGAGTAAGAGTGATAAACTGCGCCTGTCATGCCGTAATGGGGTTACCAGTAAGCCAATACTGTTAAGAGGCATGACAGGCGCATCGGGTACTCACCTATCTGTACTATTGTTTACGTACAAGCGCAGTTAAATGTACGAACAAATTTAAATATACGGACATTGTGAATGTACAGATAAGATAGAATGTACGGACATTAAAGCGAAAGCGTTTTAGCGCAGCTTTGTGATATTGATCAGCTATGCGGGAAAAAAACCGTTGCCTATGAAAGAATCGTTGTATCGGCGCATTGCGCGTGAACTTGCACAGCAAATCCTCTCCGGACAATATCCGGTGGGCTCCCTGTTACCGACGGAAATGGTGTTGTGCGAGCACTATCAGGTCAGCCGACACACCATGCGAGAGGCGCTACGCGACCTGACCGAGCAGGGATTGATTACGCGACGCAAGGGGTCAGGCACACAAGTGGCTGACAAAGCGCAGCATAAAGGGCTAAACCACCCGCTGGCTTGTCTGGAAGATCTGTTTTTTCTGGCGAAAAACAATCCGCGCGTCGTGAAAAGGATTGATGAAGTGGTTGCTGACTATGACCTGGCACAGACTATCGGCTGTGAGCCGGGATCTCGCTGGCTACACGTTGCCAGCATTCGGGAAGACAGCGAAAACAAAGACGCCCCCATATGCTGGACGGACAGCTATGCCAGCGCCACCTTCACCAAAGTGCGCCAATTGGTGCGCAGCGATCCCTTTGCGCTGATCAGCGATCTGATCGAAACCCACTACGGCATTCAAAGTGAGGAGGTGCGGCAGACCATCTCTGCGGTCACCGTGTCAGCGAAAATTGCCAAGGTGCTGGGCATTGAGCCAGGATCGCCCGCACTGAAGATTGTACGCCGCTATCTGGATCGCGATGGCAATACGTTTGAAACCACGATTTCGGTGCACCCTGCCGATCGCTATGCGTGTTCTATCGTACTGACGCGGGCAAAAGGCTGAGAGCGCCGCGTTCCTCATGAAACGGATATGAATCACTCACACGTTGCAGATACGTTTATAATTCAGTTGCTATAGTAGTTTCAGTATAACTACGGAGAGAGATTTTTGGACAGTCAAAGCAATATACGTTGTGAAAGCATTGATCGTAAAAACAACAGCATTATCTCTCCGGCAAACTGACACACTCTAATGTGCGTAGCTTGCCGGTAACGGCGGGCAACGCAATCAGCATTTCGATCACGATTGCATCCCTGTTAAACGTTCATCCATAACGGCAGATATGAAAAGCCGTATAAACAGGAAGCATCAGAATGCATCTCTACACTTACGCACTCTTCCCTCCCAGCCATCAGCGCCTTTATATCCAGTAATCACTTGTTTTCAGGCAGCGGTGAAGGCGTTATAACAGCCCACCACCACCTTAACGTCAAGCGATCATACTGAATACACGCCCGGTTTCTCTGGATATTTCTGCGATCCTGGCGTTCCGGCATCACTACGTTCACGTTATCGCTTCTCAGCGGTTAAGGAGCCGAAATGGACGATCACCCCAGTCAGCAATCTACAACGCGTTGCAAAGGATGACACGCTAACTCGTTTGCTTCTCCATCCTCTCTGCCACGCATAACAATTAGTCCGTTTGCACATCATGCCCTTGAAGGACGGCTTCTCCACGTCTTTAAAAAGACGTCCTGAAAGCTATGTGCCTAAAAATGAGTAACGGTTATGACTCAGATGTTAGAAAACTTGCCCGTTCTCCGTCAGCAGTCGGTAAAAAAAAGTTACCTTATTGCAGATGAAGCGACAAAAAGCCTTGATAGCACCCTGACCTCGCTTTCTACCAACCTGGACGGTTTGGTTGAGGCAGAGGCAAAGGAGCGCTTACTTGAAAACGGCCCCAACCAGGTGGCGCAAGAGAAAGTGCCTCCCGCGTTAACACGGCTCATCAGCGCCTTTAATAACCCCTTTATTTTTATTTTACTGGCGTTGGCCGCCATCGGTACGTTTACCGATTATTGGCTACCCTTGCAGCGCGGAGAAGAGACCGACTTAACGGGCACCATCATCATTCTGGTCATGGTAACGCTGAGCGGTCTGCTACGTTTCTGGCAAGAGTTTCGCACCAATCAGGCAGCAGAAGCGTTGAAATCTCTCGTACGCACCACCGCCACCGTACTGCGCCGCGCCCATCCCAATGCTCGCGCAGAATGCCATGAGATCCCGCTGCAAGCGTTAGTGCCTGGCGATATCATTTTACTTTCAGCAGGTGACATGGTGCCCGCAGATGTAAAACTGGTTGAATCGCGCGATCTGTTTATCAGCCAGGCAGTCCTAACCGGTGAATCCCTTCCCGTAGAGAAATATGACACCTCAGCCCATGTGGCAGAGAAATCCTGTCAGACGCCTATCGATCAGGAGGGGGCCTCTCTGCTGGAAATGGGCAATATCTGCCTGATGGGTACCAATGTCTCCAGCGGTATCGCCAAAGCCGTTGTCGTGGCTACCGGTAATCACACCTACTTTGGTTCGTTGGCTAAATCCATCATAGGCACCCGTGCGCAAACGGCGTTCGATCGCGGTGTCAACAGCGTGAGCCGTTTGTTGATCCGCTTTATGTTGGTGATGGTGCCCGTGGTATTGCTGATTAACGGTTTTACCAAAGGTGACTGGGCCGAAGCAGCGCTTTTCGCGTTGGCCGTCGCGGTTGGTCTGACGCCAGAAATGTTGCCAATGATTGTCACTGCCAACCTGGCGAAAGGGGCAATCAGAATGTTGCGCAGCAAAGTAGTCGTCAAGCATCTGAACGCCATCCAAAACTTTGGTGCCATGGATGTGCTCTGCACCGACAAAACCGGGACATTGACGCAGGATCGCATCATTCTCGAACACCATCTGTGCGTCAACGGTAAAGAGAGCGAGCAGGTGCTGAGACTAGCCTGGTTGAACAGCTTCCATCAAAGCGGGATGAAAAACCTGATGGACAAGGCCATCATCCGCTTCGGCAAGGAAAAGCCGAACATTGCGGCGCTGACCCAACATGACAAAATCGATGGGTTGCCCTTTGATTTTATTCGCCGCCGCCTGTCCATTTTACTCAACAGCGGAAACCAGCAGTACCAGTTGATCTGTAAGGGCGCGGTAGAAGAAATGCTCTCCATTGCGACTCATATCGACGATAACGGTGAAAAACATCCACTGGATGATGCCCGTCGTAGCGCGCTGCTTGCACTGACCGAGCGTTATAACCAGCAGGGTTTCCGTGTATTGATGATAGGAATGCGTGAATTTGGTGCCAGCGATTACCACTTCCCACTCACCGAGGCTGATGAGCGGGACATGGTAATCCATGGCCTATTGACCTTCCTCGATCCTCCGAAACCCTCATCCGCTTGCGCGATCACCGCGCTGCGAGAAAACGGTGTGCAGGTCAAAGTGCTCACGGGTGACAACCCGGTGGTATCCAGCAAAGTGTGCAAAGATGTTGGGCTTGATGCAGACCAGCCACTGCTTGGTGCGGATATCGATAAAATGGATGATGCCACGCTAGCGCGCGAAGTGGAGCAACGTACACTGTTTGCCAAGCTGACGCCGATGCAAAAATCGCGCGTACTAAAAATGTTGCAACGCAACGGGCATACCGTCGGCTTTTTGGGGGATGGTATCAACGATGCTCCGGCACTGCGTGATGCTGATGTCGGTATTTCGGTGGATACCGCAACGGATATCGCCAAAGAGTCAGCAGAAATCATTCTGCTGGAAAAAGACCTGATGGTACTGGAACAAGGGGTGATCACCGGACGTGAGACATTCGGCAATATCATCAAATACCTGAACATGACCGCCAGTTCCAACTTCGGTAACGTGTTTTCCGTGTTGGTTGCCAGCGCCTTTATTCCCTTTTTACCGATGCTGGCCATTCATCTGCTGCTGCAAAACCTGATGTACGATATCTCCCAGCTTAGCCTGCCGTGGGACAAAATGGACAAGTCGTTCTTACAACGCCCGCGCAAATGGGATGCAAAGAACATTGGTCGCTTTATGCTATGGATTGGACCGACCTCTTCGTTGTTCGACATTACGACCTTTGCCGTGATGTGGTATGTGTTCGCCGCCAACAGCGTCGAGCATCAGGCATTATTTCAGTCAGGCTGGTTTGTTGAAGGGCTGTTGTCGCAAACGCTGGTAGTGCATATGTTGCGCACTCAGAAAATTCCCTTTATTCAAAGCACCGCAGCGCTACCGGTGATGCTGACCACCGCATTGGTCATGGCGATTGGGATCTATATTCCGTTCTCACCGCTGGGGGCGTATATCGGTTTAACGCCGCTGCCGTGGGAATATTTCCCCTGGCTGGTCGGCACCTTGCTGAGCTACTGCCTGCTCACTCAGGTGATGAAACGCATCTATATCCGACGTTTCGGTCAGTGGTTCTAAGCTGAACAGACGGTCACTCACGCAACATTGCGCGTCTTTTGCCTTGCGGCGTGAGTCATCTTAATCGTAGAGTTTCTCTTCATCACCGCGCGCTGGCGTTCGGCTGGCGCGCAGTCGTTTGACAGAGGCATTAAGCGCCATCGTGCCATGCAGCAAAATGTTGCTGGCAGGGCGCAGTGGTGATGCCAGACGCTGCTGCAATAACCTGATCGCCTCTTCGCCCAATTCATCACGCGGCACATGCAGCGAGGTCAGAGGAATATCATGCAACGCCAAGAGGTTAAAACCATCAATGCTCATGATGGAGATATCCTGCGGTACGCGCATCCCCGCATGTTGCAGCGCATTCATTGCCCCTAACGCCATAAAATCGCCGCCGGCCAAAATAGCGGTTGGTCGCTGATCGTTCGGGCACTGTGCGAGAAATTCCGTCAATGCGCGTTCACTTTCCGCAGCGCTAAAACCGTTTGCCAGCAGCAGATGACGTGGCTCGTCAAAAGGAAGATTATGGGCGTTAAGCGC
Organism: Candidatus Symbiopectobacterium sp. 'North America'; assembly: GCF_015762685.1. Taxonomy (GTDB): domain Bacteria; phylum Pseudomonadota; class Gammaproteobacteria; order Enterobacterales; family Enterobacteriaceae; genus Symbiopectobacterium. The sequence goes on along the minus strand of NZ_PEHF01000023.1, from coordinate 27,895 downwards.
TTCACGGATCCCTTGTAAACGCCACTCCATGGTATAGCGCCGCAAGCAGACCAGATTGAGAATGTTATGGTGCCCTTGCTCAATCAAATAGTGCATCGCCACTTCGCCAATCAAGCGGTGATCCGGCGAGACGCTGGGTAAACGCATCTTTCTGTCATAGCTGTTAATCAGGATACAGGGTTTACCCAAATCCGCTGCCAGGGCGTGAATATAGGGATCATCTATCCCAATTAGCAGGGCTGCTTCCGTAAGGGGATCGTTCATTTTTTCCAGAAACAGGGCTGCATCACTGTTGTTTTCTTCCAGGCCACAGTAGCGTAAACGCACCTCATGGGGAGCCAACGCATTGACAAGCCCCTGGATCACTTTGTAGTAAAAGATGTCAGACCGCGAATCAAACGCTCGCGACGGTGCAAACACCATAATTCCGTTGATTAACAGGCGTCCAGAGGCGATATCATCAAGTACACCGTACTCTCGCGCACATGCCATCACGCGCTGCTTGGCTTTTTCGCTAGTGTTAAATTTGCCTGATAACACGCGAGATACCGTACTGATAGAAAGCCCGGTTTGTGCCGCAATTTCCTTGATTTTAAGCTTTCCATTCATTTTGTGATCCCCTTCAAATTTGAAGATGAAAAAATTTTCACACTAGAATTGCCCATATCCTAACCGGTTTTTATGTCCAACGCTAAAATAAGCCAACGTTATGAAAATTTTTGCAAAAAAGGGCGTATCCCACATCGATTATCTCTTTTAGGCTTAATTGGTAGACCAATTGAGAAAACAGAACCTCAAGAGGAGTCTTATATAAAAAACTGAATTTTAATATAAATAATCAGAATATAGCGATAGGGTGAGTATTTTAGGTTACTGATGGTGTAACAGAAAGAATAACTTATCAGGCCAAATCAATCATCACCCTCTGACGGAGATTATCATGAGTCTCAATATTGACAACGCTGCCCCCGCAGCGCACGGGAAACGAAAAATCAAAAACCTGCGTTGGTGGGTTTTGGGGCTGTTTCTCTTAGGCGTCACCGTTAACTACATTACGCGTAACTCGTTGGGTATCCTGGCACATGAATTAAAAGCCACCATGGGGATCACCATGGAGCAATACTCCTGGATCGTTGGCGCATTCCAATTAGCCTATACCATTTTCCAACCGCTGTGCGGCTGGCGGATTGACGTGATTGGTCTGAAAGTCAGCTTCCTGGTGTGTGCCTCTATCTGGGCCCTGATGTGTATGTTCCACGCAGGCGCAGGCAGTTGGTTACATCTGGCGATTCTGCGCTTCTTTATGGGGGCTTCAGAAGCGGCAGCTACGCCAGCTAACGCCAAAACCCTCAGGGAATGGTTCCCGAAAAAGGAACGTCCGATTGCCGCAGGTTGGGCTGGCGTGGGCTTCTCTATCGGTGCCATGTTAGCGCCGCCCATCATTGTTATTGCACACAGCTACCTCGGCTGGCAGGGCGCATTCATGTTCTCCGGCGTTCTGGCCATGCTGTGGGTGGTTCTGTGGTGGTTGTTCTATTATGACCCGAAAAAACACCCAAATCTGAGCAAAACCGAGCTGGAATTCATCAAACAGGACAACGAACCTGCGCCGGTTAAGCTGCCTTTCTTCACTGCACTGAAAATCGTGGGTAAAAACAAACGCTTTTACGGTATTGCCATTCCGGCCTTTATGGCAGAACCGGCCTGGGCCCTGCTGAGCTTCTGGGTACCGCTGTATCTGGCAAAAGAGCGCGGAATGGATCTGAAACAGATCGCCATGTTCGCCTGGCTGCCCTTCCTGGCTGCTGACCTGGGCAGTATCGCCAGTGGTTACCTGACTCGCGTCTATACCCGTCTGTTTGGTTGCAGCCGCGTCAACTCTGTCGTTGCCAGCTCCGTCACCGGCGCATTTCTGATGATTTCGTTGGCATTAGTCGCGCTGACTAAAGACCCGTACATCACCATCCTGCTAATCTCCGTCGGTGGTTTCGGTCACCAGATCATCTCCTGCATGCTGAGTGCGCTGGTGGTTGAATCGTTCGAGAAAGGCCAAATGGCAACGGTCAACGGTATGCGTGGCTCCTTTGCCTGGATCGCCAGCTTCCTGTTCTCACTGCTGATTGGTGTGACAGCAGACAAAATCGGCTACAACCCGCTGTTTATCGCAATGGGCTTCTTTGACCTGATTGGTGCCATCTTCCTGGTTGCCTTCATCGCCGAGCGTCGTAATAAAGCGCGCGCTGCATAACGTGTTGTCGAAAGGCCTTGTTACGACAAGGCCTTTCGTACTGTGATGTCTTCGATTGTTTAGTTTGGAACGTTGCTATGAAAATTTTGAAAAACTGGGTGCTAAGCCAACAAACACAAGCGTTTGTTGAAATCAACGTAGACAACCAGCATCTGTTTCGCCTCTATGTGCTGGAAAATGACCTGTTTCGTGTGCTGATCAAACGTAAAGGGGAACTCGCCCTGGCTCGCACTTGGAGCATCGCCCCGGAAGCAGGGAAAGATGTGGCATGGGAAGGACGTAAACGCGAAAGCACCGCGGGCTTTGCCCTGCCCGGCTTTACCCTGACGACCCTTGAAGACGGTCTGCAAGTCGCTACCGATAAACTGCGCGTTACCGTGCATCAACCGCTGTGGTTGTCATGGGAATACCGTGACCAACAGGGTGAATGGCAATCGCTCGCAGCCGACTGCCACACCAGTGCGTACCTGCTGAATGCCCACGGTGATGGCGTTGAGCACTATCAGCGTCGCCATCCGCAAGAACAGTACTACGGGCTGGGTGAGAAAGCCGGCGATTTGAACCACGCTGGCCGCCGTTACGAAATGCGTAACCTCGATGCCATGGGCTACAACGCGCAGTCTACCGACCGGCTTTACAAACACTTACCCTTCACCATCATTCGTCGCGGTGACGTCAGCTTCGGGATGTTTTACGACAACCTGAGCAGCACTCGTCTGGATCTGGGTAACGAACTGGATAACTACCACGTTGCTTACCGTCGCTACAGCGCAGAAGCTGGCGATCTCGACTACTACCTGTTCCTCGGTCCACGCGTGCTTGATGTCACCAAGAAATTCGTGCGTCTGACCGGTAAAACCCTGTTTGGCCCCAAATGGAGCCTGGGTTACAGCGGTTCGACCATGCACTACACCGACGCTCCTGATGCACAGCAACAACTGCTGAAATTTATCGAGCTGTGTAAAGAGCACGCTATCCCGTGTGATTCGTTCCAGTTGTAATCCGGCTACACATCGATTGGCAACAAACATTACGTTTTTAACTGGAACTACGATAAAGTGCCGCAACCGAAAGTGCTGAGCCAATCGTTCCACGATGCCGGTCTGAAACTGGCTGCCAACATTAAGCCGTGCCTGTTGCAAGACCACCCGATGTACCAGCAGTTGGCAGAACAGCAACTGTTTATCCGTGATTCCGAGCAAGATGCACCAGAACGCTCCTGCTTCTGGGACGATGAAGGCTCACACCTTGACTTCACCAACCCTGCAACGGTGAAGTGGTGGCAAGATAACGTCACCTCGCAACTGCTGGAAATGGGTATCGATTCCACCTTGAACGACAACAACGAATATGAAGTGTGGGACGTCGAAGCGCGCTGCTTTGGCTTTGGCAAACCGATCGCCATCAAACACATTCGCCCGGTAATGCCGCTGCTGATGATGCGTGCATCGATGGAAGCGCAACAGCGTTTTGCACCGGAAAAACGCCCTTACCTGATCTCCCGTTCCGGCTGTGCCGGGATGCAGCGTTACGTGCAAACCTGGAGTGGCGATAACCGCACCAACTGGATCACGTTGCGCTATAACATCCGTATGGGTGTTGGTATGAACCTCTCCGGTTTGTACAACGTCGGTCAGGATGTTGGCGGTTTCTATGGCGATAAGCCTGATGCGGAACTGTTCGTACGTTGGGTACAAAACGGCGTGATGCACCCGCGCTTCACCATTCACTCCTGGAATGACGATCACACGGTCAACGAACCGTGGATGTACCCGGAAGTCACCCCGGCAATCCGTGACGCCATTGCACTGCGTTATCGCCTGTTGCCTTACCTGTACACCCAGTTGTGGCACGCCAGCCAGGACGATGAGCCGATGCTGCGCCCCACCTTCCTCGATCACGAACACGACACCGTCACGTTCCAGGAAACCGATGACTTCCTGCTGGGCCGTAATTTGCTGGTTGCCAGCGTGGTTGAACAAGGTCAGCGTCAGGTTTACCTGCCGAAGAACGGGTCTGGCTGGTACGATTTCTACACCGGCACCTGGTTCAGCGGCGGACAAACCATCACCCTGGATGCGCCGTTGGAACGCCTGCCGTTGCTGGTTCGCGCCGGTGCGATGCTGCCAACTTCTGCACGCTTGAAGCACGTCGAGCACCAAACGGACGATCAGCGCGATCTGCTGCTGTTCCCACCGTGCGGTAAAGGTCAGGACAGCGGCCTGCTGTTTGAAGATGACGGTGAAACCCATGTCTGGCAGCAAGGTAACGCACTGTGGCTGCATTGGAACATCACCAGTGACAACTCACGCATTGATGTGACCTTCACGCAGGAAGGTGACTTTGCTCCTGCCTGGAAACGCCTGCATGTTCGTTTGCCTGCGCAGGACCAACGCACGCTCTACATCAACGGTGAAGCACAATCTCACTGGGATCGCGCGTAACGGCACCCCATCGACTACGTCACTTACCCCTCGTCATCCTCGGCGAAAGCCGGGGATCTCTGACAGAAAGAATGCGTTTCCCCTGTGCGAGATTCCCGCCTTCGCGGGAATGACAGTGGTGGGCGGGAATGATGGAGGGAACTACCGAGATATTGTTCAAAGCCTCACCAAACAGAACAATGGATATACGTTTCGTCACGTGGCTGATCTATGCTGGGTGTAACCGCCGCAATGACATTGCGGGAGATAACCCAAAAAGGATGGAAGAACGATGACGCATTGTGGTTCCCCTACCCGCCTCACGGCCGCACAAGCGCTGGATTTACTAAGTTCGCAGTATAACGATGCGGTTAACGCGCTACGCGCAGCCATAAAAACCTACGTGACAGATGGCTCCTTGCCCGATGCAGAAGCGCGCCGCAACGGGTTGTTCGTCTACCCAGAATTGCGCGTAAGCTGGGATGGCGTACAGCAAGGGAAAAGCCGCACCCGCGCCTATGGGCGTTTCACTCATACTGGAAGTTACAGCACCACGGTCACGCAACCTGCGCTATTTCGCCGCTATCTCTCTGAGCAACTGACCTTACTGGTCGAAGAGTATGGCGCGCACATTGAGGTATACCCATCACAACAGGAAATTCCCTTTCCTTATGTGATTGACGGCTCTGATTTAGCGCTGGAGCGTTCGATGTCTGCCGGGATTTCGCAGCACTTCCCCACCACGGAACTGGCCCAAATTGGCGATGAAACTGCAGATGGTTTGTTTCACACCACCGATACCCGTTTTCCGCTTTCGCATTTTGATGCCTTGCGTACCGATTTCTCTCTGGCACGCTTGCGCCATTACACGGGTACAGCCATCGAGCATTTTCAGCCTTATATCCTGTTCACCAACTACACGCGCTACGTGGATGAGTTTGTCAGTTGGGCCTGTGAACAAATCGCCGATCCTGACAGTCCTTACGAGGCGCTCGCCGCCGCAGGCGGAATATTCCTCACCGGTAAAGACGCCACCGCCGAGGCGTGCGTTTCTGATGTTGCCTGGAAGAAACATCAGATGCCGGCTTATCACCTGATCGCCAAGCAAGGGCCGGGGATCACTCTCATCAATATTGGCGTTGGGCCTTCCAACGCCAAAACCATCTGTGACCATCTTGCCGTGCTACGCCCGCACGCCTGGCTGATGATTGGTCACTGCGGCGGGCTGCGCGAAAGCCAAACCATAGGCGACTATGTGTTGGCGCACGCCTATCTGCGCGACGATCACGTGCTTGATGCCGTGCTCCCGCCGGATATTCCCATTCCAAGCATCGCCGAGGTGCAGCGCGCGCTGTACGACGCCACCAAAATGGTGAGCGGTATGGCTGGCGAAGCGGTAAAACAGCGGTTGCGTACCGGCACGGTGGTGACCACCGACGACCGTAATTGGGAGCTGCGCTACTCCGTCTCCGCGCTGCGTTTCAACTTGAGCCGCGCCGTGGCTGTGGACATGGAAAGTGCGACGATTGCAGCACAAGGCTATCGCTTCCGAGTGCCTTACGGCACGCTGCTCTGCGTCTCTGACAAGCCGCTGCACGGTGAAATAAAGCTGCCCGGTCAGGCCAACCGTTTTTATGAAGGCGCCATCTCCGAGCATCTGCAAATCGGTATTTGCACCATGGATCTGTTACGCGCAGAAGGCGACCATCTGCATTCACGCAAACTTCGCACCTTTAACGAGCCACCGTTTCGCTAAATACCCGCTGTCGGGCCCTCCCGGGCCCGACAGCGATTATCAGAATTGCCGGACACAAACAGAAAAATAGAAATAACCAATTGATTTACATCAACAAGAAGAAAAAAACTTACTGCATAGCCTCTTTATGTCCTCCCACCAGCAACAATCCCATCTGTGGCGCAACTACACTTACCGCAATTAATTACTAACGGTCATTATCAGCACCACCACCGATCACGTGACTAGCGTGTCATTGACGTCCTGCACCAGGCTGCGGCGTCGCCATACCCACAATAACAATGAGGTACTATTATGAATAAGTTCGACGCTACCGAGCCATCTCGCCGTGATGTGATCAAGCGTACTGCCGCCCTCTCCGTGCTGGCACTCACCGGCATCAGTGGTTTTATGGTTCCCCACGTCACCTATGCCGCATCGTTGACCAAAGCACAGCCTGACAGCATGACACCTGACGATGTCATCAAAAGCTTTAAAGCGGGCAATGCGCGTTTTCGGGAAGGAAAAATGCAACAGCATGACTTCGTAGCGCAAAAAATCAGCAGCCAAGAGGGGCAGTTCCCCGCAGCGGTGATTTTAAGTTGCATCGACTCGCCCGCGCCTGCTGAAATTTTGCTGGATACGGGCATTGGCGAGACGTTTAACGCGCGCGTGGCAGGCAATGTGCAAAATGAAGACATTCTGGGCAGTATGGAATTCGCGTGTGCGGCGGCGGGTGCCAAAGTGGTGCTGGTGATGGGGCATACCGCATGCAGTGCCGTGGCCGGCGCAATAGACAATGTTGCGTTGGGCAACCTGACCGGGCTGCTGAACAAGATTAAACCCGCCGTCGAGAAAACCGTCTATGAGGGCGACCGTACGGGCAAAAACATGGCGTTTGTCGATGCGGTAGCGAAAACCAATATGGCGCTCACCGTCGAACACATTCGTGAACATAGCCCGATTCTGAAAAAGCTGGAACAAGAGGGAAAAATCAAGATCGTCAGCAGCATGTACCACCTGGTTGGCGGCGAAGTTGAGTTTCTGAGTTGAAGCCTGCCTAAGAAAAATGTGCCATAACCCTCCTGCCGTGGCAGTCAGACTGTCACGGCATCCAAACCGGATTAGATGGATTTTGGGTAACGCCCATAATAACGCCAGAACGCTACGCTAAAATTGTTGGCGTGACGATATCCCACCCGCCAGGCAACTTGCGCAACCTGTAAGCCTTGCTCCAACAACCGGTGCGCTTCTTCCATGCGCAATTTTAACAACATCGGCCCCGGCGTGGTGTTGAAATGGCGATGAAACGCCAGCTTGAGCTTGTATTCGCTTAAACCGACCGCTAATGCCAGCGCGCCGAGAGAAAGGGTTTCGCTCAGGTGTGCCACCATCCAATCACGAGCGCGCTCCACCGCTACCACATCCTGAGGATGTAAGCGTGCCGCTTTCCGCGTCTCCTCAAACAAATAGCGGTGCGCAGCCAGCAGATTCAGGGCATGGATGTGCATGGAGAGCATATCGCCCTGTGCCTGTTGCAGTGCGTGCAAGTGCTGTTGCGCGACAGGGGCCAACCGGCTGTAGGCATGCTGCCGCAGTCGATAATCACCAAACAGCCGCTCTGTTGCCGCACCGCCAATGTAGCGCTCTAGCATCGATTCACTCACCAACAGGCGCAGTTGGTCCACTTTTTGTCGTTCCGGGTAATAACGTTCACCCAGGCTATGATGAAAACTGGCGATGGTCACATGCTGTTGGCGGAACGTCATGCTGGCACCCCGTTTTTCGCTATAGTTCGACTTGCCGTTCAAACCAAAAGTCATCACCAACACAGGCTGAGAGTGGGCGGTTTCAGCTTCCTCCACCAGCGGTTTCAGCGGCTGATAGGAAGAGGTCACCAGTGTCAACCCGTCAGCAAGCGTATCCGATTGCGACCAGCACTGGCCAAACTGATCCGGCAACTGGCGACGGTTACCCTCGCGCAATACCATACGCGGCATCACACGCTGCGTTGATGAACCTCGCCCTTCTCCCATTTTCTCTCACCTCCCGTCCTCAGAGAAAAACCGCCGTCACGCAGACAAACCAAGACAATAATAATTCTCATTTATAGATAACATAAGGCTATCCCTGGCGGCAACGCCCACGTTAACCAACGCGACGTGATTAACGCCGCAACACAGCCTGCAAGGAGCCACTATGTTCCCCACCACGTTGACCGATTTATGGACACTGACCGCCAGCAGCATCAAAACAGAAGCCATTCGACTGGCCCTGGATAGCGCACTGTTCGATCAACTGGCACAGCCCTCAACGGTTGAGCAGTTCGCGCTGCGCCAACAATGGGAACCACAGCAAGCCACAGCGCTGTTGGAACTGCTGTGGAGCATGAAACTGCTGACGCGCGACGCGGCAGGCTATCAAACCAGCGCCGAGATGCAAGCCTATCTGTGTCAAACCGGCGAGCGTTATATTGGCGATAGCTGGCGTTTTCGCTATCAATCGCTGCGTGACGTCGGGCAGCAGCTCGCCGCACTTATGCAGCAAACATCCGGTACATCGCCTCCCGCAGCTCGCATGGATGCCGGTTGGGCGCAGGCAGCGCAAGAGCAGCGAGCTCTGACAGTCGATCGTGCCTGCGACATAGTGGGCGCATTGCCAGAGTTCCCGCAGGCCAAAACGTTGCTGGATGTGGGCGGTGGCCCAGGCATGATCGCCATCGGCCTGACACAGCGCCATCCCACGCTGCAAGGGGTGGTGTTCGATTTGCCACAAACTGCCGCAGTGGCGCAAGAGAATATTATTGCCGCCGGTCTGCACCAGCGTTTAAGCACCGCTAGCGGAGATTTTTCCACTCAACCGTTTGCTGCAGGCTATGCCGATATTATCTGGTGTTCTTCCTTTCTTCACTTTGTCGAAGATATCACCACCAGCATAGCGCAACTGTTCAACGCATTGACGCCAGGCGGCGTGTTGGTTGCTGTGCACGCAGAAATAGCGTCCAACCAAGAGGATGCCGCATCGGTATTGCCCTTCTACCTGCCATTGATGCTGCGCGGACGCAGGGTAACGCGAGAAGGGGAATTGGCATCGTTGCTGTGTGATGCCGGTTTCAGCCGTGTAGAAACACGGCGACATCAACCTTTTCCGATGTCGCCACTGACCGTCTTAATCGCACGAAAATAGGCGCATTCCCGTCGTCTTCGGCGCAGGCCGAGGACCTCGTGCGGAATTAACGCATTTAGCCTGTAGGTGATTCCCGCCTGCGCGGGAATCACAGGTGGCCGCGTTATGCGGTTGTAAACAGTTGGCGCGGGATCTTCGTCAAACGCTCACAGCCGTTTTCCGTCACCAGCACCGTTTCGCTGATGGCGAGGCCCGCCGCATACAAGTACATGTGAAACACCATACCGGCTTCCAGCAGCCACTCAGCCGTGGGTAAAAACACGTGGCTAAAATCGCTGGTGCGCGGCGTCGTCTTCGGATAATAACCAAGCGTATAGCCGGTAATGCTGGCGTAATCCTGACGCAGCCCTGCTTTTAGTACCGCATTACGTGCCAGTGCATCGATGTCTTTAGCCACTGCACCGGGCTTCATGGCCGCGAGCTGCTTATCCTGGATTGCGATCAGTTGCTGAGCAATCTCTTGCTATGCGGGTGACGCCGTACCGATAATCACCGAACGCATGATCTTGGAGCTGTAGCCGCGTTTAAAGGAAACCACTTCAAGATGCAGGATATCGCCCTGTTCCAGCGGCCGTTCCTGCATGTTGGCATGCAGAAAGCTGTTGCCACCGCCGGTCGTGACGATGCCACAGCGGTTGGAATCCATCCCGTGGCGGATCAGGACACGGTGGATAATTTCTGCCGCCTGACGCTCCGTTTTCCCAACACCCATTTCGGCAACCACTTCACGGATCGCCTGATCGTTCGCCGCCGCTGATTGTTTGATGCACTCGATTTCCTGCGGAATTTTGCGAGTGCGCAATTGTTTAAGCACACCGGAGAAATCTTTTACCTGAATCTGTGGCAACATCGCCTGCAAGCGCTGGAAGCGGTTGATGGTCATGCAGTAAGAATCGAAATCGATGCCGAGCGTAGCGCTTTCCCAGCCGCGAGCGCGCACCGTATCGGCCAGCACCGCTAACGGATCCTGCCAGTCATGGAAGGTGACGGTGTCAGTGATCCAGCTATTTTCGCTGAACGCACGCTCGTCCATGGCGCGGAATACCATCACCGGGTCGCCCGTTAACGGCAGCAAGCAGGTATGGTACATGTTTTCGGAAATGCCAAATCCAGTGAGATAAAACAGGAATTCAGTCTGGTCAATCAGCAACAGGGATATATCCCTATCTTGCATATAAGCGCGGATCTTTGCGACGCGCTGCTGATACTCGTGGAGCGGGAAAAGCCAACTTTCATTCATAACGGTTACCTGATGTCGTTTTTTTTCTATTCACCACACTCGTAATCCCCAGTGTCACTATTGTCACGCCGATCGACAGCACGCTGACGGCTGCAATAGAAGGATCGAGCTGAAACTGTACCGTGTTCCAAATTCGCACCGACAGCGTTTGGCTGCCATGATCGGAAAGGAACAATGCAATAAGCAGTTCATCAAACGAACTGAGAAACGAGAAAATCGCTGCCGAGAACATACCCGGTGCGGCAAGCGGCAGCGTGATGCGTCGTAATACGTTGAAGTGGCTGGCCCCCCAGGCTCATTGCCGCCTGCTCCAAGCGATAATCCATGCCTTGCAGCGTCGAAGACAAAATAATGGTGGCAATAGGCAGCGCAATCAGGGCATGCCCGATAACAATACGGGTGAAACTGTTAAACAGCGCCAACTCGGAAAAGAAGAAGAACAGCGTCAACGCCACAATCACGTTGGGCACAATCATCGGCAACACAATCAGCGCACACACCAGACTTTTAACGACAAAACGACAGCGCACCAGTGCCAGAGCGGCAAACAGCGCCAGTACCATGGCTAACAAGGTGGACATTAGCGCAATGATAAACGACAGGCCGATAGCCTGTAGCCACTGCGAGTCCTGCAAAATCGCGCGCATCCACTTCAAGGAGAATCCTTGTGGTGGAAACTACAAATAGCTATTGGTACTGAATGCCAGAGGAAAGATCATCGCAATCGGGACCAACAAAAAAGCGAGGGTCAACTGCGTGATCAGTAGCGGCAGCCAGCCGGGGCGGTTTCCGTTCATCCTTTCGCCTCAAAGAGTCGTTCCAATCCCACGACCCGAACATAGACCCAAAACAGCAATAAGGTGCACAGCAGCAGCAACGCAGACAGCGCCGACGCGAAGCCCCAGTTGAAATAGACTTCCAACTGATTTTCGATAACCATGGCGATCATGGTGTCGCGCGGGCTGCCCATCAGCGCCGGTGTCACGAAGAAGCCAATAGACAAAATAAACACCAGCAGGCTACCCGCGGCAACGCCAGGCAGCGACAGCGGCAAAAAGATGCGCCAAAAGGCTCGAAAGCGCGAAGCGCCAAGGCTATACGCCACCCGCAGCAGTTGCGGATCGATACCGCGCATCACGCTGTAAAGCGCCAGTACCATATAGGGCAGCAAGATATAGGTCATACCGATTAACACGCCGAGCGGGGTATACATCAGTTTGAGCCGCGTATCGATAAGCCCCAACGCCCGTAGCACCTGATTGACAAACCCATCACTGCCCAACAGCACCATCCAGGCATAAATGCGCACCAAGACACTGGTAAAATGGGGAATAATGATGATGACAATCGCCATACTGGCTAATCACGCAGGGAGTTTACACAACACCCAGGCCACCGGATAACCCAACATCAGCGTCACCAGCGTGACGAGCAGTGAGGTGCGCAGCGTAATCCACAGCACTTGCAGCCAGACTGGTTCCTGCACAATGCGCGCAAAGTGCTTGCTGGTAAACCCCGGATCGAACAGGCTGTAACCAAGCATTTTCGCCAGCGAAATCAGCAAAAAAATCGTCAGGGCCAACAGCGTTGGTGCCAGCAATAGCCAGGGTTTCCAGCGACTCACACGCCTGTCATCCCGCCCGTTCATCGCTGAGCCTCGGCGGGAATAAACCAGAGACTTTCCGTTGCCCACCCGATACGCACGCTGGCTCCCGGCCGCAGAGTCCCCTCCAGCGCCGAGTTCTGTAACTGCGCTAACAACGTCGCGCCATCACTCAGCACCAGCGTTAATTTAAGCGTATGCCCCAGATAGAGCATTTCAGCAATGGTGGCGCTAATCGGCAAATGTGCGGATGAATCTCCCGGCAGCACAATGCGAATATGCTCTGGCCGCAGCACCGCCAAGACCGACTCTCCGACGCCAAGATGTGCTACGCCCTTACCGCACACCGTTTCACCGCTTGAAAGGCGCATGTCATAGCCGTGTTGCTGAATGGCGCTTATCTGGCCGTCGATAAAGTTGGATTGACCAATAAATTCAGCCACCCAGCGATTCTTTGGTTTGGTATAGAGATCGTGCGGGGTATCAATTTGGGCAATCCGCCCCTGTTGCATCACAGCAATACGATCGGACAAGGTCAAGGCTTCTTCCTGATCGTGGGTGACAAACACCACCGTAGAGCCGGAAGCCACATGCAACCGTTTTATTTCCAACTGCATATGTTCGCGCAGCTTTTTATCCAGAGCACCCAGCGGCTCGTCCATCAACGATCGTTAATCAGCACGCACCCTTGGCTGGGTTCGGTAAAGCCCGCGACCATCATCAACATGGTGGTTTTCCCTGAACCGCTGGCGCCAAGCAGCGTGATAAACTCGCCTGGCGCAATCGCCAAATCCAGATTATCGACGACGGCAACCTGTTCGTAGCGCCGGGTCAGCCCCTCAAGGCGGAGTGCAGCTCCTGTCTGACGCCGGGAGCTGTGGTGTGTTAAATCCGTTTTCATTACCCCTGACCCAAGATCCATGGTTGCCAGATTTTGCCCACTTCCTCAATGTTATCTGTCCACCACTGCGCATCTTGCACAAAGGAGCGCGAGTAATACTCAGGGTTGGAAGGTAGTTTCACCAAATCCTCTGGGCGAACAAACTGGAAGGCTTTTTTATTGGTGGGGCCATAGGCGATAAACTGGGTAATTTTCGCCTGAACCTCGGGCTGTAACGCAAAATCAATCAGCAACTGCGCATTTTCCGGGTTCGGAGAGCCTTTCAGCACGCTCCAATACTGCAACTGCTGTTTGATCTGGTTCCACTCAATGGCTAACGGTGCGCCCTGATCGATCAGCGCTTGTGCACGACCGTTCCACAATGCCCCTAATACCGCCTCTTTGCGCGCCATCAATTGTACGGATAGCGCCCCCGTATCCTACCATTTCACGACATGGGGTTTGATTCGGCTCAGAGAAGCAAACGCACGCTTGATGTCAATTGGGTAGATGTCTTTCATGTCTACGCCATCGGCAAGCAAGGCAAACTCCAGCTCAGTAGAAGTGGTGCGCAGATCTGTTAAAGTACGCGGACCGGGGAAACGCTCCGCATCCCAAAATTCTGCCCAGGTACGGGGATGGTTGCCATCACGGTCGAGAAGAACAGGTTACCGACCATATTGGGACGGCGTACTTCGGGGAAGATATCGTCGGGATTGGTAAACTTCATGCCCGCGTAGTTGATTGGCATCAACGCCCCGGCCGCATTGAGGTTGGTTTGTGTGACATCGCCGATATCCAGAACATCAAGCGTCACACGTCCTGCTTTGATCATTGCCATGATCTGCGCAGCCGTAGAAGGCTGAATGATCACTTTAATGCCGGTCAATTCCGTAAAAGGTTTATAGACCGCATTTTCCAGCGCTTCCTGATAGCTTCCGCCAATCCCGCGCACAATCACTTCTTTGCTGGGTGCGGCAAAAACCGCAGGTGAGAAGGCACCGAGCAGAGCCCCTGCACCAATAATCGATGTTTGTTTTATTAAGCGACGACGATCGGCATTAACCCCTTCATCAACGCTGGACGGCATGAAACGCTGTTGCTTTTCGTTTCCTTTGTTCATATGTTTTTCTTTGAGAAACAAACGGTAAGAAACTACTTTTCTCTGATGTCAGCAACATAAGACACGGTTTAATCAAAATGAGGATTAAACAAAAAATGGTGTTCCAGCAACATATTGATTAGTCAAACAATGAAAGGAAGGCGAGAAGGTATTTCTTTATAATGTTACAGCGGTGGCAATAACCACCGCTGTTTTACTGCTTATTATTTTTACTACTTTATAATTATATCTATTTATTATTGTTAAATAATTCCCTGGTGTTGGCATTTTTCCAATGACCCAGAAGACGCTAGGCATCATCGGAAAGTTTTAAATTCGCTTTGATTTTCTCCTCATTTTTAGTGATTACCTGCGCCATCAACCAATCGGCGACGATCATCGGACTCACTTTCGACCACCATGCTACTGCTGATGAACTGCGCACGATATACAACATTTCATCAGCTTCATTGGCTAAAGGAGAGCTGGTTCGGTCTGTCATCGCGACGACATAGGCTCCCCGTTTCCGGGAAAGGCTCATAAAATCAATGGCATAGGGGATGTAACGCTCCCACCCGATACCAATAAACACATCCTGCTCATTCACCTGCAATATGCGGTCTGCTACATCACCGTGACCGATATTGAACACCTCGGTGTTGCCGAGAAAATGATTCAGTTGCATCGCCAGATAGGAGACCATGGAAAACGACGTTCCGTTACCACTCACCCAAATACGCCTTGCGGCAGCGATACGCCCAGCGACTGCTGAAACAATACGGTCTTCATTCAATTCTGCCGTGGCTTTCAAGAGCTGGTTGGCGTTGGCAAATACGCTCTCTTTTAATTCTGTCTCACTGGGCAACGCAGGTTCGCGATGCAAGATGCCGCTGGCGCCAGTGCGCTCAATCAAAGCATCTCCCAATGATTCTTTCATGTGGGCATAGCCCTCATACCCCACTGCACGTGAAAAGCGCACAATGGCGGCATCACTGATGTTCATCACAGCGGCCAACTGGCGGGCCGTCATGAATGCTACGCGATCTTTGTTGCGTTCGATGTAGCGTGCAATCATCTGCTGTGACGGGGTCAAGCTCGAAAAACGTTCCCTCAATAAAGCGGTGAACTCCATACTGTACCCTTAAAGAATCAGTTGCTACATTTAAAATAAAAAATGTAGCAATTGCAACACTGCATTTTATTTTTTCTTATTAACGCATAAAAAAATAAGTAGCAGGCTATTAATAACCCATTCGTGAAAGAATGGTTGTATTTGCTTCAGACATAAAACATTTTAGGCCAATTTGCAGACAACCGCTTGCCAATGCGGCTTTGGAACAGCGACTTTGCGCAGGAGACGGAATATTGAAGAAAGCGTTAGCGGTGGTGCGCTACAGTCTTAACTCCCCGCTACCACCGTGATCACAAAAAACCATCATGATAAGCAATATTGCAACATCAACACTACTGCTTTCTTTTAGGGCACGTTTTACCCACAGCTTGACCTCGGCTGTCAAACTTGCAGACAAAACAAAATCGCCCAAGCACATCGCCTTTGCAGAAACACTGCTTAGGATAAAAAAGGCGGCACCCGATACCCACCTTGAATCACTGACGCGTTTCGAGGCGTATCCCTACAGCTGTTCACGTTCGCATCAACAACGTATTCGGGAAGATAAGTATCAGCATCTTGGCAAGGCGCTTGATCGGGTTAAGGAGATACGGCAATTTTTAAACGTTTTTTCACCAACAGAACAAGCGACACCCGCCCCGGAAGTCAGATTACGCCGTGCAGTAAACCAGCATATGACGCGATCCTATGAAAATTCGTCAGGCGTTTACGCAACAGAAGCTGCGATTTATGCCATCAGTCAGCATGTCGATCAAAAAAAGCGAACGGTAAACCTAGATAACTTCACACACCTCACGACGGATATTCACGCCATGATTGATGCGGGAAAACCGCTGGGAGAAATAACCAACCGGATTATTGACTTCAAAGTCTACCATCCGCTGAACTCACTGCCGTAGTCAGCGTAATTGCACGCCATGAAGGTGAGGCGGTTAGGCCACTTCGGTGCGTCCGCGGCCTTTGTTTTTCGCCATATAGAGTGCAATATCTGCCGCTTTGAGCCAATCGTGATACTGGTTCATGGTCGGGCGATATTTCGCTACACCAACGCTGATGCGAATCCCCAACTACGGCGTTTGCGTCAAGCGCTTGGCGGCCAAACGACTACGAATACGGTTAATGATCTCAACCGCATCGGTAGCACGCGCCTCAGGCAAAATCACCGCAAATTCGTCCCCCCCGAAGCGACCAATCACATCAGTCGCGCGTAAGCCGTTGCGCAGTTCTTTCGTCAAAAACAGGATCGCTTCATCACCCACATTGTGACCGAAGCTGTCATTGATGGTTTTGAAATGATCGATGTCGATCAACGCCAATGTAGAGGGCTCATCAATGTGGCGACAGATTTCATATTCGTTGTGCAACAACTGCTCCCAATGATGGCGGTTATAGACGTTGGTCATACCATCGTGGGTACTCATCAACATCAATCTGCGCTTGTATTCCGCCAGTTTGGTCGCCGTCACATACGTCACATAGCCAAGTGCCATCGGATAGACAAGCAGCATGGGCAAACAGGCGTAGAGCTGAGTGGGTGTCGTCACTAAATCGATGCGGTGTGCGTTAAGGCCTGCTACCAGGGCAGCACTGAGCAGCTGCAAACTGACGCCCTGGATAAACAAGCGGATACCCCTCCGGTCATGCTATTCATACCTACCATGGCGATGATGATGACACTGGGCAACACGTTGAGCCCCATCATACCAATCCAGAATCCGCCATTAACCACATCCACCAGTAAGTTCCCTCGCTCAAAGCGCATGGGATCGGCGGAACGCGTAGACAGGTAATAGGCAAGGTAGGGCCATACAAACACATTGAGAAAAAGCAGTACCCATACCCAAAACGGAGTGGTTTTTGTCACCAACACGGAAGTGATAAAGAGGGAGCACAACAGCGTACCGATAATACGCGGTAGAAAGACCCGCTTGGAAAAGCGTATCCCGGAAAGACGAGAGTCCACTGTCAATAATGTAGGCGATTTAACAGACATGACGCCTCTCCCATTCCATTGCATCAAAGGGTAAACAGTATGACCTAAATCATGCCATTCACGGCACATTAACGCAGTTAATTTGTTATTTATATCGTTACCTGAAACTCGCATAACGTCCACTGCGAACCGAAAATATTCCTTTATCAGGTAAAAACAATACGGCCTTACTCACGAAGAGTAAGGCCGCATATCGATGTCTGCTACCTATTGCTATTAGCGAATTTCACCCGCCACGCCATAGAGGCCGTTACGCCGTTGCAGCATCTGACCGCCATCACGCGTCAGCGGCACCCAGCCGACAACACCGCGTTTCACCGTTGGTTCGGTAAACATTAAATCGAACGGAATAAAGATATAGAAGCCCTTGGTAAAGCTGCCTTCCCCGTAGTCTTTGCTGCTAATATCGGTTTTGGTAGCAAACACCCCGGCGGTGATGCCGCTGTCAAAGCGACGCGACAGATCGACCGTTACACCATAGTCTCCAGCCAAATAGCGCCCGACGCTGATTTTCGCAAACGATCCTTCAACATAAGGCATTTCCCAATACGCGGTAAGGTGCCCGGTCACCACGTCATAATCCGCTGTACGCATAATGTCATTCCAGTCACGCTGCTTGACGTAGTTGACATACAGCCCCAGCGCCCAACGTTCTCCGAACGGACGATACAGTACTTCTGAACCGACCCCGGCATACATCATTTCCAGATAACCGCCGTACACCTGGGTATACCAGTCTGTCGCCGGGTTATCCAAGCGCGTCAATTGCAGGTTGGTCAGCAGCAGGTCCGAAGAGGTCACATATTCACGAATCCAAGTCCTGACACGCGGCAAGCTACTATCGTTAGGCGGCGTTTTATAATTAAAACGATCGTAGTTATTGATCAGGTTCAAGGATGCGGCACCACCGACCGACCAGTGATCGCTCAGGCGATAATCTGCACTACCTTTCAGCGCCACCTGGTACATATAAAACGATTCCGCACCACCGACAGATTGCGTCAAGGCAGGCTCTATTCCGTAGGTAAAGCGCGATGGCTCGCTACGTAACACCGATTGCCCGTTGATATCAGAAACGGGCTCTGCAAGGTGGCTCACCGGCTCCGGTTGCCCTAACGGCGTTGAGGCGGTTTGCACCTCGCGGAACGCTTTGGTGTTTACCGCCGTACTTTCCACAGGCAGACGTTGGCTGCGGCGCACAATATGGTATTCCCCTACGCTATCTGGCACATGATTCGCCAAAATGGTTGCAGCGCGCTGATTGGCTTCGTTTTTATCACGGTATTTCTCTTGATCGGCAACGATAGTGACCTGCTGTGCATCGGCATAAATATCGGCATCGCTGTAACCGGCTTTCTCATCCAGTTCACGCGCCACCTGTTGCCAGTTGGTTCCATTATCAGAATTAACAGGCGCATAAACAGGCGGAACATCTTCCGGATGCACCGGGCGCAGATCGTTAAAGTTGGTGCGCAGGCTAAAGCCCCACATCAGGGTGTTGCCGCGCTGCCAGGAAAGCGTGGTATCAAAGTAATCACTGACGCGGTAGACCATACCGATATTGAAGGGGGAGTCTTGTTTGATGCGTATGCCCACATCACTTCGACCTTTGATACGATCGGCCGCCTCATCACTATAATCATTGCCGTCATATTCAAGCTTAAAGCACAGCGGATTCCATGGGGTTTGATATTCTATCCCACCAAATAGGGCAGCCGGGCCATGGAAAAAGTTCCCCACCTCAAACTGCCCGCCGCCTGTTTTATAACTACCGCTGCGCTGACAGAAACTGGCTTTAAATTCGCAGGCAGGGTTTTTAATATTGCCGCTTTCGGCCATGTTGCCCCAGCCAATGCCGAACGTAAAATCAAACGGCCCCATACGCTTGCTGGCGACCAAGTATTCGCTATCAAACAGTCCGGTACCAGCAATATCACGTAAACCGAAAGAAACATCCGGTAGCCATGCGCTTTCCTGCCAAAGCCGCGCTTTAACATCGAAAGATTTATCTTTATAGGTTTGATTGCCACTAAAATCGGTATTGTTACTGTAAGGTCGGGTACGAATATCGGTATAGCGCACCGTGGTTTCTAACCAGTCAAACAGTTGCATAGACACGGAATAACGCCGGTACTCTTCGTTATCACGATAGTTCAGGTTGAATTCACCGCTGCGCGCCATGCGCGCCGTCGGCATTTGCAACAGTCCGGTGCCACCAAAGTCAGACTGTGATACACCTGCACTATCAAAACGGGTATTGGGGTTGGTAACGCTTTTAACGATATCACTTTTATCGGCGACATCCTGCGCCATAGCCTGACCACTCAAGGCACTGCCGATGGCCAACGACAGACAGCCAATTTTAAATCTTCTGTTCTTTGTCATTAGTGTGGGATCCGGTTAGCCAGAAAATCAGCAATTTGATCGTTCAGAGAAGCAAACTCGTTGGGTAATACGCCGGGATCGAAACCAATAAACAGCATTTCACCCGCCGCAGGCTCAATATGCTGCTGGTTCCACAGTGCCAGTGGCACTTTGCGCCATGCGCCTTGACCATCGATAAGATAACCGGCATCTCGATTGGCACCGGTCAGAAAGCGGCGATCCAGCACATAATCTCTAACCGTCCCGCCGGATTGCAACGCCACATCACCCACGATTTTCAGCTCCGCGATATCAGGATCGGTGTTAATCAACCCAGCCAGGCTAAAGCGGGATGCCAACGGCGCAATATACAGCGCATAGTCACCCACCAACGGGCGGTTAAGACGCGGATTGACACGAACCTGGTCAGGGTCGAGCGGCGTTAATATTCTCCCAGCCACGTCAACCTGATCCAGCATTTTGCGCATCAGCCAGGCGGAGATAGCCAAATCGCCATCGCCGGAGTTACGCCAGCGGGTTTCCAACTCAGCCAGCGATTTACGCAGCGCTTCTGCCTGTGCATAGACCTTTTGCGTGCTGGCATAATCAGAAATCAATGCGGTGCGCCAGTTAACGTCAGCGGGAAACGCCACCTGCTGATAAAACGCCGTCAGCCGCGTACCATAGGCTTGTTTCACCACCGCCAGCGTTTGCTGCGGGGTTTTTACTGTTAACTGTGCTGCCTGTGCAGCCCCCGCCGTGAACAGCATCAGGAGTGCCATACGGGAAAATGCCAACATGTCAGTCCCTTATTGTACGTAGGGTTTTAATACCGTGAATTTAACCAGTGCCATGTCCGGCCCCATCTGTTGCCAGGTTTGCACCACTTGCCCTGTGGTTAGTTCGAGCCAATAGGTGTTGGTATATTCCGCGTTTAAGGCGGGAACCGAAACCTGTTCGGTAAATTTCAACAGTTGGCGCGGCTTGTCCAAAATGGTCACCGTTTCTTTACCGCGCGCCTGAAATACGGACTCTACCGCATAATCACCGCGCAGCACCTGTGACCAAGCCATTTTCCCCTGCCAGTTCAGCGACGTTGACGGTTTTAGCAAGCCAGCAGCAAGTGGATCAGGCGTCACGTTAAGGACGTGGGTGATATCTTCACCAAATCCCTGAGTTTTAACAATGCGGCCGTTCTGCGTCACCAGAATATTACTGTCAGCGCCAATCCATTTAAGCCGATTGTTTTCAGCAAAGGCCAGCACCACAAAAACCTGAGATGCTTTTCCTACCCGTAGATAGGCTGATGCATAAGGGGTTTGTGCCACTTTCTCTGCAGAGACCTGCACGTCATCCATGCCCCAAATCGCCAGTTTGGCCGTTTTTTGGAACGCATTCATTTTTTGTGAACAACCGACCAATCCCAGCGCGAACAGTGGCAATAGCACCAGCACTCTGCGTTTTGCCACGAGCGTTTTTTTTATCATTGCGTGAATATCTCGCGAAACGGCCAGAAAAATAAAAGAAAGGCCACCGAAGTGGCCTTGGTTATCAAATGACCTTAACGAGGTATAGTACCCGTCGTGGTGGTACCGGTGTTACCACCGTCATCACTAGTAGCAACAGCAATAGCCACACCTGCCGCGACCGCCGCAGTGACACCTAGTGCCACAGCAGCAGTAGTACCCGCAGCGGCACCCGCACCTGCAGCACCAGCGGCAGCTGCCGTGGTAGTGGTAGAAACGGTGCCAGCTGTACCCACTGTAGCAGCAAACGCGTTAGAGGACATAGCCACTGCAAGGGCCAACGTAAATAACGTCTTCTTCATTACTATTTCCTTTATTAACAAATGAAGCGCTTCAGGGAGGAATACCGTTCAGTAGAACCGCATCCCTACTTTCTTTAACCGCGATGCGCGGCACAGCCCACTCCGACCGCGGCGACATCGCTCCACTGAGGAGACTCTCAGCAATAAATTATAGGACAGGGAATCTCAACGCTCCCCATTCCCTGACTCAGGTTTTTTACACACGCTTAAAAATAGCAAGATCTCGCTACAATAAACAGTGAAATTGTAAATTACGCTCGTATTGACGTTAACAAAAACAAGTAGTAATAAAAAGAGAATTAATCATAATGGTATGATTAACTTTGATTTAATCATAATTTCCTATGCAAAACGCCGAATAGCGACACTATTCGGCGTTTATTTAACAACGTGATTTTAAGAAATAACTTATTCCAACCACTCGGTGTGGAATACGCCTTCCTTATCAGTACTTTTATAGGTGTGTGCGCCAAAGTAATCGCGCTGCGCCTGGATCAGGTTGGCAGGCAACACCGCTGAGCGATAGCTGTCGTAATAAGCGATGGCCGCAGAGAAAGTTGGTGTCGGGATACCGTTTTGCACTGCATAGGCAACAACATCACGCAATGCCTGCTGGTAGTCATCGGCTGCTTTCTTGAAGTAAGGCGCCAGCAACAGGTTAGCGATATCCGGCGTTGCTGCGTAGACATCGGTGATTTTTTGCAGGAACTGTGCGCGGATAATGCAACCGGCGCGGAAAATCTTGGCGATTTCACCGTAGTTCAGGTTCCACTGATGCTCTTCTGAAGCTGCACGCAACTGTGAGAAACCTTGTGCATAGGAAACAATTTTACCCAGATAGAGCGCACGACGCACATTCTCTATAAAGGTCGCTTTATCACCGCTAAACGGTTTTGCCTGCGGCCCGGTCAACACTTTGGACGCAGCAACGCGCTGATCTTTCAGTGAAGAAATATAGCGAGCAAACACAGATTCTGTGATCAGCGACAACGGTTCGCCGAGATCCAAAGAGCTTTGGCTGGTCCATTTGCCCGTGCCTTTGTTAGCCGCTTCATCCAGAATCACATCAACCAGATAGTTACCTTCTTCATCTTTCTTGGTGAAGATATCTTTGGTGATGTCGATCAAGTAGCTGCTCAGCTCGCCCGCATTCCATTCAGAGAAGATTTCTGCCAGCTCATCGTTGGAAAGATTCAAGCCATGCTTCAGCAATGAATAGGCTTCAGCAATCAGTTGCATGTCGCCATATTCAATACCGTTGTGCACCATTTTTACATAGTGACCGGCACCGTCTGGCCCGATATAGGTGACGCAGGCTTCGCCTTCGGTGCGGGCGGCAATTTTTTCCAGAATCGGGGCCACCAACTCATAGGCATCTTTTTGCCCACCCGGCATGATGGAAGGCCCTTTCAGCGCGCCCTCTTCACCACCGGATACACCGGTGCCGATAAAGTTGAACCCTTCAGCAGAAAGCTCACGGTTACGACGGATAGTGTCCTGGAAGAAGGTGTTACCGCCATCGATGATGATGTCGCCTTTATCCAGATAAGGTTTCAAGGATTCGATCGCTTTGTCCGTGCCTTCGCCCGCTTTTACCATCAACAGAATACGGCGCGGAGATTCCAGAGACGCCACAAATTCTTCAACGGTGTAATAAGGCACCAGTTTTTTGCCGGGGTTTTCGGCCACCACCTCTTCGGTTTTTTCACGAGAGCGGTTGAAAATGGACACAGTGTAACCACGACTTTCGATGTTAAGCGCCAGATTGCGCCCCATCACCGCCATACCCACCACGCCAATTTGCTGTTTGGACATTAAAGCAACTCCTGTCTGAAGGATAACCTGCCTGTATCACGACGACGACAGACACGCAAAAGCAGGCAGATATGGTAACTCAGCTTAAGGCATGTGGATAGTGATAGGTCTAAAGAAGAGAAAAGCCCCGCACGGTGGCAGGGCTTAGTAGCATGGTATCAATGCCAATTATTTATTCAGCAATTCTTTGATGCTGGCTTTAAACGCATCGCCAAACTCAGGATTACGCAACCCATATGCAACAAATGCCTGCATATAACCCAGCTTGCGCCCACAGTTAAAGCTGCGGCCCGACATCTGCACCGCATCTACCTGATGATTTTGCTCAATCAGTTCGGCAATGGCATCAGTCAGTTGGATACGCCCCCAGGCACCGGCAGGCGTTTTTTCCAGAATAGACCAGGCATCCGCAGACAGTACATAACGGCCGACCGCCGATAAATCAGACCCTTCTTCCGGCGGCACTTCCGGTTTTTCGATCATGGAAGTGATAACTGCTGCGTCACCTGCGTGGTTAAGCGGCTTTTCACACTCCACCACGGAGTATTCTGGCAACACTTCATAAGGACGATGTTTTACCAATACTTGGCTGTGGCCCGTTTCTTCAAAACGCGCAATCAACTGTGTCAGATTCTCTTTACTCTGATCTGCACTGGCTTCATCCATCACCACATCCGGCAACACCACCACAAACGGGTTGTTGCCTACGGTAGGACGCGCGCAGTTGATGGCATGGCCCAGCCCCAGCGTTTCGCCCTGGCGCACGTTCATAATCGTCACGCCCTTAGGACAGATGGCTTGCACATCGGCCAGCAATTGGCGTTTTTGTCGCTCTTCCAGCAAAGACTCTAGCTCGAAAGAGGTATCGAAATGGTTTTCAATGGCGTTTTTCGAGGCGTGTGTAACCAGCACAATCTCTTTAATACCCGCATTGACGCACTCGTTAACGATTTTCTCAATTACCGGGCGATCCACCAACGGCAGCATCTCTTTTGGGATCGCTTTTGTTACCGGCAGCAGGTTCATACCCAGCCCAGCGACAGGGATAATCGCTTTCAATGTTGTTGCCATGCATTAACTCTCTTGTTATCTGTTGTCATTCTTCTGCCATCATAACGTGGCTGTGAGAATTGTGAGAATTGTGAGAATAAGGTTACACCCAATTATTCACAACGCTACCTGAAAGGCGTAACTATTCTTATAGTTCATACAATTCCGCATCGATATTGTATGATCTCAACCAGCTACTTCAAGTATCCACAGCAAAGGTTAAAACAATGAAAGGCATCGTATTGGCAGGTGGTTCTGGCACCAGACTTTACCCCATCACTCGTGGCATATCGAAGCAACTACTGCCCATCTATGACAAACCCATGGTGTATTACCCACTCTCAGTGCTGATGTTGGCAGGCATTCAGGATATCTTGATTATCAGTACCCCCGAAGACCTTCCCTCATTCCAATGCCTGTTAGGTGATGGCAGCCATTTTGGCATCAACCTCAGCTATGCGGAGCAGCCGAGCCCGTCCGGGCTGGCTCAAGCGTTCATCATCGGTGAAGAGTTTATTAACGGTGAGCGTTGTGCATTGATTTTGGGTGACAATATCTATTTTGGCCAGAGCTTCGGTAAAAAGCTGGAAAGTGCGGTAGCGCAAGAACAAGGCGCAACGGTGTTTGGTTATCAGGTGACCGACCCAGAGCGCTTTGGCGTAGTGGAATTTGATGCCGATTTCAAAGCCCTCTCGATTGAAGAGAAACCGCTTAAGCCCAAATCTAACTGGGCGGTGACAGGGCTCTATTTTTATGACAACAATATCGTTGACATGGCCAAGCAAGTTAAACCCTCGGCGCGCGGGGAGTTAGAAATTACCACGCTCAACCAGATGTATCTGGAACAGGGCACACTTAACGTTGAGCTGCTGGGCCGTGGCTTCGCCTGGTTAGATACTGGGACCCATGATAGTCTGATTGAGGCCTCGCAGTTTATTCATACCATTGAAAAACGGCAGGGAATGAAAGTGGCCTGCCTGGAAGAGATCGCTTTCCGTAAGGGCTGGATCTCGCGTGAACAAGTAGCAAAAGAAGCCCAATTACTGAGCAAAACACAATATGGGCAGTATCTCGCGCGACTGGTTGCAGAATCCCAGCATTAACTAGCATCCGTCATCCTCGGCGTACACCGGGGATCTCAAGCAGAATAAACACACTTTCAACCTATTACTTATTGAAAAATACTATGCAAGTTATCGACACCCCTATTTTTGGCGCAAAAGTTGTTCAGCCTAAAGTCTTCGGTGATGCTCGTGGATTTTTTTTAGAAACGTTTGAAAAAAACCGTTATCAGCAGATGCTGAATATTGATCTGGATTTTGTGCAGGATAACCACTCACGCTCCAGCAAAGGCGTATTGCGGGGGCTGCATTTCCAGAAAACACGCCCACAGGGAAAACTGGTGCGTGTAGTGCTTGGTGAAGTTTATGATGTAGTGGTCGACATTCGCCGAGATTCCCCTAGCTATGGCAAATGGTTTGGCGTGCTACTCACCGAGGAAAACAAAACGCAATTTTGGCTGCCACCAGGGTTGGCACATGGCTTTGCTGTGCTCTCCGACATCGCCGACTTTGAATACAAATGCACAGAATATTACCAACCTTCCGATGAAGGTTGTCTATTGTGGAACGATTCTGACATAGGGGTTGAATGGCCGCTGGAATCGCCACAGCTTTCAGAAAAGGACAAACTCGGTAAACGCTTCAAGGAGTTGTTTTGATGAAAGTGCTATTGGCCGGCTCTAACGGCCAGCTAGGACGCTGTTTTCAAGATAGACTGCCATTTGGTTGGCAAATTCTTGCCACTGATTCTACCGAATTGGATATCACCGATCTGGCTCAAGTTACTGCAACTGTCAGTGCCTTTAAACCGAATGCCATTGTTAATTCAGCAGCCTATACCGCAGTTGATAAAGCAGAAAGCGAAGTAGCAGTCGCGGAACGCATTAATGCAGTTGGCCCGGCTAATTTGGCAAGTGTGGCTACTCAACACGGCATTCGTTTGGTGCACGTTTCAACTGACTACGTTTTCGATGGCAACACCAACACGCCTTACACCGAAGAAAGCGTGACCAACCCGCTCAGCGTGTATGGCATCACCAAATTGGTGGGTGAGCGCGCCGTTAGCGCAGCTGCTCCTGACGCGATTATCGTGCGCACCGCCTGGGTATTTAGCGAATACGGCAATAACTTCGTGAAAACCATGCTGCGTTTAGGCAAAGAGCGAGATGCGCTCAGCATTGTTGACGACCAGCGCGGATGCCCCACTTATGCGGGCGATTTGGCACAGGCGATTATTGCGCTGCTACAACAGAATGCTGCCGGGGGCATTTATCACTACGCCGGTGATAAAGAAGTGAGCTGGTTTGAATTTGCTCAGGCTATTTTTTCTGTCGCGGTGCAGAAAGCGGTTCTGAGTAAAGCACCGACGCTCACACCGATTACTACAGCACAGTATCCCACACCGGCACACCGCCCTGCCTATTCGACGCTGGCCGGGGAAAAAGTCATGGGGTTGGGAATTGCGTTATCAGACTGGCAAGGTGCGTTAAA
The DNA here is from genome assembly GCF_015762685.1 of Candidatus Symbiopectobacterium sp. 'North America'. Classification (GTDB taxonomy): domain Bacteria; phylum Pseudomonadota; class Gammaproteobacteria; order Enterobacterales; family Enterobacteriaceae; genus Symbiopectobacterium. Next base: position 744 of record NZ_PEHF01000023.1, on the reverse strand, counting down.
GAAAACCATTTAAGAGTTTCCCTTCCCCGACCATCTACGCGCTACATTTTCTGTCATTCCCGCGAAAGCGGGAATCTCCCCCAGGGAAAATACGTTCTCTGCCTCTGCGGGAGCTCTCGTATAATCAACCGCTGATCACAGCTTTATTTTCATACTGCTCAGCAGGCATCAATTAGCTTTTCATCAATCTCACTAATCCCCTGTTCTGCTTTCAACCAAAGCGGGGCTTTTAGACTAGCCACAAAAAACAAACCAGCTCAGCTAATAGCTCAATGACAACCGGAGTCATTTCTGAAGATAACTTCCGCTCCGTGAGCAGTTGCGCTAAAGTTTGGCAATATTGACAGAGAGATTCAGAATCAGGTTCAAAACGCGGAGGAGTGGCAGGAAGCAGATCAACGGCTAGACTCTCGACAAGATGATGCGGAATGGATGCATTCAGTTTGGATTTCAATAACCTGAGACAGGTAGCGAGTCGACCACACAGTGTCAGCTTCAGAGCACTACCATCACATTCGAGCATAGCATCTGAAAAATGCGGCCAGAACAGTGAAATCAGTGCCTGCGTTAAATGGAACGGTCAATAACGAGTGAGTCTGGTTGAGGATTGTAGCCTGAGGCAGCCTCCGATGAGGATCGTATTTACCCACCACCATAGGTTCCAATCTCTTGGGTGGTGATGTAAGTATCCCGGTAAACCGAACCATTCACTTTTAGAGATCTTCTGACATACTGATTATGTCC
>NZ_PEHF01000055.1 GCF_015762685.1 Candidatus Symbiopectobacterium sp. 'North America' | reverse complement strand
TATGGCAATAAGACGTCTGGCGTGGTTTTTATCGCGGGTCTGTTGGGCTTCTTTACGCATCCGCTGTCGTTCTTCATCAGGGATTGCTGCTATGATCGGCATTGCTCAGTCCGGTTGGTGGTTTGTTTTGATTTGGCGATTGATCAGATCGCGCAACTCGGACTGAGTTCCCTTCAAGTGATCTATTATTACGCAAAGTTATTTAGTGTTATAAATTGATTTTTATGCCGCCGACCACCAATCCTGATGATTGTCCATCAGGGCCATAAAGACTCTGACCATGGAGAGGTTTCAGTATCGCAATGGCCTCATTAGTATAGGAAATATGCTGATTTAGCAACATACCATTGTGCTTGTTCATATCATGCAAATGAGCCGTTAATGCTTGAATAGCCTGCCAACGTTCGAATAGCACAGCGTCTGATTCGTAGGGAGCATGAAGCTGCAAGCGATTTTCAATTTCCTGCCGATTCTTATCAAGGTATTGCACAGTTGCCAAGGTGGCACTTTTAGTATCAGTGACCTTCTGTAAAGCAACGCTGTTAATATGACCAGCACAGAGCAGGGTTTGCTCTTCTGATAAGATAGTGTTCAACTGGTCCAGGGTATCGAGTACCGCATCAAGCGTTGTTCGCAATTTTTCCATAGTTATCAATTATTCGCCAAAAAGTCTTGAGTATCTTTGATCAGTGCATCTGCGATTTTACCCGCATCAATCTGTAAAGAACCATCGCGAATGGCCTGCTTCAGCGTTTCCACACGATTCATATAGATATCCTGTGTGCCAGGCTGCATCAAACGAGCTTGCGCATCGCTCAGCTTAACCTGGGTTCCCGTCACTTTGCTTTGGGTGGGCGTTTGTACACGTTTTTGCTTCGTCGCTTCACTGGCGTCGCGAGACTGTACTTGAGTGACAGGTTTCAGCGGCTGGGTACGTTCAATGCTCATAATGTTACCTTCTAAAATAAGGTGTCAAAAGGTTAAATAATAACCTGATTCCACTCAGATTTACATAAACGCCACACGAAAGGAAAGGGCGACGCAAAATTTATTCTGTAGATATCATCGGCAACAATGACGAATACTTTAATTTATTATTGCGCAATATAAATAACACCGTCTTCACCCGCAACACCACTGACGATTTGGCCTGATGCCATACGCACGCGCACAGATTGACCAACAGCAGCGTTACCCATTGCTTTTCCTTCACTGTTAATACTAAACCCTACGCCTTGCGCCAGCACCTGCACCGTTTGGCCTGATTTAACTATCCATGCACGACGAAGCATGGCGCTGGTCAATGGTTGCCCCGGCGACAGATCGCGCAGTAACACGGCCCCTATAGCATCTTTAGGCAACAACAACGCACGTGGCGGCAACAGGTCTAATCGCCCTGTCGTTTGTCTCAGGTCCGATGTAGTCAAAGCGACTCCGCGGCGTAATTGCCGAGCGCTCACCAGGTAATTCCCTGTGACTTGTACTTCGGCCTGAATGAAACGCCGTTGGTCGCCACAACGAACGGATACGCTGACATTACCCCATACGCGAGTATTGTTTGACAACGCCAGCACGGGAGCTTCGCACTGTGGCCATTGTTCCGGCGGCGATTTAATCATAACGGTGACGCTGCTGTGCTTGTCCGGAAAACGCGCATGAAAAAATTGATCGAGTTGAGCCTGTAAATCGGCTGCAACGGCAACGTGCACATTCCCTATCAGGCTGGTCAGTAGCGCAAAAATAGCGGAATAAAATGGGTTTTTCACTGACTTCACCTCTTGAAGATCACTGCATTATCTAGTGTAAAGATCTCTGCGGTGCGTTAAGGCAATAAATAGCGTTGCATTTCACGCTTATTCTCGCGATGGCAGTATCAGCATAGGAATTATCCTACCTACTCCAAATTCTCATTTGCGGAGGGAGCATGCTCGACAAACTTGACGCCTCATTCCGGTTTCAACAGGAAGCGTTGAATCTGCGTGCCCAACGACAAGAAATCTTGGCGGCGAATATCGCCAATGCTGACACGCCGGGTTATCAGGCGCGCGATATCGATTTTGCCAGCCAGCTCAACAAAGTAATGGAGCAAGGCCGAGTGAGCGGCACGGGGATTGCGTTGAAAACCACCTCCACTCGTCATATCCCGGCACAGAATTTTCAGCCGCCAGAATTTGATTTACTGTATCGCGTTCCCGATCAACCTGCCCTGGATGGTAACACCGTTGATATGGATCGTGAACGTACCAATTTTGCCGACAACAGCCTAAAATATCAAACCAGTCTTACCGTATTGGGTGGTCAGATTAAAGGCATGATGTCAGTACTGCAATCAGGTTCATCCTGAGGGTGATGGAAGAGGAGGCTAAGGCGTTATGTCACTGCTAAGCATATTTGATATTTCCGGTTCCGCACTCTCAGCGCAATCCCAGCGTTTGAACGTCAGTGCAAGTAACCTGGCGAACGCAGACAGTGTGACTGGTCCAGATGGGCAACCCTATCGTGTCAAGCAGGTTGTTTTTGAAGTAAATGCGCCGGCAGGTCAGGCAACGGGAGGAGTGCGCGTCTCCAACGTAATCGAAGACCCTTCCCCCGCGCGTTTGGTTTATGAACCCGGTAATCCGTTGGCGGATGGGCAAGGTTATGTCCGTATGCCAAACGTGGATCCGGTCGCGGAGATGGTCAACACCATTTCTGCATCGCGCAGTTATCAGGCCAACGTCGAGGTGCTAAATACCACGAAGACGATGATGCTGAAAACATTGACTATCGGGCAATAACTAGGAGATTCGTGTAAATGTCGGTAACGATTAATGATACCACTTCCGCCAGTAAAACGAGCAGTACCAGCAGCTCGTCAAACTCCGTAACGGCAAACACCAGTGCTGATCTACAGAAGCAATTTTTGACGCTTCTGGTCGCTCAGTTAAAGAATCAGGATCCCACTAAAACGATGGACAACAACCAATTGGTCAGTCAGTTGGCGCAGTTGAACACCGTAAGTGGGATTGAGAAGCTCAACACCACACTCAGTTCTATTTCTGGGCAGATCAACAATAACCAGTCTATTCAGGCAACGAGTCTGATTGGTCATGGTGTGATGGTTCCCGGAAACGAGATTTTGGTGGGTAATGATACCAGCACACCGTTTGGCCTTGAGCTTGAAAGTACGGCAGAAAACGTCACTGTTACCATCACTGACAGTACAGGTAAGGTAGCGCGCACCCTTGAACTTGGTGCACTGACCGCCGGTGTGCACTCTTGGGATTGGGATGGCAAGTTGGCAGACGGTACTGCTGCTTCTGATGGGTCCTATACCTTTACTGTTGCGGCCAGCACGAATGGGGCTCAACAAACTGTACAGCCATTACGTTATGCCTTGGTTAATGGGGTTGTTCGCAATGACTCTGGTGCCCAACTGAATTTTGGGCTGCAAGGCAAAGCGACCTTGAATGATGTGCGGCAGATTTTGTAACTGAAAGACAGCATTGAGCACAGAATCTGGCCTACCTCGAAACTCGGTTCTGAAGCATGAATGAACTGACTCATCCGGAGATCACCATGAGTTTTTATCAAGCGGTTAGCGGCTTGAATGCCGCATCGAAACAGCTGAGCGTAATTGGCAATAACATTGCCAACTCGTCAACTGTGGGGTTTAAAGCGGGTACCATTGCATTTGCAGATATGTTTGCTGGTGGCACTGGCTTAGGAACAAAGGTTTCGTCCACATTGCAGGATTTCGGGAATAGCTCACTAAATTCCAGTTCACGAGCACTGGATGTTGCGATCAGTGGTAATGGCTTCTTCCGTGTGCAGGACAGTAGTGGTTCTGTGTATTTTAGCCGCAATGGTCAGTTCACACTGGATGGTGCTACCCGCAATATCGTTAATATGCAAGGCATGCAATTGACCGGTTATCTGGTTGTTGGCACGCCGCCCGTTATTCAGCAAGGGGCTGATCCGGTACCGTTGACTATCCCTGAAACAGCGATGCCTGCCCAACAGACGACTGTCGCGTCAATTATCGCCAACCTTAATTCATCCGATGCCGTTCAGGTCTTCGATCCTGATAGCCCGGAAACAGCTAACTATAAGGGATCGATTACCGTCTACGATACATTGGGCAATCCACATAACATCGGGCTGTATTTCGAAAAAACGGGCGATAACGCCTGGACTGTAAACGTGCAGGATGGCTCAGTAACCGGTACTGGTTTCACTAAAATTGCACTGGCGTTTACGGAAAGCGGCGCGTTGAAATCACAGACGCAGACGATTACAACTGGTACAGAGCCTGTTTCAAATGGTATCACAGGAGCCAGCACCATTCCACTACCGTCAATGAATGGTTCTCTGGCATCGACCTTCACGCTTGATTTTGCTGGCAGCGTGCAACAGAACTTTGGTGCGAACAGCAACAAAACGCCTACGCAAAATGGTTATCCGCCCGGAAACTTGGTCGGTTATCGCGTTAGTGATGGTGGTGTCATCACCGGTAAATACTCCAACGACAGAACACAACCGTTGGGACAGATTGCGCTGGCCAGTTTCTCTAACCCGGAAGGGCTATCCATCCAGGGAGATAACGTCTGGGCTAGTACGGAAACATCTGGTCAGCCAGTTATTGGACAGGCTGGAGTGGGGAGCCTTGGGTCGTTGCTTGGCAATATGACGGAAAGTTCCAACGTGGATATGAGTAAAGAGTTGGTGGGTTTGATCGTTGCTCAGCGTTTCTACCAGTCTAATGGGCAGACTATCAAAACGCAGGATTCCATTCTGCAAACACTGGTCAGCTTGCGTTAATCGTTTTAGCGGAGATATTCCATGGATCACGCTATTTATACCGCGATGGGCGGAGCTAGCCAGTCACTTGAAAAGCAAGCGATCACGACCAACAACCTGGCGAATGCGTCAACACCAGGTTTCAAGGCCCAATTGGCTGCGTTGCGCGCTGTACCTATCAATGGACCGACGTTACAAACGCGTACTCTGGTGGTGGCCTCTACTCCCGGGGCGGATATGTCGGAAGGTGTGATGGATTACACCGGGCGCTCCATGGATATTGCACTGCCAAAAGAGAGTTGGTTGGCAGTGCAAACCGCAAATGGTGAAGCCTATACTCGCAATGGGAATATGGAGATCAATGCTGATGGTCAGTTGACCATCCAGGGGCGCGTTGTCGTTGGAGACGACGGCCCGATTGAGATTCCACCCAATGCGCAAATCAGTATTTCCGCTGATGGTACTATCTCCTCACTCAATGCAGGCGATGCTCCCAATACGATAGCTCAGCTAGGTCGGTTGAAACTGGTGAAGGCAACCGGGCAAGAAGTAACGCGTTCTGACGACGGTTTATTTCGTTTGACCCAAGCGGCCCAGCAGCAGCGCGGCAACGTATTACAGAATGACCCCACTGTACGAATCATGCCCGGCGTTCTTGAAGGCAGCAATGTCGATTCAGTCGGTGCCCTGGTCGATATGATTGCTAACTCACGTCGCTTTGACATGCAGATGAAAGTGATTAGCAGTGCCGACACTAATGCTCAGAGTGCCAATCAACTATTGGCAATAAGCTAACACGCCATTTGCGTGAAGGAGTTGCTTTATGATCCGTTCGTTGTGGATTGCAAAAACCGGTTTGAACGCACAGCAAACCAATATGGACGTTATCTCCAACAACTTGGCGAACGTCAGCACCAATGGCTTCAAACGTCAACGCGCCGTGTTTGAAGACCTGCTGTATCAAACCATTCGCCAGCCAGGTGCTCAGTCGTCGGAACAGACAGCGCTGCCTTCTGGTTTACAATTGGGTACCGGTGTTCGCCCAGTGTCTACTGAGCGAATTCATACTCAGGGCGGGATGTCGGACACCGGAAACTCCAAGGATGTTGCTATCAGTGGGCAAGGTTTTTTCCACGTGCAGATGCCTGATGGTACGACGGCATATACCCGTGACGGCGCATTTCAACTGGACGGTAATGGCCAGTTGGTAACCTCAAGTGGCTATCTGGTTCAGCCAGCCATCACGATTCCTGCCAATGCCACGGAGCTCACCATTGGTCGCGATGGTATTGTCAGTGTCAAGTTGCAAGGGCAGACGGCAATGAACCAGATTGGGCAAATGACGTTAGCGACCTTTATCAATGACAGCGGCTTGGAAAGCATTGGTGAAAATATCTATCTGGAAACAACCAGTTCAGGTGCGCCCAATGAAACCAACCCTGGTTTGAACGGGGCTGGCCTGTTGTATCAAAAATTTGTAGAAACCTCTAACGTCAACGTGGCAGAAGAATTGGTCTCAATGATCCAGACGCAGCGTGCGTATGAGATAAACAGTAAGGCTATATCTTCCTCCGATCAGATGTTGCAGAAATTGACCCAGCTGTAAAACTGGGCGATTAACGGGGCGATGGTGTGGATAAAACGGCAATACATTTGATATCCGGTTTATTCTGTCATTGCCCCGTTGAGTATTAATAAATGGGCAATCTTTTAAGGTGATATCCGTAGTGATGATGATGCAAAGGCCGGTTACCAATTTGTTGTGCCAGCCGCAATCGCTGGTGTTGGTCATGATGTTGACGCTAAGCGGTTGCGCTTATATTCCTCATGATAAAGTGGTTAACGGCCCCACGTCCGCGCAACCAGCGCCACCCACGACAGCAGCGCCAAATGGATCTATCTTCCAAGCTGTTCAGCCTATGAATTATGGCTATCAGCCGATGTTTGAAGACCGTCGCCCGAGAAATGTGGGTGATATATTGACCATCGTTTTGCAGGAAAATGTCAGTGCAAGTAAGAGCTCGTCGGCTTCTGCCAGCCGCGACGGCTCCTCGTCATTTGGTGTGACGACTGCACCGCGCTATCTGGAAGGTCCATTAGGTAATAATCGCGCTGACCTTGAAGCCTCAGGCAAAAATGATTTTACCGGCAAAGGTGGAGCCAATGCTAACAACACCTTCAGTGGTACCATTACGGTGACAGTGGGGCAGGTGTTAGCGAACGGTAATTTGCAGGTTGTGGGCGAAAAACAGATTGCTATCAATCAAGGCACTGAATTTATACGCTTTTCTGGTGTTGTGAACCCGAGAGCCATCAGCGGTACTAACTCTGTGCCTTCGACTCAGGTGGCCGATGCCCGTATCGAATATGTGGGTAACGGCTATATCAATGAAGCGCAAAACATGGGTTGGTTGCAGCGTTTCTTCCTCAACGTTTCTCCGTTCTAAGCTAAGTGAAGAGGTACCGAATGCGGATCGCGTCGTTTTTTAGCCTGATGTTAGCCTTGGTGGCTTTCCTGCCTGCGAGTTCGCAGGCCGACAGGATCCGTGACCTTGTCGACATACAAGGCGTGCGGGAAAACTCCCTGATTGGTTATGGCTTGGTTGTGGGGCTTGATGGGTCTGGTGACCAGACGATGCAAACACCGTTTACCACGCAAACCCTGACCAACATGTTGTCACAGTTGGGTATCACTGTGCCGGCAGGCATCAACATGCAGTTGAAAAACGTGGCAGCAGTAATGGTGACAGCCAAACTCCCTGCCTTTGGCCGTGCAGGGCAAGCCATTGATGTGGTTGTCTCTTCAATGGGTAATGCCAAAAGTTTACGCGGTGGCACGCTATTGATGACTCCGTTAAAAGGGGTTGATAACCAGGTCTATGCGTTGGCGCAAGGTAACGTACTGGTCGGCGGCGCAGGTGCGGCCGCCGGCGGCAGCAGCGTGCAAGTCAACCAATTGGCGGGCGGTCGTATTACTAACGGCGCAGTGATTGAGCGGGAACTGCCTTCGACCTTTGGTGCTTCCAACCTGATCATGCTGCAATTAAAGCAGGATGATTTCTCCATGGCGCAGCGTGTGAGTGATGCCATTAATCGCTCCGGTCTGGGCGGAAGCGCCACGCCAGTTGACTCACGCACTATTCAGGTGATCACCCCTCGTGGCAACAGTTCTCAGGTGCGCTTTTTGGCAGACGTACAGAATCTTGATGTGAATATCGGCGTGCAGGATGCCAAGGTTATCGTTAACTCTCGCACCGGCTCAGTGGTAATGAACCGTGAAGTGACATTGCAAAGTTGTGCGATTGCGCAGGGTAATCTCTCTGTCACTATCAACCAGCAAAATATTGTAAGCCAACCAAATACGCCGCTGGCGGGTGGGCAAACCGTAGTCACTCCTCAAACCGAAATATCACTCCAGCAGGGTGGCGGTGCATTACAGCGGGTTAACGCCAGCGCCAATCTGAATAACGTAGTGCGCGCACTGAATTCATTGGGTGCGACACCGATGGAGTTGATGTCGATTTTACAAGCAATGCAGAGTGCAGGTTGTCTGCGCGCTAAACTGGAAATCATCTAATGGCCGATATTCAGTCGCTCAATAATGCCGCGTATGACGCGCAGTCACTCAATTCACTCAAGCGCGAAGTTTCTACCGATCCGCAAAGCAAAGAGGGAATTCGGGCAGTAGCGCGCCAGATGGAAGGCATTTTTGTTCAACTGATGATGAAAAGTATGCGTTCGGCTTCTATAGAGGATGGGCTGCTCAATAACGACCAAACGCGGCTCTATACCTCAATGTATGATCAGCAGGTGGGGCAGCAAATTGCATCTGGCAAAGGGCTGGGGTTGGCTGATGTTATGGTTAAGCAACTTACGGCTACGCAGAATGTAGGAACACTTTCCTCCACCATGGCCGAGGAAAGTGTTCCAGCAGTTCCATTACGTTTTGACGGTACACTGCTCAGAACAATGCCGACAGCCGAGGTAGAGCAGATGGTGCGTAAAGCCTTACCAAAATTACCTTCCAGCGGCTCGGCGTTGCCGCTCTCCAGCAGCAATTTTGTTTCGCAACTCGCTGTGCCTGCGCAGATTGCCAGCCAGCAAAGCGGGATCCCTCATCACTTGATTATGGCTCAGGCCGCACTAGAGTCCGGTTGGGGACAACGCGAAATTCCAACGGCGAATGGTCGTCCGAGTCACAACCTGTTTGGTATCAAAGCGGGTAGCAATTGGGATGGTCCTGTTACCGAAATCACCACCACCGAATATGAAGATGGCGTGGCGAAAAAGGCCAAGGCGAGCTTCCGTGTTTATGATTCTTATATGGATGCGTTGGGTGATTACGTCAAATTGCTGACCAACAACCCACGTTATAGCAATGTGGCAGCAGCAGGCAGTGCTGAGAAAGCTGCCCACGCCTTGCAGCGCGCAGGCTATGCTACCGATCCTCAGTATGCGCAAAAATTGATCACCATGATTCAACAAATGAAGAATACCAGTGAAAAAGCAGTTAAGGCTTACACACATGATTTAAGCCAACTATTTTGATTTTTTTCTGAAGATTTTCCCTGTTTTGCCGATAACCTGAATCAGCGATGAAAGTGAATAACGCACTTTCGTCATATTCTCAACGTGTACGGCATTCACGCCTGTAGAAAGGAAGTTTACATGTTCAATTTGGTAAATACCGCGATGAGTGGGTTGAAGGCAGCACAGGCAGCATTGAGTGCAGTCAGCAACAATATCAGTAATCAGGCGGTGACTGGATACAGCCGACAGACTGCGCTAATTGAACAGGCCACAGGAACAAGCACAGGCGGTGTTTATATCGGTAATGGCGTGAATCTCGTATCCATTAATCGTGATTATAACAAATTTATTGCCAGCCAATTGCTCTCAGCACAAGCCACCAGTAGTTCGGTAACTACCAGCTACGAACAGATATCGAAAATTGATAACTTGCTGGCAAGCAGTACAACCAATCTCTCTACATCCATGCAGGAGTTTTTTACCAACCTGCAAAACGTTGCGAATAATGCTGGCGACTCATCAGCCCGTCAAACCATGATCGGCAAAGCGCAAGGGTTGGTAAACCAGTTTCAGGTTACCGATAAATACTTGCGTGACATGGAATCAAGCATTAATAGCGAAATCAAAAGTGTGGTTGGGCAGGTAAATACCTACATCAGTCAGATTGCTAATCTGAATAAAGAGATTACGTGTTTGCAGGGGGCTAATCAGGGGGCTCAACCTAACGATTTGCTCGATCAGCGCGATTTGTTGGTGGATAAACTCAACAAATTGGTGGGCGTGAACGTCACAATTCAAGATGGCTCTATTTACAATGTTTCACTCAAGAATGGCATGAACTTGGTTCATAGCACGCGCAGCTTTGATTTGGTGACTATTCCCTCTAGCAGCGATCCACAGCTTGTTGCTGTGGGGTATGACTATCCGACCGTTGGTGTTAGTGAGCTCCGTGACAGCACCTTATCCGGGGGTAAGCTCGGTGGGTTAATTTCTTTCAGAACTGATACCCTTGATACTACACGTAATCAGGTCAACCAATTGGTGCTGGCGTTCGCGGATGCGTTTAATACCCAACATAAAGCCGGGTATGACTATAACGGTGTTTCTGGCGATGATTTCTTCCAATTTGGCGGACCTGTTGTTTACGAAAATAGCAAAAATACCGGTAATGCGGTGTTAAATGCGACCTACACCGATACAAAATCGGTGCAGGCAACAGATTATTCGATGCGTTTCAATAGCACTTCATGGGATATCACGCGTACCGCTACTAATACCACGATAACGGGGCTGACTCCGGATGCCAATGGCAAGCTTTCGTTTGATGGACTTGAAGTCACGATTACAGATGGTGCCACCCCAACAGCGGCAGGTGATACTTATCTGCTTAAACCGGTAAGTGATGTCATCATTGATATGAAAGTGGCCATCAGCGATCCGAATAAAGTGGCTGCAGCTTCAACCAAGCTGGATGAAAATGGCAACGAAGTGCCCGGCGAATCAGGTGGTCCAAGTGACAACACCAATGCCAAGGCACTCTTGGCGTTGCAGAATGAAAAAATTGTGGGTAATACCGCGACATTTACCGGTGCCTACGCCAGTATCTTGGGTGATATTGGTAACCAAACCAACACGTTGAAGATCAACAGTACCATACAAAAGAACGTTGTTACACAGCTCACTGCTCAGCAACAGTCCGTATCGGGTGTCAATCTGGACGAAGAATATGGCGATCTGATGCGTTACCAGCAGTATTACATGGCCAATGCGAAAGTGATTCAAACCGCACAGGCACTTTTTGACGCGTTGTTATCTATCCGCAGCTAATTGGCGATCGAATAAAGAGGAACTTATACCATGCGCTTAAGCACTAGCATGATATATCAGCAGAATATGAATGGTATTCTGAATGGTCAGTCAATTTGGCAGAAAGTTGGCGAGCAATTAGCCAGTGGTACGAAAGTCTCGACACCTTCTGACGATCCGATCGCTGCCTCTCAGGCCGTCATGATCGGGCAGGCGCAGGCGGAAACTTCTCAATTTACTTTGGCCAGAACTTTTTCTCGTCAAAATATGTCACTGGAATTGACCGTGCTGGAAAGCGTTGTCACGGCGGTAACCTCGGCTTCGACAACCGTGATCAGCGCCGGTGGTGTTGGAAGTAACGATGACCGTAACACTCAAGCCGAAGTTCTTGAAGGGCTGAAAGCACAATTACTGAATATTGCCAATACTACGGATGGCAATGGTAATTATATTTTCGCAGGCTATCAGACGACAACAGCACCTTATGTGCAAGACCCTATAACCAAAGTAGTAACCTACACGGGTGGTCATACGGCAATATCGCAACAAGTTGATTCCAGTCGCACCATGACGGTAAGTAATATTGGACCACAGGTATTCAACAGTGCGACGGGTGATGCAGTGAAAGAGCCCGATGGCTCTATCCAAAAAGATCTGTTTGCTACATTGGATATCGCTATCAATGTGCTGAAAACACCGATTGCTGACGGTGATAATGCGGCGCGTGAAGCGCTTCAGAGTTCACTGGATACGGCAAATAGAGGGCTTCGGAACTCACTGAATAACGTCTCGTCTGTTCAGTCTACGCTCGGTATTCAGTTAGAAGAACTTGATCAGTTGGATGCGATTGGGGCTGACCGTACGATAGCAAACTCGCAGGCAAAAAGCGCATTAGTGGATACGGACTGGGTATCTGCTATTTCGACTTATGTTATGCAACAAGCTTCATTACAAGCTGCTTATACCACATATAAAAATATGTCGGGTATGTCACTGTTTCAGATTAATTGGTAATTGACTACAGTGATGCGGCACAGATTTGAATACGCTTAAACCGGGCGTATTCTTTTGGCATGTCATTTCAATAATGACGTGCCGCTTTTGTTTTACTTATCTCTTTTTTCCCCTTTTTTTATCTCTTTTTTGTACCGAACTCTCCCAACAATAATTTTCTATCTTAACGTCGAATTGACTGGGATAACCTCAGGGAGTGATGGTAAGCCGCGTCAGCACATCGGCGAGGATATCGAATACCTCACCAAAAAGATGTTCAGCAAAGGGAGCCAGCAGAAAAAGCAGCATACCAACCGTCATGATACCGACAGTCAACGTAAGCGGAAAGCCAATCACAAAAACGGTAAGCTGCGGCGCAACGCGATTCAGTAACCCTAAAGCAATATTGAGTGCCAGCAACAGCGTAATCAAAGGCAGTGAGAGCATCACACCGTTAATGAATATCAAACTTCCTGCACGCGCCAGGCCCAAAAATTCATCACTACTCAGCGGTGCGGGGCTAATAGGCAGCGTATGAAAGCTATCGGCGATCAGGGATATCATCCATAAATGACCATTGAAAGCCATAAACAACAACATGGCCATGATATTCAGAAAACGTGCAAGCACTTGCATGTTGGGTCCACCAGTGGGATCGAAAAAGGTGGCAAATGCCAATCCCATCTGCATACCGATTAGTTCGCCCGACAGCCTGACTGCAGCAAAGGCCAATTGCATGGTGAACCCAAGCGCAGCACCGATAAGTAACTGTTGCAGAATGATCCAGACGCCACCAGCGGAAAATATCGGTGTGGTATTGACCGGCAAATAGGGGGCGACTAGGAGGGTAATGACAATGCCGAGGCAGATTTTCACGCGAGCCGGGATTGTACGCTCATTGAATACCGGGCACGTGGTAATTAACGCCAGAATGCGTATCAAGGGAAACAGGAACTGATTGAACCAAATTTCCCACTGTGTGCTATCAAGCGTCAGCATGGTTAGCCAATGATCGTCGGCAGTTGGCCGAACAACGTGCGCATGTAATCCAGCATCAAGCTAAGCATCCAGGGTCCCGCAATCACCAGCGTGAAAAACACCGTCAGAATTTTTGGGATGAAGGAGAGCGTCATTTCGTTGATCTGGGTTGCAGCCTGCAACAGACTGATTATCAATCCGCTGAACAGCGCTGATAGCAGAGGTGGGGCTGCGAGCGCCAGTGCGACCTTCATTGCTTCATAGCCTAAAGCCATTACGGATTCTGGCGTCATCGGGCGACCTTAGTAGGAATTAACTGTAAAAACTTTGCGCGAGTGAACCGAGCAACAATTGCCATCCGTCTACCAGCACAAATAGCATAAGCTTGAACGGCAACGAAATGGTGGCCGGCGGCACCATCATCATACCGAGCGCCATCAGCACACTGGCAACCACCAGGTCGATAATCAAAAATGGGATAAAAATGGTAAAGCCAATCTGGAAGGCGGTTTTCAATTCACTGGTGACAAATGCAGGGACCAAAACACGCATAGGAACCGCTTCTGGCCCCTGGATCTCGCCCATCTGAGCCAAGCGCGTAAACAACGCCAGGTCGGATTGCCGTGTCTGGCGCAGCATGAATTCGCGTAGAGGTTGAGCACCGCGCTCAATGGCCGTTTGCATGCTGATCTGATCCTGACTGAACGGCACATAAGCCTCATCGTAAACCCGGTTTAGCACCGGAGACATGATGAAAAAAGTCAGAAACAGCGTCAAACCCAACAGCACCTGGTTGGGGGGAGCGGTAGGCGTACCTAATGCGTTACGCAATAAGCCCAGGACGATGATGATGCGCGTAAAACAGGTCATCATCAGCATGGTTGCCGGAATAAACGTCAATGACGTCAGGAACACCAGCGTTTGAACCGGTAAGGTCCAACTCTGACCGCCATTGGCGAGGGGGTGGCTGATAATTCCCAGCAACTTTGCCCAGACAGCGGGTGTAAAGAGCAGCAGGATGGCAGCGAGTGCCGGCAGTCCGCGCTTCAGCATTGATAACGATGGAATATGAAGACGCACTTTCATTCCGATTTTTCCGGACGTTTGATAACTTTGTGTAATAATTGCCGGAAATTGGCTGGTGTGGCCATCTCGCCAGCAGGCGCGTCATCCATTTCTTGAACGGGCAGCGTGTGCAACGGCGTAATCTGTTGTGTCGTTACACCCAGTACCAGCCAGGTATCCTCAATTTCGACCACCACAACGCGTTCGCGTTGCCCGATCTGGCAGCTTGAAACTACCTTGACCAGCTTATTTTGTCTGACAGGGGGGGGTAACCCGAGCTTACGCACCACCCAGGCAATCGCCAGAATGAGCATCAAAACACCCACCAGCACGGTGCCTACCTGAGTAAGCAGCGTACTGGTAGGGAAGGGGGCGGTGGTAACCTGCGTCGTGGCCTGAGAGATAGGTGCCGACCGCGCAGGAGCAAGAGGTTGGGTATCAGCCATTAGCGACTCAAACGACGCATCCGCTCAGAAGGCGTAATAATATCGGTAATACGTACACCATATTTATCCGATACCACCACGACTTCACCCTGAGCAATCAGATAGCCGTTGATCAGAATATCCAAGGGTTCACCCGCTAACCCATCTAACGCCACCACGGAACCCTGCGTTAAGCGCAGCAGTTCTTTGATAGTCATCTTGGTGCGGCCGAGTTCAACGGTCAATTTTACCGGTATATCGAGGATAAGGTCAATATCCTGCAAGCTGCCGAGTGCATCGGAAGGCTCCAGACTTTTGAAGATATTGTCCGTTGCGCTTGGTTTTTCTGCGGCTTGTTGCTCGTTAAACGTATCAGCCCACAGATCGTCCACGGATTCCTTGTCGTCGGACGGTTGCTTGGTGTCACTCATTGGGCTGTTCCTCATTATTTAGAGAATTCAAAATAGGGTTAATCAAATGTTCGACGCGTAATGCATATTGCCCATTCAGCGTGCCGTATTGACTGGTCAGTACCGGAACGCCATCAACGTGAGCAATGATGCGATCGGGCTTATCAATAGGCAATACATCACCCGGCTGAAGTTTTAATACTTTGGAAAGCCGCAGCGGTATATCAACAAAATTGGCCATTAACTCCAATTCAGAATGTTGCACTTGCTTAGCTAACGTTTCGCGCCAATTCTTATCTTCCTGGCGGGAGTTTTCCAAGGGGGGATTGGTCAGCACTTCGCGCAACGGTTCAATCATCGAGAAAGGGATGCAAATGCTGAACTCCCCCAACAGCGTACCGATTTCAACATGAAAAGGCGTAATCACCACAATATCGTTCGGTGATGTCGTGATGTTGGTGAATTTTACCTGCATCTCAGAACGCACATACTCGATGTCGAGTTTGTAGATGGCATTCCAGGCTTCGCCATAGGCGTCAAGCGCCAAACGCAACATGCGTTTTACGATACGCTGCTCGGTGTTCGTGAACTCGCGTCCTTCCACTTTGGTGGGAAACCGGCCATCACCGCCGAACAAGTTGTCTACCGCAATGAACACCAGACTTGGCGAAAACACGAACAGCGCCGTGCCACGCAACGGTTTCAGGTGGATCAGGTTAAGGTTCGACGGCACCGGCAGGTTGCGCGCAAACTCATGGTAAGGCTGTATTTTAATTGCACCAACGGTGATGTCCGGGCTACGTCGTAGCAGGTTGAACAACCCCATACGGAATTGACGTGCAAAGCGTTCATTGATGATCTCCAGCGCTTGCATACGTTCACGAACGACACGTCGCTGCGTATTGGGATCATAAGGCTTGACATCATCGTCCGATTTCGTGGCAGCGCCAACACTGCTGGCATCATCGCTGCTGCCGCCGTTGAGCAATGCGTCAATTTCTGCTTGAGAGAGAATGCTATCGCCCATAAAAATTACCGCAAAATAAAGGCAGTGAATAACACGTCAGTAACGACCTGATTCGGCTGTCCGGGGACAAGTGGGGGGCTAAGCACCTGCTTGATTTGTTCAATCAGCTTTTGCTTACCCTGCTCATTTGCCAAGGAGATGGCATCCTGACGCGACAACAGCAATAACAAGCGGCTACGCACCTCAGGGAGATAATTCGTCAAGCGTGTTCTGGTTTCTTCGTCTGACAGACGCAATGTGAAACCGACATAAAGTACCCGTTCGGGGTTATTGTCAGCATTGACCAAATTGACAGTGAACGTGTCCAACGGCATAAATACGGGCGCTGGAGGCGGCGATGCCACTTGCTGCTCAGCAGAAGAGGACTTGTGGTACAAGATCCACCATGCTACGCCCGCAGCTCCTGTTGCCGCCAGCGCAATGATAATAAGCAGTATCACCCAGATAGATCGCTTACGCCGTGAACCAGCTTGCATGTCAGACATAGCCAAAGAGAATTCCTGTTATTAATCAATATCTAATGCCAATATGGAGCAGCACTAAATGAATATATGATGTTAATGATTATCCGGTCTATTCGTCCATTCAATACAAGGAATAAACCAGAAAAATCGCGCTAACTTGTTCGTTTACCTAATGTTTATGCAAAAATATCGACACCGCTCACTGGTCTTGCGCGGACTGTGCTTGACATATCAATCTCACTTACTTCATCACCATAGGGCGCGGAAGACGCAAATTGCTGCCGATAAGATGCGTTGTTATCACCGGTATCGTTGTTACTGCTCGCCATTTGCTGTTGGGTTTGTTGCCAACCACTATTATCACTCGCTACGCTGCTTTGGTCGAGGTTGATACCGCTTTCTGCCATGGCTGTAAGCAGGTGAGGTAACGCAGCCTCAAGGGCACTACGCACCTGACTGTTTGCCGATGCTAAATGGATTTGAGCCTGATTATCATCCAGTCGCAGCGAAATATGCAATGTGCCCAGCTCTTCAGGGTGCAACCGTAATTGTACGCTTTGCTGCCCGTTGCGGCTGAGCATAATGATTTGCTGACCAAGGGAGTCCTGCCATTGGGTTGTGCCTAATTGCGCATTTAACTGCACGGTCGCACCCGGTTGTGCAATGTTGTTCATCATTGAGGTCTGTGCATTGGGTGCCAGATTCACCGGGGTCGTATGTGCGGTCAACGGTATTTGGGTGCCATTGCTATCCTGTTTGGTTACATCGGCGATGGTGTGGGCCACAACTGCCGATTTATCCTGCATGGCGCTGCTATCATCAACCTGTGCCTGGATGCGCGACGCATAGTTTGATGTTGCACGGCTATTCTTGGCATTGGATGCTGCTGTTGACAGCGTATCACTCCCGCTAGTCAGCGCATCGCGCGCGGCCAGTGTACCAAACAAGGAGGCGGACGCGGTTGCGCCATAAGCGGTATTTTGCTGTGCTGACTGATTCAAACCAGGTATTGACAGCGACTGTGTTGCCTGAAGCAAAGACGACATCTCGCCACTTTGTGGCGTAGTTGCAGGTGTTACTACTAGCGATAACATCGCCATCAGCGCTTGCACTGCTTGGATGTCGGTTGATGAAGCCTCGGCGCTGCCCTTCTCAAGGGAGGTGTCTTTGCCTTGAGCAAAAGACTTGCGTAATGACGTCACCAGTTCTGATAACGTTTTGTCATCCAGATTATCTTGCCCGTTAACGACGTTGAGCAGGGTATTCAAATCCTGCTGGCTTAAATCAATATCTTGTGCTGTCAACGCATCCAACAGCTTTTGCTTGCTGTCTTTTCCGCTCAGCGCCGCAGTGTTTTCAGATGGCACGGCGGTGGTGGCCGCTTTTTTCGGCAGGTGCAGAGATAACAGTTGAACGAAATTCTGAGGCAGTTGATCCGTTGTAGGCAACCCCGAAGCCGATCCTGCTGTGTCACTGACGCCGGTGCTTGCTGTTGTGGTAACGATTGGCAGCATCATAAATCTGTTTTCCTCAGAGAGGCCCGTTGGGCAAATTCATCCATCCGTTTTTGATCGAGGCGATTCTCGTGCGCGAGCTGCCTGATATCTTCTCTTTCTTGTAGCGTCTCGAACGCATTGAGGCGCTTTTGCTTTTCCTGCCAGGTTTTCATCGCCAGATCTAGGCGCGAATTCCAGTGTTGCAGTTGTTTCTGATGCTGATCAATAGCGACGTCCAGCGTTTGAATAAATTGCTGGAAATTCTGCCAACTGGTGTTGGCCATGCCCTCAGACATCGTCACTTGTAACCTACCGCGATAATCTTCCTGATAGTTTAACAGCATATTCAGTTGTTGTTCAGCTTGTTGATAGGCTTTACGCACTTGTCCCAATTGGGTCGCTGTTTTTTCGACCTCTTTTTGGGCTAATTCACGTAGTGTAACCAGCGATGACTGCGTTTTCATCTGTCCTCCTACTCGCTACGGGGAAAAATGACGTTTAAAGCCTGACAAGAGGCTTCATAACCACTGTGTTCAAACATGCCTTGCTGCAAAAAATCCTGAAGCTGTGGGTAGAGGCGAATGGCCTGGTCAAGCGTCGGATCGCTGCCCGGCGCGTAAGCCCCCACGTTTATCAAGTCCCGGTTACGTTGGTAACTGGAGAGTAACTGCTTAAACAACCTTACCAAGGCGTAGTGCTTTTCATCAATTAGCGCGGTCATGGCGCGGCTGATTGACGCTTCAATATCAATGGCCGGATAGTGACCGGATTCGGCCAATTGGCGCGACAGGACAATATGTCCATCCAGAATAGCACGCGCTGAGTCCGCAATTGGGTCCTGCTGGTCATCACCTTCGGTCAGCACCGTATAGAACGCGGTAATCGATCCGCCGCCGTGAATACCATTGCCCGCACGTTCAACCAGCGCAGGCAGTTTGGCGAACACCGACGGTGGATAGCCTTTGGTGGCCGGTGGCTCACCGATAGCCAATGCAATTTCACGATGTGCCATTGCATAACGCGTCAGAGAATCCATGATCAGCAATACGTGCTGGCCGCGATCGCGAAAATCTTCAGCAATACGCGTTGCATAAGCGGCTCCATGCATACGTAGCAGGGGAGAGACGTCCGCAGGCGCGGCGATGACCACTGAACGCGCTCGCCCTTCGTCACCCAGTATGTTTTCAATAAAATCTTTCACTTCCCGACCGCGTTCGCCGATCAACCCGACGACGATAACGTCTGCTTTGGTATAGCGTGCCATCATACCCAGCAGTACGCTTTTACCGACACCGGAACCGGCAAACAAGCCCATACGTTGGCCACGGCCCACGGTTAACAGTGCGTTGATGGCGCGCACACCCACGTCCAGTACATCTTCAATCGGTGTACGCTGGAGAGGGTTAAAAGGCGCAGTCATCAGCGGTGCGCGATAGCCGGTTTCCGGGGGCGGTAAGCCATCAAGCGGTTTAGCGCTGCCATCAAGAACACGACCAAGCAACTCCGGCCCTAAAGGCAATTGCTTCCCTTGCACCACACCCTGCGTCGCGACACGGGCATAGACTCTCGCACCCGGTGTGATGCCTTCCATTTCTTCCAGTGGCATCAGGAATAGGCTCTGACCGTTAAAGCCAACTACCTCGCACTCAACTTCATCCGTTTTAGTGCCCATGTGGCGTTCAATCAGGCAGGTCGCGCCCAAGGGCATTTGTAGTCCTGTAGCTTCCAGCACCAACCCGGTCGCACGCTTTAAACGCCCGTAACGACGCACGGACGGTGTCTCTTTGATACGCTTTTCGAAAGCGTCCAATTCGGCAAACCAACGTGCGAGGTGATGGGTCATCATAACTCTCCCGGCGCAGCCAATCGGCATAGCTCATGCCAGCGCGTGGCGAGGCTGGCATCGAGATCGCCTTCCTCTGCGCTCACTTTGCATCCGCCTGGATGCAGTTGACCATCGGCTAGCAATCGCCAGCCGTGCTGTTCCAGCGTGGGTCCAAGCGCTGCTTCTACACACTCGAGATCGCTGGGATTGACCCGTAATTGCGCTTTCCCACTGAACAGCGGCTCCTGCTGGATCAACTGTTGAATCTGATGCTGCAACGCGGTGCCATCGCACAGCGGTGCCTGACCAATAATCTGTTTCGCAACGGTCAAGGCTAATTGCGTCAAGCGCGCTGGAATAGCGCTGTCCATAGCATCCAATGTCTGCTGGAACGCGCTCACCAACTGCTGCATATGCTCAATCATCGGCTGCTGTTGCAGCAAGGCATCTTGCGTACCTTGCTGCGTACCAGCAGTCAGCCCTTCCTGATACCCTGCGTCATAGCCTTGTTGGCGTCCCTCGGCAAAGCCTGCTTCGCGCGCCTGCCGCATGGTCTGCTCACGCATACTTTCCAGTTCCGCCTCAAACGAGCGGAATTGATCCACCGACTCTGGTGCTGCTTCTTCCGGTTCGACAACGTCGATTTTCGGTTCAGGCTCGACATCAAACGGGGATGCCAAGTCTTTCAGCTTCCAGGGCTTCCAGGCCATGTTGTCAGCGGCATCAGACATAAGCATCCTCGCCGCCACCGATGATCATCTCGCCGCTGTCGGCCAGACGACGCACAATAAGCAGGATGGCTTTCTGTTCGTTTTCCACTTGAGACATGCGAACCGGGCCGCGAGTCGAGAGGTCATCGCGCAGAATTTCTGCCGCCCGCTGCGACATATTGCGCAGGAACTTCTCGCGTAACGGCTCGTTGGAGCCTTTCAGTGCCAACAGCAGCGATTCGAATTCCACTTCTTGCAACAGGCGCTGGATACTGCGATCGTCCACATCAATAAGGTTTTCGAACAGGAACATTTCGTCGATGATTTTTTGTGCCAGTTCGCCATCGAACTCGCGAACAGCATCGATAACTGCCTCTTCCTGCTGGCTCTTCATCAGGTTGATAATCTCGGCCGCAGTACGAACACCACCCATTTTGCTGCGTTTCACGTTCTGACCATCCATCAAGCCATTCAACACTTCGGTCAGTTCTGCCAACGCTGAAGGTTGAACGCCGCCGAAAGTGGCAATACGCAGCATGACATCGTTACGCAACCGCTCATCAAACAGTGCCAGAATATCCGCAGCCTGCGCCCGTTTTAAATGCACCAGGATGGTTGCAATAATTTGTGGGTGCTCGTCGCGAATAATATCTGCGGCAGTTTGCGGCTCCATAAAGTTGAGGGTTTCGATACCGCCGCTCGTTTCGCGGCTTTCAAGAATATCCTCCAACAGGCTGGATGCTCGCTCTTCGCCCAGCGCTTTCACCAGCACCGAGCGCAGATAATCACCGGCATTGACGCTCAATGCGGCGTATTGTTCTGCTTCCACCTCGAACTCGTTGAGTACTTCTGCCAACTGTTGCGGCGAGACTTGGCGCAGATTCGCCATTGCCGTACTCAAATTCTGCACTTCACGCGTTGAAAGGTGAGTAAATACCTCTGCTGCGAGATCTTCGCCCACGGTCATCAACAAGATGGCGCTATTTTCTGTGCCTTTCATACTCATAGTTCAGTACTCATCCATTGGCGAATAACCAGGGCGATGACGCGCGGATCGTTTTCAGCCAGATCGCGTACACGCTGGCTTTGCAACTCGGTGTTGATGCGCTGTTGTGAGCGACGTTGCAGTTCTTCTTCGTCTTTGCTCAGCTTAACTATGACATCGTTAGAATTGTTGCGCATTTGTGCCGCTGCATTAGCCGCAGCCAACTGTTCTTCACGTTTCTTGAATTGCGGTCTAACCAGCTTACGCCAAACGATCCAAGCGACAAGAAGAACCAGAAGCCACTGTCCGACTTCAACCATCAGCTCGAAGAAGGCCTGTTTCTGCCAGAAGGGGAGTTCGCTGGCAGCATCACTGGTAGACATAAACGGTGTGTTGACAACGTTTAATGAGTCACCACGCTCAGTTGAAAAACCCATGACTTCGCGCGCAACGGTGTCAATTTGCTTTATCTGCTCTTCCGACAAGGCGATGGGCTTACCGTCTTCCCCTGGTGGCAGATAGTTGACTATAACGGCAACAGAAAGACGCTTAATGCCTCCGGTGCTGTGTTTGGTATGCAGAATTGTCTTATCAACTTCGTAATTTGTTGTTGCATCATTACGTGAGTTTGACGTTTGTATAACTGAATTACCTTGCGCGCCCGTCGCTGCATTTTGATTCTGCTGATTGGCCTGCTGCGGGTTCTGGTTATTGTTTTGATTTTGGTTCGCGTTGTTAGCATTAGCGGCGTTATTTGCCGGTGTCGCTATAGGCGTTGTGGGTGCCGGAGCTGGCTGGTTAGATAATGCACCAGGGACGCCCCCCACGTTGGGCCCACCACGTTGCTCACTTTGACTGGTTTGTTGTGATCGAGTAGCTGCTTGATTTGGTGCAGAGTTGGGCTGGTATTGTTCATCGGTTTGTTCACGTGCGGAAAAGTCGACTTGTGCTGTGACTTGCGCATGCACGTTACCGCCGCCGACAATAGGGGCAATAATGGCTTCAATGCGGCGCTGATACATAGACTCGATTTCTGTCACATATTTCAGCTGTGTCGCGTTTATATCGCGTCCAGCTGCACCCGCGGAGGTGAGCAGGCGGCCCATCTGGTCTACAACGGTGACGTTATCGGGGGGCAAGCCGGACACGCTGCTTGAAATCATGTAGACGATGGAGTTGATTTGCCCTTCATCCAAGGCACGGCCCGGTTGCAAGTTCAACGTTACGGACGCAGAGGGTGCATTCTGTTCGCGAACGAACAGTGAGGGCTTAGGTATCGCCAGATGCACTCGTGCTGTTTGCACTGGTCCGAGCGTTTCAATGGTGCGTGACAGTTCGCCTTCTAGCGCCCTCTGATAGTTGATCTGCTCGCTAAATTGGCTGATACCAAACTTTTCCTGATCGAGCAATTCAAAACCAACCGCCCCTCCTTTGGGAAGTCCCAGTTGAGCAAGGCGTAAACGGGTTTCATACACGTTTGTTGAGGGGATCAGGATTGCACTGCCACCTTCAGCAAATCGGTAAGGGATATTCATTTTTGTCAGTTCGTTGACAATGGCTCCACCATCACGGTCATTGACGTTATTGTAGAGCACCCGGTAATCAGGGCCTTTTGCCCATAGTACCATAGCGACAACAATTGCAATTGCAGCTGCTGCCGCAACTAACAGGGGAATTTTAGGATTGGCGCGCAAGCGGTTGAGTATCTCGCCAAACCCTTTTCCACCGGACATAAAATCGGTTGCGGCGTTCATACTCGTTCTCTGCTTGGTTGTTGAGCGATAAAATTAACGTTGGTACGTAACAAAACAGCACTCCCTGATTGCGCAATCGTTAATACGTGCACCTACTTTTGTCGGCGTAGTATTATTTTCCGTAACGGCAAAAACGATGCTCCGATAAGGTGGCATTTTCCCTGTCTTTTACGCCTTTTAGGATAAGACTGATATGGTAGTTTAGTGCACTGTGTTAATCGGATGATTTTTGTGCGATAGCAACGTGGAGCAATAAGCTCCTTGTCACGAAATCATTTGCGAAAGATGGCGCTGTTGTGGGGCATTCCTGTGGGAAAAAGTGAGAGACAATGTCAGTTCAAGGTATTGAGAGCGTAGTGCAGCAATTGCAGGCTACCGCGTTACAAGCGGCGAACAATCCTGGCGTTAAACCGACTATCGAGCCTGGTTTTGCGAGTGAGCTAAAGTCTGCATTGGATAACATTAGTGGCACTCAACAAGCCGCACGTGAGCAAGCGCAAAAGTTCACCTTGGGTACACCGGGCGTTGAATTGAATGATGTGATGGTGGATTTACAGAAATCCTCAATCAATATGCAAATGGGTATCCAGGTACGTAACAAGCTGGTTGCTGCTTATCAGGAAATGATGAGCCTTTCCGTCTGAGTCAGTATCTGGCGAAACCGAGTTGGTAAGCTTCAGTCTAAAAAACCATTCCGACGACGTCAGAATGGTTTTTTATTGCACATGGCAAACTGCCCTGGCACCGTCACTCTTGAGGATTAATATTGTCAGGAATAACACCTTGGGGCGGGAGTTCACCATAGGCGGCATTGACACTATGCTGCTTAACTGATATTTGCATTAATGAACTCAGCTCATCCATGCGTTTTTGCAGTAACTCTTTTATTTGCGCTTCACTTTCTACGATTTCTCGCAAAATTTTGCGAAATTGCAACTGCATTACACTGCCCAGATTATCGGGAATCGGCATCTTGCTCAGATTCTCCACCGACTGGATGTAGATAATCTCTTGTTCGACCACTTCATCCCATGCGCCGTTGTTAGCCAGAGCCAATATATGCCGGCTCAGTAGCTGAAGCTGCTGATAATACTTAAGCAGTTGCGAAAGCGTTGTCATTTATGCTGCTCCGCTCTGTACCGCTTGCGGTGTAGGGCCAATCTGGCGCCAGGCATCAGAGATGCTATTAAGCAATGTTTCAACTTCGTCGATAACCTTTGCATCATTATGCAAATTGGCAATCATCAAACGTTGAACCATGTAATCATAAAGGGCGGCAAGGTTCTCTGCCAACTCACCGCCTTTTTCTATGTCTAAGCCCGCTTTAAGGCCATTCGTGATGATATCGATAGCTTTGGATAAAGCGTAACCTTTACCAACAATATCATTCTGCTGTAATAAAATCAGCGCACGGACCAACGCACTGCGCGCACCGTCAAAAAGCAGCACAATGAGCTGATGTGGGCTGGCGCTCATCACACTGCTTTCCAGGCCAACTTGGGCATAGGCCTGGCTGCCATTTCTGCTGTACATCAGTGGCTTTCTCCATTAACTACTTTTGTTTAAGGCAGCGAGTTGTTTTATCAGATTATCGCTGGTGCGATTCATTTTAGAAACCAACTTATCAATCTGGGCAAACTGCGCTTTATAGCGCGCAATATTATCTTCGATACTTTGCTGAGTGCGATCGTAGGTTTTTTTAATGGTTTTCAGCGTCGCTGCGTTACTGTCTTTAGCGGTTTGGATTGCCCCTTTGCTGGAATCAAGAACGTTGTCTAAATAATTAGTGACTTGCGTAGAGTAGCCGGTGGTTTTTCCGTCGCCAACGAAAAAATTTAATACCTGACTGGAATTATCTGTCAGTGCAGTTGTTAGCTTATCGCTATCAATCTCAAGCATGCCGGTTTTGGGGTTTTGTTTAACGCCCATTTCATTGAGCGTACTGATATCCATACCGCTCTGAGCGGAGGAGATTTGTGTTTTCAGCGAGGTCTGGATACCACGGACAGTGCTGTTACCAAGCAGTACACCTTTACTGGTGCTTTGTGCATCAGAACCAGGATCTACCTCTGTATATTTGGTCAAAGTACCAATTGTAGTCTGCTGTGCATTGTACGCATCGACGTAATTTTGCACGGCTGTCTTCATCGGCGCAATATCACTGGCGATTGATAGTGTCTCTGATGAATTCGTCGCTGTCTGGGATTTCAAGGTTAATGTAATGCCGTCAATAGCATCAGAAATCGTGTTACTTTGGCGCTCAATCGTCATGCCATTAAACTTTATTGATGCATTTTGCGCGGCAGTTTGCTGCGTCATTGCACCACTGCCAGCACCTGTATCGGAGGTATAATTCAATTTGCTATTCAGCGTGTCATCACCGGTGACGCTGATAGTCATCTTGGCATCGGTGCCCGTGTCTTTGGCCGTGATAGACAAATAATAAGTATCGTCATCCACTTTGATGATACTCGCACCAACATTGCCATTAGCCTTATTAATTGCATCACGGATGCCCACTAATGATGTCTGGTCATCGGCCAATTTGATTTCAAGTGGTTTATCCTGACCAGGCTGGCTGATAGTCAGGGTCCGGGTATTGTTTTCTGTCGCTGCTCCCTGCTGTGCTGTATTGCTGGCGAATTCACCCGAGATCAAGGATTGCGCGGTAGCAAGTGTCTTCACTTCTACACTGTAATTGCCGTTAGTTGCTTTGCTATCCGTTGTTGTTGTGAAAGCGGTATTGGTGCTGCTAACACTGGTTTTATTGATACTGCTTGCTTTGGTCAATGCTTCTGCGGCATTGTTCAGCTTTTCTAGTGCACTCTTAAGGGTGTCAAAGGCTTTATCTCGGTTTTCGTAAAGCTTTTGTTGTCCCTTTACCGGGGTTAAGCGAGTCTTTTCATTGGTTTTTAATTTCGAAAGGCTATCGCTCATTATGCTGGTGGGATCTGTGAAGCTGATGCTTTCCATGGTAATTCCTTATGAATAGGTTAATGCCTTTAGAAGCTTATCGGCAAATAATGAACAAAGTTTAGTATAATCTTTCAGCAGAACTGAGATGGCACGATGGCATCCGCTACAGCGTATTTTAATCAGTAATCCACTTCGAAGGAAATTTTAAAAAATCATTAAAGCTTCTGAAAGGAGCGCCGATATCAAGTTAGGACGGTGATGAAACCGTGGGCAGCAAACGCTGTCCCCCCCCTAACTGACTTTAATTGAAAAAGGAATACAACTATGGCAGTGATCAACACTAACAGCCTGTCGCTGGTAGCACAAAATAACCTGAATAAATCTGAGTCCGCACTGGGGACAGCTATTGAACGTCTGTCTTCAGGCTATAGCATCAACAGCGCTAAAGATGATGCTGCTGGTCAGTCGATTGCTAACCGTTTCACCGGAAATATCAAAGGTTTGAGTCAGGCTGCTCGTAACGCGAACGACGGTATCTCAATCGCGCAGACTGTTGAAGGTTCTCTGAACGAAATCAACAACAACCTGCAGCGTATCCGTGAACTGTCTGTTCAGGCACAGAATAGTACTAACTCTGCATCTGACATCGACTCCATCCAGTCTGAAGTTAACCAACGTTTGGAAGAAATTGACCGCGTTGCTTCTCAGACTCAGTTCAACGGTATCAAAGTGCTGTCCCAAACCAGTGCTAATACGTCTATTTCCATCCAGGTCGGTGCTAACGATAGCGAAACTATCATTATCACCCTGAAAGGCAACTCTGGCTGGAACAAATTTGATTCCGCTGGTTCTGCCGCTGCTTCTGGTGGCCAGGTTACTGTTTCCGGTACCGGTACTGCTGCTGGTCAACGTCAAGTTGGCGCGAAAGGTGTTGACGTTCTGGATACTACCGTATTGGCTGATTTGGACGCTGCACTGAAAGCCATTGATACGCAACGTAGTGATCTGGGTGCGATTCAGAACCGTTTTGAATCCACCATCACTAACCTGAAAAACACCGTAACTAACCTGAGTGCTGCACGTAGTCGTATTGAAGATGCTGATATGGCGACCGAAGTGTCTAACATGAGCAAAAACCAGATTCTGCAACAGGCTGGTACTGCTGTATTGGCCCAAGCCAACCAGGTTCCGCAGACTCTTCTGTCTCTGCTGCGTTAATTGCTATACTCAGTTTTCAAAGCCAGCCTCCGGACTGGCTTTTTTTGTTTAAAAGCACAAGTTTTTATTTTTTTACGTTAGTGCCGGATAATAACGGCTAGAAGAATAACGTCCTTGCTGGATTGTGTGTGTATCAAGGTTGATAGTCTGCAGGTAGGTTTAATTGGGAGTTGGTCAAATGGCGGCTTTAGACAGTACAGTAAGTTGGGCAACAAGAACAATAGTGACGTAAAGAACACCACGGCTGAGGACATTGTTCCAACCCCAATGGAGCGAGTCTATGGTTCGGTTGAACATATTCGGGCTGTTTCGTGGCTGTACGGCATTGACACTGTGCCAGCTGAATATTCGCGTACTTTAGTGCTTGGGTGTGAAGACGGATTAAACTTACTGCCTTTTGCCACTGCTTACCCTTCTGCGCAGATCGTTGGGGTTGAATTAGCATCAGAGTCTCTCCCTGAAAAACAGAAAAATGCAGATATCCTGTTGCCGACCAACCTACATCTTTACAGTTTGTCTCTGGAAGCATTACTGGGCAACTCGTGGGAGAATTTTGATTACATCATTGTTCAGGGGAGTTTTTCCCTGCTTGCCAATGACGTGACCGATCTCTTGCTGGCGTTTTTTCAACAAAAGTTGAGTGTGAAAGGCATTATTGCTCTAGATTGGTTTTGCCAGCCCGGAGCTAAATCCATGGAGGCACTACGCGATGCGATCCAACTTCACAGTTGTCGGGGGGAAAATTTTACCGAGCAAGTCGAGCAGGGAAAAGCGATGTTGTCTTGGCTTAACCAGGTATCCCCGAACCGAAAGCCGTCTTGACTTACCTCTGAAGAAAGCGAATGCACTGTCAGGCGATTTATTCATAAACTATTTTCTGGAAAGCAAAAACGAATCCAGTTATTTAGTCGAATTTAATAACCGTATCGAAAATTGCGGTTTGGCCTACGTGGGTGATGTGAGGCCTGAAACAGAAACGCCCGATTTTTACAACAAAGCGTTAGATGAACGGTGGCAGGATATCGCCTTTGGATGTGGAAAGGTGATGGGTCAGCAATATTTGGATATTGCAGTAAATCGTAGTCAGCGTTTTAGTTTATTGGTATCGCAGAGTAGGGCTCCAGAAGTATCTGAGCAGATTGATTATTCCCGATTGGCGGATATGCGTTGGGCTGGGGGGTTCCGCCGTCAGGCTTCCGATCTTCGTGTTATTCATAACTCGCTCGCCAGTCATGATGGTGTCGCTGTTTCTACAGACAATATTCTGACGATGTGTATCCTTGACACCCTCGGAGATGCTTGGCCGTATAGTGTCAGCTTTGACCAACTCGTCTTTCATTGTCGATTGCCAGATGATGATCCAGAATCGCCTTTTTCGGCCGATCTAGAGAAGAAAATAATCAATGCACTGAAAGCATTGCTGAATAAAGGCATCTCAAGCCTCCATTTTCAGTTGGACAAAGATCGCCACAGTTTGTGCAATGAGCACCATGTTGCAGCTAGCGAGAGTGTTAAGCTCCAGTTGCAGAGTGCGCCAGGATCGCTGTCTGTCATTAATCTGTGGCAAGAAGTGGTAGGGCTTACGGAAGAAGAACGGGAACAACTGTTACTTCCAAGCTTAACCCTTACAGCAACCAACCGAACGTTGGTTGACAACCTGCACCATAAAGGTGTGTTAAACGCATCTGCACTGGGCTGGAAACGCTATTATCAGCAGGTCGCGCGCAATGCAGAATTAGTTGATCTTAATCGAGTACCTTGTGCGTTATTACTGTTCTCCAGCAATGTTTCGGCAGGAGGATTCTATACTTGCACCTTTGAACTTCTGGCCAATGAAACAGACACAAACGCTGCGAATCAGGATGAAGACTCGATAGATGGTGAGTTGGTTATTGAAATTAATAGTCTTCTGATTAAAAGTAAAAATGAAAAAGCGATCGCGCTTGTAGAGCATGAACGAGAGCGACTTCTGAAAACGATAAACGGTTGTTATTATTTATCACGATTTTATCGGCGGGTTGCGGATGATGCATCAACTGCACTGATGCTAACGCGTATATTATCTTATAACTCAACGATTTTATTTGTTTACTCAGAGTTGGCGATGGCGCTCTACCAACACCGAGTGTTTTGGACTGCAGGGCGGTTAGCCCGTGCAATTTTGCTCTGTAACCGGAAAAGCTCTCCAGATTGGTTTTTGCTTGGACTCTTACAAAGTGAGTAAAACATTAGATCATGCCGAATACTGTGCACGACAGGCGATGGCATTAGTGCCGAATAATCAGCAAATCGTTGGTCTATTGGGGGGATGCCTTTGCGAACAGGCAAAGACTGATGAGGGAATTGCGTTTCTACGTAAAGCGATAAGAGATCCGATTTCTGATTACTATGTCTACAGCCAATTGGCATTTATTCTTTCTCACAGTAAAAATGCGACTGCCCAAGAGCTTATGGATTGTCATTTGGCCTATGCCAAAGGAGAAATGGCATGGGCCGCGCATCAGACGTTCGAAGGTTATCGACCCCTCGAAAAATCTTTCGATAGGAAACTGCGTATCGGTTTTGTATCTGGTGACCTTAGATATTGGCATCCAGTGGGCTTTTTTTTCACACCGATTTGGGACAAGTTAGATCGGGAACTGTTTGAATTATACTGCTACAACAACAGCCCCTCCTATTTGCGCAATGCGGGTACGGATCACTTCGAAGCAACCTCAGATGCCTGGCGAGATATTCAATATGTCAACCCAATTGAATTAGCCGAGATGATAAAGACGGATAAGATTGATATATTGATCGATCTTTCTGGGCATACCGGATACAACCGGTTAAGCACCTTTGCGTTAAAACACGCGCCGATACAAATTTCTTGGGTTGGTTATCATACTACCACGGGATTGCCTGTAATGGATTATTACGCGACTATTTTCCCTGTGGCGAAAGATCCCGTGATTGAGGCGCAATTTACGGAAAAATTGATCTACCTTTCTCTGCCGAATAGTTTTGACAACAAGGAATCCACGATACCTGTCAACCCATTGCCTGCACTTAAGAACGGCTATTTCACCTTTGGCAGTTTCAACCGCCCGAATAAGGTCAATGATGATGTGTTAGATGCGTGGGCGGAGATATTAAAACGCGTTCCAACGTCAAGAATGCGCATTGGCAACATGCCGAGTGCTATTTGGGCTCACATTATTGAGAATTTGCACCGCCGAGGTATTGATATCAATCGAGTTAAGCTATTTGAAAACATGAGGTTAGAACATTATTTTCAGGCGCATAACGACGTCGATTTGTTGTTAAATACCTTTCCATTTACAGGCGGCACTGTCACAAATCATGCTGTATGGATGGGGGTACCAACCATTTCACTGGCGGGTGAGACACTGGTGTCACGTCAGGGGGCATCCATTATGCAGTCTTGCGGATTGTCGGCGTTTATTGGGTACAGTAAAGACGAATTCATCGAAAAAGCTGTGCTTTGGTCGAGTAAAACTAACGAACTCAATGCCATTCGTCTTAGCCTGCGCGATCGTGTAAAAGCGGCTAGCGATGGTGCTGGTAAGGTATCGGTTTCAGACTGCGTGGGGCAGATGTGGCGTGAATGTTGGCGGCGTTATTGTTTAAGGCTGGAACCTGAGAGTTTTTCAGTCGGGCAACCTTACTCAGCGGATCAATAGTTGCTATTGAGCAGCTATGCCACCGTAAAGCGATTGGACTAATGAATTAAGGATATCCACTTAATATGCAAGATAATTCTGTTGACCTTGTTAATGTTGCTGATGAAACAGTACATCGCCCACAAATTGAAACGTCATATGCATCGCCGGTACATATCAAGGCGGTGGCCTATTTATACTGTATCCATACGCCTGCAGTAGAAAAAGCCAGAGTACTTGAACTGGGATGTGGTGCTGGGGATAACATACTGCCGTTTGTACTTGCTTATGAAAAGAGTCAGGCGGTTGGTATTGATCTGGATGATGCGCTGATTAGCCAAGGGCAACATGCATTACGCACAATGTCAGTGCCAAATCTTCAGTTGGCGACCGCGGGAATTGATGAATTATTAAACAGTGATTTGGGGGAGTTTGATTACATTATCATTCATGGTCATTTCTCTACGATCAATAATGCAATGCGCTCGGCGCTATTAGAATGGGTTAAGCTGCATTTAACGCCCAAAGGGATAGCTTGTCTGGCATGGAGTACTTATCCCGGCTATAAGGTTGCTGAAGTATTGCAGGATGCGCTGCAATTGCATAGCAGCCTGGCACAAACGCCAGCAGAACAACTTGATAGTGCTCGTGCGATGCTAACTTTCATGTCTCTGGGACTGGCTGCAAAAAATACATTAAGTGAACCAATGCGTGAGCTGGTTAAACACGCTGAAACCAGCTCAGATTTAGCCTTGAGTCTGAGGTATCTTCAGGGTTTGAATGAGCCATGCTATCTACTCGATTTCCATGCTATGGCTGCCGGTGCTGGATTTGCCTATGTAGGGGATCTTCTGCCTCATACCGAGATTGCGGGGTACTATGGTGGTGACGTTGAGAAACTGCATAATGCAATATGCCCGGGTGATAACAAGTTGCTGGGTCAGCAATACCTGGATTTTGCTGTTGGACGTAGCCATCGTTTTAGTTTGTTAGTGCCTGAACAGCGTGCAAAGGACATTCTGCCAACACCTGATTTAGCGCGGTTGACGCATTTTCATTGGGCGGGGAGTTTTCAGCGAGGTGTAACTAACGAAGGCTATGTGGCCAATGCGCATTATTCTGGCAGTGGTGTTGTTGTGCATATCAATCATGACTTAGCGCTGAACATGATGGATGTGATCAGTGATGCCTGGCCCCACAGTGTCAGTTTTGATCAATTGGTGTTTAATACCCGAGCGCCAGAATATGATAAAGAAGATAAGCAGCATCAGCAGGATGTGTTGGATGCGCTTACAATGCTTTTTCGCAGTGGAATCGATGGATTGCACTTTAGCCAAGAACAAGGGCGTTATAATAGTAGCTCATCGACATCAGTACAGCTCCTACCTTGTGTTGCTGCCTTATTGCGGGGTAACGTACCCGCGCATACCGCTATCGGTGCTTTCAATCTTTGGCATGACAAGATTACGTTTACCTTTACTCAGCAAGAACAAGATTACCTGAGGCTGCTGTTATGCCAGAAATCTGACATGCCACTTGACGCTGATTGCTACGAGTTCATGGAGCGTCTACGTATAGGAGGCGTGCTGTGGGGGAGCGTCCCTGCCTGGCAACATTATTTTCAGCAACTGTTGCAAGCATGTTCATCAAAGAGCGAGCGCTATCTCGGGGCATTGATCATGTATTGCAGTGAAACCAGCATCGGGGGATACATCAGCCCGGATTCAGAAAAAGTGAAGAAGTCTCACCACAGTAAACGTGTGGCTGATGCTAGGCCAGTCGATAAAAAGGTACAACAGCAAATTAGAGACCTTATCAGTATTAGTGATTATGCGGCGGCTCGGAGCAAGGCTAAAGCGTTGGTCGAAGAAATGCCATCGAACATGTATTGCTGGTATCTGCTCGGGCAAACAAACTTAAAGACAGGTGCATATGACGAGGGGCTGGCTGCCTTGATGAAAACATTGTCGATGCATGCTACGAGCTGGAGTGTATACCTGGATGCTGCTTATGCCTTTTGGTATAGCTACCGACACTACTATGCCGGGCGTTTGGTACGCAAGATATTGCGTTGCGATCGTCGTAATGCAGGGGCATGGAATATGCTCAGCACCTTGTATAAAGACAGCAATGAGATGGCCCAAGCTGAATTTTGCGTTCGAAAAGCAGAACAATATGCGCCAGAAGAACCTAACATATTAAACAACCTGGCCAACCTGCTCAGCTCGCAAGGGCGGATGAGTGAAGCTGTGGACTGTTTTCGCCGTATGCGTGCTATTGCTCCTGATGACTGTGATTTATATAGCAGCTATCTTTTCACGCTGCTACACGATGTACGGGAAACGCCTGAGTCACTTTATGCAGAGCACCGAGGGTATGGTGTATTGGTCGAGCAACTGGCACAACAGTATCATCGGCATTTCATCCCGAAAGGAATACGGGAACCTGGGCGTAAATTACGCGTTGGTTTTGTTTCTGGAGATCTATGGAATCACCAAGTGGCGAACTTCTTAAGGCCCATTTGGGAGAGTATCAATCGGGAGCACTTTTCGCTTTATGGCTTTGCGTCATCAAATAAGTACGACAATGTTACGCAGTCCTTTGAGCAAACTGCTGACGGATGGCACGCTGTGTATCGCAAGAGCGATATAGAGTTAGCTGAGCTAATCCATGAGGAACAGATTGATATTCTGTTTGATCTTTCTGGTCATACTGCGTGTAATCGCTTGCCTATGTTTGCGTTTAAACCTGCTCCCATACAGATAAGCTGGATTGGTTGTCCTGGCACCACAGGAATGTCAGCAATGGACTATTTCCTTGTTTTTAATTTGGCTCCGAGAACGAAAAACTTCCAACAACAATTTGTGGAAAAGCTGGTTTATCTGCGTAGCGAACTTCAATTTAAAATTGTGGACAATAGCCCTGAAGTGAACGAATTACCTGCTATAAAACGTGGGGGATTCACGTTTGCTAGCATGAATCGTATACAAAAACTTAACGATTATATTTGCGATGCATGGGCCCAAATACTCAAGTCGGTGCCCGATAGTCGAATGATTATCGCAGGTCTCTCCGGTAAACAAGACATTGCCATTTTGCGCGCTAAATTTGATAGCTATGGAATAGCATCATCTCAACTTGTTTTTCATGAAAGGCTGTCGTTAAGTGAGTATCTGGCATTACATCATGAAATTGATTTATTGCTTGATACTTACCCTTACTCTGGAGGGACAACTACCAACTATGCGCTTTGGATGGGGGTGCCGACACTCATGTTGACGGGGGAAAACTACCATACATGGCAAGGTGTTGCTGCATTAAACGCACTGGTCTTGGACGGATTTGTCGCTTCTTCAAAGCAAGAATACATCGAGCAAGCCATTAGCTGGTCAACTCGGCTTGATGAACTGAATCAATGCCGGCAGGCCTTACGGGCTCGCTTCAAGGCGATTGAAAAACAAGGTGGGTCGCCCTCACTGTACTTTGAGCAAATGATGCGAGGCGTCTGGATGAATTACTGTGATGGTAAACCTGCGCAAGCATGTGCATTCGGGTATTGATAAGTAGAGTAATCACCGCTCAAAATGTTATTATGTGACAAGGACCTTTGAGTTGTGATGTATGCTGGCAATGACTTCTCAATATGTAATTGATGGCTGTACTCGCCATCAATTACAGCACAAAAGGTATGGGCAAGCAAAAGTGGTGTGGTTCTCTGGTAGCGTAAGGCAGGGCGGTAGCGTGCCTAAAAAAGATAAGAATGAATCGTGGAGAGCATTAGCGTGAAAAATATCTATGTCAATAGACCGCTGCTTCCTCCTTTGGAGGAGTTTGTCCCGTATCTAGAAAAAATTTGGGATAACAAATGGTTAACTAACAATGGTCCATTTCACCAGCAGTTCGAGCAGCAATTGGCTGACTATTTGGGTGTCAAGTACATCAGCGTTTTTTCCAACGGTACCCTGGCGTTGTTGACTACATTACAAGTTTTACGCATTACGGGGGAAGTGATAACAACACCCTATTCTTTCGTTGCGACATCACACACGTTGTTGTGGAATGGTTTGACGCCTGTATTTGCTGATATCGACCCTAAAACGTGCAATATCAATCCAGAAAAAATTGAACAACTGATCACATCAGCGACGTCAGCAATTTTACCTGTGCATTGCTACGGGATACCCGCAGATGTTGAGCGTATTCAACAAATCGCAGATATTTATGGGTTGAAGGTCATTTATGATGCAGCACACGCTTTTGGTGTCAAAAAAGAGGGTGTCAGCATTCTTAACCATGGTGATTTATCAATACTGAGTTTTCATGCCACGAAGGTATTTAACACCATTGAGGGTGGGGCAATAATTTGTCCTGATGAGAAAACAAAAAAACGAATTGATTACCTTAAGAATTTTGGTTTTACCGATGAAGTGACTGTTGTAGCGCCAGGAATTAATGGCAAAATGAATGAAGTTCAGTCAGCGTTTGGATTGTTACAGTTACAATATATCGACAAAGCACTTGAGTTGAGAAAATCCATTTCTGAAAGGTATTGTCATGTCTTATCTGATATAGAGGGTATCAGAATAGTTGATGTTCCTGACAATGTTGAATGGAACTATGCGTACTTTCCTATATTTATAGACAATCGCTACCCTTGTGGCAGAGACGCACTCTACAACAAAATGAAAGCTGCAGGTGTTTTTGCTCGCCGTTATTTCTACCCCCTGATAAGTGATTTCCCTATGTATAAGATGCATAAAAGGGGAGATCTCTCTGAGTCTGTCAGTATTGCCAATTCTGTACTGTGTATTCCTATCTATCCAGATTTAGATATAGAAGAGCAGGAAAAAATCATCTCACTAATCAAAAATGCAACAGCTGGAGACGACTAGCGCTGTATATTCGCTTTTTTGTCTTTTGGGTATGGAATGATTATATGAATCGTATTTTTATTGTTGGTGGTGATGGCCTGGCTCGCGAAGTCTATTCATATATAGATAGGATGATGCAAGCGGGTGAAAAAATCCAATTTGGTGGGTTTCTCGGACATAACGGATACGACAATCCTGAAAATTATAAAGAATACAAAGAGTTATATGTTTGTGACGTAGATGGTTTTGTATTTGAGGAAAACGATTGTGCGGTGATCGGCGTAGCAAAGCCTGCTATAAGAAAAAGTATATATACTTATCTGAAGAATCGCGGCGTGAAAATGCCAAATATTATTGACCCATCATGTATTTTATTTCCGCACAGTGAGCTTGGTGATGGTAATATTTTAGCCATACGAACTTTGATTTCAACCAATGTTCATATTGGAAACGGAAATTTGTTTAATGGCGGCGTCGAAGTTGGGCATGATGCTATTATTGGTGACTTTAATTTTATATCGCCTAACGTCCGTGTCCTTGGAAATGTTAAGGTTGGAAGTGAAAATATTATTGCAACATCTTCAGTTTTACTTCCTAAATCACGTATTGGAAACGAAAATACGATAGTTCCTGTGTCTGTGGTTTATAAGGGCTGTGGTAATAACTGCTATATGTCTGGTAATCCGGCAGTTAAAGTGAATAATTGATGATAATTGGAGCGACAATCATGACTGAGAAAGAATTTTTATCAGAAGTTCAGGAATTATTGCAGACGGATGAAGTTTTGAGCATGGATACTCATCTGCCAAGTCTTGCTGACTGGGATTCGCTTTCTATCATGGCTATGATGGCATTTCTTGAGCGTAATTTCGGTGCCAAAACGACCATGGCCGATTATAAAAACATTAAAGACCTCAGCGAAATTGTAAAAATGGCAAATATCACGCTATGAGTGATTTTTTCAGCGGAAAGGTATTCCTTGTTACCGGAGCATCATCTGGCATCGGCGAATCAGTTACTTTAAAGTTGAACGCATTGGGTGCCAAGGTCATTGCTGTAGGCAGAAACCGGGAGCGATTAGAAAAAGTGCGAGAAAAGAGTCAATTCCCGCACTATATTTTCTCTGAAGTTAAAGAGTTAGCTGAAAATATTGAAACGATGTCGAGTTATGTTCAGGCCTTGAAAGACCACTATGGGAAAATGCAGGGCTTGGCGTGGTGTGCAGGCATCTCCGATATTGTGCTTTTACGAAGCCTTTCTTACGAAGGTATAAAGGATACGTTCGCGATTAATTATTTCTCACCGCTGATGATGGCTAAAGCTTTCTCCGATCGCCGTGTTAATAATAATGCAGGAAGTTCTATGGTTTTCGTGTCCAGTGTCGCTGCACAATTGTGTGACAGAGGACATACCGAGTACGCTGGAAGTAAGGCAGCACTCTGTGCATCGATAAGGTGCATAGCCAAAGAGTTGGCGCCCTCTAGAATCAGAGCCAATTGTGTTTTACCGTCAACGATAGATACGCCTTTAACAACGGCAATGGTAGAAAAATACAACACTGAGCATCAACAATATTCAATGGGGATCGGAGCAGTTGATGATGTATCCGAAATGATAATTTTTTTACTTTCTGATAAGTCAGCTTGGATCACAGCTCAAAATTATGTTGTAGATTGTGGAAGTTTTTAATCAGAGAGGTCATTGATATGTCATTGTCAACGTTCAAGCATGCCAAGGTTTCTACTATTTTTTGTGTTTTGCCAGAAAATCAAAAAAATATTGATGATGAAATTAAATTTTATGAAAATGATGCCGCCAAACTTAGTCGAAATAAAAAAATATTAGGTTTAGGCACGCGTCATGTTGTATCCGATGGCGTTACGGCTGCTGATTTATGTGAGGCAGCTGCGCGAGTGCTGATAAAAAAGATGGATATTGATGTCAATGAGATTGATACTCTCATTATGGCATCTATCAACCATGATTATATCGGAAACTCAGATGCATGTATTATTCAGGGGAAGTTAGGGTTATCTGAGGAGTGTGCTTGTTTCGACACCAGTGGCCTGGGATGTACCGATGCTATCTATGCGCTTTGGTTGGCGCATTCTCTGGTTGAAAGCGGGGCATCAAAAAAATGTTTAGTACTTGAAGGTTCTTCAAGTAGTCTTATTACAAATGTAAGAAATAGAAACGCAAATATGTTGTTTGGCGATGCGGGAGCCGCTATCTTGGTTGACCGCTCTGACAAAGAATATGAATCGTTTTTTCACCTAAAAAGTTTAGGCAAAGATTGGAAAAAAATTGTCACGCCAGCGGGTGGTTTTAGACTGCCTGTTCAACGTGATATTGTAGATTTGGAAATCATGGATCCTGTCGGAAACCCGTATCACTTGTCAGATTCGGTGATGCAAGGTGGTGATGTCTTTAAGTTTGCTATAGATAATGCACCGGACTCGATCAGTAAAGTTATTGAATATGCAAAAAGTAGCTATCAAAAAATTGATTTTTTTGCTATCCATCAGGCGAATGGACAAATTGTTAGAACCATTATTAACCATGCTGGGTTACCCAAATATAAAGCTTCAGCTGAAACATTTTCTAAATATGGAAACTGTGGTGGCACATCTGTGCTGGTTAATTATTGCGACCAAATGTTTGGTAAAGTAAGTAATAGTACGCTTTTCGTTTCTTTTGGTGTTGGACTTTCGGTTGCGAGTTGTAAGCTGGATCTGTCCGATACGATAAACGGTGGTGTTACTTTATATAAAACACCTGACTGTATCCAATCAAGAGATCAGCTGATCTCTGAGTGGGTTAAATTTATAAAAAACGAAGATTGATTTTAAGTAAAGTACAATATAGAGGTTATCATGTCTAATTTTGAAAAATATAAATCTGCATTTGTTACAACGTTTGATATTGAGAATGAAAATGGCATTGAGGAACTTAAGTATCAATCTATCGAAGCGTGGGATTCAGTCGGTCACATGGGGTTGATTGCCGCATTAGAAGACGACTTTGGCATTATGCTTGATACAGATGACATCGTTGATTTAAGTTCCTTCCAAAAAGGAATTGAAATACTTAAGAAGTATAATGTTGAAATTTAAGTGAGACAGCGATGAGTGACATCAGTATTCTGCGCGATCTTGGGCCTTTAGAGATCCAGAAATATCAACAAAATCGTTTTCCTTGTTTTTTTGTTGATGCTATTGAAGAAGCCATTCCTGGTAAAAATGCTCGAGGATTTAAAAACTTTACTTACAATGAATGGTTTTTCCCCGCTCATTTTGAGGACGAGCCTGTTGTTCCTGGTTTTATTCTTATCGAAACGCTGACACAAGTGTTTTTGATGACTTTCTTAACAAAACCAGAGAATAAAGGAAAGAAGACAGGTTTCTTATCTGTTAAAAATGCAAATTTTAAACAGAAGGTTATTCCAGGAAAACGTTTGGATATTGTGGCTGAACTTGATTCTTATTCCAGAGGGATTGCGAAAGGGAAATCTACTGGGTTTATCAATGGTGAGGTTGTTTGTCAGGTTGAGTTGGTTGTTGCTGTGCCTGATACGCTAAACCTTTATCTTCCAAAGTAGATTTTATTTCGTAGGAGTTTCTCATTATGCGCGTCTCTGATTACGTGATGCAACGGCTGCACCAATCGGGTGTGGACGATCTATTTATGGTGACAGGTAGAGGTGTCCTGTATTTATCTGATGCTGCAGCTAAGCATCAGGAACTTAACTGTGTTTGCGTTCACCATGAGCAGGCTGGCGCTTACGCCGCCATGGCCTATTCCCAAGTTAATGGGGTATTAGGGGCCTGTTTGGTATCAACCGGTTGTGCAGCGACGAATGCGATAACCCCTGTGCTATGTGCCTGGCAAGATGATATTCCCATGGTTATCATTTCTGGGCAGAATACTTTAAAAGAAACAGTCGATTACACAGGATTACCTATACGAACCTATGGTCAGCAAGAAGCCGACATCATTAGTTTGGTAAAACCAATTACCAAATATGCGGTAATGATCGATGATCCTACCCAAATTGCAGTGGAAATGGATAAAGCGCTTTATATGGCCCAGCATGGACGCAAAGGACCTGTTTGGATTGATATCCCTTTAGATATTCAGAATATGCGCGTTGAGGAAGAAGAGCTTGAGCGTTATACACCCACTGAGGCTAAATTAAGTGCCTCACATGAAGATATTGATTGGCTGTGCGAAACGTTAGCTGGCGCTCAGCGGCCTGTTGTGGTCATTGGCAGCGGTGTTCGCTCGGCGGGAGCACAATCACTTTTCAGTGACTTCATCGAAAAAACGTCGATTCCTGTTGTATATTGCGCATCAGCTACAGATGTTTATAGGTCCGAGCATCAATTATCCATTGGTGCTGTAGGAACAATGGCAACCAACCGGGCTGCGAATTTTGCTATGCAAAATTCTGATCTATTGGTCATAATTGGCGCTCGTATGACATCAATGACTACTGGGTCTAACCCGGAAAAATTTGCTCGTGCTGCGCGTATTGTTGCTGTTGATATCGATGAAAACGAATTTCGCAAAGATAACATCAAGATTGAAAAGTTAATATTATCTGACGCGGGCATTTTTTTGGAAAAAATCAATCAGAGAAACATT
Source organism: Candidatus Symbiopectobacterium sp. 'North America' (assembly GCF_015762685.1). Taxonomy (GTDB): domain Bacteria; phylum Pseudomonadota; class Gammaproteobacteria; order Enterobacterales; family Enterobacteriaceae; genus Symbiopectobacterium. The sequence continues at coordinate 6,606 of NZ_PEHF01000055.1, read as the reverse complement.
ACTGTTACCTGGAGTGATTGGGCTGAAAAATGCCTCCATTACAAGAAAATATTTCCCAAGTGCGAAGAAAAATATACCAAAAGCGACAAGATCGATCTGTACTATTTAGCTGATATACTTTCGGAACATTTGGCTGATGACGCAGTTTTTGTGACTGATTCAGGCTTGGAAGAGTTGATTTTACCGACTACGATCTCGTTCCAGAAACAACAAAAATGCTTACATCCTGCTTCTCAAGGGGCGATGGGCTACGCGTTGCCCGCTGCTATCGGTGCCTATTTAAGCTCTCATAAGCAAGTGGTTACGGTGATTGGTGATGGCTCGATTATGATGAATTTGCAGGAGTTGCAAACAATAGCCCACCATCAGTTGCCTATTAAAATCATTGTAGCTAATAATAATTGTTACGCGGTAATCAGAAAACGGCAGGTTGATTTATTTAGAACGCGCACAATTGGCACCGATGCGGATAATGGAGTGTCATGTCCCGATTTTTCAAAGGTAGCCCTGTGTTTTGGTCTTCATTATGAAAAAGTGGAAACGTCTGTAGATCTTAATGAAGCAATAGAGCGTGTTCTGAGTCACGAAGGCCCCGTTATTTGTGAGGTCATGTGCACTGAGGATCAAGAATATATTAATACATCGTATGTTCGCACCAGTAAAGGTCGTTTCGCTCAGCGTCCATTGGAAGATCAGGCACCATTTCTTGAACGTACGTTGTTTTTATCAGAAATGATCATTGACCCTATCGATCAATAAAATTTAGCTAAGAGGTTTGCTATGCCGGATGTGTTGTTAAAAGATGGAAAGTGTATTGGTAGTGGGAACAAACCGTATTTTATTGCTGAAGTTAATTCAAGCCACAATGGTGATATTGAAATAGCGCGCAAAATGATTGATAGTGCTAGAATGGCTGGGTGTGACTGCGTAAAATTCCAGTCCTGGTCTGCTGATTCGCTCTATTCAAAGAACTATTATGACAGTAATCCGATTGCAAAAAGAATCATTTCAAAATTCTCCCTTGCCGAAATTGAGTTATTAGAATTGGCAAAATACTGTCAGAGTGTAGGCATTGCATTTGCCTCAACGCCTTATTCTCGACATGAAGTGGATTTTCTTGTAGATGAATGTGGAGTACCTTTTATCAAGGTAGCTTCGCAGGATGTGAATAACTACCCCTATCTTAAATACATCGCGAGTAAGCAAGTTCCTATTATTTTATCGACAGGGATGGCTGATATCGAAGAAGTGCGTAAGGCTGTCGACGCCATTACATCACAGAATAATCAACAAATTATTCTATTGCACTGTGTGTCAATTTATCCTGCCGCACCGGAAACGATTAATCTTAATAATATTGTAGGTCTAAAAGCACTTTTTAAAGACTATCCCGTCGGTTTTTCTGATCACACGTTAGGTGTGGAGATTCCAACGGCATCGATTGCGTTAGGAGCCACTGTCATTGAAAAGCATCTTACTCTGGATAAAACCAAAATGGGGATGGATAACAACATGGCCATTGAACCGGATGAGATGAAACAGTTGGTTGATCAGTGCAATAATGTTTATCTGAGTATGGGGAGCGAAACTCGCGTCGTTTCTGTGTTAGAACTGGCTCAGCGTGAAAAGATGCGTCGTAGTGTGGTTTTTATTCGAGATTTACCGGCCGGACATCAGCTGCAAATCGAAAATTTTGATGTTAAACGTCCTGGAACGGGTCTCGCCCCTGAGTGGATCGAGCAATTGGCGGGATACACCCTGAAGAAGGATGTTAAAGCAGACAATTTAGTCTCGGGTGAAGATATTGTTGAAAAATTAAACTAACATGTATACTTGTACGGTTAACGGCGTGACAGTGAGGCGTTTTGTCTATCCTTATATTAACGCCAATATGTATTTCATCGTAGATAATGGACGAGCGATTGTTATCGATCCGCACCAGAGTGATGAGCTACACGCTTTATTAATATCACAGAATATCAATGATATCCTGATTCTCTTGACGCATGAGCATCCTGACCATACATCAGGGGTTAATTGGGTTCGGACATTTGCCAATTCTACGGTGATCTGTCAGGATTCTTGTGCTCAGATTATAGCAATAGAAAAGAATAATCGCCCGGTGTTATTATCCTTTATCCTTGCTGAACAAGATAGAATCAATAATACCAATACGGCTGATGAATTTAATAAAATCTTCCCTCAATATGTATGTGCAGCGGATATAACCTTTTCTCAAGAGTACATTCACCAATGGCAAGGAAGAACAATAAAGTTTTTATCTACACCAGGTCACTCTAAAGGGAGTGCAGTAATTATTTTTGATGAAATAATGATTTTTACCGGTGACTCGTTGTTGAAAAAAATCCCTGCTATCACGCGTTTCCCCGGGGGAAGTACAAAAGACTATAATAATATTACCCTACCTTTTCTAAAGTCATTAGATGAGGATATGCTTTGTTTTCCTGGTCATGGAGATGAAGGCACGCTTAAGGAGATATTTCATAATTTTTGACTTTTCTAAATATTCTGACAATACTGCCGTTGTTACTGAGCAAGGTAATACAGTCTCTTATCGAGAGCTTGATGAATTTTGCTCCAGACTTGCTCAGAATGTAAAAAAAAGATCATTGATATTTAACTTGAGTGCTAACTGTTTGGGGTCATTAATCGGATATTTGATGGCATTAAAATGTGGCCATGTATCATTAATGCTCAATGAGGATATTAACGAGGAACAACTTAATAATTATATATTAATTTATCAGCCTGACTATATATATGTTCCTCAAGCTCTATCTGACCGATTCTCCTATCCTGTTCTTTATACAGCACATGAATATTCGTTGTTAAGTGTTTCCAAAAAACAAACAGATATGCATGATGAATTGGCATTACTGCTGACCACATCAGGCTCGACGGGTAGTCCAAAATTAGTCCGACAAAGTTATAACAATTTGGCAGCTAATACTACATCTATTGTTGAATATCTCAACATTACAGCCTCTGAAAGAGCTATTACGTCATTGCCTATGAATTATACATATGGGCTTTCGATCATTAATTCTCATTTAAGTCGTGGGGCTAGTTTATTTCTTACGAAAGCGACAGTGATGCAGAGAGACTTTTGGGCTCAGATGACACAATATTGCATTACGTCTTTAGCTGGCGTTCCTTTCACTTATGAGATGTTGAAAAGACTCCGTTTCACATCATTAGCATTGCCTGATTTAAAAACGTTGACGCAAGCAGGGGGGAAATTGTCTCCTGATTTGCACCGCGTATTTGCGCATTATGCGAAAGATAACAATAAATCTTTTGTCGTAATGTACGGTGCTGCTGAAGCAACGGCTCGTATGGCGTACCTACCCTCCGATAAAGCCATCGATAAATGTGGCAGTATAGGTAAAGCGATCCCCGGAGGAGAATTTGCACTCTGTGATGAACGAGGAAACCTTATTGCCCAAGAGGGCGAGGTTGGTGAGCTGATTTATTGGGGGGACAATGTTGTATTAGGGTACGCGGAATGCTGTGAGGATCTTCAAAAGGGAAATGAATTTCAAGGGCGCCTTTCTACCGGTGACATGGCTCGCTTTGACAGTGAAGGATATTATTATGTTGTGGGACGGAAAAAACGGTTCCTCAAAATTTTTGGCAATCGAGTCGGTTTAGATGAGGTTGAAGTAGAACTTCGTGACGCTTTTCCCGATATTCACTGTGCGTGTGCGGGCATTGATGACAGAATGTATGTATTTATTACGGATGATAGTGTTAGCGCCCAAGTTAAACGTTTCTTGGTTGAGCAGACTCAACTGAATCATATCGCCTTCAAGATTATCACGCTCGAAAGCATTCCAAAAAATGGAGCGGGAAAAACGCTCTACTCACAACTGGAAGCATATTATAATGCAATATGATGATATTCTTCATTCCTTGCCTTACTCACTTAATAGAGAAGAAAAGCACGCTTTGGTTTTGCCGCGTTTATCCGATCTGACGGCGCATCATTATGCGCATTGTTTGGCTTACCGTCGCATTTTTAATGGTTTGAACCTGGCACAGGTCAATTATCAGGCAGTTGAAGATATTCCTTTTATTCCTGTTTCTTTATTCAAAGAGATGGCGCTTTCCAGCGTTGCTTCGGACCAGATCGTAAAAACAATGACATCTTCAGGCACCACTGGACAACGTGTTTCCAAGATATTTCTAAATAAAGCAACTGCTGCTAATCAACAAAAGACTTTGGTAAAGATTCTTAATGATTTTATTGGCCCATCGCGATTGCCATTGTTGATTATCGATTCTCAATCGGTCATGAAAGATCGTCGACTTTTTTCGGCCCGTGGTGCCGGTATCCTCGGTTTTTCGATTTTTGGTACTGATAGGACCTATGCGTTGGATGATAATATGGCGTTAGATTTTCCAACAATCCTTGCTTTTCTGGATAAGCATCGTGGTAAACCTATCTTGCTGTTTGGTTTTACCTTTATGGTATGGCAGCATTTTTATAAGCAGCTGCTTGCAAACGATAAAAAAATAGATCTCTCATCTGGCATATTAATCCATGGTGGAGGTTGGAAAAAATTACAGTCTGAAGCAGTCTCTCCTGCTGGGTTTGTTGCTGCATTGAATCAAGTTTGTGGCATACAACGCGTCCACGATTATTATGGGATGGTTGAACAAACCGGCTGTATCTACATGCAATGTGAAGAAGGCCATCTGCATGCCAGTATTTTCTCCGATATTATTATTCGCAATCACAACGATTTTTCGGTATGTGCTGAGGGAGAGCCGGGCATTATCCAGGTGCTGTCTCTGCTCCCCGAATCATATCCTGGGCACTCTCTTATTACTGAAGATCGGGGCGTCATATTGGGAGAAGACAATTGCCCCTGTGGTCGTAAGGGCAAATACTTCAAGATTCTTGGGCGTGTAAAAAATGCTGAACTGCGAGGATGTAGTGATACCTATGCAGCACAATTTTGAGAACACCTCTTTTTTGGTGGGGAATATCACTGCACTCCAGCAGATGAATCGTTTGCGCGCGCGCTCCCTTTTTGATGAAGAAATCATCGATTTTTTGAACAGTCTGGCAAAACGATTATTCCTTAATCCATTAGCGAAAACCTATCCTGATATGATCAGTTTTGCTTTTTGGTGCCGCAAGAGTTCTGTATTAAGCATGAAACAGGGATACCCGGATTTGTCGACCCGTTGGGGACGTGGTGTCGCGTTTCACATCGCCCCCTCGAACGTTGCCGTCAACTTCGCCTACTCGCTGGTTGCAGGGCTGTTGAGTGGCAATGCGAATGTGGTTAGGGTGCCATCGCGTGATTTTCAGCAGGTAGATATCATTTGTCACGAAATAAAGATGACATTGCAAGAGTATCCGCAGATTTCACCTTATATTTGCCTGATACGTTACGAGCGTGATAAAGCAACTAATGATTGGCTTTCTGCACGTTGTCATAGCCGGTTGATCTGGGGAGGTGACGCCACGATCATGGCGCTCCGCGAATCACCTATGCTAGCGCGAAGCATCGATATTGCCTTCGCAAATCGTTATTCTTTTGCATTGGTGGATACGGCTCATTATTTGTCAGTACCGGATAAACGTGCTGTAGCTGAGCATTTTTATAATGATACTTTCTTGACGGATCAAAATGCCTGCACTTCGCCAGGGTTAATTATCTGGTTAGGTCACGATGATGAGGTGAACTCGGCACGTGCGACATTTTGGGCTGAATTTGAAGCATTTTCTCAGGAGAGATATATCCTGCAGGAAGCCGTTGCTATCAAAAAATTGACTCAGTTTTGCCTGTTGAGTAGTGCACGTGAAGGGATAACGAAAGTATCTGGGGATAGAAATCTGGTTTATCGTGTCCAGTTGGACTCTCTGGATGAGGAAACGATGAGCTTCACTGGCGCTGGTGGCTATTTTATGGAGTATCTGGCGCATGATATAAGTGAAATATATCCTGTGTGTGATGAGCGCTGTCAGACAATTTCTGTGTTGGGAGTAACCAATAACACGCTTGCTAGCTTTCTTTCTCAGTATCAACCCAAAGGTGTCGATCGTATTGTTCCTATGGGAAGAAGTATGGACTTCAGTTTACAATGGGATGGTTATGACCTGATTTACACGCTCTCACGGACCATCAATCTTACACTCTAAAACTTGATCTGTTGTTGCCGCTCAATTCATTGAGATAAATCAGGCAATAAATTTACGCATATTCCCTCTAAAAGTCCTGGCCTCAAACCGGGACTTTTTTCTTTCAGAATTAGACAAATCGATGCAATAGGCGTTGTGTTTCGCTACGATTGCAGAGGTCTGTCATTCAATGATATGTCGCTGCGTGAAGATTTTTAGTTCACCGGTATGGGCTATTGAGTAATAAAGCTAAACAGCCTCGTCTGCATGCCAGGCAAAGCGACTAACCCACCTAGCAGACTGCTCTTCATAAAGCCATCCTCGTGAAGGGCTGATAGTGTAAGTATCCCGGTAAACCGAACCATTCACTTTTAGAGATCTTCTGACACACTGATTATGTCCCGTTGAGGAGATCGCCATGCGTAAAGCCCGATTCACCGAACACCAGATCA
>NZ_PEHF01000020.1 GCF_015762685.1 Candidatus Symbiopectobacterium sp. 'North America' | reverse complement strand
ACGTCTTTGAGTGCCCGGCATTCCAGACTCAGATCGGCAAACATCTGTTTCAATCGTCGGTTTTTGTCTTCAAGATCTTTCATCTTTTTGATATCAGACGTTTCCATACCCCCAAACTTTGCTTTCCAGTTGTAGTACGAGGCTTCAGATATTCCCGCTTCGCGGCAAACGTCTTTGACGGTACGTCCAGCTTCAACAGACTTCAAAACAGCGATGATCTGGTGTTCGGTAAATCGGGCTTTACGCATGGCGATCTCCTCAACGGGACATAATCAGTATGTCAGAAGATCTCTAAAAGTGAATGGTTCGGTTTACCGGATACTTACAATACCACGCTGTTATGACGCCAATATTTGATGGATTTTTCAGGTGTGAAACGGATTATTTTTCTCGGCAAGATTGATGAAAAACTTCATAATTTCAGCGAATATCTTCGTTGCAGATCACCTTTTCCCCCCACAGGCTATGCTAGTTTTATTCAACATTGGTCATCGAGGTTCTTATGAATGTTTTAGTGACAGGTGGTAGCGGTTACATCGGCAGCCATACCTGTGTTCAGCTTTTAGAAGCCGGGCATCAACCTATTATTCTGGACAACCTGTGCAACAGTAAAGCCAGCGTGGTGGAAACCCTTACCCGTCTCACCGGCAAGGCAGTGCCCTTTTATCAAGGTGATATTCGCGATAGCGTTTTATTAGACCGTATTTTCGCCACTGAAAATATCGATGCCGTGATCCATTTTGCTGCGCTAAAAGCGGTCGCAGAATCCGTCAGCAAGCCTGTTGAATACTATGACAATAACATCTATGGCACCCTGACGCTGGTTAAAGCCATGGAAAAAGCGGGCGTTAAAAACCTGATTTTCAGTTCCTCTGCAACGGTCTATGGCGATCAGCCACGTATCCCTTATCAGGAAAGCTTTCCCACCGGTATGCCCGCCAGCCCTTACGGGCGCAGCAAGTTGATCGTGGAGCAGATCCTTACAGACTTACAGAAAGCGCATCCGGAGTGGAGCATTGCCTTATTACGCTATTTCAACCCGGTTGGGGCAGACCCTTCAGGAGAGATGGGCGAAGATCCGCAAGGCATCCCTAACAATTTGATGCCCTTTATCGCGCAAGTCGCCGTTGGTCGCCGAGAATCGCTGTCTGTCTTCGGTAATGACTACCCGACGGAAGATGGCACCTGCGTCAGAGATTACATCCATGTGGTCGATCTGGCCGACGGTCACGTGGCAGCAATGAAAGCACTGCATCAACGCCCGGGAGTACATATTTACAACCTGGGGGCTGGTGTCGGCTACAGTGTATTGAACGTCGTGCAAGCATTTAGTCGGGCATGCGGTAAACCGCTACCCTATCACTTCGCCCCGCGCCGCGAGGGCGATCTTCCCGCCTATTGGGCCGATCCGGAAAAAGCGGCCAATGAACTCCATTGGCGCGTTACCCGGACGTTAGCGCAAATGGCGGAGGATACCTGGCGCTGGCAATCCAAACATCCCAATGGCTATCCCGACTAATACCCTGAGGAGCAGGTGTATGCTGAACGAAAAAAGTGCTGAAATGGCCCCCGATGGCCAGCCTTTTACCCTGACTACGCTACAAAACCGTGCAAGAATGCGCTTTATGTTGATGGATTGGGGCGCAACCTGGCTTTCTTGTCAGGTCCCTCTGCCGGAGGGAGAAGTGCGTGAAGTACTGCTCGGCTGCACGACACCTGCGGATTATCCGCGCCAACAGGCCTATCTTGGCGCGTCTATCGGGCGCTATGCCAACCGCATCGATCACGCCCGTTTACAGCGTAACGGCGCAACCTACACACTGACACCCAATCAGGGCCAACACCAGTTGCACGGTGGACCCGATGGGTTTCACGCGCGTCGCTGGCGCATTGTGCAGCAGGATGCTACGCAAGTAACGTACGTGCTGGTCTCGCCAGATGGCGATCAGGGCTACACGGGGCAAGTAACCGCACAGGCACGCTATCGGTTAACCGAGCACAATCCGCTGGAAATTGAGTATTCCGTGCTGACAGAAAAAACCTGCCCGATATGCCTGACTAACCACGCCTATTTCAATCTGGATGGACATACCAGCGATGTGCGTCACCACCGTTTACAACTGTTCGCCGATCATTATTTGCCCGTGAACAATGAGGGGATCCCCGTTGACGGCCTTGCTCTGGTAAACCACACGGGTCTGGATTTCCGCCAGCCTAAAACGCTATTGCAGGATTTTTTGCACGACGCCGATCAGAAAGCGGTCAGCGGCTACGACCACGCTTATCTGCTGCATCGGACCTGCGGCTCCAGCGAATGCCCGGCGGCAAACATGTGGTCTGCGGATGAGAAAGTGATGATGAGCGTCTTCACCAGCGCTCCAGCCTTGCTGGCTTTACAGTGGGAACTTTCTCGCAGGAACCCCTGCCCGAGAAGGCACTCTGTATGACAACTTCGCCGGGGTGGCGCTGGAAAGTGAATTTTTGCCAGACAGCCCAAATCATCCGGACTGGCCACAGCCAGACTGTTGGCTGAAACCCGGTAAGCAGTACTGCTCGCTGACAAGTTATCAATTCTTTACATAACGCCACCGAGACAGACTGGGCACGCTTTTGCACGGTAAATTTATGTCAAGAGCGTGCGCTGCAAACAATTCACGCTTTCGCTTACGCAAAATTTATTGTTATATATAGGGCTATTCGACTACTCCGTAGGAAACTCCGCATGTTTGGGTTGCCTTTCAGACAATTACCGCAACGCAAGCGCCGTCTATTGGCGTTTGGTGTGGTCGTCTGTTGGCTAATGCTTAATACCCAACTGGCGTTGGCAGCTCATCTGTGTGATGTCCAACCGGTGATCCAAACCACCCAAGTGGTCAGTCACCACGGCATGAACATGACGCAGCCCTCTCACCACGCCTCAGTCATGGTGAAAGCGCCACTGTGTGATAAACACTGCACACCGGATACTGCGCAAAAGACCGTCTCGCCGCTGCACCTGGATGCGATGGTGCATGATACGGGCACGTTGCTCGTGTTGGCGAATGATACCAACATTCCTGACCAACACACGTGGTTAACCCCACCGCGAACCGGGCCACCGGCTGAGATCGTATACTGCCGTTTCAGAGAATAAATCCAGATAAAACAACATATTGATTTTCTATCATCTGTTATGTTTTATTCTGGAGATATTTATTATGCGTACGTTACTGACTGCCATTGCAACTGCCGCCCCTGCTTTTTCCGAAACATCGCCTGTCGCCGCACACGATCACAATGCCATGAATCATGGCTCGATGGATCATAGCTCGATGAACCAAGGTGCCATGATGACCATGGATCACAGCAACATGAACCATGGCACTCAACCCACCAGCGCCGCGACGGTGTATCAAGGCACAGGAGTGGTAAAAGCCTGGTCTGACACCAGCGTCACCTTCGCCCACCAACCGATTCCCGCACTTAACTGGCTCGCCATGACCATGCGTTTTGGCCTCAGTGCCTACAAGGGCAGCCCGCTAAGCGTCGGACAAACGGTGAACTTCACCTTTATCCAAAGCGCCTCCGGCTACGATCTGATTTCAGCATCCGCTAACTGATTCGAGGTCGATATGTTGACGCTTCGTCTACAGCAGGCGGGTTGTGCCCTGCCATGGATTTTTGGCTGCGCGATATTTACGGCTCAGGCCGCAACGCTCGATTAAACCCTGGCGGATTCCGCCATGCAGCTACCCGATCCCAAACTGAAAGTTGGGATTGAGAACTTTCCGGTCAGTGGGGCCAATGCGCATCGCTTCACCCGTGCTGACATGACCATGCAACGTGTCGGCATCATGCAGGATTATGTCAGCAGCACGAAACGCGAACGCAAATCAGATGCCATTCGCGCTGAGGCGCGTAAAGCGGAGGCTAATCAGGACGTGATTCGCGCCGGGTTGCAACGAGAAGCTTCGCTGGCCTGGTTCGAGCTGGCGCTGGAGCAACATGCACAGGAAGCCATTGAACGCCTGCTGAGCGACACACAGCGCAGCTTAGCATGCAAAAAGCCGGGGTCGCGAGTGGCAGCAACAGCGCGAGCAGCGTTTTGGCACTGCAACTCACTGTCAATGAAATGAAAAATCAATTGGATAACGCCAAACGTGACGTGGAGGTGGCGCGTTCTCGGCTTAAGCAATTGACAGGGAAGGACATTACGCGCGTCAGCGGAGATTTCCCTGTCATCACCCGTCTTCCCGCCAGTCAGAGTGCCTTGATTGATGCCATCAAACAGCACCCCGAAATCATTCAGGCCGCGCGCGAAGCGGATGCCGCCAAGGCAAAATCAGCGCAGTCCGCCGTTGCCGCCATCCCTGATGTCGGAGTGGAAGTGTACTACGGCAAGCGGGCCGATGGATTAGAGGATATGGGCGGCGTAATGCTAACGGTCGATCTGCCCTTATTCAAATCACGGCGGCAGGATAAAGATTACGCGGCCGATCTCTCCCGAACCTATGAAGCCAACGATCAGTTGACCTTACTAACGCGTGCGCACCAGGCCGCGCTAGATGCGCTTATCGCACAGTATCAGGCAGCGAAATCTATCTACGATCGTCAGGCCAATGAAGTGATCCCGCTGCAACGCTCACGGCTCAAATTGCTGGATGCAGAATATCGCACCGGCAGCAGCGGACTGGCAGAAAACCTTGATGCCAGACGCGCTCTGGTAAACAGCGAAATTGAACAGATCAACGCGCAAAAAGCGCTCTCTGCCAGTTGGGCCGCTATTCGTTATTTGATCCCTCAGGATACAAAGCTACTACCGCAGGATACAAAACAATAAAACCGATCGTTACGTTAAGCGTCGCTATTGCCGTTGCTGCTGCGCTCGCCGTGGAATACCAACTGGGTGCCTCCTCCGGTCACAGCGGAAACCCGGTTGCCAGCACAGCAACGACTGCGCCACAAGAAACACAAAGAAAAGTGCTCTATTGGTATGATCCGATGACCCCAGGGCAGCGCTTTGATAAACCGGGTAAGTCGCCCTTTATGGACATGGATCTGGTGCCACGCTACGCGGATGAAACCCAGGATGACGGCGGCATAACCATCAGCGCACGCCAACAGCAAAATTTGGGCGTGAAAACAGCGCAGGCAGCGCAGCGTACGTTAGATCTACAACTGACAGCCTTTGGTACTGTCGCCACGGATGAACGTGGTATTGAAACCCTGTCAGCGCGAGCAAACGGGCTGGTCGAAAAACTGTATGTGAAAGCACCGCAGCAGTTCATTCAGCGTAACGATCCTCTGGCACAACTGTGGATGCCACAGTGGTCGGCAGCACAGCAGGAATACCTCGCCATTCGCCAGTGGGGCGATGCGTCTCTGGTTGCCGCCGCACGCGAACGTCTGCAATTGCAGTTTATGCCGGAAGAGATCGTCAAGGCCGTAGAGCGTTCGGGAAAACCGCAAACCCGCATCACGCTGCGTGCACCCGCACAAGGTTATATCAACAAGCTAGACGTGCGTGAAGGCGCGCAGGTCAACGCCGCACAATCCCTGTTTGAATTGGCAACGCTCGACCCAGTATGGATTGTGGTGGATTACCCGGAAAGCCAGGCCAGCCTGCTGTCACGTGGCAGTGACATCAGCGCCATCATGGACAGTTGGCCGGGGAAAACCTTTCATGGCAAGGTTGATGAGCTGTTGCCCAATCTGGAATCCTCAACGCGCACGCTGAAGGCCAGGCTGACACTGGAAAACCCGGAGCATTTGCTCAAACCCGGTATGATCCTCAACGTGACACTGACGCATCCCGTCACTACGCCCCCTGTGGTTGCCATTCCCGACGAAGCGCTTATCACCACCGGCACCCACAATCGGGTGCTGTTGGCAGACGGTAACGGTCACTTCACGCCGGTTGAGGTGAAAACAGGCCGTAGCCAAAATGGTTGGGTAGAAATCACACACAGCCTTGAAGCGGGCCAGTCTGTGGTTACGTCCGGCTAATTCCTGATCGATTCTGAAGCAAGTCTAAAAAGCGCACTGCCGCAAATGGCAGGCGATAAACCACAACAGGATACCCCAGCGACCAGTTACCTCCCCCACCTACAAAGCGGAAGGGAAAATCGAGGCGATAGACGGCGACGCGATTACGATTTCGCACGGCCCGGTTGCCGCGCTGAACTGGGGCCCGATGACCATGGACTTTGTTGCCTCTGCTGAACTGCGTCCTTCTTTAACCATTGGTCAGCACGTCAGCTTCACCTTTGTGCTGCCAGAAAAGGGGGTGCAGTTAGTGAGTGTCACTCCTGTTTCTAACAGCAATGCCAACCAAGGCAATGCCCACCAACATGAAGGACATCAACAATGATTGCAGCCATTATTCGTTGGTCGCTGCGCAATCGGCTATTGGTGCTGCTGAGTGCCATGCTGATGGCTGCATGGGGATGGTGGGCAGTGCAGAAAGCGCCGCTTGATGCGTTACCTGACCTCTCTGATGTTCAGGTCATCATCAAAGTCGGCTACCCCGGTAAAGCGCCGCAAGTGGTGGAAGATCAGGTGACCTACCCGCTCACCACTACCATGCTCTCTGTACCCGGTGCCAAAACGGTACGCGGCTTCTCCATGTTCGGCGATTCTTACGTCTACGTGCTGTTTGAAGACGGCACCGATCCCTACTGGGCGCGCTCGCGCGTACTGGAGTATCTCAGCCAAGTGCAGTCAACGCTGCCACCTCAGGCAAAGGCCTCTCTTGGCCCGGATGCCACTGGCGTCGGTTGGGTGTATGAATATGCGCTAGTAGATAAAACCGGCCAGCACAGCCTTGGCGACCTGCGCGCCATCCAAGACTGGATCACCAAGTATGAGTTAAAGACCGTACCCAACGTATCGAAAGTCGCGAGCGTCGGCGGCATGGTTAAGCAGTACCAGATTGTGCTCAATCCAGACCGATTACGCACCCTAAACCTCTCCCACGAGATGGTGATGAGCGCGGTACAAAACGCGAATCAGGAAGGCGGCGGTTCTGTTGTCAAGCTAGGGGAAGCGGAGTACATGGTGCGCCCCTCTGGCTATCTCAAAACCATTGATGATTTTAACACGTGGTAATCGCCACCCGAGATGGCATCCCCATTATGCTGTCAGATGTCGCCACCCTGCGCATCGGTCCAGAAATGCGGCGCGGCATTGCTGAACTCAATGGTGAAGGTGAAGTCGCGGGCGGCATTATCGTGATGCGTTCAGGAAAAAATGCGCTGGAAACCATCGATGCAGTCAAGCTCAAGCTGAACGACACCAAACGCAGCCTGCCCGCAGGCGTGGAGATTATTCCGGTCTACGATCGTTCTCACCTGATTGAAAATGCCATTACAACGCTCACGCACAAATTGCTCGAAGAGTTTATTGTCGTTGCCCTAGTGTGTACTCTGTTTCTGTTCCACTTCCGTTCAGCGCTGGTCGCCATTGTGACACTGCCGCTGGGGATTCTCGGCGCGTTCATTGTCATGCACTATCAGGGGGTGAACGCTAACATCATGTCGTTGGGTGGCATCGCGATCGCCATCGGGGCCATGGTGGATGCGGCCATTGTGATGATAGAAAACATCCATAAGGTGCTGGAACAGTGGCGACATGAGCATCCAAACCAGCAACCCGCCTCTGATGACTATTGGAAGATTGCCGAAAAAGCCGCCGTCGAGGTTGGCCCGGCGCTCTTCTGTAGCTTGCTGATCATTACCCTATCGTTTATTCCGGTGTTTTCACTTGAAGCGCAGGAGGGGAAAATGTTTGCCCCGCTTGCCTTCACCAAAACCTACGCGATGGCGGTATCCTCAGGGTTGGGCATTACACTGGTGCCAGTGCTGATGGGTTACTTTATTCGCGGAAAAATTCCCGATGAACACGCCAACCCGCTCAACCGCTGGCTGATCCGTGCCTATGAGCTGCTGTTGGATCGCGTATTACAGTGGCCAAAAGTGACGCTGGCGGTAGCCGCGGCTCTGCTGATCGCCACGCTCTATCCACTTTCCCACTTGGGCAGCGAGTTTATGCCCGCATTGGATGAAGGCGATTTGCTCTATATGCCATCCACCCTGCCGGGAATTTCTGCGCGGGAAGCTGGACGGTTATTGCAACAAACCGACCGACTGATCAAAACCGTGCCGGAAGTCGACACGGTGTTCGGCAAAGCCGGTCGGGCAGAAACCGCCACCGACCCCGCACCGTTGACCATGATCGAAACCACGATACGCTTTAAGCCCAAAGATCAGTGGCGACCCGGCATGGCCATGGATAAGCTGGTCAGTGAACTCGACAGCATTGTGAAAGTACCGGGGATTGCCAATATCTGGGTACCACCCATCCGCAACCGGCTGGATATGCTGGCAACAGGGATCAAAAGCCCGGTAGGCATCAAAGTTAACGGCAGTAATATTGCGCAAATTGAAGCCGTGGCCGAACAGATTGAGCAGGTGGTGCGCGGCGTTACCTCTGCGTTGGCGGAGCGCCTGGCTGGTGGTCGCTATATCGATATTGATATCGATCGCGCCAAGGCGGCGCGTTATGGCGTGTCGGTCAAAGAGCTGCAATCCATCGTGTCTGTGTTGGTCGGAGGGGAAAATATTGGCGAAACCATTGAGGGGCGCGAACGTTATCCCATCAACCTGCGCTACCCACGCGAGATCCGCGATTCTCTGCAAAAACTCAAGAATTTGCCAGTGATTACCGTAAGCTGTGGGCAAATTTCGCTCTCGGAGCTGGCCGATATTCGTATCAGCGATGGGCCACCCATGCTGAAAAGCGAAAACGCGCGCCTTTCGGATTGGATCTACGTCGATATTCGCGGCCGCGATTTGAAATCTGTGGTGCAGGATATGCAGCGCGGTTGAACAACAGGTGAAATTACCGGAAGGCGTGTCGCTAAGCTGGTCTGGACAATTTGAGTATCTGGAGCGCGCGACGGCCAAACTCAAAGTGGTATTGCCGTTCACACTGCTGATTATCTTTATCCTGCTCTACGTGACGTTCAGCAAGGTGAAAGATGCGTTGTTAATCATGGGCACTCTTCCCTTCTCGCTGATTGGTGGCGTATGGTTGCTTTATCTGCTGGGCTATAACTTATCGGTTGCGGCGGCGGTGGGCTTTATCGCGCTTGCCGGGGTGGCGGCAGAGTTCGGCGTTATCATGGTGTTATACCTCAATCACGCTATTGAAAAACGTCAACAATCCGATGAGACACTGGCATTGCCCTTGCTGCGTGAAGCCATCCATGAAGGTGCTGTGTTACGTGTGCGCCCCAAAGTGATGACGGTCGCCACCATCATGGCCGGGCTATTGCACATCATGTGGGGCGGCGGTACGGGTGCTGAGGTGATGCAACGCATTGCCGCACAGATGGTGGGCGGTATGGTAACTGCCCCCCTGCTCTCGATGCTGGTGATCCCAGCGTTCTACCTGCTGACACACCGTAAGCGAGGCGATAGCGCCTGAGTGGCTATCCCGTAATGTCGGCCCATACTCAATTATTGGGCCGACAGGCCATTGCTGTGAGCTGAAACGAGCAAGCCATAACGTGATAATGAGCAAAGTTAATGCAGATAAATCAGGTTTATCGGTGACTATTGATTGCCGTTAATTGCAGCGCAGCAATATAATGAGACCAGTTATCACTGAAATCTTAGGAATGAAGGAGTTTAGCTATGGCTGTAACTAAGCTGGTACTGGTGAGACACGGTGAAAGCCAGTGGAACAATGAAAACCGCTTCACAGGCTGGTACGATATTGACCTGTCCGAAAAGGGCCGCTCAGAAGCCAAAGCCGCTGGTACATTGCTGAAAAATGAAGGTTTCTCTTTCGATTTCGCTTATACCTCTGTGCTGAAACGCGCCATTCACACGCTGTGGAACATCCTGGACGAGCTGGATCAGGCTTGGCTGCCGGTGGAAAAGAGCTGGAAACTGAACGAACGCCACTACGGCGCGTTGCAGGGTCTGAACAAAGCGGAAATCGCTGAAAAATATGGTGATGACCAGGTTAAACAATGGCGTCGTGGTTTTGCTATCACTCCGCCTGCGCTGACCCGTGAAGATGAGCGTTTCCCAGGCCACGATCCGCGTTACGCCTCTCTGACTGACGATGAGCTGCCGCAGACTGAAAGCCTGGCGCTGACCATCGAACGCGTTGTGCCGTTCTGGAACGAAACTATCCTGCCACGTATCAAGAGAGGTGAGCGCGTTATCATCGCTGCACACGGTAACTCCCTGCGTGCGCTGGTGAAATACCTGGACAACATGGGCGAAGACGAAATCCTTGAACTGAATATCCCGACGGGTGTGCCGTTGGTGTATGAGTTCGATGAAAACTTCAAGCCGATCAAACACTACTATCTGGGTGACGCTGACGAAATCGCAGCGAAAGCCGCTGCTGTTGCTAACCAAGGCAAAGCCAAGTAATTTCATCCCTACTGAAATAGCCAAAGTAGGGTGAATCAGAAAGATAAAAGGGGTTGTAATGCATAGCATTCAACCTCTTTTTATTTAACCTTCCGCATCCCCATGGCATTCTCAATCCAGTGATATTGGCTGGCCACTCGTACATTTTGAACAATGGCTACCAGCCAGGGAAAAGCCAAAAAAATTGTGCCGCCCAGCCAATTTCAGCCCGGTAAATTCCAGGTTGAAATTGACGTTATTACTTTTAGGCGCGCAGGCATAGCCAGATAAACCGCAGAGATTTGTAGAAAACTTAACGATTCTCGGCTGTTTTGAATCATGCCTCACTAATGCAGTACAAAACCGTCTCTTCTTGATGAATGGTGTAATGGCCTAACCGGAACCTATAGAAGGGGAATTCTGTTTGAATAAATGTTACCAGTTCAAAAAGATCGTTGGGCTTGTGGTAAAGAGAGACAGCTAGCTTTGGCTTGAATTGATGGATGGTTTCTTTCACACCACGTAGTGCTTCCAGTTCCGCCCCCTCGATATCCAGCTTAATGAAATCAACACGCTCAATTTCCCCCGCCTTCACCATATCATCAAGGGAAAGGAGCGGTACTTGCTGATTCTGGACAGAGAAGCCAGGAGCATAACCATTTAAAATGATAGGAGGGCAGACCACTTCATGGTCTGAAAGACCAGCAGGAACAATCACAACATTCTAATGCGGAAATTGTTTGGTATTATACTGCAATATTTCCTGGTGTGCTGCCACTGGGTCGAACGAGTAGACCCGGCCGTTAGCGCCCACTGCATTGGAAAAAACGGCTGCCGTATCGCCAAGACATGCACCACCATCTACAACGAAATCGCCACTCTCCGGTGCGATTCGAACACCGTCTTGCTCATAAAAATACTGACGTCGAAAGAGATAAGCTTCCAATCCCAGGCAGTCGATGACATATTTATTACCACCGTACTCGAAATCAAAATGTCTCAGCTTGCCAAACATACCTGATATAGCCAGCTTACTGACAGTACTTTTCTCAATACTGAGGTAATTTTCAAATTCTGCTTTTTTATTAGCGAACTCAACGGGGAGTCTGATGCTCAAGTGCCCAGCCATTCGATATGCGATCAAATGCAGATACAACAACCGCGACTGGTTATCTTCCAATAACTGATATGCATTAAATAAATTGACCCAGTTCCGGAAATACCAATCAAAATAGAAAACACGAGCATTGGTATCAAAATCCATAGAGTGGTCATGACCATCTATGTTGAATCGATCTGCGTCGAAATTATCAGTAAACGTATTGACTTTCAAATTTTGAACGGCAAGAGCAAGCACCAGCGGATAAAACTGTTTTAACATCTGTGTTAAATCAGAAGAAGCCATAATTTCACCCATAATATATGGAATTATGAAAAAATAATGTTCCACTCTAACAGAAGAACTGCATTTATCAATGAAGTGATAAGAACAAGAATTGGTACATAACTCTCTCGATAACTGGCTACAGCGTACTGGCGCTTAAAATATAAGCGAACAGAAGTTTCTATTACCCTCATGAAAGCGAGGTTTTCCTGCAAGAGGAGCGAATGACTATTGTCAAATATCCTCGGCAGAGACCGAGGATGAGCGGAGAGAAATGACGAAAAGCGTTAGCTATCAACCCACACGACGTTGCTTAACCGCCGCAGCTAATTGACGCAACAGCACTTCAGTATCTTCCCAACCGATACACGCATCTGTCACACTGCGGCCATAAACCAGCGGCTCACCGCTTTCCAGGCTCTGGTTGCCTTCCACCAGATGGCTTTCCATCATCACACCCGTGATAGCACGTTCACCGCCAGCTATCTGCGCGCACACATCAGCGCCCACGTCCATCTGCTTCTTGAACTGTTTGCTGCTGTTGGCATGACTGAAATCGATCATCACCTGCGGGCGTAGTCCGGCTTTTTCCAGCCCATCCTTCACGGCGCTGACGTGCTCGGCGCTGTAATTCGGTGCTTTTCCGCCACGCAAAATAATGTGGCAATCGTTGTTGCCACTGGTGTTGACGATGGCAGAATGACCCCATTTGGTCACCGATAGGAAGCAGTGTGGCGCACTTGCGGCGTTAATGGCATCGATCGCCGCTTTAATCGTACCATCGGTGCCGTTTTTGAAACCAACCGGGCAAGAGAGACCGGAAGCCAATTCGCGGTGTACCTGAGATTCCGTAGTGCGTGCGCCGATGGCACCCCAGCTCATCAGATCTGCCAGATACTGTGGCGATATCATGTCCAGAAACTCACCCGCAGCAGGTAACCCGCTATCGTTGATTTCCACCAGCAGTTGACGGGCAATACGCAATCCATCGTTAATCTGGAAGCTGTTATCCATGTGCGGATCGTTAATCAGTCCTTTCCAACCCACGGTGGTGCGAGGTTTCTCGAAATAGACACGCATCACGACTTCCAACTCGTCGCTTAACTCGTTGCGCAGCGTGAGCAAACGGGCGGCGTATTCTTTTGCAGCCTTGGTATCGTGAATCGAGCATGGGCCAATCACCACCAGCAAACGATCGTCAGTACCATGCAGAATCTTGTGAATTGCCGAGCGGGTAAATGAGACCGTTTCTGCCGCACGTGCGGTAGCCGGAAATTTCTCCAGCAGCGCTACAGGAGGTAACAACTCTTTGATCTCTTTAATTCTTAAGTCATCATTTTGGTAATTCATCATTCATCCATCGATTCTTGCGCAGAACATGCCACATCTTGCCAATAGGAAACGGTTGCAGGGCGATTACCCTGGCGTTTAAAAACGGAACTGTTCATATTGCAGCGCACAAATGATAAGTCAAGCGTATGGCGTACCGACAACAACATCGCGTAATTTTACGCGATAAAATGCTGTTAGCTTACCGCTATGCCGCGTTTTCCAACGCGCACTTTACGCTCTGCGCTGTAGGTACGATGGCATTGGACGCTGGCGCGCTTCCTTGATCCACAACCAGGTGCCGTTGAGGGCGATACCGGTCAGGATCAGGTATTCCAACGCCATAACATAAACACCCTGATAGGTGAAGATCACCACGCTGATAATGTTAACCACGACCCACAGAATCCAGTTCTCCACATACTTACGCGTCATCAGAACCATCGCTATCATGGAGAGCACCATCATGCTAGAATCCCAGAAGGGAAACGCATCCGGCTGCAATGTCGGCATGGTCACCTGCCCCCCCATGCTCTGCATCACGGTCACCGCGACGCCAGTCATCGCGGCAAACACCGCATCGATGTAGACGGTTATTAATCCAATCGTGAGTACACCCAGCGCTGACCAGGCAAGCAATCTGGGGAGTGGCAGCCAGCGTATTTTCAAGGCGATATCCTGCTGTTCCGTGCGCCGCGTCCAGGCATACCAACCATAAACATTGGCAAAAAAGAAAAAGATTTGCAGCAGCAGGCTGGCATAAAGCTGAATCTGGAAAAAAATAGCGGCAAACAGTGAGACGTTTATCAATCCAAACAGGTAATTGATGGTTTTTTCCAGGCTGGCAAGCCAGATACAGAGCAGGCTGCACAGTGCGCCAATGGCTTCAATCCAGGAAAGATCGTACCCTCCCGCACCGAACGGGATATGAATCAAAATGTTGCTGGTACTGAAAAAGTCCATCTTGCGACCCCATGTTTATCGTCTAAATGAGGAAATCCTGCTTCTACCAGACTCCCAAACGGGGCATATGGTAGCAGTCGGTTAGCAAGAAGGCACTTAGTGTTTTACATACTAAACAAATAATGGGTAATTCGTTTAATTACTCTCTTTTGTTTAGCACACATAAAACTAACCGAACCAGCGATGCCAATAAATCGACAGCGGGATGATAAACAGCAGCGCAGGCAAGAAATTCACCACAGCGAACATTTTTATCTGTGCGATGCGCAACCCTACCGCCATCATGATAATGCAGCCACAAGCTGCAAAATCCCCCATGGTGATGTCATTCATAAACGGCATGATCAATTGCGCGGAAAAAAACAAGAGCACCTGAACCAGAAATTGCGGCACGGCGATTGAAATCACTGCCGCGCCGAGCGTAATGGAAAAAATCAGCGCGGTAAACACATCCAGCGCCGATTTGATAATCAGCAGTTGATAGTCACCCGTCAGCCCTTCCATCAGCGCGCCAACCACCCCCGTGCCGCTGGCACAGAAAAGCACGATTAAGGCAGTGAAATTCTGTGTATACACGTCCGTCGGCAGTTTGTGCCGTGGCGGCGGTAGAACACGGCTTAATACCCATTGGATCCAGATGCCTCCAAGTTGTATACCGTGCTCCAATCGCAACAGTTCACCCAATGCCACCCCTAGCACCACCGCCAGTGCGACCGCCGGCAATTGGTGCACTTTGATAACCAAGGTTATCCCCATCGCAATGGAGATCATGGCAAATGCAGGGGGAAGACCATCGCGCAGGCGCTGGGGAATAAAACGGCTCAGGGAAATACCCAGTACGCCGCCAATAATAATGGCGGAACCGTTAATCAGATGACCGATCATAATACTCCTTACACCCACATCGGCGTGTTACAGACAACGAGACTTTAGTGGGTTTGCCCCGGCAATCACGGCGGGCAGAAAAATACAAAAAACCTACTATACTCCCACCAGACTCCGGCAGGATGCAATATCAGGTATAAGTCAATCAATCACGCTCAGGTGAGTCAGCAGGATTGTAGCACTTACATTTACGTAAGTACTTACTAAAAGTTATTTAAGGCCTTATAGTGAGTTCCACATCAATCACGCCATCCGGCGAAGGAGTAAGATAATGACGATTGCCGTAACAGGAGCCACCGGCCAACTAGGCCAGTTAGTTATCGCCAAACTCAAAGAAAAAACGGCGGGTAGTAATATTATCGCGCTGGTACGCAGCCAGCCACGCTCGAAGCCGCCTTATCCGGTATAGAAACCTTGCTGCTAATTTCTGGTAATGAAATTGGCCAGCGTGCGGTACAGCACGCCAATGTTATCGCTGCGGCGAAAAAGAGCGGCGTAAAGCGCATTGTGTATACCAGCTTGTTGCACGCGGACACTTCGCCGCTCAATCTGGCACCAGAGCATGCTGATACGGAAAAAACCCTGAAAGCGTCCGGCATTGATTACACTATACTGCGCAATGGCTGGTACACCGAAAACTATACCGGTTCTATCGCTCCAGCGCTGGCTAACTGAGCCTTCTATGGCAGCGCCGGATAGGGGAAAATTGCCTCTGCCGCGCGTGAAGATTTTGCACAAGCCGCCGTCGTAGTGCTTACACAGCAAGGTCACAGTGGGAAAACCTATGAATTAGCCGGCGATGAACCTTATACACTGGCGCAACTGGCTGCTGAAGTCGCCAAGCAAAGCGGCAAGCCGATTCCCTATAAAGATATTCCCGAAGCTGATTACGCCGCAGCACTAAAAGGCGCCGGCCTGCCGGAAGGGTTCGCCGCCGCTATCGCATCGTGGGATGTGGGTGCGTCACAAGGTGGATTATATGAAGCGTCACATCAACTCTCCGCGCTGATTGGCTGCCCTACTACGCCGCTGTCCGTGTCGGTGGCATTAAAAGCGCTCTGATGTCACTCGTCCTGCCTTCTCGGCAGGACTGTTTGTGTAAACGACCGGCTATTCCAACGGGTTTTTCGCTGACTTCGGCGTCTGTTCCTGCAAAATGGCCGGTAAATTGACTTCTATCCAATCAGCCAGATCGCTTACCTTTTCCGCCGCTTCGCGCCCTAAGGGCGTCAGGGTGTACTCCACGTGAGGGGGAACGGTGTTATAAACGTGTCGATGCACCATGCCATCGACTTCCAGCCATTGCAGCGTTTGTGACAGCATCCGCTCGCTGATGCCCTCAATGCTGCGTCGTAATGCGCTAAAGCGCTGTGTACCCGGCAGTAACACAATCATCACCAACACACCCCAACGGCTGGTGAGATGCTTAAGCACCTCGCGTGAAGGGCAGTTTGCCGCCAAGACATCACCGCGATCGAGTTTCTCCGAGAGGGTGAGGGTTTGCCGATCGATATCGGCTTGTGGCACAGGAGATGTGGTCATTAAGCGCTTACCTGGGTGTTCGTACTAACTAAAAGTAATTGAATGCTACGCCAGTCTCTCCCCAAACGTCAATCTGACCAGAATCGGTTCAGATGCGTTTATACTGCATCACCGATCAATGCGTTTTTGACCGACAAAAGAAACTCATCCGACAATGCATCTCCGGCAGTAGCCCGCGCCAGTGTCAACGCCCCCAACAGTAGGGATAATTGCACCAACACGTGCTGTCTGCACTGTTCAGCATCCTGGATATCGGAAACAGACGCCAACCTTTCCAGCATTGCCTTAACGCCATCAATATAGACGTCGCGCACCGGTTTAGCTTCCCCCTCGCGGGCAACATCGCTGGCTAGCGCGGTTATTGGGCATCCATCCTTCGCCGCGTCGCGGTGTGTTGTGGAAAGATAGGCCTCCACCAACGTGCGAAGATCATCATGGTGGTGTGACTGATGCCTGACCTCCCGCCAGCGGGAGTCGGAGTCATCAAGCGCCTTACGGCTGGCAATCGCGGCCAGTTCATCCTTAGAGGAAAAATGCCCATAAAAACCACCGTGCGTTAATCCCGCTTCCGCCATCAGATCGTTCACACTGACCCCATTCAGACCGCGTTCACGAAAAAGCTGCGAGGAAACCTGAATAATCGCCTCTCGATTACGCGCCATCTGCTGTTTTGATACACGGGCCATGATGTTCTCCTTTTCAGTCAGGCATCATCTTAGGTGATGGAAAAATAAGACTCAATATACCCGTCATACTTCAAGTTGCAGGTGTGTTGGCTGCGTTCGCTCACCCGAATCACTTACCTGAGTAAGCTCATCGGGATTCACTCACTTGCCGCCTTCCTGCAACTCGAATTATTTAGGGTATAGATGATGCCTTTCATCAATAACCCGATCAGGCGCGTGGTGACCACGGCGTGTTATAGTGAGTGCCCTCACCGCCTTGCGCCCGAGGCCGCGTACCGGCAATCTGCTCATGTGGTGTACCCAAAGCGATTGCACTGACCTCATCCAACCGTGCGGCTTGCTCGTCGCTCAACGTGATATCCAAAGCCAGTAGCGTGTCGTTCAGTTGCGCCAGTGTGCGCGAACCTAGAATAGGAATCAGGCTGGTGCTGGAACGAGCCGCTTTATAGTGCAGCCAGGCGATGGCAACCTGTACCGGGATCGCGTTCAATTCTTGAGCAATGGCAAAGGCCGTATCCAACAAGGCGGTATCCTGCTCGACATGTATCAATCTTCCGCCAAACCCCTTCAGCCTCCCTTCTGCGCTTTGGCGGTATTTCCCCGTCAGAAGCCCCCCTCCCAGCGGTGACCACGGCGTAATCGCCAGCCCCAGCGCTTCTGCCATGGGCAGCAATTCCCGCTCTGCGGTGCGTTGTACCAGGCTGTATTCCACCTGAACGCCAGCAATACGAGACCAGCCCCGCAGCTCTGCTAGGGTGTCAACACGAGCAATGTGCCACGCAGGGAAGTTGGATAATCCGGCATACTGTATTTTCCCGCTCGGATAAGATCGTCGAAAGCACGAACGATCTCTTCGATAGGCGTCAGTTGATCGTCGAAGTGGGCCCACAGTAGATCAATACGATCGGTGCGCAGCCGTTTGAGGCTGTTTTCAACCGATAACATCATATTTTTACGGCTGTTACCGGTGCGAGAGGTACCTGCATTGGGCAAAGCGCTCAGGGTGTATTTTGTTGCTACGACGAAATGATCGCGATCAGCAGCGATAAACTCACCGACCATTTGTTCAGATTCGCCAAACTGGTAGGCATCCGCATAGCGATCGAAAACCTGTTTCGCTTGCTCTTTTTCAGAACCGTACCCCCACCCCGTGCCGAAGTTACCTGTGCCAAGCGCCAACTCAGAGACGCGTAAACCTGTGTTACGTCCAAACGTGGTGTATTGCATAAGGATGCCTCATTTAAATGTCGATTGACATTTAAAATATATATCATGCATCATCTATAATGCAAGCATGATATTCATCCTCTATTTATCAGACACGAGAGCACATTTATGAACACAGACCTTTCCGTTCTCATCACCGGTGCCTCATCTGGCATTGGCGCAACCTATGCTGAACGTTTCGCCCGTCGCGGACACAACCTGGTGTTGGTCGCCCGCGATCGTGTGCGCCTGGAAACCTTAGTCACCCGACTGCGGCAAGAGTATGGCGTTACCGTCGATATTCTACCCGCCGACCTCACCCAACCAGACGACCTCGCCGCCGTCGAAGCGCGACTGCGCGATGATGACCGCATCGGGATTCTGGTAAACAACGCCGGTATGAGTATCGCGGGTAGCTTTGTGGAACAGACAACCGACGGTATAGCAAGGCTGGTCACACTCAACACTACCGCCCTCGTTCGCCTTGCCAGCGCGATCGCTCCGCGACTGACGACAGTTGGCACAGAAGCAATCATTAATCTTGGATCGGTGGTTGGATTAGCGCCGGAGTTCGGGTTAACCGTATACGGTGCCACCAAGGCATTTGTGCTGTTTTTGTCTCAGGGGCTTAGCCTCGAACTGTCTCCGAAAGGGGTCTATGTTCAGGCCGTGCTTCCCGCCGCTACGCGTACGGAAATCTGGGAGCGTTCCGGTACTGACATCAATACGCTCCCTGCCGTAATGGAAGTCGATGAATTAGTCGATGCGGCGCTAATCGGTTTCGATCGTCGGGAACCAGTGACGATCCCACCGCTGCATCACGTTGAACAGTGGGAAGCCTATCAGGCGGCACGCGGGGCAATGCTGTCAGGCTTTGCGCAACAGCATGCCGCTGAACTTTATCGGGCCGTTCCCCACGCGGAATAAGGCATAAAGAAAAGTCGTCATCCTCGGCGTAGGCCGGGGAGCTTTGGCAGGATAAACGTGTCTCGCTTCGCTCGGCTCGAACCTGCGACCAATTGATTAAAAGTCAACTGCTCTATCGACTGAGCTAACGACCCATCATGGTGCTACTTCGGCGTTTTCACCTTGCCTTGGCAACGGCGGCATATATTACTAACTTATCCGCTCAGTGCAACCTATTTTCCTGAAAAACGGTTCAACTGCTTAATCATCAAACGACAAAGCACAAAAATCGCTCATGGCGCGCAATTTTTGTGCCTGGAAAGGGGTTAGAGCCCAGTCAGCCGTTTTTGTGCCTGCTTGGCGCTTTCGGTATTAGGATATTGTTTGATGACCTGCTGGTAGACAGCCTTCGCTTTATCCGTCTGCCCCTTTTCCTGCATGATCACCCCAACCTTGAGTAAGGCTTCGGAGCTTTTAGGGGACTTCGGGTAATTCTTGACCACATTCGCAAAATAGTAAGCGGCGTCGTCTTTCTTACCTTTGTTGTAGTTCAACTGACCCAGCCAATAGTTGGCATTCGGCTGGTAAGTTGAATCAGGATATTTTTTGACAAATGCCTGAAAAGCGGCAATAGCCTGATCGTACTGCTTTTTCTTTAGCACCAATGCCGCAGCAGCGTTGTAGTCGCTGTTGGCATCACCGGTACTGGCCGGTGCAGCAGCCACGCCCGCACCATTGCTGGCGGGGCTGGAGGTAGACGCCCCCGTATCCGTTGCTGGCGCAGAAGACGCCGACGGCGTTGACGACGAGGAGCCCATGCTATCCATTTGCTGATAGATTTGCTTCTGGCGTTCAATAACCTGATTCAACTGGTACTGATTTTCCTGAATCTGCCCACGTAAACTGTCAATATCGCGCTGCGTATCAGAGAGCTGCTGCTGAAGTTGAGTTAATAGCTGGCTATGAGCGTTAGAAATACGCTCCATTTGGGTGACACGGTCTTCCACCGAGCCAGAGCCGACATTACTGATTGGCGCTTGGGCAGTAGCGGCCCAAGGGACCGCTACGCCAACCAATAACGGCAGACCCACGAGATGACGTCTGAAGTTACTGTTCATGCAATGCTCTTAGTATACCAGGACCGCACGACGGTTTTTGGACCATGCAGCTTCATCATGACCCAGAACCGCAGGTTTCTCTTTACCGTAAGAAACGATAGAGATCTGATCGGAAGAAACACCTTTGCCTTGCAGGTACATCTGAACAGCGTTAGCACGACGTTCACCCAGGGCGATGTTGTATTCCGGCGTACCGCGTTCATCCGCGTGACCTTCGATAGTCACTTTGTAGGACGGGTTGCTGCGCAGGAAGGAAGCGTGCGCGTCCAGCATCTGAGCGAAGTCAGAACGGATATCGTACTTGTCCAGACCGAAGTATACGATGTTGTTGCGTTGCAGTTCTTGCATTTGCAGGCAAGCCTGCTCAGAAGAAGACATATTGCCGTTTTCATAACCGCTGCCTGCAGTGCCAACGGTAGACTGGTCATTGCAGTCTTTCTTGTGTGAACTACATGCGGCGATAGACAGCACCGGCAGAGCCAACATCAGGCCTTTCAGTACTTTATTGAATTGCATCTCTTATGTCCTTTGAAAAAATTATTTATGTTTATAAATACGGCGACCAGGCAGGGAATTTAACCTGTCCATCAGTTGCCGGAAGACGCGCTTTGAAACGTCCGTCAGTAGACACCAGTTGCAGCACTGAGCCCAGCCCTTGTTTAGAGCTGTAAATCACCATCGTGCCGTTCGGTGCGATACTCGGCGTTTCGTCCAGATAAGTGCCCGTAATGACTTGAACGGCCCCCGTCACTAGATCTTGTGTAACAATATGCTGAGCGCCACCGTTGGAGCTCACCATCACTAGCATTTTGCCATCGTCACTGACTTCTGAGTCCTGATTCTGCGCACCTTCCCAGGTGATACGCTGCGGGGCCCCGCCATTGACGTTAATTTTGTAGACTTGCGGACGTCCAGCCTGATCCGAAGTATATGCCAAAGCTTGGCTGTCGGGGAACCAGGTTGGCTCAGTATTGTTGCTGCGACCATCCGTCACTTGACGGATCTGACCGGAGCCGATGTCCATGACATACAGGTTCAGGCTGCCGCTTTTGGAAAGTGCAAAGGCCAATTTGCTACCATCCGGGGAAAACGCCGGAGCACCGTTGTGACGCGGGAAAGACGCAACCTGGCGGATTGCACCATTGGCCAACGTTTGAATCACCAGCGCAGAACGACCGCTTTCAAAGGTAACGTATGCCACTTTGCTGCCATCCGGCGACCAGGCTGGTGACATCAGCGGTTCCGGAGAACGGTGCACTACAAACTGGTTGTAGCCATCGTAATCAGATACGCGCAGTTCGTAAGGGAACTGACCGCCGTTGGTCTGCACCACATAGGCGATACGGGTACGGAAGGCACCTTTGATACCGGTTAGCTTCTGGAACACTTCATCACTGGCAGTATGCGCGGCATAGCGCAGCCATTGCTTGGTGACTTTGAACTGGTTTTGCGCCAATACGCTGCCTGGGTTACCCGAGGTATCAACCAGTTGATAAGAGATCACGTAACTATCGTCCACACCGGGCTGAACCTGACCCACGATGACAGAGTCAATCCCCAGTGCCGTCCAGGCAGCAGGCGTGACTTCCGAGGCAGAACCCGGCTGCTGCGGCATACGGCTGGGATCGATCGGATTGAATTTACCGCTGTTGCGCAGATCCGCACCAACGATACCGCCAATATCTTCCGGCGCTGCACCACCGCCAGCCCACTTGAACGGAACCACTGCGATAGGACGTGCCGAGTCA
Organism: Candidatus Symbiopectobacterium sp. 'North America'; assembly: GCF_015762685.1. GTDB lineage: Bacteria > Pseudomonadota > Gammaproteobacteria > Enterobacterales > Enterobacteriaceae > Symbiopectobacterium. Next base: position 109,016 of record NZ_PEHF01000020.1, on the reverse strand, counting down.
ACCCCTTGGGTAATCTCGATACGCACTTCGGCGTGCAGCGCTGTGACCCACAGCATTAAAAAACCTAGTGCAACTTTACATGCCTGCTTCATTTCATCTCCCTTATCCAGAGGTATCGCCTCGGATAAATTAGCAGAATTTTAACAAACCGGTATCACCAAAACACAATACCCGTGGGTGGTGCTATCATCCTTGTCCTAAAGGTGCCATGCGGCACCGTTAGCATCGTACTTCACGCCACGATTATTGCGGTTTGAAATCAATCGGTGCGTTTTTGAAAGCTTCATACACATCCGTGCTTGGCGGCTTCGGTATTCTTGCCTGCTTGGCTGCAGCAATCGCTGCCTGACACAGTGCCGGGTCGCCACTTTCCGCTTCAACGGAAACGAGCAGACCGTCCGGTGCCAGTTTGATGCGCAATGTACAGGTTTTACCCCGATAAAGCTGCCAGTCATAGAATTTACTCTGGATCGCCGCGCGCACCTGGCCGCCATAACTGTCCAGCGCGGCACCTGCTGGCGCACCGCCACCTGATTTAGGCGTGTTTTTCGACGACGCCAAACCACCGAGCAGATCGTCAACGGAATCAGACTGTGCAGCGGCTTCTGCGGAGGCTTTTTTATCCGCAGCAGCCTTGGCTTTTGCATCTGCTGCGGCTTTGGCTTTCGCATCAGCAGCCGCTTTCGCTTTGGCATCGGCTTCCGCTTTTGCCTTGGCGTCTGCTTCCGCCTTCGCTTCTGCGGCCTTCGCTTTAGCATCGGCTTCAGCTTTCGCCTTGGCTTCTGCATCCGCCTTGGCTTTCGCATCAGCTACCGCTTTGGCCTTCGCTTCTTCTTCAGCCTGCTTTTTCGCGGCAGCAGCAGCGGCTGCCTGTTTCTTCACTTCTTCTTCAGCTTTTTTCTTCGCGTCAGCGGCTGCTTTGGCTTGTTGTTCAGCTTCAGCTTTCGCCTTAGCGGCAGCGGCTTCCGCCTGCTTACGCTGCTCGGCCTGCTGCTTGGCGTCCTCTTGCGCTTGAAAGCGTTCTTTCTCAAGCTCTTTTAAACGCTGTTGCTCAGCAGCCTGCTTTTTACGCAACTGTTCCGCGCGTTTTGCATCACTCTGTTGTTGCTGCTGGCGGTTGTACTGCTCAACGACGGCATTGGGATCAACCATTACCGCATCGATTGCCGAGCCGCCACTGGCATCCATAGATGAGTGGAATGAGCTCCACACCAACAAAGCAATCAGTATGATGTGCAAAACGGCCGAGACAATAATGGCGCGTTTCAACTTATCAGGTTTTTCGGTGGCCTTTAGCACAAGCGGTTCCCAAATACTGTGTTGCCGTAATAAACGATTGCCAGAAAAAACATCACGCTTTGACTGCAACGCATTGATTATATAGGCTGAGTCATCAGACCTACTGATTTGACCCCAGCCTGGCGCAGCAAGTTCAGCGTTTTGATGATCTCATCATAAGGCACGTCTTTCGCACCCCCGATCAGAAACACCGACTTGGGGTTTTCAGCCATACGCGCCTGGGCTTCCGCCACAATCTGCTCAGCGGGAAGTTGTTCCATCCGCTTTTGTTCAATAACCAGACTGTACTGACCGACGCCAGACACTTCGACAATCACCGGCGGATTATCGTTGCTGGAGACGGTTTTGGAATCTGTCGCATCAGGCAAATCCACTTCCACGCTCTGTGTGATGATGGGGGTCGTTGCCATGAATATCAGCAACAACACCAGCAGCACGTCCAGCAATGGAACAATGTTAATTTCGGATTTTAGATCCCGGCGACCACGTGAACGAGCCATGCTGCCTCCTGATTACTTACTACTTTCAGTGAAGGCCTGACGATGCAGGACAGCGATGAACTCTTCCATGAAGTTGTCGTAGTTCTGCTCCAGTTTATTCACACGCTGATTCAGGCGGTTATAGGCCATTACCGCCGGGATCGCCGCAAACAGACCAATGGCGGTCGCAATCAGTGCTTCGGCAATACCCGGAGCAACCATTTGCAACGTGGCCTGCTTAACCGCCCCCAACGCGATAAAAGCGTGCATGATCCCCCATACCGTACCGAACAGGCCGATATACGGACTGATAGAGCCGACAGTACCCAAAAACGTGATGTGGGTTTCCAGCATTTCCAGTTCGCGGTTCAGGGAAATGCGCATGGCACGAGAAGCGCCCTCTACCACCGCCTCTGGCGCATGGCTGTTAGCCCGATGCAAGCGGGCAAATTCTTTGAAGCCGGAATAGAAGATCTGCTCTGAACCTGCCAGCGAATCGCGGCGCGTCTGGCTTTCCTGATACAGTCGGGAGAGTTCAATGCCTGACCAGAATTTATCTTCAAAGGCTTCAGCTTCACGCGTGGCGTTGTTCAAAATACGCGTGCGTTGGATGATGATCGCCCAAGAGGCGATAGAAAAACCAATCAAAACCAGCATGATAAGTTTCACTAAAAGACTGGCTTTCAGGAACAAATCAAGGATATTCATGTCAGTCACTGCTTAAACTCCGCGACAATAGACTTAGGAAGCGCGATGGGCTTCATGTGATGTGGATCGATACAAGCGATCAATACGTCGGCCTGACTCAACAGATCGCCGTGAGAATTGAGAATACGCTGAGCAAACGTGAGAGAAGCACCGCGTATCACTGTGATTTCACTCTCTACGTTCAATAAATCATCCAGACGCGCCGGAGAAAAATACTGGACCGCCATACGGCGCACAGCGAAAGCCACATGCTCTTCCAGCAAGGCGAACTGATGAAAGCCGTGCTGGCGTAACATTTCTGTCCGCGCACGCTCATAGAAGGCGATATAACGGGCGTGTACACCACGCCACCGGCGTCTGTGTCTTCATAGTAGACACGTACAGGCCAACGAAACAACGTATTGCTCACTCTACATCCCGGTAATACAACGAAACACCGCTACTATACGCAAGAGAAATGAGGTTTGGAATGGGTTGTTTATAGGGAAATAAAATAATTATGGGTTGCAAGCAACCCATAACCAAACGGAATAGAAAGTAATACTAGCGAAAGAAGTAAATAAGCCCTGCGAGCAGGATCACAAAGCCAGGAAAAGGCGCAAAAATCACGCGCCACAGCAAGCGTTGCTGGCGAAACCCTACCCCGTATATCACACCGGTACAAACGGCCCATACCAGCAACGGGCCTTGCCACACTTCCAACGCGCTGGTGCGTGCAGCAAAGCGTGTCGGGTCCCACATCACACAGCCCGCCATCAGCAACGCCATGAGCAGGGCAAGAACCCGTAACGGGCCCTTGTCCATCAGTTGGTAGAGTTTATCAACCAGACTGCTCATTGCGCGTTGTCTTCTGCCGCTTTCGCTTTAGTTGCTTCACTCTGCTCTAGCGCCAGAGCGGTAATAATACCTAGCGAGCAAGCAAGAAGCGTTCCGAGTATCCAGGCAAAATACCACATCATTAAGCTCCTTACTTAGTACAGAGAGTGGGTGTTCTGTTCAATATGCTCTTTGGTAATGCGACCGAACATTTTGTAGTAACACCATGCCGTATAAGAGAGCACGATGGGTACAAAAATAATGGCGACGATCGTCATCACTTTCAGCGTGTACAGGCTTGAGGTGGCATTCCACATGGTCAGACTCACGTTCGGTTGCGTGATGGAAGGCATCACAAACGGGAACATGGCAACCCCAGCGGTCAGGATAACGCAGGCGATAGTCAGCGAGCTGAACAGGAAAGCCAGGCCGCCCTTGTTCGCACGTGCCTTCGCAATGGTCAGCAGCGGCAGCACAAAGCCTAGCAACGGGATAGCCCACAGTACCGAATGCGCAGTGAAGTTAGCCAACCAGGCCCCGTCCTGATGCACCACTTCTTTGTGCAGCGGGTTAGACTCAGCCGCCTTGTCCAACACGGAGGTAATGGTAAAACCATCAATACCGTAGATCACCCACACACCGGCCAACGCAAAGGTCACCATCATCACTAACGCCGACAGTTGAGCCGCACCTTTGGAGCGCACATACAGATCGCCATTGGTACGCATCATCAGGTAGGTAGCACCTTGCGCCAGAATCATGGTCAGGCTGACAACGCCTGCCAACAGGCCAAACGGGTTCAGCAGTTGGAAGAAGTTACCGGTGTAGAACAGGCGCGCATTGGCATCGATATGGAACGGTACGCCCTGCAACAGGTTACCGAACGCCACACCAATCACCACTGGCGGCACAAAGCTACCAATGAAGATGCCCCAGTCCCACATATTGCGCCAGCGCGCGTCTTCCAGTTTGGAGCGGTAGTCAAAACCGATCGGACGGAAGAACAGCGATGCCAGCACCAGGATCATTGCGATATAGAAACCGGAGAATGCGGCGGCATACACCATCGGCCAGGCAGCAAATAGCGCCCCGCCCGCGGTGATCAGCCACACCTGGTTACCGTCCCAGTGCGGAGCGATACTGTTAATCATGATACGGCGTTCTACATCATTACGCCCCATCACGCGCACCAACACGCCAACCCCCATATCGAAGCCGTCAGTGATAGCGAAACCGATCATCAGCACGCCAATCAACAGCCACCAGATAAAACGTAATACTTCATATTCAAACATAGTGGACTCCTGTTTACCGTGCGTCCTGAGCCAGCGTCAACGGCTGTTCAAAGTGGTAACGCCCTGTTTTCAGGCTGCTTGGGCCGAGGCGAGCGAATTTGAACATCAGATACATTTCGGCGACCAGGAACAGCGTATACAAACCGCAGATCAAACCCATCGATAGCAGGATGTCACCCGCCGTCAGCGAAGAGTTCGCTACCGCCGTGGGCAGCACTTCACCGATAGCCCACGGTTGGCGACCGTACTCGGCAACAAACCAACCAGCTTCAACCGCAATCCACGGTAATGGAATACCGAACAAGGCAGCACGCAATAACAGCTTGTTTTTACCGATACGGTTTCTGATAACGCTCCAGAACGACAGGCCGATAATCAGCAGCATCAGCACGCCACAGGTCACCATGATGCGGAACGAGAAGTAGAGCGGTGCAACGCGAGGAATAGAGTCCTTAGTTGCCTGCTGAATTTGTGCTTCAGTCGCATTAGCAACGTCCGAGGTGTAACGTTTGAGCAGCATGCCGTAACCCAGATCCTGTTTGGACTGGTTAAAGGCTTCACGCACAGCCGGATCGGTATTACCCGCGCGCAACTGCTCCAGCAACTCATACGCTTTCATGCCGTTGCGAATACGTACCTGGTGACCATCCATCAGTTCACGCAGCCCCAGTACCACGCCGTCCGTCGAACGCGTGGCAATAAGCCCCAGCATAAACGGAATGCGCACAGCGAACTGGTTCTCCATTCTCTCCTGATTGGGAATGGCGAACAGCGTAAAGCTGGCAGGTGCCGGTTGGGTTTCCCACTCGGCTTCAATCGCGGCCAGTTTGGTTTTTTGTACGTCGCCCATTTCATAACCGGATTCATCACCCAGTACGATAACGGACAGCACAGCCGCGGTGCCGAAGCTGGCAGCAATGGCAAATGAGCGTTTGGCAAAGGCCAAATCACGGCCCTTAAGCAGATAGTAAGCACTGATGCCCAGAATGAACATGGCACCCGTGGTGTAACCGGCAGCGACGGTATGAACGAACTTCACCTGCGCAACCGGGTTCAACACCAGTTGTGAGAAGCTCACCATTTCCATACGCATGGTTTCAAAATTGAATTCAGAAGCGATGGGGTTTTGCATCCAGCCGTTTGCAACCAGAATCCACAGCGCGGAGAAGTTAGACCCCAACGCCACCAACCAAGTCACGGCCATGTGTTGCACTTTGCCCAGGCGATCCCAGCCAAAGAAGAACAAGCCAACAAACGTTGATTCGAGGAAGAACGCCATCAGGCCTTCGATAGCCAGCGGCGCGCCGAAAATGTCCCCGACATAGTGGGAGAAATAGGACCAGTTAGTACCGAACTGGAACTCCATGGTCAGCCCGGTGGCCACGCCCAGCGCAAAGTTGATACCAAACAACTTGCCCCAGAACTTGGTCATATCCTTGTAGATTTGTTTGCCCGTCAACACATAGACCGTTTCCATGATCGCCAACAAAAACGCCATCCCCAGCGTTAATGGTACGAAAAGGAAATGGTACATCGCGGTTAAGGCAAACTGTAAACGTGACAGTTCGACTATTATATCAAACATCTTGACTCCTTGCTCCTCGCAGGAAGGTTTTAGCTTGTAAATGCAAACAAGCCGCTAAACACTCAAAAAGAACACAATAGAAAATTGCTTCAGAACCGGCTTTTATAAACAGCGAGAGTTCACCGTTAAACCAATAACACGCCAAAGAAAACACGTTAAAAATAGCTAAAAAAGATACCACAAACAGGGTAGCGGCTATATTACGCCTGTAATCCCCTACAATAAATAGGTTTTTACGTGACACAGATTGTGTTTTTGGTTTCAAATCAACTTTCCCCTTTCGGCGCACCTTTGGTGAAAATTGATGTGGCGCAATTTAAGCGTATTTCCCCACTGATAGCCAGCTTAAGATTTTGATCTGACGCAAATAGCATGCTCAATGTTAATTTCTGGTTTACCAGGTTTTCGCCATACGATTACTTGTTAAATAAATGTATAAATAGACTTAACAATAACATCAATTAGCAAACCAATTTTAGACTTGCTCGCGCAGATTTAATTTAACGCACTATCAAGCGTAGATGATTTAATCATAACCACATTGTTTAAATTGTTAATTTAATGTTGCTATTGTTAATATATTGAGCGATGAGTTAATAACGGTTCTTAATTATTTTTTGTTTTCATCTTTTATTACTGTACCGGAAATAAAAAAGGGCCATCCAAAGATGGCCCATGTTGCTATGAGTACAGCACGCACTTATGGCTAGGAACTAACGGGCCAACACAACTTTCACGGCATCGCCGATATCCGCCAGGCTGCGCACCGTTTTCACGCCAGCCGCTTCCAGCGCCGCGAATTTATCATCCGCCGTACCTTTACCACCCGCAATGATGGCACCTGCATGGCCCATGCGCTTGCCCTTCGGTGCCGTCACACCGGCGATGTATCCTACCACCGGTTTGGTGACATGCGCTTTGATATAGGCTGCCGCTTCCTCTTCCGACGTACCACCGATTTCACCGATCATCACGATGGCCTCGGTTTGTGGATCCTGTTCGAACAACGCCAGAATATCGATAAAGTTGGAACCCGGAATCGGGTCACCGCCGATACCGACACAGCTTGACTGACCAAGCCCGGTGTCGGTGGTCTGTTTCACCGCTTCGTAGGTCAGCGTTCCTGAACGAGAAACGATCCCCACCTTGCCCGGTTTGTGAATATGGCCGGGCATAATGCCAATTTTGCACTCACCGGGGGTGATAACACCCGGACAGTTAGGCCCAATCATCCGCACGCCGCTTTGTTCCAGCTTCACCTTCACGGTCAACATATCCAGCATCGGGATACCTTCAGTGATGCAGATGACCAGTTCAATTCCCACATCAATCGCTTCCAGAATCGAGTCTTTGCAAAACGGTGCCGGGACGTAAATCACCGAAGCCGTCGCGCAGGTCGCTTCCACCGCTTCGCGCACGGTATTGAACACCGGTAAGCCCAAATGTTCTGTGCCGCCCTTACCGGGCGTCACCCCGCCCACGAGCTTGGTACCGTAAGCAAGTGCTTGCTCAGAGTGGAAGGTGCCTTGGCTGCCGGTGAATCCCTGGCAAATGACTTTAGTGTGCTTATCAATCAGAATAGACATTATTTACCCTCCGCTGCCTTCACAACCTGCTGAGCTGCATATGTCAAACTGGTGGCGGCGATGATATTCAGGCCGCTGTCTGCCAGTTTCTTGGCACCGAGTTCCGCATTGTTTCCTTCCAGGCGCACCACCACAGGTACGTTAACGCCCACTTCGGCTACCGCACCGATGATGCCGTCAGCAATCAGATCACAGCGCACGATACCGCCAAAGATATTGACCAGTACCGCTTTCACGTTGTCGTCGGAGAGAATGATTTTAAAGGCTTCGGTCACACGCTCTTTGGTTGCACCACCCCCCACATCCAGGAAGTTGGCCGGCGCACCGCCATGCAGCTTGACGATGTCCATGGTGCCCATGGCGAGACCCGCACCGTTCACCATGCAACCAATGTTGCCATCGAGCGCCACATAGTTCAGTTCCCACTGTGCGGCATGCGCTTCGCGAGAATCTTCCTGGCTCGGATCGCGCATTTCGCGCAGCTCCGGCTGGCGGAACAGCGCATTGCCGTCAGCGCCGAGTTTCCCGTCCAAACAGACCAGATCGCCCTGCTTGGTGATCACCAGCGGGTTAATCTCCACCAGTGCCAGATCGCGTTCGAGGAACAGGGTCGCCAGCCCCATGAAAATCTTGGTGAACTGCACCACTTGCTTGCCTCTCAGCCCCAGTTTAAAGGCCAACTCACGCCCCTGATAAGGCTGTGGGCCGGTCAATGGGTCGAGCGCGGCTTTATGAATCAGTTCCGGCGTCTCTTCCGCCACTTTTTCAATTTCAACCCCACCTTCGGTCGAGGCCATAAACACCACACGACGCGTAGCGCGATCGACCACGGCACCGAGGTAGAGTTCTTGATCGATGTCGGTTGCAGCTTCCACCAGAATCTGATGCACAGGCTGGCCTTGCGCATCCGTTTGGTAGGTAACCAAACGTTTGCCCAGCCAATTTTCCGCAAACGCGCGGATATCTTCTTTGCTGCTCACCACTTTTACGCCGCCCGCTTTACCGCGGCCACCCGCATGTACCTGGCATTTCACTACCCACGGACCGGCACCAATTTTCGAGGCGGCCTCTTCTGCTTCGCGCGGCGTGGCGCAGGCATAACCGGTCGGCACCGGCAGGCCATATCGAGCAAAGAGTTGTTTTGCCTGAAATTCATGTAAATTCATGATGTTCTATCCATCTCGGTTTGAAGATAAGTCGCATGACTTTCTTGATATTATTGGATAACGCCGCCAAGGGCGGCTGCATAGCACAAAGTAAACCAATACCTTTACCGTATGACCACCGCTCGGCAGGCGGCGGCGGTCTACGCCATCACGCGCTATACATCAAGCAGCAGGCGTGTTGGATCTTCCAGCATCTCTTTTACCGTGACCAAAAAGCCCACGGATTCACGACCATCGATCAACCGGTGATCGTAAGAAAGCGCCAGATACATCATCGGCAGAATCACCACCTGACCATCCACGGCCATCGGTCTGTCTTTAATGGCATGCATGCCCAGAATCGCACTCTGTGGCGGGTTGATGATGGGGGTGGACATCAGGGAGCCGAACACACCACCGTTGGTAATAGTAAAATTACCGCCGGTCAGTTCTTCTACCGTCAGCTTGCCATCGCGCCCTTTTACTGCGAGATCTTTGATTTTCTTCTCAACGTCAGCCATGCCTAACGCATCAACATCGCGTAGCACTGGCATAACCAGACCGCGCGGCGTGGAGACGGCGATACTGACATCAAAATAGTTGTGGTACACCACATCTTCGCCGTCGATGGAGGCGTTCACCTCAGGGTAGCGTTTCAGCGCTTCGACCACGGCTTTGATGTAGAACGACATAAAGCCCAGACGCACGCCGTGGCGTTTTTCAAACGCTTCGCCGTACTGCTGACGCAAATCCATAATCGGTTTCATGTTGACTTCGTTAAAGGTCGTCAACATGGCGGTACTGTTTTTCGCTTCGAGCAGGCGTTCAGCAACCCGCTTACGCAGGCGCGTCATTGGCACGCGTTTTTCGCTGCGATGAGCCAACGCCGGTGCAGCATCTGCGGCTTTCTCTGCTTTTTTGTCGCTGCCGCTGGCAGCCTGCGCTGCCAGATGTTTTTCGACATCTTCACGCGTGATACGGCCACCCACGCCACTGCCTTTAATCGCAGCCGCATCCAGACCGTGCTCACCGATCAGGCGACGAATCGCCGGACTGAGCGCGTCGCTGTTCTCTTCGGTCAACCCTGCAGTATGGCGCTGGGCAGGGGTAGACTCTTTGCTCTGCGCTTTTTCGCTGGTTTCCTTGCCGGAGCTATCGCCACGGCGCAGACGCCCAAGAATTTGGCGCGATGTCACCGTAGCGCCTTCGTTTTCCAGCACGGCATCCAGCACACCCGCTTCTGGTGCAGGCACTTCCAGCACCACTTTATCCGTTTCAATTTCGACCAGCACTTCATCACGCTGGACGCTGTCACCCGGCTTTTTGTGCCAGGTCGCCACGGAAGCATCAGCTACCGATTCGGGAAGGTCAGGGACAAGAATATCTACGCTACTCATTATCTATCCTTTTATTTAATCAACGTTCAGCGTGTCGTTAACCAGATCTTGCTGTTGTTTCTGATGCACAGACATATAACCGACCGCTGGAGAGGCGGAGGCCGGGCGTCCGGCGTAACGCAAAGACGCTCCAAAGGGAATCACTTCGCGGAAATGGTGCTGGCTGCAATACCATGCCCCCTGATTGAGCGGCTCTTCCTGACACCAGACAAAATCATGTACGTGCGCAAACGGCGCTAACGCCGCCTGCACCGCCTGCTGCGGGAACGGGTAGAGTTGTTCGATGCGCACTATCGCCACGTTGTTCTGTTCATTCTTACGACGCTGTTCCAATAAATCATAGTAGACCTTGCCGGAACAGAGCACGACGCGCTTCACTCCTTGCGGATCAAGTTCGTCAATTTCACCGATAGCCGGCTGGAACGCGCCGTTTGCCAACTCTTCCAGCGAAGAGATCGCCAGCGGATGGCGCAACAGCGATTTCGGTGACATCACCACCAGCGGACGACGCATACCGCGTAGCGCCTGACGACGCAACATATTGTAAACCTGCGCCGGAGTGGACGGAATGCACACCTGCATGTTTTGCTCGGCACACAGTTGCAGATAACGTTCGAGGCGCGCTGAGGAGTGCTCGGGCCCTTGGCCTTCATAGCCATGCGGCAGCAGCATCACCAGGCCGCACATGCGTCCCCACTTCTGCTCACCGGAGCTGATGAACTGATCGATCACCACTTGAGCACCGTTGGCGAAATCACCGAACTGTGCTTCCCAAATGGTCAACGTGCGTGGCTCTGCCGTGGCGTAGCCGTATTCAAACGCCAGAATCGCCTCTTCGGACAACACCGAGTCCCACACGTTAAAGGTGCCCTGCGCATTATGCACATGTTCCAGCGGCGTGTAGCTCGAGCCATTCTTTTGGTTATGCACCACGGCATGGCGGTGGAAGAAGGTGCCACGACCACTGTCTTCACCAGAAATACGAATAGGAATGCCATCATCCACCAGCGTGGCGTAGGCCAGGGTTTCCGCGCCACCCCAATCGAAGGGTTTGTTACCCAGCGCCATTTCGGCACGATCGGCGTACACCTTGACGACGCGCGGATGCATTTCAATGGATTTCGGCACTTCACTGATGCGTTTTGCCAATTCTTGCAGGCGTTTCATCTCCACCTTGTGCGGATAAGGCTCATCCCACTCGTGGTTCAGGTAAGGCGTCCAGGTGAAGGATTGCATGTCCATTTCACGCCACTCTTCCACCACGCATTCTCCTGCATCCAGCGCGTCGCGATACAGGTTAACCTGCTCGGTGGCGTCCTCTAGCGTGATGCTTTTTTCCAGTTCCAGGCGATCGGCATACACTTTGCGCTGCGTCGGGTGTTTTTTGATCTTCTGGTACATCATCGGCTGCGTAGCACTTGGCTCATCCGCTTCGTTATGACCATGACGGCGATAGCAAATCAGGTCAATAAACACATCGCGTTTGAATTCATTACGGAAATCCAACGCCAGGCGCGTCACATAAGCGACTGCTTCCGGATCGTCAGCGTTAACGTGGAAAATCGGTGCCTGCACCATCTTGCCAATGTCGGTGCAATATTCCGTAGAACGAATATCCAGCGGGTTGGAGGTGGTAAAACCGATGCGGTTGTTGATAACGATACGCAACGTACCGCCCACTTCATAGCCGCGCACGGTGGACATGTTCAGCAGTTCCTGCACCACACCCTGCCCGCTGATGGCCGCATCGCCGTGAATGGTCACCGGCAACACGCGCGGACCGCTCTCACTGCTGAGACGATCGAGGCGTGCACGCACGGAACCGGTCACCACCGGGCTGACAATCTCAAGGTGCGAGGGGTTAAACGCCAACGCCAAATGCACCAGACCGCCTTCGGTGGCAAATTCGGACGAAAAGCCCTGATGGTATTTCACATCACCGGTACCGAGATGCTCTTTATGCTTACCGGCAAATTCATCGAACAAATCCTGCGGCTTTTTCCCCAACACGTTAACCAGAACATTGAGGCGGCCACGGTGCGCCATGCCCAGCACCACTTCACGCGTGCCGTTGTTGCCCGCACGGCGGATCATCTCTTTGAGCATCGGCACCAGCGCATCGCCACCTTCCAGCGAGAAGCGTTTAGCACCCGGGTATTTGGCCCCTAAATAGCGCTCCAGCCCTTCCGCCGCCGTCAGCTCTTTCAGGAAGCGACGTTTCTCTTCCAAACTGAAAGAAGGCTGGCCGGTAATGGATTCGATACGCTGCTGAATCCAGCGTTTCTCATCGGTGCTGGTGATATGCATGTATTCGGCACCGATAGAGCCGCAGTAGGTGCGCTTCAAGGCGTCATACAATTCACCGAGCTTCATGGTCTCTTTGCCGATGGCGAAAGAGCCCACGTTATAGGTGTCCTGAAGGTCATCAGTCGTCAGGTTATGGTAAGCCAGATCCAGTTCTGCAACCGGCGCTTGCGGGCGTAAATCGATCGGGTCTAGCTTGGCTTGCTGATGTCCACGGAAACGAAACGCGTTTATCAGCTGCAATACTTTGACCTGCTTGGCGTCAATGTCAGGATCGGTCACAGAGGAGCTAAAGCGCGAAGCGTCTTTCGCCAGACGACGGAAATAGTCGCGCGTTTTGGAATGCAGTTGATCGGGTTTGACCCCCGCCGTAGGCAACTGCTGGAAGATAGACCGCCAGCTAAGATCGATAGAATCCGGATCGGTTAAAAAATCTTCATAGAGCTGTTCTATGTAGGACTGGTTCGCGCCCGCCAGATAGGAGGAATCCAGCCAGGCCTCCATTGCTCCGTTCTGCATTATGATCCCTTAAGCTAATAAGCTTCAGTTTTCGCCGTGGTTAACATGTCCTGTGCCGTAAAAAAATCAGGCACCGTAAACGGTTCATTCCCTGTCAGATTCGCAGGGCCAGGGTGTCCTTCCCCTTTAAGGAACCTTTAAAAACCGGTTTGGCGCACAAGCCCGTTTTTAAAGGTTTCCTATCATCCCCCCCGCAGCGAGCCAGGGGGATAATCATGTTACGTCTTACCACTGCACAATACGGCAGTTTTACCTCTGCGCCGCGCCGTAATTTCTCTGCGCGGCGGCGCTTACGCTGTTTCGCGGTGCGCCTTAGGCACTGCGTTGCAACAACATCGATTTGATGTGACCAATCGCCCGCGTTGGGTTAAGGCCTTTCGGGCAGACATTAACGCAGTTCATGATGCTGTGGCAGCGGAATACGCTGAATGCATCATCCAGCGAATCCAGGCGCGGCTTGGTTTCCGTATCACGGCTGTCGATCAGGAAACGGTAAGCTGCCAGCAGCCCCGCCGGGCCCACAAATTTATCCGGGTTCCACCAGAACGACGGACAAGACGTAGAACAGCAGGCGCACATGATGCACTCATACAATCCATCCAGCTTGGCACGCTGGTCCGGTGACTGCAAATGTTCGCGTGCCGGTGTATTCTGCCCATTATTCAACAAGTAAGGCTTTATTTTCTCATATTGGGCATAAAACTGTCCCATGTCCACCACCAAATCACGGATTACCGGCAATCCCGGCAGCGGACGGATAACAATTTTACCTTTGGCCCGTTGCAGCGCCGAGACTGGCGTGATGCAAGCCAGCCCGTTTTTGCCGTTCATGTTAAGGCCGTCAGAACCACGCACTCCTTCACGGCAAGAACGGCGGGCCAGCGTAGGATCTTGCTCTTTCAGTTGGATCAGCGCGTCAAGCAGCATCATGTCGCGCCCTTCTTCCGCCTCCAGGGTGTAATCCTGCATGTGCGGCGCATCATCGACATTCGGGTTATAGCGATAAATTGAAAATTCAAGTTTCATCGTGCCATCTCCGCGACATTAATAAGTACGTATTTTCGGCGGAAACGCCGGACGTAATTTAGGCTGCATGTTCACCTCACGGCGCGTCATGCTCTCGTGTTGCGGCAAATACAACGAATGACACAACCAGTTTTCATCATCGCGATCCGGATAATCGAAGCGGCTATGTGCTCCGCGACTTTCGGTGCGGTAATTGGCGAAGACGGCCGTGGCATAGGCCGTTTCCATCAGGTTATCCAACTCGAGACACTCAATGCGCTGGGTATTGAACTCCGTAGAAGTGTCATCAAGGCGCGCATTTTTCAGACGCTCGCGAATCACCTTCAGCTCTTCCAACCCTTTCGCCATTGCATCCCCTTCACGGAACACCGAGAAGTTGTTCTGCATGCAGGATTGCAATGCCTTGCGGATTTCCACCGGATCTTCTCCGGTACGGTTATTGTTCCAGCGATTCAGACGTTCCAGCGCAGCCTCGACATCGCTGTCACTGGCATCGCGCAGTTCACCCTGCTCTTGCAATGATTCTTGTAAATGCATGCCCGCAGAGCGGCCAAACACCACCAGGTCGAGCAACGAGTTACCACCCAGACGATTAGCACCGTGCACGGAAACGCAGGCAATTTCACCGACGGCGAACAGCCCCGGCACCACCACATCTTCGCCCTTTTCATTGACCGTCAACGCCTGGCCGCTCAGCTTGGTGGGAATGCCTCCCATCATATAGTGGCAGGTGGGGATGACCGGAATCGGTTCTTTCACTGCATCGACATGCGCAAAGGTGCGCGACAGTTCCAGGATGCCCGGCAGGCGTGATTCTAGCACCTCTTTACCCAGATGATCGAGTTTCAACTTGGCATGCGGGCCCCATGGACCGTCGCAGCCGCGCCCTTCACGGATTTCAATCATGATGGAACGCGCAACAACATCACGCCCAGCCAAATCTTTGGCGTTAGGCGCATAGCGCTCCATAAAACGCTCACCGTGCTTGTTGAGCAGATAGCCCCCTTCGCCACGGCAGCCTTCAGTGACAAGTACGCCCGCGCCCGCAATCCCGGTCGGGTGGAACTGCCACATTTCCATATCCTGCACCGGCACACCGGCGCGTAATGCAATGCCGACGCCGTCACCGGTATTGATGTGGGCATTGGTAGTAGATTGGTAAATTCGGCCTGCACCACCGGTAGCCAGTACCGACGCGCGTGCTTTGAAATAAACCACTTCGCCGGTTTCAATACAGATGGCGGTACAACCTAATACGGCACCATCCTGATTTTTAACCAGATCCAGCGCATACTATTCAGAAAAGATGGTGGTGTGGTTTTTCAGGTTTTGTTGATAGAGGGTATGCAGCAGGGCGTGTCCGGTACGGTCTGCCGCCGCTGCGGTACGCGCTGCCTGCTCACCCCCGAAATTCTTCGATTGCCCGCCGAACGGACGCTGATAGATGCGACCGTCATCCAGGCGAGAGAAAGGCAGCCCCATGTGCTCCAGTTCCAGAATGGCTTCCGGGCCGGTTTTGCACATGTATTCGATGGCATCCTGATCGCCAATATAGTCCGACCCTTTTACGGTATCGAACATGTGCCATTCCCAGTTATACTCATGGGTATTGCCCAGTGCCACGGTAATACCACCTTGAGCAGACACAGTGTGCGAACGCGTAGGGAACACCTTGGACAGCAGCGCACAGGAAAGGCCCATTTGGGAGATTTGCAACGCAGCGCGCATACCTGCGCCGCCTGCGCCGATAACAACGGCATCAAATTGCCAATTGGTAAATTCATCACGCACCCCACACCACAACGGTTCCATAAATAACGTACACCAGCAGCGCCACCACGATGGCTAGTTGCAATATCAGACGCAACGCCAGCGGCTTGATGTAGTCAGTCAGCACTTGCCACATCCCTATCCAAGCATGAACCAGGATGGCGAACAGCATCAGCAGCGTGAACACTTTGGTGAGGGGCATCGCGAAGAAACCGCGCCAGACGGGATAGGTGATATCCCCCGCCGTCGCGATAAACCCCACGAGATAAATCACGTAGAGCACGATAACAATGGCAGAAGTGCGAATGAGTAGCCAATCGTGAACGCCATTACGTCCTAATGCAGAAGCATTGCTTACCATACGAGGACTCCAGCCAGTAGTGAAAGCACGACGGTAATGATAAAAGAGAGCCTTGCGGAACGATTTCCCGACACGAGCTCTTCTTCCAGAAAGCCAAAATCCATCATCAGATGGCGTAATCCGCCAACAATGTGGTAGGCCAGCGCGGTGAGGATGCCCCACAGAATAAATTTAACAATCACGCTATCCAGAATGGCCGCGGCGTACAGGAACCCCTCTTCTGAAGCAAGAGAGTGCCCGAGCAGCCACAGCAGGATGCCGACGGCCACAAAGGTAATGACGCCAGAGACACGGTGAAGAATTGAGGCTATCGCAGTTACGGGAAACTGAATCGTTTGCAGATCCAGATTAACAGGCCTTTGTTTTTTTAAAGAATTTCCCCACACGCCTTTATTATTTTTCGTTCCTCCGGACCTGTAACTAGGTCAGACAGCGCGAAGAATGCAGCCACATGCTTCCGGGTGATACGTTGGCCTTAACGTCAACATCCCATGTTAAACGGCATATGACTTATTCACGCTGGGTGCTCCTACTTCAGGGGGTTCCGGAGACCTGACGCGAGTATAAGTACTTCACAATCTTATTACAATTAGCCCACAAATTGTTTAGTGACATTTCGGCTAAACAGTGAGTGAGATCACTTATTTCACATTTTATATAAAATTAACCAACTAATTTGACATATATTAAACAATTAAATTACAAATAGGGCTGTAATCTGAAAGTCGCCCGTTAAAGAATTCAAGATAGGCTTTCCCAAGCGACATAACTTGTGTAACAGTGGAAAGTCGAATTCCACGTAGAAAGTCATGTTAATGAATAGAGTAGACTAGAATTTAGAGAATCGTTACTAACCAGAAGAACACGGTTTTCCTTTGATGGGGTGGTGAGCCCGGCCACTGCCCGATGCTGTACCCTGATAGATGCAAATGACAAGACTTCGGCGTTTGGCCGAGTTTCTCTGTTCGGTGTACAGGCATAACGGTATTTCTTCGGTGATAAATTTTTAAAATTAAAGCGCTAAAGAGACTGTAAATGGCTGATAAGAAAGCGACTCTTACCCTAAATGGTAAAGAGCCCATCGAGCTTGATGTGTTGTCCGGCACGCTTGGGCAAGACGAAATCGATATCCGTAGCCTCGGTTCCAAAGGCTTTTTTACGTTCGATCCGGGATTTACTTCCACGGCGTCTTGCGAATCCAAAATCACCTACATTGACGGTGATAAAGGCGTGCTGCTGCATCGCGGCTTCCCTATCGACCAATTAGCAGAGAAACCTACTTATCTGGAAATCTGCTATATTCTGCTGTTCGGCGAAGCACCAACGGCCGAGCAGTATGACACCTTCAAAACCACAGTAACCCGTCACACCATGATCCACGAACAGATTACGCGTCTGTTCCACGGTTTTCGTCGCGACTCTCACCCGATGGCGGTGTTGTGCGGCGTAACCGGTGCATTGGCGGCGTTCTACCACGATTCACTGGATATCAGCATTGAGCGTCACCGCGAAATCGCCGCGTATCGCCTGCTGTCCAAAATGCCGACCGTGGCTGCCATGTGTTACAAATACTCCCTCGGTCAGCCGTTCGTTTACCCGCGCAACGACTTGTCCTACGCCGGCAACTTCCTGCATATGATGTTTGCTACGCCGTGCGAAGAGTATGTGGTGAATCCGGTACTGGAACGCGCAATGGATCGCATCCTGATCCTGCATGCCGATCATGAACAGAACGCGTCCACCTCGACGGTGCGTACCGCAGGTTCTTCCGGCGCAAACCCGTTTGCCTGTATCGCTGCGGGCATCGCGTCTCTGTGGGGACCGGCGCATGGCGGTGCCAACGAGGCCTGTCTGCGTATGCTGGAGGAGATCAACTCAGTTGAGCATATTCCTGAATTCGTCAGACGCGCCAAGGACAAGAACGACTCTTTCCGTCTGATGGGCTTCGGCCACCGGGTATATAAAAACTATGACCCGTGTGCCACCGTGATGCGTGAAACCTGCCATGAAGTGCTTAAAGAGCTGGGCATGAAAGATGACCTGCTGGAAGTGGCCATGGAGTTGGAGCACATTGCGCTCAACGATCCCTACTTTATCGAGAAGAAACTCTACCCCAACGTGAATTTCTACTCCGGTATCATCCTGAAAGCGATGGGCATTCCGTCTTCCATGTTCACCGTGATCTTCGCGATGGGACGTACCGTCGGCTGGATTGCTCACTGAAACGAAATGCACGACGACGGCTTGAAGATTGCACGTCCGCGCCAACTATATACCGGCTACGACAAACGCGACTTCACCTCTTCGCTCAACAATCGCTGAGCATCATCAGCGCAGCAAATACTCCGAAAGCCGGGATTTTTCCCGGCTTTTTTACGTCTCAATGCTGGCAATGTGGGCACCAGAAAAACGGGCGCGACGAGAGCATGGTGCGCACGATGGGATGCCCGCAGCGCTCACAGGGTTTTCCTTCACGGTCAAAAACGTTGAAACGGAACAATGCGCCGTGATGGTGATTGTCATCCACCGTTCCCCGCGTGTGATAGGAAAGGCGCGGCAGTGATAATAACGCGTCGCTCAGTGCGGCCAGTTGCCCCTCATCCAACGTCATCGCCGTGTGCTGCGGTGACAGCGCAGCGTGCCATAAAATCTCCGCGCGCAAATAGTTGCCCAGTCCTGCTAAAAAAGCCTGATCGAGCAACAAGCCACTCAGGCGACGGCGGCGAAACCGCTCGCTTAACAATCGGGTCTGTACCTGCTGCGGTGTGACGCGCATATCGAGCACATCAGGGCCAATACGCTGCAAGAAAGGATGTGTCTCAAGCGCATCCGGCGTGAGCATGGCAATATCTGAGGCGCTATACAACAGAATCGCACGGTGTTGCGTTTCCAGACGAACGCGCAAATCGCGTTTGGTATCGGGCACCACGCCCGTATCAACGACACGCCACAGGCCATAAAGCTGGTTATGAGTATAAAGAATCCGCCCAGTAGAAAAGTAGGTGAGCAGCGCTTTACCGCGCGTTTCCAGCTTTTCAATCCGCTGTCCTGTCAGCTCTGTTTCATAAGGTTTTAATTCAGGGAAAGCAAACCACACCCCGGTTAACGGGTCCCCTGCCACCGCCGCGGCTAATGCGTCGGCGGCACGGCGGATCTCTGGCCCCTCAGGCATCAATATCTCCTTTCCCGTCGCGGAATTTTCCCCGAAAGTTAATGCGTCGTACCGCCAGAAATCATCGCGTCTTGCTGCTGGGTCACGGCGACAGCAATCATGGCAACCAACGCCTCAGTTACCATAGCAATCGGCATTGATGGCTCCCCGGGATGGCGCGCCGCCTGCTGCGGTGCATAAGGGATATGAACAAACCCACCGCTGGCCGCACCGGGACGTAGTGCCAGCGCGTGCAATAAGCCGTACATCACATGGTTGCACACGAAGGTGCCTGCGGTGTGGGACACCGAGGCAGGAATACCCTGCTCGCGTAATGCGTTAACCATCAATTTGATCGGCAAGGTGGAGAAATAGGCGTCTGGGCCACCTGCAATTACGGGAGTATCAATCGGTTGCTTGCCGTGATTGTCAGGGATACACGCATCGTTGATATTGATGGCAACCCGCTCGACGGTGATCTCGGCGCGGCCTCCGGCTTGACCCACAGCAAGCACGCAATCAGGCTGGTGCTCAGCCAGCGCGGCGTTGAGCTGCTGCAAAGCAAGGTCGAACACGCAGGCTAACTGGCAGGTCATCACCCGCGCACCTGCAATCTCACGCCCTTGTAATACCTTTACCGCTTCCCAGGAAGGGTTAATGGCTTCGCCATCAAAGGGTTCAAACGCCGTCACCAATACGGTTTTCATGATTGATATTCACTCATTTTGCTTGGGCTGCGTAATTACGCAGCCCTGACCTGAATCTGGTGCTCATTGAAACATTAACGCAACTTGCGCGCAAACAGCAGCGCATGATCGCCGTCGCCATGAAGACAAACCGTATCGGCCTCTACATCAACCCAGGTACCATCACTGGCCCGCACCCGGCAACGTTTAATCATCTCCAGCGTTTGCGCCAGCGCCAACTCATCACTTTTGATCAATGCGGCAGGTTGGTCGCGCGGCACCAGCGTGCCATCCGGCAGGTAACTGCGATCGGCAAACACCTCCTGCCGAGTTGCCAATCCCAGACGCAGCCCCGCGTGAATCAGTTCACTTCCCGCTAGCCCTAACAACCGCAACGCCGGATTCACCGATTTGACTGCACGCGCAATCGCATCGGCCAGCATAGGATCGCGCGCAGCCTGGTTATACAGCATGCCGTGCGGTTTGACATGCGTCAGCCTGCCGCCTTCAACCGCCACAATCGCACTTAACGCACCGAGTTGATACACCACCTGCGCGAAGACCGTGTCTGCGGATACCGACATCGCTTTGCGGCCAAAGTTTTCCCGATCCAGAAAGCTGGGGTGGGCACCCAGTGCCACGCCGTAGCACATCCCCCAACGCACCGACTGGCGCATGGTTTGAGCATCTCCTGCATGAAACCCGCAGGCGATATTGGCAGACGTGACTAACTGTAATAGCGCTTCATCATTGCTGCCGCCTTCACCCAGATCGGCATTTAAATCAATAATCATTGAGCCTCCACGCCAGTTGTTCCAGATAACGCCGCTGCGCCTCTGACGCACGCAGGGCATCGTCCAGCGTGCAGGGAATGAAATGTATCGGTTCACCGAGCCGAATCTGCGCCAGATGGAATAAATCCGCTTCAATCACACAGGCAATGCAATGCGTGGGTAGCCACCGGTGGTCTGCGCATCTGCCAGCAACAAGATCGGTTGACCACTGTGCGGCACCTGAATCACCCCCGGCAGTACGCCATGAGAAAAAAGCTCTCGCGGCGTTATGCGTGTCAACGCAGGTCCCTGTAGCCGATACCCCATACGGTTACTCTGCGGACTCAGTTGCCACCCTGTTCGCCAGAACGTGTCGCGCGCTTCTTCACTGAATTCATGATATTCCGGCCCGGGAAGCACCCGTACCCGATTACTGAACAGAATCTGCTTGATGCCCACAGGCTTATGCGGCTTGCGGTAGGCGGCCTTTTTCAGTGGAAGCGTATCACCATCCTGAAGCGGGCGACCAAGATAACCACCAAACCCGGCTTTCAAATCGGTACAGAGTGACCCAAGTACGTCTGGCAGTCCCAGGCCACCAGAAATAGCCAGATAACTGCTCATGCCCCGGCGCGGCATGCGCATCCTGAGCGTTTGACCCGCTTTCACATGAAAGCGCCAACCGGTCCAGACCGGTTTCCCGTCGAGCTCGGCGTGACAGTCAGCTCCCGTCAACGCAATCCAGCAGGGAGACGTAAAGGTCGCCGCGAGTTTTCCGAGCGTAATTTCCAGCCCAGCTTCGAACATCGCGTTACCCACCAACAAATTAGCGATGCTTAGCGCTGGTGTGTCCAACGCACCAGACTGACTGATGCCCAGATGCCGCAGATGATGACGCCCGGCATCCTGCACCGAAGTATGCAGCCCGGCATGAATGATCTTTAGCATAGGCCCTCCGGTTGCGGCACAAAGCGCACATTATCACCCGGGCGCAGCAACGTGGGTGGCTCCGCGCTCGGATCGAACAGCGCAACTGACGTTCGGCCAATCAACTGCCACCCTCCGGGGGTTGCCAACGGGTAAATACCGGTTTGTCGACCACCGATACCGACACTGCCAGCGGGCACACTCAGGCGCGGCTCTGCACGCCGTGGAGTATGAAGGTGCTCTGGCAACCCCGCCAGATAAGGAAATCCCGGTTGAAAACCCAGAAAGTACACCACGTAATGCGCCGCAGCATGCGCCTCCACCACCTGACGAGGAGAAAGCTGGCAATGCTCCGCCACCTGCAACAAATCCGGGCCAGCGTCGCCGCCATACACCACCGGAATCGTGATATCCCTCGCTTCGATCGTTACCGATTCACTCTCTTCCCACCAGCGCTGCAAACGTTCGATAGCATCGCGTGCCGCCTGCTGCAGGTGGGTTAACACCACCGTCAGGTTATTCATCCCAGGGATCGCCGCCTCAACCGCTTCATACTGTTGAAGACGTTCAGCCAGCCCCCAGATACGCTGTTGGCTTTGCAGTGACAGCGGACGCTCCAACTCCAGCACCACGGCCCGCTCGCCCAATAAGTAGCACCGCGCTCGTTGCACGCTCTTCTCCCCATCGCGGTAGGGCATTGCCATGCCGCCTTGATTCGCACCTCGCCCGACACTCTCTGGCGATAAGGTTTCTTAATAGACAAGCAAGAAAGATGCCACTTATTTCCCACTAAACTTTTTATATTATTTTTTAAAAAAATAGTGGGTTGATAAACACTAGGCGGGATTGGGGATATCAACAAAGGTCACATCAAACCCATGCTGCTGTGCCAACCACTCCCCTAGTGCCTTAATACCGCCACGCTCCGTTGCGTGATGGCCTGCCGCATAGAAATGCAGCCCCATCTCGCGCGCGATATGAATCGTCTGTTCAGATACTTCCCCGGTGATGAACGCCTCCACGCCAAAGCGCGCAGCTTGCTCAATAAAGCCCTGGCCACCACCAGAGCACCAGGCCAAGCGTGTTATCTGCGACGGTGCATTATCCCCACAATGCAGCACGGAACGCCCCAATCGCGTTTCCAGACGCTCACGTAACGCCTCACCACTCACAGGCTGAGACAGCTCGCCATAAGGCAGCAGTTGCTCAATCTCACCCAACACGGTGATGTCTAGCAACGCCGCCAGACA
The DNA here is from genome assembly GCF_015762685.1 of Candidatus Symbiopectobacterium sp. 'North America'. GTDB lineage: Bacteria > Pseudomonadota > Gammaproteobacteria > Enterobacterales > Enterobacteriaceae > Symbiopectobacterium. The sequence continues at coordinate 85,939 of NZ_PEHF01000020.1, read as the reverse complement.
GGCGTTATTGCCTAGCTCGGGGTGCGCGTCCAACGGCAAATGATAGCCATACAGGTTGATATCGTTCGCCAGCAATGTTTTCAAGCGGCGCCGCTTCATGCCGGAAATAACCGGAGACTCGTTTTTCCAAAAATAACCGTGGTGTACCAGCACGGCATCGGCCTGTTGAGCAACGGCCACATCCAGCAATGCCTGCGAGGCCGTTACCCCGGTGATAATCCGTTGCACGTTTTCACGCCCTTCAACCTGCAACCCGTTAGGCGCATAATCCTGAAATGCAGCCACATTCAGTTGCTGATTGATCACTGTTTCCAATTCGCTGTTGCGCATAACGCTCCTTAATATGCCTGATACTGGCCTTTTTCCTGCGACGCTTTCGCAGCTTCAAAAGCCTCCAACGTCATTTGTCTGGCCTGCTTATGATCGACCATCGGCGTGGGATAATCCAAGGTCCGCCCTTGCCGCTCGGCCCAGCGATGCGGCTGGTGAATATCGCTGTCTGGCACCTCTGCCAGTTCAGGCACCCATTGGCGGATAAACGCCCCTTGCGGATCGAAACGCTCACCCTGAGTGGTCGGATTAAAAATACGAAAATAGGGCGCAGCGTCCGTACCCGTAGAGGCCGCCCACTGCCACCCGCCATTGTTCGCCGCCAAATCACCGTCCAGCAGTTGAGAAATAAAATAGCGCTCCCCTGCCCGCCAGTCGATAAGCAAATCTTTTACCAGAAAACTGGCGCAGACCATGCGTAACCGATTATGCATCCATCCGGTGCCGTTCAGTTGACGCATCGCGGCATCGACAATCGGAAAGCCAGTTTTACCCTGTTGCCAGGCTGTCAGCGCTTTTTCGTCTTGTCGCCATTGCACCTGCTGCGTCCACTCCACAAACGGGTAGTGTTTACACAAACGCGGCCAGGCAACCAGCAGATGGCGATAAAACTCACGCCACACCAGCTCGCTCAACCAGGTAAATGCCCCGCCGTCAGACTGCTCTAACAGAGTGGGATGCTCTGCACGCAGGCGATTAAAGCACTGGCGCGAGGAAAGGACGCCCAATGCCAGATAAGGCGAAAGCAGGCTGGTGCCTTGCTGTGCGGGATAATCACGCTGTTGGTCATAATCCGCCACGGTAGATTGGCAAAACTGGCGTAATCGTGCCAACGCGGCCTGTTCGCCCGCCGGAAACAGCGTCTCGTCAACCGCCTGTTGAGGGTAATCGAAGGGGGTCAACGCAGCCAATTTCCCTATGTCTACATTGGCGCGCTTTTTCGGCGCAGGGAAGCAGGTAACCTCCATCTCCAGCAAACGCTGAATAAACGCTTTGCGAAACGGTGTAAAGACTTTGTACATCTCCTGTTTTCCCGTCACCAGACTGCCTGGCGCTAGCAGTACGCTGTCATCAAACCCCTGACACACCACCTGCCCGCACAGTTTGGCTTCCAGCGCGCGATCCCGTTCACGTTCATTGATTTCGTACTGGTAATGATAAAACAGATGCGAAACATGCTGCTTTTTACAAAACGCATCAACGGCTTCAACTGCCTGATGAAAGTCGTCACATTGTTGATAAAACAGGGGAATGCTTTTATCTGCCAACGACTGTTGTAATGCCTGGAGATTCTGTAGCAAAAACGTCGCCTGTCGCGGAGCCATGCCGTGCGCTTGCCATTGGCCTGGCGTGGCAATATAGAGCGCGATGGCCTTGGCATCGGGGCTCTGACAGGCCGCATGCAGCGCGGAATGATCGGTAATCCGTAAATCATGGCGAAACCAGACCAGATGCGTGGTCATAATTGATCCTTACTGGAAAACATTAGTGGCCATAGCGTAAACGCAAAGCTTCGGGATAGGGGTCAAAGTAGCGCTGCTGCGCCAGATAATCATCAGGGTATTCGGTCATGTAATGACGCAACAGCGTCATCGGTGCCAGCAGCGGTTGCACACCTTGCCGATAACGATCGATTAAGTTGGCCAGCTCCTGACATTGTTGGGAGGTAAGGTGGGGACGAAAATAACCCTGAACGTGCATCAATACATTGGTATGGTTGCGACGCGATGCGGGATGCGATAACAAGCGCATAAAACGCAGCCGGTATTCCGTGGCAAAAGCTTCCAGCGTCGGCCATTGCGCCATGCCTGCGACAAAGGGTCCCAGTTCTCGATATTCGGGCTGCGAGTGCGCCAGTAACAACAATTTATAACGACTATGGAACGCCATCAGTGCACCACGCGACAACCCCTGCTGCCAGATCTGCTGCAATTCATGCAAGGCATAAACCCGGGCAATAAAGTTTTCTCGCAGTACAGGATCGCTCAAGCGCCCATTCTCCTCTAACGGCAACCACGGCATATGCCGTTTCAGCTCCTGCACAAACAGCCCTTCTCCACTTTTTCGGGCATTTTTTCCCTGACAGTCATAGACCTTTACCCGTTCCATTCCGCAACTGGGGGATTTGGCACACAGGATAAAACCGCATAGTTCGCTCAACGATGCCATTTTTTGCTCGGAAAACGCGAGCATCTCATCGGTGATATCGATGCCAGAACCGTTGCTGGCACAGAGCCGAATACCCTGCTTACCCGCGTTAACCAGTCGCAGCGTGGGGCGTGGTACCGGTAATCCGACCGCCATTTCGGGGCATACTGGCTGAAAATGGCAATAAGGCGCTAATTGATCAACAGCGAAGTCAAAGCGCTTATGCCCTCCGTCAAACCGCACTGGCGCACCGAGCAAACATGCACTTATTCCAACAGGAATAGGAGCTGACATCATAAACGCTCTCCCGTTCGTCAACATTCCCTCAGCATAGCGGATTTCAAGCGGCTACGGAGCACAACGACGAAGATCGAGCGAAAACAAAAATCAAGGCGTATCAGAGGGAAAAGGAAAGGGAACAAAAAACAGAGCTACTGACCGAGGGGATTTAGAGGTCAGTAGCGCACAATGATGTTTTTTACTTAATCGCAGCGCAGCTTAGAAAAAATCATCGGCTGCCGCTTCTGATTGCGCCATCCAGACTGGCTGATCGCTGGTTTTCAACCAAACACGGTGCAGATAGCTGTAAAAGCGGGCGCGATCGGTACGAAACAGAATCACAGGCAACGCCAGTAAACCGAAAGCAACAACAGCAACGCGACGCAGGAGAACGCGATACAAGGGATAAGCAGTATAAATCGACATAGCGATCCTCCTTCATCAGTGAGCAGCCACTGCAACGACCTTGCTCACAAAATCAGCATAACGATGAATAACTGCTCAAAATAGTACCGCTTTTGCTGAAACTTCACTACTCATCGGACCAGAAAAAGATCGTGTTTTCGTCATTTTTCCCGAACATTCTGTTATAGAGTTACAAAACGGTTAATGAATTACATTTAATGTATAAAACAATATTGCGTTTATTAGCTTTCTATCCGTTCCTGCTGCCCTGATCGCTTCCCATCATCCGAAAGGCTTTTGTCGCAAACGCGTGGAAATATATGATAGCGTCATAAAGTATCATTTAACGTCGTGCAGACGGCTCAACACCCGCAGCAATGAGACAGAAAGAGTAGATGCCCTGCTATCTGCTAGCGTTTTGATCATAGAAGATGAAAGAGAGATCCAGCACTTTGTACGCAGCGCGCTGGAAAGCGAAGGGCTGCGCGTTTTTGATGCACAGACCTTGCAACGTGGCCTGCTGGAAACCGCTACCCGCAAGCCTGATCTGGTGATTCTCGATCTCGGATTACCTGACGGTGATGGCACCCTTTACCTCCGCGATGTTCGCCAGTGGAGCAGCGTGCCGATTATTGTGTTGTCCGCGCGCGGTGATGAACGGGATAAAATCGACGCTCTGGATGCAGGTGCTGACGATTATCTCGCCAAGCCGTTCGGGATTGGTGAGTTACTGGCCCGTGTGCGCGTTGCACTGCGCCGCCACGGTGCTAACGCGATGGAAAGCCCGGTGGTGACATTCGGCAGCATTACCTTTGATCTCAGCCAGCGTTTAGTCAGCCGAGACGGCAAAACACTGCATCTGACGCCTACGGAATTCAAATTGTTGGCACTGCTGCTGGCGAATGCGGGCAAAGTGCTAACGCAGCGCCAACTGCTGGTACATGTTTGGGGACCCAACGCAGTGGAAAGTAGTCATTATCTACGCATCTATATGGGAAACCTGCGACAAAAGCTGGAAAGCGACCCCACACGACCTCGTCACTTTATCACCGAAACCGCCGTGGGTTACCGTTTTATGCCTTGAGCGACCGTACTGAATTAACAGCGGATAACACTGGTTATCCCCCCTGAGCAGGCGTAACATCCCACGCTCATTCTGTTGATCTCCCTCCTGAATTTTAATGCTGAGGCTCATCATGAGTAGCTGGTTACTTTATGCATTGCTCTCCTCCCTGTGTGCCGCCGCAGTGGCTCTGTTTGGTAAAGTGGAATTGCAAAATCTTGACGCCAATACAGCAACTGCGGTTCGTGCCGTGGTGATGGCGCTGTTTTTGGTGGGCGTTGTGGTAGTGCAAGGAAAAACAACCATGATCGGTGAAGTGCTTGCCAACAAAAAAGCATTGACATTTATTCTGTTAAGCGGAGTTGCAGGAGCGCTTTCCTGGTTATTCTATTTTTTGGCATTGAAAAGTGGTAATGTGGCTCAGGTTGCTCCCATTGATAAACTTAGCGTTGTGTTTGCTGTTATTTTGGCAGCCGTGCTACTTGGAGAGAAATATCGCTATTAGGCGGCGTTGGCGTAGCCATGATATCCGTTGGTGCACTACTGGTTGCATTAGGTTGAGGGTTTCCCTCAGCTTATGCAGAGGGCTTGTAAAAAGAAGGAACAACAGACCGTTAGCAACAGGTTTAGATTAAGAAAATCTCATCGTATGACAACCGAGGTTCCTTCTCTTTTCATGTAAGCGACATATTGAATAAAATATAAATTGAGAATGCTGTTTATCCCTGCCAGTGAAATAAAAATAAAGATCATATTTATTTCTCAAGCAATTTATTTTTTCTTTATAAACATGCGTCATCATTAAATAAAAAGAATCACTCTTTCTTTTAGTATTGATTTTTTTCAACGAACGAACTGCACATGATTTATACTGAATAAAAAAATTTTTTCTGTCCATATCGCTGTCCCATGAGATAAGAATTAAAAAAGTACTCTGCGGTATAACAGACTAACACTGTCATATACCAGTTGATGTTACTTTTGCCTGCAATTGACCTTACGTTAGGGGGACGGGCCTCAACCAGTATGCTTGGTACACGAACGCTGCACTGTGTACCAAGCATACGCAGGGAAAAGCCTTCTCAATACTGAGAGCGTCGGTTTTACCGTTAATGGTTACAAATATGCGTAATGATAATATCCAATAAACGATAAACGAAAGGCAAACCAATAAAAAAACACGCCCTCCATTAGTAGCGATACTCGATAAAAACTGATCATCGACTGACTGAGCAAACGATTACCATTGAAAACCTCAATGAATACCTTTCACTTTTATCTCTTCAGAAAAAAAGACACATCATAGAACAAAAAAGATATAAATCTCAAAACCATTTTCATTTTAAGAAAATGATTACTATTCATATGTTTTGCTACGGATATCGCACGGTTACAATGAGTGTGATTTCAAAGGATAACAGTTACACAACGACTAAACAAAAAAAATGGACATTAGAGAAAACCATGATATTAGATATTAATACAAAACGCTGGAGACCAAGAGAGAGATTAATCCGCGAACATAAATTCTCATAAAACCAGATAATAAAATAAACACAAGGAAGTTTTTACATCAATCATTTATTAACTCACCATCGATGAATGTATTCACTCTACATAGAATCTAGGTGCATTTGCCCATGCAGACATTTTTTCGGGAACAACCGGTTAAATAGGTACTAGACGATGGAAAAAACTGTTGTGCTCCTTCATTTTGATCGCTATTTTACTGTCGGCCTTGGACACCTCATCCATCAATGGTTCCATACCCAAAAACTTGAGGCCAATATTCAACATACCACTGAGCAACTTGAACAAGCGGATATTATTTTCACCACAGCGACTCAGCACGCACCGCGCTGGTGGCGCCAATTTCGCCGCAAACGGCGTGCTACCTTACTTTTCTTGCTGGTAAAACAGAAGAACACGCTCTGCTGTGGTTATGAAGACGGACAGCTAGCGCTAGGCGATCCACCAGAAACGCTGTCCGCGTTGTTAAATACCTTCATTGCCAGCCCTTCATCGTCTGGGATTCCATCCCACGTACAGAGATATAATATCATGCAGTGCCTCAGTCCACGCGAACGGGAGGTATTATGGGGCTACAAACAGGGACTAAATAACAGTAAAATCAGTGAGATATCTGGAATATCCATTAAAGCCATCAGCGCGTACCGTAATCACGCGATGCAGAAGCTGATGCTGAAAAACCATGCAGATCTCCACGAGTGGTTACACAGTATTGCCGCCGAGAACCTTTCCTGCTATTTCAAGCAGAAAAGACAAAGGACGCACAGTGCGTCCTCAGTCTGATGGCAAAGTCACTTTTCCCCCTGTCATCCTCGGCAAAAGCCGGGAATGACGGTGAGTGTAGTGCTGTTTGTCAGCGCCCTCTAAAGGAACGCTTATTTCGCATTTGCCAGCACGGCGCTAACAATATCTACCGCTTCTTTCTCAATGCGCGCACGATGCTCCGCGCCCAGGAAACTTTCGCAGTAAATCTTGTAGGCTTCTTCCGTGCCCGACGGACGCGCCGCAAACCAGCCGTTATCCGTCATCACTTTCAATCCGCCAATAGAGGCACCGTTACCCGGTGCGGCTGTCAAACGTGCCGTGATCGGATCGCCGGCCAACGTACTGGCGGCAACCTGTTCAGGTGATAACCGCGACAGTGCCGCTTTTTGCGCGTGAGTCGCAGAGGCTTGAATACGGTTGTAACTCGGCGCACCAAAACGGGCCGCCAGCGCATCATAGTGTTGCTGCGGATTTTTACCGGTTACCGCAGTGATCTCAGCCGCCAGCAGACACATGATGATGCCATCTTTATCCGTTGACCATGGCGTGCCATCGAAGCGCAGGAAAGATGCGCCCGCACTCTCTTCGCCGCCAAAACCAAAGCTGCCATCGAATAAACCATCAACAAACCATTTAAACCCGACCGGCACTTCTACCAGTTTACGTCCAAGATCTGCCACTACACGGTCAATCATGGCGCTGGAAACCAACGTCTTGCCGACAGCAACAGATTGCCCCCACTGCGGACGATGACGGAACAGGTAGTCGATAATAACCGCCAGATAATGATTCGGGTTCATCAGACCAGCGGGCGTCACAATGCCGTGGCGGTCATAATCAGGATCGTTGGCAAAGGCCAGATCAAATTTATCACGCAGCGCCAGTAATCCCGCCATCGCTGACTCTGAGGAGCAGTCCATGCGGATAACGCCGTCATGATCCAAGGTCATAAAGCGGAACGTCTGATCGACCGCATCGTTGACCAAGCGTAAATTCAATTGGTAGTGCTCTGCGATGCGCTGCCAGTAGGCAATGCCTGAACCGCCCAACGGATCGACACCCAGTGTCAGCCCTGCCTTCTGAATAGCGGGGATATCCACGACCTCACGCAATCCCTCGACATAAGGTTGCACCAGATCTTGCTCATGCACATGACCACTCTGCCAGGCTTTATCCAGCGTCAGGCGTTTTACTGCTTTTAACCCATCGGCTAGAAGGGCGTTGGCACGTTTTTCGATAACGCTGGTGACATTGGTATCAGCAGGCCCGCCATTGGGCGGATTATATTTGATACCGCCATCTTCCGGTGGATTGTGAGACGGAGTAATCACAATCCCATCGGCCTGCGCATTACCTTTGCGATTATGCACCAGAATGGCATTGGATATAGCAGGCGTCGGCGTAAAGCCATTGTCCTGCTGCACCACCACTTCAACGCCGTTCGCTGTCAACACTTCCAGCACTGAGATAAAAGCCGGTTCCGACAGCGCGTGGGGGTCTTTACCCACAAAACAGGGGCCGGTGATCCCTTGCTTTTTGCGTTCTTCAGCAATCGCCTGAGCGATAGCCAGAATGTGCGCCTCATTAAAACTGTGGCGCGCTGCGCTGCCGCGGTGACCAGATGTCCCGAACTTCACTGCATGTGCGGCGTTATCCACATCAGGGCGTAGTACATAATATTGTGACGTTAATTGCGCTACATTAATCAAATCACTTTGCCGGGTAGGTTGTCCGGCTCTGGGGTGATTAGCCATCGGCGTTCTCCCTGACGCTATTCGTTAAGACGCTATTTGCTAAATAGTACCGCACACTTTTTCGACAAGCTCCGTGGGGAACTGCATCGATTGCATGATTTGTTCAACCATGCTGCGTTTGCGATCCGTATTGGTATTGGTGATGACCCAGTAAGGCGTGCCCTGAATATGCTTGGGTTTGGTATGGACGCCATGCTGAAGCAGTGTGTGTTCGTCGCCGGCAAAATAAACGCGCGTGCGGCCATGAAGCTGCTCGGTTGCCGCAGAAAAAGCGCTCGGTTCGAGGCAATATAAGGTGGAGAGCACCAGCATAAAGCGATTGATGGCTTTACTTTGTGCGGCGTATTCATCGGACAACAACAGTTCACGCACCGCCCTTACACCATCACGCGGTTTTGTGGCTACGCTCGCTGGTGCCTGCGCTTTCGTTGTGGCCGTTTCAGAAGCGGCGACAACCTGTCCTGCCCGGAAATTCAACATGCGACGCAGAATATCCGAGGCGCTTTCACCAATGTGCTGCGTGTGGCTGGCAATATAACGATACAGCTCTTCGTCGACCTCAATAGTTTTCATCTTTATCCAGTACTGTTTTTACTCTAATTAATCGGCAAGAAGTATATAGGCTAATCAATACCACCGAACAGCGGCATTACACAAACAATATCGAAAGTCAGACGATCCCCCATCTGCTCCCTCGCCCCATTACCTGTAACCTGCAAAAAGCATAGTCTTCATTTTCCACAGGGCAACATCATCGGCAGCAGTCATGATACCCTAAGCGCCTGTGTCTCTGAATGAACTTCACCATGAAATTGAATTATTGCTTGCAAAATGCGCAACAACCCACGCATGCACTGCCTATCGTATTGATTCACTTTCTGTTTGGTAATCTGGATAACCTGGGCATTCTGGCGCGAGACCTGCAAAAGCAGCACGATGTCATTCAGGTCGACTTACGCAACCACGGATTATCTCCGCGTGCGCCGGAAATGAACTACTCGGCCATGGCAGGCGATGTGAAAGCATTACTGGATGCATTAACCATCGATAACGCCATTATCATCGGGCATTCCATGGGAGGAAAAACCGCCATGGCGTTAAGTGCACAGATCCCTGACCGTATTGAGAAGATCGTCGCCATCGATATTGCGCCAGTGGATTACCAACTGCGTCGCCACGATGACGTTTTTGCAGCACTGCGTGCGGTTACAGCGGCAGGTGTCACCACGCGCACCGAAGCCGCTGCCATCATGCGTCATCACCTTAAGGAAGAAGGCGTGGTGCAATTTCTACTGAAATCCTTTCAGCAGGAAGAGTGGCGCTTTAACGTCCCGATACTGTGGGAGCAGTATGAGCACATCGTCGGCTGAGAAACCGTACCCGTATGGCGCAAACCTATCCTTTTCATTCGCAGTGCGGCATCCCCTTATCTGGACGACCGCTATCGGGAAACGCTTTTGCAGCAGTTTCCCAATGCCAAAGCACATGTGATAGCAGGCTGCGGCCACTGGGTTTATGCAGAAAAACCCGATGCAGTTCTACGCGCTATTCACCGTTTCCTTGAAGAGCCACCCGCATAATCCGTAGCGATCGGCGGCAGTTACCCATTTTCGCCGCCAGCCTCGCTGGTGTATGATGGCGCCCGCAGTAGAGGGACGGCTGAATCAGCCTTATGCACAGTAACCACATCATCAAAATGTCACGCTTAACCGAGACGTGCATTTTGGTCAGACTTCCTTGCAGCAGCACTACCTATGGCAAAAGAACAAACGGACCGTACCACTTTGGATCTGTTCGCGGATGAACGTCGGCCTGGTCGTCCCAAAACCAACCCGCTTTCACGCGACGAACAGCTTCGCATTAACAAGCGCAATCAATTGCGTCGTGACAAGGTGCGGGGCTTGCGTCGCATCGAATTGAAAATTAATGAGGAAGCCGTGGAAGCACTCAATAGCCTGGCTGAAATGCAGAACATCAGCCGTAGTGAACTCATTGAACGCATGTTGCTAGCGCAACTGGCGGGCAAAGACCTTTCATCCTGATACCTTGATTTCCGGCGTCATCCATGACGCCCTGTTTCCCCTCCCTGGTAACGACATTGATGGGTAGACCGATCGGTTAAAATTGTTCCCAGTTATCGTTTCCCGGTGGCAACGCTTTTTTTGTTGCTGTGCCACTGCCAGCACGCGCCAAGGCGGCAACTGGCGCCGCAGCAGCAGGGGCGGCCACGGGCACGACAGATTCAGACAGTTGGAACACCGCCACAGTCCGGTTCAGCACTGCAGCCTGCTCTTCCAACGACAGTGCTGTCGCAGACGCCTGCTCCACCAGTGCCGCATTCTGCTGCGTCACACTGTCCATTTCCGCCACAGCTTGTCCAACCTGTGCAATCCCCTTGCTTTGCTCACCGGAAGCCGAGGCAATTTCCCCCATGATGTCCGTCACATTGGTCACGGCACGCACAATGTCACTCATGGTAACACCCGCATCTTCAACCAGCTGAGAGCCAGTGCCCACACAGTGTGCGGATTCGGCGATCAATCCCTCTATTTCTTTTGCCGCCTGCGCACTTCACCGGCAACCACTGTAAAACCACGCCCTTGCTCACCGGCTCGCGCTGCTTCAACAGCGGCGTTAAGCGCCAGAATGTTAGTCTGGAACGCAATACCATTGATCACCGTGGTGATCTCGGCTATACGTTTTGAGCTTCCCGAAATCTCCGCCATGGTTTTCACCACGTTATCGACGATCTCACCCCCTTTTCGCGCCGTATTAGACGCTTGTAATGCCAACTGGCTCGCGTGATTGGCGTTTTCTGCATTCTGCTTAACGGTTGCCGTCAACTGCTCCATGCTGGCCGCTGTCTCTTCCAGTGCAGAAGCCTGATGTTCAGTACGCGATGAGAGGTCGTTATTACCGGAAGCGATCTCGGAGGCGCCAAGATAGATGGCATCCGTGCTGGAGCGAATCGTACTGACTGTCGTCGCCAGACTGGTTTGCATATCCCGTAATAGAGGTAACAAACGCCCCACGCAGTTACGACCAAAATCATGAATCGGTTTGCCGAGTTGTCCGGAGGCGATAGCACTGAAGTGTTCGCGCAACGTATCGAGTGGTTTAACCAAACAGGCCACGAGATAGCGATCGGTGAAAAACAGCAGCAGCAACCCGGCGACCACTCCCGTCAGCAAAATATTTTGGCCAATGGCGGTAATTTGCTGAAAGCGTGCGCCCGCTGCGGCTAATTTATCAGAGCCTGCCTTGTTAAAAGCTTTGACTGAGGCTCCGAATTGACGACTGAGCGCTGGCACCGTTTCCTTGGCATAGCGTTGATATTCATCCAAGGCATTGGCCTGCGCCTTTTGAAACATCGGATCAACGCCCTGGGTAATCAGGTTGCCCCAATCGCGCACCACCGCTTCAGCCAGCGCGGTATCCAACCACGCGTAATCGATGCTACTAAAGGTGGCCAGATCGGATTTCAGATTATTGAATGCCGTCAATGCTGACGCCTGTTCTTTATCCACCAGTGTGTTTTCACCACTACGACGCCAATCCACTGCCCGCGCCAAACGGGTTACAATGCGAAAATATTGATCGTTGCCCTGATTGACTAAATTCATGTTATGAACCAGTAAGTTACTGGTCTGTGAAGTAGTGGTCATCTCTTTGAAGGAAAAAATGGTGTAGACGGAAACACCACCCCAAAGTACACAGAAAACCCCTAAGACCCATAACATTGCCGTTCTGATGGTGATGTTTCTCAAAAATTGCATAAGCAAGCTCCAGATATAAAATAACGAGCGGTAGGGTTATTATTTTTAAAAAAATCATCAGGTTTGAAACAATCCCCAAAAGGGGAAAACGCGCGATGCTTTACGCCTCCAAGCACACGGCGAACCTGCTACTTTCATCGTCAATATTAAAAGAATATTTAGTAGTTTCTCTCCGTGATCTACAGCACACCGTCACTAAAAATTAGTAATTAATTATACTTTTCAAAAAGATATGGAGATAAGTGCTAACAATGCCGCCGCTAAAGTAATTAAAAAACTGGCGAAATGATGAAAATGAACTGCTGGATAAATACCCTTATTTAATAGCGGTTATTTCCGCTTTGCGCCAGGGAAAAGATACAAGTTTCTCCCACCCCCAGCGTCTGATATTATTACTTGATATGTAGGTGATAAACCGCACCATACCATTAAGAATAAAGAGGTTATTTTATCCATGGCACTCATAGGAATTTTCTTTGGCAGTGACACCGGCAATACCGAAAACATTGCCAAGACAATCCAACAGCAACTGGGCAGTGATGTTGCAGAGGTTCATGACATCGCCAAGAGCAGCAAAGAAGATATCGAAGCGTTTGATATCCTGCTGCTTGGTATTCCGACCTGGTACTATGGTGAGGCCCAGTGTGATTGGGACGATTTTTTTCCAACATTGGAAGAAATTGATTTTAATGGAAAAATCGTTGCCTTATTTGGCTGTGGCGACCAAGAAGATTACGCAGAATACTTTTGTGACGCGATGGGAACGCTGCGCGACATTATTGAACCGCGCGGGGCAACGATTGTCGGCAACTGGTCAACCAAAGGTTACTATTTCGAAGCGTCTAAAGGGCTGGCAGACGATAACCACTTCATCGGTCTGGCCATTGATGAAGATCGTCAACCTGAACTGACCAGTGAACGCGTGAGTGCCTGGGTCAAACAAATCAGCGAAGAGCTCAACCTGAAAGCGCTGGTAGGTTAATCGCCCCTGTTTTACACAGAAGCCCTGATAGCAATGTCAGGGCTTTATTAATAGATAAAATCGATTAAATTAATAGAAACATTTTTTTAACTTCCCGGTCTAAGCCTGTACAATAGTACCCATCGGTTTTGTACTTTTATCAATTTTCTCCATTTTACAACAAGAGATTGCGCGCGAATGCACACTTTCTTTATGGAGACGGTATTGTTAACATCCCATGGTTTTCATTTTTAATGCGCGGTTCTATAATTGAGACGCCATTACAATTTTTGAGCCAACCGATGTCATAGGCTTAATTGCCCCCATCGACGAGCAAGTAACAGGACTAAACCCGCATGATTGACAATAACACCGCATTAAAGAAGGCCGGCTTGAAAGTCACTCTGCCAAGACTGAAGATTCTGGAAGTGTTGCAGGATCCGGAGTGTCATCACGTCAGCGCGGAAGATTTGTATAAAAAACTGATAGATATGGGCGAAGAGATCGGTCTCGCGACCGTTTATCGCGTGTTTAACCAGTTTGATGATGCCGGTATTGTCACCCGTCATAATTTTGAAGGTGGTAAGTCAGTGTTCGAACTGACACAACAACACCACCATGACCATCTTATTTGCTTGGATTGCGGACGCGTTATTGAATTCCGTGATGAATCTATCGAAGCCCGTCAGCGCGAAATCGCAGACAGACACGGTATTAAACTGACTAACCACAGTTTGTACTTGTATGGCCATTGCAGTACGGGCGACTGCCGTGAAGAAGAAACGCTCCACGATCCGAAATAAGCCAGGCTTTTTTTGATTGATACCATAAAAAAACCGCCCGCAGGCGGTTTTTTTATGGTATCAATCAAACACCCGTTTTAACCAACCCACGTATCACGCAGACCTACCGTACGATTAAACACCAGATATGTTTCGCTTGAATAACGGCGATCGGCACAAAAGTACCCTTCGCGTTCAAACTGATAGGCTTTTTCCACTTCAGCCTTTACCAAACTCGGTTCAACAAAGCCCTGAACCACTTTTAGCGAATCGGGGTTAATCGTTGCAAGGAAGTCATCCGCAGCACCTAGGTTTGGCACGCTGAACAGGCGATCGTAAAGGCGGAATTCAGCCGGCAGCGCATGTGCGGCAGAGACCCAATGGATAACACCCTTTACTTTACGCCCGTCAGCCGGATCTTTACTCAAGGTTTCAGCATCATAGGTGCAATACACTGCGGTGATAACGCCCTGCTCATCTTTCTCAACGCGTTCCGCCTTGATGACATACGCATTGCGCAAGCGCACTTCTTTACCCAGCACCAGACGCTTGTACTGTTTGTTAGCTTCTTCACGGAAATCGGCACGATCGATATAAATCTCGCGGCTGAATGGCACCTGCCGCGTCCCCATTTCCGGGTTATTCGGATGATTCGGCATGGAAACCCACTCTTCGTGGCCTTCTGGCAGATTCTCGATAATCACTTTTACCGGATCCAACACTGCCATGGCGCGCGGCGCATGCTCATTAAGATCGTCACGAATACAGGATTCCAACGCCGCCATTTCGACATTATTGTCCTGTTTGGTCACACCGATACGACGACAAAATTCGCGCACGGAAGCGGCAGTGTAGCCACGGCGACGCAGGCCGGAGATGGTTGGCATCCGGGGATCGTCCCACCCTTCAACCACTTTCTCCGTCACCAACTGATTCAGTTTGCGTTTGGACATCACCGCATATTCCAGGTTCAAGCGTGAGAATTCATACTGGCGCGGATGGCAAAGAATGGTGATGTTGTCCAACACCCAATCGTACAGGCGACGGTTATCCTGAAACTCCAGCGTACACAGTGAGTGCGTAATCCCTTCCAACGCATCGGAAATACAATGCGTGAAATCGTACATAGGATAGATGCACCACTTTTTCCCGGTCTGGTGATGTTCGGCGAATTTAATACGGTACAGCACTGGATCGCGCATCACTATGAACAGTGATGCCATGTCTATCTTGGCGCGCAGACACGCAGTACTCTCAGCAAATCCACCATTACGCATTTTTTCAAACAGGTTCAGGTTTTCCTGAACGCTGCGATCGCGGTAAGGACTGTTTTTACCGGGGGAAGTCAGCGTGCCACGGTATTCGCGGATCTGCTCGGGAGAGAGTTCATCCACATAGGCAAGCCCTTTGCCGATCAGTTCGACCGCATACAGATGCAACTGGTCAAAATAATCAGAAGAATAGCGAATCTCTCCGCTCCAGGAGAACCCCAACCATTGCACATCCTGCTTGATGGACTCGACGTACTCGATATCCTCTTTCACCGGGTCGGTATCATCAAAACGCAGATTACACTGACCGTTGTAATCTTTCGCCACCCCGAAATTGAGGCAAATGGACTTGGCATGACCGATATGCAAGTAACCATTGGGTTCCGGCGGAAAACGGGTTTGTACCAGGCTGTGTTTTCCAGACGCCAGATCTTCATCAATGATCTGGCGGATAAAATTGGTTGGGCGGACTTCTGCCTCACTCATGCTTGATTCCTCGATGCAAAACGACACATAACCTGCAATGATACAACAAGCTACGGCAGGACACAACTGTTACTTGCACTAAATCTTATGAAATACACAGAAAGAAGAAAAACTGCTGACGATTACGCATGAGGTAACCGAAAGTAGGCGTCCTTTAGTACCAACGGCGAAAAAAATACGGCGTGAGGAATTCCCCACGCCGCACCATTTAACACTAACAATACAGTGATTACTGCTCGTTTTGGATTTGCTTTAAGGCAGAAGCGATCGCTTCTGCCTGCGTCCCCACGACAATTTGTACATTCTGTTTATTCAAACGGATAACCCCCGCCGCTCCCAAGCGTTTTGCCAGAGCCTCATCCACTTGCGCAGAATCCACCACATTCAGCCGCAGACGTGTGATACACGCATCGATCCCGACCAGATTGGCTTTACCGCCCAGCGCCACCAAATATCCCTGAGCCAGAGACGTCGTATCATTCACCTTCTTTTCGACAACGCTTTGATTTAACGTAAAACCATCCGCCTCGCTGCCGTCAACCGACTGTTCGCACCCCGGCGTCAGCAAGTTGAAACGTTTGATGGTAAAACGGAACGTCGCATAGTAAATAACAAAGAACACCAGCCATTGCGGAATCAGCATATACCACTGGGTTGCCAACGAGTTACGCGAGGAGAGCGCCATATCGACCAACCCAGCGCTAAAACCGAAGCCCGCAATCCAATGCATACTTGCGGCAATAAACACCGAGATCCCGGTCAACACGGCATACAACACATACAGCACGGGCGCTACGAACATAAACGAAAACTCAAGCGGCTCGGTGATCCCGGTAAAGAAAGCGGCAAACGCGGCGGCCATCATAATCCCAGCCACTTTGCTTTTGTTTTCCGGAAGCGAGCAGTGATAAATCGCTAATGCCGCACCGGGTAAACCAAACATCATGATGGGGAAGAACCCGCCTGATAGCGCCCCGTGATACCAACAACCGCTTTACCCGCATCAATGGACTGCTGCCCGCCGAGGAAGTTTGGATATCGTTAATACCCGCTACATCAAACCAAAATACCGAGTTCAACGCGTGGTGCAACCCAACAGGAATAAGCAGGCGGTTGAAGAACGCGTACACGCCCACCGAACCCAACTGCTGGATATGCTCGCCCAGCGTGACCAATGCACTAAAAATCACTGGCCATACATACATAAAAATAAAGGCAACAACGATCATCAAAAACGAGGTCAAGATCGCTACCAGCCGACGCCCGCTAAAAAACGAGAATGCTTCGGGCAATTTGACATGGCTGTAACGGTTGTAGAGTTCAGCTGAAATAATACCGACCAGAATACCAATAAACTGGTTTTGGATTTTGCTGAATGCCGCAGGCACTTCCGCCAGCGGGATATGCTGGATCATCGAAACCGCTGCGGGAGAACACAACGTGGTCAGCACCAGAAAACCGACGAACCCGGTTAACACTGCCGCCCCATCTTTATCCTTGGACATACCATAAGCGATGCCTACCGCAAACAGCACGCCCATGTTTTCAATGATTGCGGCACCGGATTTGATCAGCAACGCTGCCAGCGCACTCTCACTCCCCCAACCATTGGGATCGATCCAGTACCCTATCCCCATGAGAATCGTTGCGGCTGGCAACGTCGCCACTGGCACCATCAGCGCTCGGCCTACCCTTTGCAAATAGCTAAGAACACTCACATTATCCTCTCTCTTCCGCCAGAGGATACCAAACTGCCCGTTAAACTCATTCACAGCAGCCATCCCATACCAGGCGGCTTGTGCTTGAGGTGTAAAAAAATAATTCGCCACGCAAATTAAACCCTAACATTTTGTGAAATAACGCGCAAAACACCCGCATATTAAATCATTATACCTATCGATCGCCCGATCTTATTTCAAGATAAAAAAACAGACTAGACTAACTAATAACCTATCTTTATCATCCAGACAGTAGCAAATCGGTTCACTGGTTTTGGAACGCTTATCCGGAGATTTATGTATGAGACTTATTCCCGTAACCACATCAGAGCAGGTAGGCAAATGGGCGGCGCGACACATTGTGCAGCGCATCAATGCGTTTAATCCCAGCGCTGAGCACCCATTTGTGTTAGGCCTGCCAACAGGCAGCTCACCGCTAGAAGCCTATAAAGCGCTTATCGTGATGCACAACGCGGGGCTGGCCAGTTTTAAGCACGTGGTGACATTTAATATGGATGAATATGTCGGTCTGCCGGCCGCACATCCGCAAGGTTATCACACGTTCATGTATGAGAATTTCTTCAATCACGTTGATATTCCGCAGGAAAATATTAACCTGTTGAACGGTAACGCTCCAGATGTGGTGGCCGAATGCCAACGCTATGAAGATAAAATGGCCTCCTATGGCAAGATTCACCTGTTTATGGGGGGGGTAGGTAATGACGGGCATATTGCGTTTAATGAACCAGCCTCATCCTTAGCCTCCCGAACGCGGATCAAGACGTTGACCGAAGAGACCCGCACCGCTAATTCCCGTTTCTTCGAGGGTGATGTGTCTCAGGTTCCCAAATATGCGCTTACCGTCGGAGTCGGCACCCTGTTAGATGCTGAGGAAGTAATGATTTTGGTGTCTGGCCGTAACAAGGCACAAGCGTTACAGACAGCCGTAGAGGGCAATGTAAATCACATGTGGACCATAAGTTGTCTGCAACTGCATGCCAAGGCAATCATTGTTTGCGATGAGCCCTCTACCATGGAGTTGAAAGTAAAAACCGTGAAATACTTCCACGAGTTGGAAGCTGAAAGCATTATCGGTCTTTAATCTGTAAGCTGGGAGTTCAAGATGTATGCGTTAACCAATTGTCGTATCTATACCGGGCACCAAATACTGGATGACCATGCTATCATTATTAACGATGACACGATCGAAAGCGTGTGTCCCGAATCCGATCTTCCCGACACCCTGCCGCGCCACGATTTGAATGGTGCTTCGGTGGCCCCCGGCTTTATCGATTTACAGCTTAACGGCTGCGGTGGCGTCCAGTTTAATGACAGCCTTGATGCCATTTCCATTGCCACGCTGGAAACCATGCAGCAGGCCAACCAACTCTCTGGCTGCACCAGCTTTCTCCCTACGCTTATCACCTCCAGTGACGCCTTCATCAAGCACGCGGTTGAAACCCTGCGCGCTTATCTCGCGTTACACGCCAATCAGGCACTCGGCCTGCACATTGAAGGACCGTGGCTGAATGTAATAAAAAAAGGGACGCACGATGCCTGCCTAATCCGTGCGCCAGAGCAACAACTGATTGACTATCTTTGTGCCAATGCGGATGTGATTGGTCAAATCACGCTGGCACCGGAAAAGGTGCCACCCGCTATGATTCGACAGCTTAGCCAGGCGGGGATCGTGGTTTCGGCCGGGCATTCCAATGCCACCTGGCAGGAAGCGAAGCGCGGATTTGCTGCCGGTATTCGCTTTGCCGCACACCTGTTTAATGCCATGCCGTATATTAGAGGACGCGAACCGGGCTTGGTGGGCGCTATTTATGACGCCCCAGAGATCTACTGCGGCATCATTGCCGACGGCATGCACGTTGATTGGGCCAATATCCGCAACAGCAAACGGATCAAAGGCGAGAAACTCGTGCTGGTCACCGATGCCACGGCCCCGGCAGGTGCTGATATCGATAGGTTCACTTTTGCCGGTAAAACCATATACTACCGTGATGGGTTGTGCGTGGATGATAACGGCACGCTGAGCGGTTCAGCACTGACCATGATCGATGCCGTCAAGAACAGCGTGAAACATGTCGGTATTGCGCTAGATGAAGCGCTGCGCATGGCAACCCTTTACCCAGCGCGCGCCATGCATCTGGACGATCGGTTAGGCAGTATCGAAAGTGGAAAAATCGCCAACCTGACAGTATTTGATGATGGGTACCACGTCCTTCATACCTTCGTGAATGGCAATAGCGTCTATACGCGATAACACGTGTAGCAAACGCTTAGGCTATCTAAGGTAGGGGGGATATAAAACGAGGCCGAAAAGATAAGCGAGCGTTCAAGAATGACGACAGGCGGACAAGCACAAATAGGGAATGTTGATCTGGTCAAGCAGTTAAATAGTGCCGTTGTCTATCGTCTGATTGATCAACAGGGCCCCATTTCCCGCATTCAGATAGCCGAATTCAGTCAGTTGGCCCCTGCCAGCGTCACGAAAATCACGCGTCAGTTGTTGGAACGCGGGTTGATAAAAGAAGTTGACCAACAGGCCTCTACCGGCGGACGACGTGCCATTTCCATCATTTGTGAAACGCGGCCTTTTCACGCGATCGCCGTGCGTCTGGGCCGCCATGGTGCCACGATTGCACTCTACGATCTTCAGGGTAAATCGCTCAGCGATGCCCACTACCCGTTGACAGAAAGTACACAGGATACACTGGAAGCCTCGCTGTTTGACGCGATCAGCGACTTTATCGCCATCAATCAACTCCGTATTCGGGAACTGATCGCTATCTCGGTCGTGCTCCCCGGCTTGGTCGATCCCTCGGCGGGAATTGTGCATTACATGTCGCATATCAGCGTCGATAACTGGCCGCTGGTACAGTTGCTACAACAGCGCTTCAAGGTCACGTGCTTTGTCGGCCATGATATTCGCAGCCTGGCGCTGGCTGAACACTATTTTGGTGCAACTCACGACTACCCAGACTCAATCCTGGTCCGCGTTCACCGTGGCACCGGTGCGGGCATTTTGGTCAACGGGCAAATATTCCTCGGTAGCAACGGCAACGTGGGCGAAATCGGGCATATTCAAATCGACCCCCTTGGCGAACGCTGCCACTGCGGCAACTTTGGCTGTCTGGAAACGGTGGTATCCAACGGTGCGATAGAGCAACGTGTCGCTCACCTTCTGTCGCAAGGGTTCAGCAGCAAACTGACACGCGAAGAGTGCACCATCACCGCCATCTGCAAAGCCGCTAACCGGGGTGATATGCTGGCGCAAGATGTGCTCGAGCATGCAGGTAAATATTTAGGCAAAGCGCTTGCCATCGCCATCAACCTGTTCAACCCGCAAAAGGTCGTGATTGCGGGCGAGATCACCGATGCCGAGAAAATTCTGCTGCCTGCTATTCAACGCTGCGTCAACACCCAGGTGCTGAAAGAATTTCGTCAGCACCTGCCGATTGAAGTCTCCACATTGAACCACCTCTCCCCCATTGGGGCTTTCGCGCTGGTAAAGCGCGCCATGCTTAACGGTGTGCTGTTGCAGCATTTACTGGAGCCCTCTTGATGGTGGACGTTTGCGGGATTATGAAATCTGCAAAAATTCGCCCTCAATAGCGACACTGATTATCATTTTTTCATAAACAAGCCTTTCACATTGAATAAAATACATGCCAAAGGCTTTTTTCATTAAATGATATTGAATTCAAGTGGCATTTTGATGCTAAATCATTATCATTGGTACAGCAGAAGGCAACGCGAACCGTTGTGGCATTGTCCCACTCAAGGTTGCTGACGCCCTAACCGTGTTATTTCACTTCAGACAGGTGAGCAAGAGGGAGTTCTTTATGTGTTCTATTTTTGGTGTGTTGGATATCAAAACCGATCCGGTTGAATTGCGTAAAAAAGCGCTGGAGTTGTCTCGACTGATGCGCCACCGCGGCCCGGACTGGTCTGGTATTTATGCCAATGAAAAAGCGATTTTGGCCCACGAACGTCTCTCCATCGTTGACGTCAACACAGGCGCACAACCGCTCTACAACCAGGCACACACCCATATTCTGGCTGTCAACGGTGAAATCTATAACCATCAAGCATTACGCCAGCAGTACGGCGACCGTTATGCCTTCCAGACCGGTTCTGACTGCGAAGTCATTCTGGCACTGTACCAGGAAAAAGGGCCGGAATTCTTAGATGACCTGCGCGGCATGTTCGCTTTTGCCCTGTATGACAGTGAAAAAGACGCTTACCTGATTGGTCGTGACCATTTGGGCATTATCCCGCTGTATATGGGTTACGACGAACACGGCAACCTGTACGTTGCCTCGGAAATGAAAGCGCTGGTGCCAGTATGCCGCACCACCAAGGAATTCCCGGCAGGCAGCTACCTGTGGAGCAAAGACAGCGAAATTCGCGAATACTACCGCCGTGACTGGTTCGACTACGATGCCGTCAAAGACAACGTAACCGACAAAGAAGCGCTGCGTGAAGCATTGGAAGAATCGGTGAAAAGCCACCTGATGTCCGATGTGCCTTACGGCGTACTGCTTTCTGGCGGTCTGGACTCTTCCGTCATTTCCGCGATCACCAAGAAATTTGCCGCACGCCGTGTGGAAGACGACGAGCGCAGCGAAGCCTGGTGGCCGCAACTGCACTCTTTCGCCGTTGGCCTGGAAGGTGCACCGGATCTGAAGGCCGCGCAAGAAGTGGCCGATCATTTGGGCACCGTGCACCACGAAATTCATTTCACCGTGCAAGAAGGGCTGGATGCCATTCGCGATGTGATTTATCACATCGAAACCTATGACGTAACCACCATTCGTGCGTCTACCCCGATGTATCTGATGTCACGTAAAATCAAAGCGATGGGCATCAAAATGGTGCTGTCCGGTGAAGGCTCTGATGAAGTGTTCGGTGGTTACCTATACTTCCACAAAGCGCCTAACGCCAAAGAGCTGCACGAAGAAACGGTACGTAAACTGCTCGCGCTGCACCAATACGATTGCGCGCGTGCCAACAAGGCCATGTCTGCCTGGGGCGTGGAAGCGCATGTGCCGTTCCTGGATAAAAAATTCCTGGATGTGGCAATGCGCATCAACCCTCAGGACAAAATGTGCGTCAACGGGAAAATGGAGAAACACATTCTGCGTGAATGTTTTGAATCTTACCTGCCACACAGCGTCGCCTGGCGTCAGAAAGAGCAGTTCTCTGATGGCGTGGGGTATAGCTGGATCGACACGTTGAAAGAGGTGGCGGCAAAACAGGTTTCTGACCAGCAACTGGAAACCGCCCACTTCCGTTTCCCGTACAACACGCCGACCTCCAAAGAAGGCTACCTGTACCGTGAAATCTTCGAAGAGCTGTTCCCGGTACCAAGCGCCGCAGAATGCGTGCCTGGAGGCCCTTCTGTTGCCTGTTCTTCGGCAAAAGCGATCGAATGGGACGAGTCCTTCAAAAAGATGGGCGATCCCTCAGGTCGTGCGGTTGGAGTTCACCAATCAGCGTACTGAGCGTAGCCGTTATAGAACATTGCCTTATGGTGATTGTCTCGAATAAAAACGGGCCCTTTATGGGCCCGTTTTTTTCCTTTTGTCGCAGGAAAACCTGTTTTATTGTCGCTTTTCTCATCATACTGTCTGTTCACAACCCAAACAAACGAACCGTCACAGGCGTTTTTAGGGAAAAAATGTGTTGACGCAATTCGGCCAACTACGCATAATGCGCCCCGCAACGCCGATGAAGGTGACGCGGAAAAGATGGCTACGTAGCTCAGCTGGTTAGAGCACAGCACTCATAATGCTGGGGTCACAGGTTCGATTCCCGTCGTAGCCACCATCTTTTCTTGCGGGAGTGGCGAAATTGGTAGACGCACCAGATTTAGGTTCTGGCGCCGCAAGGTGTGCGAGTTCAAGTCTCGCCTCCCGCACCATTCCTTCACGGTTGTTAAGCAACAAGGCATGTTAGGGTATTGGGGTATCGCCAAGCGGTAAGGCACCGGTTTTTGATACCGGCATTCCCTGGTTCGAATCCAGGTACCCCAGCCATGTAATTGAAGTTAAAAGTTTTTATTGAAAAGCAAAAAACCAAGATGTACTATTTGGCTACGTAGCTCAGCTGGTTAGAGCACAGCACTAATAATGCTGGGGTCACAGGTTCGATTCCCGTCGTAGCCACCACATTTTTGGGGTATCGCCAAGCGGTAAGGCAGTGGATTCTGATTCCACCATTCCGAGGTTCGAATCCTCGTACCCCAGCCAAAAAAACGCTGGTAACATAGCGAGAAACAGGGCGACAGTCGAAAGACGTCGCCCTGTTTGCTTTTATCCGTTATTCAATAAACGATTAAAGGCCACCGGGCGGTAACCCGGTGGCCTTAGTTACGTCTCCGGCATTATGTCAGGAAAATGCGGATCAGCGCTAATAACGCTAATAACGCCTTTAGAACGATGATGGCCGATTCTACAATCGCTCTCATACGTTTGCTCCGGTTGGGAGCACGATTCCCCTGATCGTTACCTTTACGCTGCCTGTCCGAGGGTTCCTTCAGTGTTAGTTGATAAGAGTCACGCTCCGGCTGAGGCACTAAATCGGCATCACCCGTATCCAGCCAGGACTTATCCATACAATCTCTTACGTAACGTCTTTACCAGCCGAAACACACTCAACTAACCGGCTGAATTATAGACAGGCAATTAGCAGAAACCATCAACGAACGATAAATGAAAAAGCCCAACGGGTGAGGTTGGGCTTTTTCATAAACTGACGGAATGTAGCATCTAGCTAAACAGTAAAAATACTGCCTCAGCAGCGCTGACTCTCATCAACTAACATCCACACTATATCGTTTGGTGAAAAAAACTCAACCCAACAGGGCAGAAGCGATATCAATGCGCCACCGACTTGGAAAACAGGTTAATCACAATCACGCCCAGGATAATCAGCAACATCCCCAGTATCGCAGGCAAATCGAGCTTCTGGCCGTAAAATAGCCAGCTCACCGTGGCAATCAGCACAATCCCAACCCCAGACCAGATGGCATAAATGATGCCAGTCGGCAGCGTGCGCATGGTCAGAGAGAGGCAATAGAACGACACGCCATAAAAGATCACAGTAATGATGCTGGGCATTAAACGACTAAAACCGTCCGAAAGTTTGAGCGCCGAGGTGGCGATCACTTCCGCCACAATGGCGAGAAAAAGAAACAGATACGTCATAAACAACCGCTACCTTAAAAAATTGCGCCTGAGCGCCTTAGAAATCGACAACCGTCACCACACTAACACCAACAGGTTACACACCGATGGCATATTTCAGCGCCAGCGTTTTAAGATGTCCTGCGCGCTCAGCAGCCAGCAATGCCATGTTTCGGGCAAAGGTCAATGGCGGTAAACGATTACTGAACGCGTTATAAAACAGGTCCATGCCATTTTGCATTAACAGATTATCAGCCTTACGCGGACGCTGATAACGCAGCAAAACGGCTTCACTGTACCAGCACTCCCCTGCATCCCGGGCGCCAGTGACAACATCAATCAACGCGTCCACGTCACGATAGCCGAGATTCACGCCCTGCCCGCCGAGTGGATTAATGGTATGGGCGGCATCCCCCACCAAGGCGACGCCTTCAGCCACATAGAGTTGTGCATGCCGACGCACCAGCGGGAACGCCCCAGCGGCAACAGACTTCACGGGCCCCAAACGCGCGGGGAAAGTTTCTGCAATCGCGTTATCCAACTGTGGCAACGGCAGTGATTGAAGCTGACGAATACGGCGCGGGCTGTCATACCACGCCAACGCGCCCCATGATCCAAACAGCGGCAAAAATGCGCGCGGCCCCTGAGGTGTAAACAGCTGCCAGGTACAATCCTGTTGAGGTTGCTGGGTATCCACGGCAATCAACATACACGATTGCCGATACTGCCATCCATTGATGCCAATACCGGCCCACTGGCGCACACGCGAGTTAGCCCCATCCGCGCCGAGAACCAAAGGCGCACTCAATGTCTCTCCGCTCTCCAGCGCGATCTGCCAGATCGCAGGCGTGCGAACCATGCTACGTATCTGCGCGGGGCAACGAATATCACACCGCTGCTGCTCAGCCAGGCATTGCCACAATGCCAGTTGCAATACCCGGTTTTCCACCATAAACCCCAATTCGGGCAGGTGCAGATCGGCGGCGCTAAACGCAACGCGCGCATCATCCCATTCCCAGGTTTCCAGCCGGCGATAAGGCGCACAGCGCATCTGCTCAACGCCCGACCATGCACCCAACGACTTTAGCAGTGAAACAGACGCATATCCCAGCGCTGAAACCCGAATATCCGGCGCACTGTCGTCCATAAAGGCGGCGGGAGCAGCCTGCTCCAACACCGCGACCTGAAAACCGTTGCGCGCGAGCCCGAGCGCGACTGCAGCACCGACCATCCCGCCACCGACCACGATGGCATCATACCATTGATTTATTCCGTTCATCGTGCCTAAACCGACTCAAACTGTGTGACTGATAGGCACAGTGTACTGCATTTTCGACAACCGCGTTGACTCTGCGAAAAAACGCTCAACAAATTTCGCGCTCTGGTCACAACCGCAGCAAAAGATTACAATACCTGCCCCGTCCGTATTTCCGGGCATCTATGATTTGGTAATACGCTTTTTCACCCGCACTGAGTAATGACAAGTCGATGACAAAGAAACTACACATTAAAACCTGGGGCTGTCAGATGAATGAATACGATTCATCCAAGATGGCTTACCTGCTGGAAAGTACACACGGTTATGAGCTGACCGAGGTGGCCGAAGAGGCTGACGTTCTGCTGCTGAATACCTGTTCTATCCGTGAAAAGGCACAGGAAAAAGTTTTCCATCAACTTGGCCGCTGGAGAGCGCTGAAAGAGAACAATTCCGATCTGATTATTGGTGTGGGCGGTTGTGTTGCTTCTCAGGAAGGTGAGCATATTCGTGAACGCGCCAGCTATGTCGATCTGATTTTTGGCCCGCAAACGCTGCACCGCCTGCCAGAAATGATTAACCACGTTCAGGGCACACATAGCCCGGTGGTGGATATCAGCTTCCCGGAAGTCGAAAAATTTGACCGGCTGCCGGAACCTCGCGCCGAAGGGCCAACAGCGTTTGTTTCCATCATGGAAGGGTGCAACAAATACTGCTCATTTTGCGTGGTGCCCTATACGCGCGGTGAAGAAGTCAGCCGCCCCTGTGACGACGTCTTATACGAAATTGCGCAGTTGGCCACACAAGGGGTACGCGAAATTAACCTGTTGGGTCAAAACGTCAACGCCTATCGTGGTGAAAATTTTGATGGCAGTATCTGCTCGTTTGCCGATTTGCTGCGCCTGGTAGCCGCAATAGACGGTATCGACCGTCTCCGCTTTATCACCAGTCACCCGATTGAGTTTACTGACGATATCATCAGCGTCTACGAAGATACGCCTGAACTGGTGAGCTTCCTTCATCTGCCAGTGCAGAGCGGCTCCGATCGTATTCTGACCATGATGAAGCGCCGCCATACCGCGCTGGAATACAAAGCAATCATTCGTAAACTGCGCAGCGCACGACCAGATATTCATATCAGTTCCGACTTTATTATCGGCTTCCCCGGTGAAACCCAGGAAGATTTCGAACAAACCATGAAACTGATTGGTGAAGTCAATTTTGATATGAGCTTTAGCTTTATCTACTCTGCGCGTCCAGGGACACCCGCCGCAGACATGGTTGATGATGTCAGCGAAAAAGAGAAAAAGCAGCGCCTGTATATTCTGCAAGAACGTATCAGCCAGCAAGCGATGCAGTTCAGCCGCCGTATGTTAGGCAGTATCCAACGCATTCTCGTGGAAGGTACATCGCGCAAAAGCGTGATGGAACTGTCAGGCCGCACAGAAAATAACCGTGTGGTTAACTTCGAAGGTACCCCGGATATGATCGGTAAGTTCGTTGACGTTGAAATTGTCGACGTTCGTCCGAATTCACTGCGCGGAGTGGTTGTCAAAACCGAAGACCAGATGGGCCTGCGCATCAACGAATCTCCGGCTTCCGTTATTGCACGTACCCGCAAAGAGAACGATATCGGCGTTGGCCTCTACCTGCCTTGATGGATAAGCCTCACAGGCGATGCACTCGCACGTGCCCTTGCCCGCTATCATATACCCTAAATAATTCGAGTTGCAGGACAAAACGTTTACGTTTTGAACAGCGCTTGCGCTGGCCCTTTAGGACGAGGCTCATTTATGAGTCTCGTAATGCGGCAAGCGAATGAATCCCGATGAGCTTACTCAGGTAAGTGATTTGGGTGACAAATCTGCCGGGAGCAGATTTGAACGCCGCTTGCGGCGGCCTCGTTAGAGGTGAGGTCTAGGGATGGACCGAATAACGAGCGCAGCCAACGCATCTACAACTTGAAGTATGACGGGTATGAACATATTGCCACTTGCACCTTTCCCTATTCACGATAAATAATTCAATCATCATCTCGCACCTTATTGTTCTCATCACTCATGATGATGAGCGTTGATATACCAAGAGGAATAATTTGAACGTAACGATAAAAGAGATTGCCCTCGAACCTACTGATAATAAACGCCTGATCAATCTGCGCGGCCCCTTTGATAGTAATATCAAACAGTTGGAGCTCCGTCTCGGAATCGAAATCAACCGTCGAGACAATAAATTCAAACTGGTCGGAAAAGGCCTGTGCATTGAGGCAGCGGCAGATATTCTGCAACGTCTTTATGTTGATACCGCGCCTGTGCGTGGTGTGGAAGGGGATATTGATCCCGAGCAGATTCATCTGGCGATCAAAGAATCGGGCGTGCTGGAACAAAGCGCTGAGAGCGTTCCGGATTTTGGCAAGGCGATCAACATCCGCACCAAACGCGGCATCATCAAGCCACGCACGCCGAATCAGGAGCAGTATATCGCCAACATCCTCGACCATGATATCACCTTCGGCGTAGGCCCTGCGGGAACGGGGAAAACCTATCTGGCAGTCGCGGCGGCGGTGGATGCGCTCGAGCGTCAGGATATCCGCCGCATTTTGTTAACGCGCCCGGCCGTTGAAGCGGGTGAAAAACTCGGCTTTCTGCCCGGTGATTTGAGCCAAAAGGTCGATCCTTATCTGTGCCCGCTCTACGATGCGTTATTCGAAATGCTGGGGTTTGAGCGCGTGGAAAAACTGATTGAGCGCAACTTGATTGAAGTAGCGCCGTTGGCCTATATGCGCGGTCGCACGCTGAACGACGCCTACATCATCCTTGATGAGAGTCAGAACACCACGATCGAACAGATGAAGATGTTTCTGACCCGTATTGGCTTCAACTCCAAGGCCGTCATCACCGGCGACATCACCCAGATTGACCTGCCACGCAATATCAAATCGGGGCTACGCCACGCCATCGACGTATTGGCCGATGTGGAAGAGATCAGCTTTAACTTCTTTCACAGTGAAGTGTGGTACGCCATCCGGTGGTCGCGCGCATCGTCAACGCCTATGAAGCCTGGGAAGAAGCCGACCAGAAACGTCGTGCCGCGCAGGCAGAAGAGCGTAAACGCGAAGCACAAGCAGCCAGTGCACCCGCGGTATCAGAGGCAGGTGATAAGCAGGAGTCACAATGAGTCAGGTTATTCTCGATTTACAAATCGCCAGCGACAATACAGCGGGGCTGCCGAGCGAACAGGATTTTCAGCGTTGGCTGGAGGCGGTACTGCCGCAGTTTCAGCCAGAAGCGGAAGTGACCATCCGTATCGTTGATGAAGCGGAAAGTCACAAACTGAATCACACCTATCGCAGCAAAGACAAACCGACCAACGTACTCTCCTTTCCGTTTGAAGCGCCGCCGGAAGTCGAGCTGCCGTTATTGGGCGATCTGATTATTTGCCGCCAGGTGGTGGAACAGGAAGCCATTGAACAGCAAATAACCGCAGACGCCCACTGGGCACATATGGTGATACACGGTTGTCTGCATCTGCTGGGTTATGATCACATCGAGGACGACGAAGCAGAAGAGATGGAAGCGTTGGAAACCGAGATTATGCAGCAAATGGGCTATGCTGACCCTTATCTGTCCGAGAAAGAGTAAGCCCACGCGGCGGCAACTTGAAGTATGACGGGTATATTCTGTTATTATGAAAAATGCAGTAGATTACCGTAGACCTTGATATTGCTTTTGATGGCGCCGTTAAGCTATGATGCCGTCTTCGTCATCATAGCTTAACGGCGTTATGGTTAAACATAACGCCACGCGCGGTAATCACCATGCACCTTTATGTCAACCCGCCCGCGCGCCTGATGGTCTTACAGCGCATGCCCCTTTTGCGTGGTTGATGATGATTAACTAACCATAGAGACAGTAAATAGAACGCCATGAGCGACGACCATTCTCAAAACAGCGATAGCCCCAGTCCCAAGAAAGGATTCTTCTCACTAATCCTTAACCAGCTTTTTCATGGTGAACCCAAGGATCGCAGTGACCTCCTCGCCTTTATCCGTGATTCCGAACAAAACGATCTGATCGATCCAGACACCCGCGATATGCTCGAGGGGGTAATAGATATCGGGGAGCAGCGCGTACGGGATATCATGATACCCCGTTCGCAGATGATCACACTGAAGCACAACCAAACGCTGGAAGAGTGTCTGGATGTGATTATCGAATCAGCGCACTCGTGTTTTCCGGTGATCAGTGAAGACAAGGACCACATTGAAGGCATCCTGATGGCCAAGGATCTGCTGCCGTTTATGCGCAGCGATGCCGAGCCGTTCAGCATGGAACAGGTGCTACGTCCTGCAGTCGTGGTGCCGGAAAGCAAACGCGTGGACCGCATGCTGCACGAGTTCCGTTCGCTGCGTTATCACATGGCTATCGTCATCGATGAGTTTGGCGGTGTTTCTGGGCTGGTCACCATTGAAGATATTCTTGAGCTGATCGTTGGCGAAATTGAAGATGAGTACGACGACGAAGAAGATCGCGATATCCGTCAACTGAACCGACACACCTATACCGTGCGCGCGTTAACACTGATTGAAGATTTCAACGAGGTGTTTGGCACCCAGTTCAGCGATGAAGAAGTGGACACCATCGGCGGGTTGGTGATGCAAGCCTTCGGCCATCTGCCTGCGCGCGGTGAAACCATCGACATCAACGGTTACCTGTTCAAAGTTGCCATGGCGGACAGCCGACGTATTATTCAGACTCATGTCAGAATCCCTGACGAGGCGCCTCAACCAACACTGGAACCTTAATTCGACAATGTCTGTCATGTCTGTTTTACGACGCCAGCGGGTGCGCATCCTGCTGGCGCTGTTTTGCGGTGCCTGGGGCACCCTGGCGTTTTCACCGTTTGATTTCTGGCCTGCTGCGCTGGTTTCGTTGTGCGGATTGCAAGCCCTGACGCTGAACAGAACCTGGCGGCAATCCGCCGCCATTGGTTTTAGCTGGGGCTTTGGCCTGTTTGGCAGCGGAGTAAACTGGGTGTACTTCAGTGTCGCCGAGTTCGGCGGTATGCCGGAAGCCATTAACGTATTTCTGGTGGTGCTGCTGGCGCTCTATCTGTCGCTTTACCCCGCGCTCTTCTCAGGGCTGTTAACGCGTATTTGGCCGCGAACGACGCTGGTGCGTCTGATCGTGGTCGCGCCGGTCCTGTGGCAGTTCACTGAATGGTTGCGCGGTTGGGTACTCACCGGCTTTCCCTGGCTGCAATTTGGCTATAGCCAGATCGATGGGCCGCTGCAAGGGCTGGCGCCGCTGCTTGGGGTTGATGGTATCAACCTCTTGTTGGTCATCATTGCCGGCCTGCTGGTGTTTGGTACCACACGACGCAAAACTATCCCTCTTTACTGCGCCATTGCGCTGCTGCTGCTTCCCTGGCCGTTGAAGTTTATCCATTGGTTCACGCCTCAACCAGAGCGCGCAGTCAACGTCGCGCTGGTGCAAGGCAATATTGCCCAGGCCCAAAAATGGGATACCAACGCGCTGCAACAGATTCTGAATATCTACCGGGACGCCACGCTGCCTTATCTGGATAAAGCGCCGATCGTTATCTGGCCAGAATCGGCCATCCCGGATGTAGAAACGCGTCAGCAAGACTATTTGCAGTACATCGACGGCCTGCTGCGTGCGCACAACAGCAGTTTGGTCACGGGGGTTGTGGATGCACGCCGCCGCACAAACGAGCAGGTTGACTTCTACAACAGCATTATCGTGCTGGGTGGCAGCGAACCGTACCGTTATCCCAGCACCAATCGCTACAACAAGAATCATCTGGTGCCGTTTGGTGAATTCGTTCCGCTGGAAACGCTGCTCCGTCCGTTAGCGCCGTTCTTCGATCTGCCGATGTCTTCGTTCAGCCGTGGTCCTTACCAACAGCCTCAGCTCCAGGTTAACGGTATACGGATGACGGCCACGGTCTGTTATGAAATTATTCTCGGGCAGCAAGTACGCGATAACTTCCGGCCTGATACCGATGTGCTGCTGACTATCTCAAACGATGCCTGGTTTGGTCGTTCTATCGGTCCATGGCAACATTTCCAGATGGCCCGCATGCATGCTCTTGAGTTAGGGCGTCCGCTGCTACGTGCGACCAACAATGGCGTGACTGCTGTTATCGGACCGCAGGGTGAAATCAGTGCCGAACTGCCGCAGTTTACGCGCAAAGTACTGCTCACCAAAGTGACGCCAACCACCGGGATCACCCCTTACGCACGCTTTGGTGCCTGGCCAATGTGGATCATTCTCGCCGTGCTTGCCGATGTAGCCTGCATCGCGCGTCTGCGTCGTTAATGCAATAACCGGCAGGCGTGACCTGCCGGTTTCCCGTCAATACCCACCATACCTTCGTGTAATACCGCCATCTCCTATTTGCATAATTGGCACATCATTTGCTTATTATTCATTGAATAACAGAGTGTAACGGGATGATTCCGTTATTTGCTCTCTGAAAACCAGCGAAAAAGCACCCTAATGGGGCAATCAGCGCACCAAAATAGTGCTAAACGATTTTGGTGCAGTGATTTAGTGCAGTTGAGTTCTCAAAAGACAAACAAATTTATTTCATTTTGTTCACAATCGGCTATTTTTTAAAGATAAACGCAAGTACTCGCTCTTTTATGGTGCATAACCCGTCGCACCCGAGAGAGCGCTCTATCGGCATGATTGAATTCGCAACCGCCTTAGCGTCATAGCGACTGCCGTCATCACAACAGCAAAGGAGTTACAACATGCAAATGCGTAAACTGGCACTGTCACTGCTTCTGATTGGTACAGCCGCAAGCAGCCTGGCTCATGCAGAAGAATTAACGGGGACGCTGAAAAAGATTAAAGACAATGGCGTCATCGTTGTTGGCCACCGTGAGTCTTCCGTGCCATTTTCCTACTATGACAACCAACAGAAAGTGGTTGGTTACTCTCAGGATTACTCGAACAAAATTGTCGATGCGGTCAAAGCGAAAATTGGCGTTGCCGATCTTCAGGTCAAACTGATCCCGATCACGTCCCAGAACCGTATCCCGTTGCTGCAAAATGGCACCTTTGATTTTGAATGTGGTTCAACCACCAACAACCTGGAACGTCAGCAACAGGCCGCCTTCTCTAATACCATCTTTATCGTTGGTACGCGTCTGCTGACTAAAAAAGCCGCGGGTATTAAAGACTTCCCGGATCTGGCGGGTAAAACCGTGGTCGTTACCTCTGGCACCACCTCTGAAAAACTGCTTAACCAGTTGAATGAAGAGAAAAAACTTAATATGCGCATCATCAGCGCAAAAGACCATGGCGATTCCTTCCGTACCATGGAAACAGGCCGCGCCGTTACCTTTATGATGGATGATGCGTTGCTGGCCGGTGAACGTGCCAAAGCCAAACAGCAGAGCGACTGGGTGATCGTCGGCACCCCACAATCCGAAGAAGCCTATGCTGTATGCTGCGTAAAGACGATCCGCAGTTCAAAAAACTGGTTGATGAGACTATTGCGACGTTGCAAACCTCAGGTGAAGCGGAAAAATCCTTTGATCGCTGGTTCAAACAGCCGATTCCGCCTAAAGATCTCAACATGAACTTCGATTTGTCAGCAGAGATGAAGGCGCTGTTCAAAGCGCCTAACGATAAAGCATTAAACTAACAACAAGTGAAAACAAGGGTAGACAGCTTGCCCTCGATTGTTGACTCGTGTCTGGACAGACAGGCGTCAGACGGTCGTTCCCCGTCTGGCGTCCCGGCCCAAGCGGTGGATATCGCAGGTGTTGATTATCCGCACTGCCCTTTCCCACCAATGGGTTATCGCCACTCATCAATCTTCAGGGTAGCTCTGCTACCCTTTTTTTTACCGGAGTTTGCTATGTCTATAGATTGGAACTGGGGTATTTTTTTACAAGCCGCCCCGTTCGGTAATACCACTTATCTTGGGTGGATTTGGTCTGGGTTGCAGGTCACTGTGGCGCTGTCAGTCTGCGCCTGGATCATTGCATTCGCTGTCGGCTCGATTTTCGGCATTTTGCGCACCGTACCCAACCGTTTTCTGTCAGGTCTCGGTACCTGCTATGTGGAAATGTTCCGTAACGTTCCGCTTATCGTTCAATTTTTCGCCTGGTATCTGGTGGTTCCCGAATTACTGCCGCAAAGCATCGGCATGTGGTTTAAAGCGGAACTGGATCCCAACATTCAGTTTTTCGTCTCCTCCATGGTCTGTTTGGGCCTGTTTACCGCCGCTCGCGTCTGCGAGCAGGTGTGCGCAGGTATCCAATCTCTGCCGCGCGGCCAGAAAGCCGCGGTGCTCGCGATGGGGCTAACGTTGCCGCAAACCTACCGCTACGTTCTGCTGCCCAACGCCTATCGCATTATCGTACCGTCCCTGACGTCTGAAATGCTCAACCTGGTGAAGAACTCGGCCATCGCCTCGACCATCGGGCTGGTGGACATGGCCGCACAGGCAAACAAACTGCTGGATTACTCTGCGCACGCCTATGAGTCCTTTACCGCCATCACGCTGGCGTATGTCGCGATTAACGCCATTATTATGCTGATCATGCAAGTGGTTGAGAAAAAGACCCGTTTGCCCGGCAATATGGGGAGTAAATAATGTACGAATTTGACTGGAGCTCCATTACGCCAAGCATGCCCTACCTGCTGCAAGGGCTAGTGGTCACGCTGAAAATCACGGTGACT
Organism: Candidatus Symbiopectobacterium sp. 'North America'; assembly: GCF_015762685.1. Classification (GTDB taxonomy): domain Bacteria; phylum Pseudomonadota; class Gammaproteobacteria; order Enterobacterales; family Enterobacteriaceae; genus Symbiopectobacterium. The sequence goes on along the minus strand of NZ_PEHF01000020.1, from coordinate 51,497 downwards.
GCCGTGGTGTTTGGCATCCTGTAGGGAACCGTATTGGCGGTAATGAGGTTATCGTCTTTCGCCCCGATCCGCTGGTTTGCCAAAGGCTACGTTAACATCTTCCGCTCCATCCCACTGGTGATGGTGCTGTTGTGGTTCTACCTTGTGGTTCCTAGCTTATTACAAAATGTGCTTGGGCTATCACCAAAAACGGATATTCGTCTGATCTCCGCTATGGTAGCCTTTTCGCTGTTTGAAGCCGCCTATTACTCTGAAATTATCCGTGCGGGCATACTCAGCATTTCACGCGGACAGTCTTCCGCAGCGTTGGCGCTCGGCATGACACAGTGGCAATCCATGAAGCTGGTGATCCTGCCGCAGGCGTTTCGCGCCATGGTGCCGTTACTCCTGACGCAAGGGATCGTCTTGTTCCAGGACACCTCCCTGGTGTACATACTGAGTCTGGCGGACTTCTTCCGCACCGCGTCAACCATTGGCGAGGGCGACGGAACTCAGGTGGAAATGGTGCTGTTTGCCGGATTGGTTTATTTCGTTATCAGCATTAGCGCATCAATGCTGGTCAGTTACCTGAAAAGAAGGACTGTTCGATGATTACTCTAAAAAACGTTTCCAAATGGTATGGTCACTTTCAGGTGCTCTCCGATTGTTCGACAGAAGTGAAGAAAGGTGAATTGGTGGTCGTTTGTGGGCCATCAGGCTCCGGGAAATCCACGTTAATCAAAACGGTTAATGGCCTTGAACCCGTGCAACAAGGTCAGATTGACGTTAACGGCATCTCAGTTAACGACAAGAAAACCAATCTGGCGCAATTGCGTTCCAAAGTGGGTATGGTGTTTCAACACTTTGAACTGTTTCCCCACCTCTCCATCATTGAGAACCTGACGCTGGCGCAGGTGAAAGTGCTCAAGCGTGATAAAGAGGCCGCGTGTGAAAAGGCCACCAAGCTGCTCAATCGCGTGAGTTTGTCCGCGCACGCTAACAAATTTCCCGGCCAGCTCTCCGGCGGTCAGCAACAGCGTGTCGCCATTGCGCGCGCACTCTGCATGGACCCGGTTGCCATGCTGTTTGACGAACCGACTTCTGCGCTCGATCCGGAAATGATCAACGAAGTGCTGGATGTTATGGTTGAACTGGCGCAAGAAGGCATGACGATGATGGTCGTTACCCACGAAATGGGCTTTGCGCGCAAAGTGGCACACCGCGTTATCTTCATGGATGAAGGCAAGATTGTGGAAGACACGCCTAAAGACGAGTTCTTCAACAATCCCAAATCCGAGCGCGCTAAAGACTTTTTGGCGAAGATCCTGCACTAAGCCATTATCCAGTATCGCAGCACCTGATGATGCGACGCGCGTTCCCGCTTGCGCGGGAACGCCTCTCCCTTAAACTACCTCGTCAGGGCTGAAAAGGCTGGCGCTGAAACTGATCGTGCTCACACTTCGGACAACGAGGCAGCACTTCCGGCGTATAAAATGCCAAATGGTGATGGCAGTTTTCACACACCAAATTACCCAGCCCGACGACTTCGCCACTGTGGTAAACGCCGTGATGGCTAACATCTTTAAACAGTGCCTGCCATTCCAACTGAGTTTTATCCGTGATATCCACCAGCTCTTGCCACAGACTCTCCTTGATGACACGCAGAAAGACGCTATCGGATAAATCCTCGTCCTTGCTATCCGTGTAACGCTGAGCAAATTCGGCCAAATCGCGCTCTACGGACTGAATAATATCTTCGCGTTCGCGGTGGGTAAGATCTTCGCTGTCGTGCAAGCTCTCCCGGGCGTGTTGGAGCATCTGGGTCAGATCGCGTTCACCGGCTCTTAAACGCGTCATGATGGAAGACATCAGCGCACGATAATGCTGGGCTTTCTTGTTCATGGTGCCTCCTGAATACGCGGATTGGTTAACATTGGCGGGGCGATGATGATACCTGTTTAGCTATCCCTCTCTATTTTAGACGGTTTTAACCACTATTCGTGCTCATTGCCTCTCTTTACCCCACTTTTGCCAACTTTGCCGCTTGCGCGCATAAATCAGCGGTTAAGACATAGAGACGGTTGTTGCCAGCGTTGCTTATCAGCTATGCTATGCGGATAATTATGATGAATCGGAACACGCTACGGGTGTAGCGCTTCTTTACTAAATAGGACCCCTCGCAGCCATGCAAGAGCAATACCGCCCAGAAGAGATAGAAACTCGCGTCCAGCTTCACTGGCAAGAAAACAAAACGTTTAAAGTGACCGAAGAGCCCGGCAAGGAAAAGTACTACTGCCTTTCCATGCTCCCCTACCCTTCTGGCCGCTTACACATGGGGCACGTACGTAATTACACCATCGGTGACGTTATTTCCCGCTACCAACGCATGTTGGGGAAAAACGTCCTGCAACCGATCGGGTGGGACGCTTTCGGCCTGCCGGCGGAAGGCGCTGCGGTAAAAAACAACACCGCACCGGCCCCCTGGACCTATGACAACATCGATTACATGAAAAATCAGTTGAAGCTGTTGGGCTTTGGCTATGACTGGGATCGTGAAGTCGCCACCTGCAAACCCGATTACTACCGCTGGGAACAGTGGTTCTTCACCAAGCTGTATGAAAAAGGTCTGGTCTACAAGAAGACCTCAGCGGTGAACTGGTGCCCGAACGATCAGACGGTGCTGGCCAACGAACAGGTTATTGATGGCTGCTGCTGGCGCTGTGACAGAAAAGTGGAGCGTAAAGAGATCCCGCAGTGGTTTATCAAAATCACCGATTACGCCGATCAGCTGCTGAACGATCTGGACACGCTGGAAAGCTGGCCGGAGCAGGTCAAAACCATGCAACGCAACTGGATTGGCCGTTCGGAAGGGGTGGAAATCACCTTTGACGTGGCAGACAGCGCCGACAAGCTGACCGTCTACACCACGCGTCCGGATACATTTATCGGTGCCACCTATGTCGCGGTAGCTGCCGCCCATCCGCTGGCGCTGCGCGCTGCCGCCACTAACCCGGCGCTGACCGCATTTATCGATGAATGCCGTAACACCAAGGTTGCCGAAGCAGATATGGCGACCATGGAGAAAAAGGGCATAGCGACAGGCCTGTTCGTGGTACATCCACTGACCAGCGAAAAACTGCCAGTGTGGACGGCCAACTTCGTGCTGATGGATTACGGCACCGGCGCGGTGATGGCCGTTCCGGGCCATGACCAGCGCGACTGGGAATTCGCCACCAAATACCAGTTGTCGATCAAACCCGTTATCCTGAACCTGGACGGCAGCGAACCCGATATCTCTGCACAAGCCATGACCGAGAAAGGCGCCCTGTTCAACTCAGGCGAATTCAGCAGTCTGGATCACGAGGCGGGCTTTAACGCCATTGCTGACAAGCTGGTCGCACTCGGCGTTGGCGCACGCAAAGTCAACTATCGCCTGCGCGATTGGGGTGTTTCCCGTCAGCGTTACTGGGGTGCCCCGATCCCGATGGTGACGTTGGAGGATGGCACCGTTATCCCGGCACCAGAAGATCAACTGCCGGTGATTCTGCCGGAAGACGTGGTCATGGATGGCATTACCAGCCACATCAAGGCCGATCTCAACTGGGCGAAAACCACTGTCAACGGTCAGCCTGCGCTGCGTGAAACTGATACCTTCGATACCTTTATGGAATCTTCCTGGTACTACGCGCGCTACACCTGCCCGCAATACGATCAGGGTATGCTCGATCCGGCTGCGGCCAACTACTGGCTGCCGGTCGATCAATACGTAGGTGGTATCGAACACGCCATCATGCACCTGATGTATTTCCGCTTCTTCCACAAGCTGATGCGTGATGCTGGCCTGGTCACCTCCGATGAACCCGTCAAGCGCCTGTTGTGTCAGGGTATGGTGTTGGCTGATGCCTTCTACTACACCGGCAACAGCGGCGAACGTATCTGGGTATCACCGTCTGACGTCACCGTGGAACGCTATGACAAAGGACGCATCCTGAAAGCCTTCGATGCAGAAGGCCGCGAACTGGTGTACGCGGGCATGAGCAAGATGTCGAAATCGAAGAACAACGGTATCGACCCGCAGGTGATGGTAGAGAAATACGGTGCCGACACCGTACGTCTGTTTATGATGTTCGCCTCTCCGGCAGAAATGACGCTGGAATGGCAGGAATCAGGGGTTGAAGGGGCTAACCGCTTCCTCAAGCGTGTGTGGAAACAGGTTTACGACCACACAGAAAAAGGCGCTACCGGTGCACTGGATGTGACCGCGCTGACCGAAGATCAGAAAGCACTGCGTCGCGACCTGCACAAAACCATTGCTAAAGTCACCGATGATATTGGTCGTCGTCAGACGTTCAACACCGCTATCGCCGCTGTGATGGAACTGATGAACAAGCTGGCAAAAGCGCCGCAAGAGAGCGAGCAGGATCTCGCACTGACTCAGGAAGCACTGCTGGCCGTGGTGCGTATGCTATACCCATTCACACCGCACGCCTGCTTCACACTGTGGCAGGCGCTGGGTGGCAATGGCGATATCGACACGGCCCCGTGGCCTGTTGCCGATGAAGATGCCATGGTGGAAGACTCCAAACTGGTCGTGGTGCAAGTGAACGGCAAGGTGCGCGGCAGAATTAAGGTTGCTGCCGATGCCACGCAGGAGCAGGTTCAGGCGCGTGCCGCACAGGAACATCTGGTGGCAAAATACCTGGAAGGCGTTACAGTACGTAAAGTCATTTACGTTCCGGGAAAACTGCTTAACCTGGTTGTAGGTTAAGCCAAGGAGGCACTGTGCGACATCGTTTATTCACGTTGTTGCTGGGGTTGGCGGTGCTGGTCACCGCCGGCTGCGGTTTTCATCTGCGTGGCACCACACAACTGCCCAGCGAATTGAAGGTATTAACGCTGACCAGTAACGATCCTTTTGGTCCGTTAACCCAAGCCATTCGCGATCAGCTACGTGCCAGTGATGTAAGAATCGAGGAAGACGCCGCGCGTCAGGATATCGCATCCCTGCGTATTCTCGGCTCCACGGAAGCCAGAGACACGGTCTCTATTTTCCAGGATGGGACCACCGCAGAGTACCAGTTGGTGCTGACCGTTCAGGCGCAGGTGCTGCTGCCGGGTGAAGATATTTATCCACTCTCGGTCACGGTGTTCCGCACCTTCTTTGATAACCCGCTCGCCGCGTTGGCAAAAGACGCCGAGCAGGACATCATACGTAAGGAGATGCGCCGTCAGGCTGCCGAGCAGTTAGTGCGTAAACTGATGACCATCAACGGCAGTGATGAGGTAAAAAACCGCCAGCAACGTGCTACCGTCATCAGCGTTAACAACGGGCGTTCATGATCCGTATCTATCCGGAACAGCTTGCCGCGCAGCTCAATGAAGGGCTGCGCGCTTGCTATCTGCTGTTTGGCAACGACCCACTGTTGTTGCAGGAAAGCCTGGATACGCTGCGCCATCGCGCGCGTGAGCAGGGTTTCACCGAGCATTTCAGCTTCACACTCGATCAAAGCACCGATTGGGATGCTATTTTCAGCGTATGTCAGGCACTCAGCCTGTTCGCTTCACGGCAAAGTCTGCTGCTGCAACTGCCGGAAAACGGCCCCAACGCCACCATGGCAGAAAATCTGGTCAAACTGGCTGGACTGCTGCATCAGGACGTATTGCCTATTCTATGCGGCAGCAAACTCACCAAAGCGCAAGAAAACAGCACCTGGTATAAAGCACTGTCGCAGCATGGCGTGATCATCAACTGTTTAACACCGGAACAGGCTCAATTACCGCGCTGGGTGGCACAACGCGCCAAGCAACGCAAACTGCAACTGGACGATGCCGCCACGCAACTGCTGTGTTACTGCTATGAAGGCAATCTTCTGGCGTTGATGCATGCGCTGGAACGTTTGTCATTGCTCTATCCTGACGGCAAGCTCACGCTGCCACGCGTTGAGCAGGCGGTAAACGATGCCCCGCACTTCACGCCCTTTCACTGGCTGGATGCCCTGCTGGCAGGCAAAAGCAAACGCGCCTGGCATGTGTTGCAACAGCTACAAGCAGAAGACAGCGAACCCGTGATCCTGCTGCGCACGCTGCAACGTGAGCTGACGCTGTTGGTGACCTTGCAGCGCAACATGGCGACAACACCGTTACGCACCCTGTTCGATCAGCATAAAGTGTGGCAAAACCGACGCACACTGCTCACTCAGGCACTCCAACGGCTCAATGGACGTCAGTTGCAGCAGGCCATGCATCTGCTGACGCGATTGGAATTGACGCTAAAACAGGATTATGGCCAATCCATCTGGCCAGAAATGCAAACGCTGACGCTGTTATTGTGCGGCAAGGCGCTTGCACCCGGTATGGTCAACGCCAATGATTAGCGTTACTCCCCCTGAACTGATCGCCTACTTCGGCGGCACCTTTGATCCCATTCATTACGGGCATTTACGTCCAGCCACCGCGTTGGCGGATGAAATAGGCGTAACGCGCATCACGCTGATGCCCAATAACGTACCGCCTCACCGCGAACAGCCTGAAGCTACCTCGCAACAGCGCAAGCGCATGGTAGAACTCGCAATCGCCGAGACGCCGTTATTCAGCGTGGATGACCGTGAATTGCAGCGCATCACGCCGTCTTACACCATTGATACCATGGAGATGATCCGCGCAGAAATGGGCGATAACATTCCGTTGGCCTTTATTATCGGCCAGGATTCGCTGCTTACATTACACGCCTGGCACCGCGGGCAAGACCTGCTCAAGGTGTGTCATCTGTTGGTCTGCGCACGTCCAGGTTACCGCACCACGCTGGACACACCAGAACAGCAGGCGTGGCTGGAAGCACACAGTACTGAAAATGCCGCAGATCTCCACACGCAGCCGCACGGATTGATCTATTTGGCGCACACACCGCTGGTCACCGTCTCTGCCACGAAGATTCGCCAGCGCCGTCAGAAGGGTGAACCCTGCGACGATTTGGTTCCCCCTGCCGTGCTGCATTTTATGGATGCTCACGACTTATACCGTTAACCCGCTTCCCACATACCACTCTCTCACCGGGCATGCTATACTCCGGCGCTGGTTTTTCAGTCCGGTAAAAAACGGTAAAGCGCGTTTCTATGCCACAATACGGGCCGCAAAATAGGCCGATAATACCCTGAAACACCTGCGGTGCGTCACGCATGAACACGCAACCCTTTTTACCCCGCCGGAGCACATTTCTCCGGTTGAACCGCCAGGCAGGAGGAACCTTTGCAAGGCCAAGCACTCCAAGATTTTGTTATTGATAAAATAGATGATTTAAAAGGCCAGGATATCGTTGCGCTGAACGTGCGTGGCAAATCCAGCATTACCGACTGCATGATTATCTGCACCGGTACATCCAGCCGCCACGTTTCGTCTATCGCTGACCATGTGGTGCAAGCCTCACGCGCTGCCGGAATGATCCCACTGGGTGTTGAAGGTGAGCAGGGTGCTGACTGGGTGGTTGTCGATCTCGGTGATGTGATGGTGCACGTGATGCAGGAAGAGAGCCGTCAACTGTACGAACTGGAAAAGCTGTGGAGCTAGCATGAGGCTGCAACTGGTCGCCGTTGGCACCAAAATGCCGGACTGGGTGCAGACAGGTTTTTCGGATTATCTGCGACGTTTTCCCAAAGACATGCCCTTCGAGCTCACGGAGATCCCTGCTGGTAAACGGGGAAAGAATGCGGATATCAAACGCATTCTCGAGCGCGAAGGAGAACTGATGCTGGCGGCAGTGGGGAAAGGTAACCGTATTGTGACACTGGATATTCCCGGTACGCCGTGGGAAACGCCGCAGCTTGCCAGCCAGTTGGAACGCTGGAAACAGGACGGGCGCGACGTCAGCCTGCTGATTGGCGGCCCGGAAGGGCTGGCCCCCGCTTGCAAAGCGGCGGCGGAGCAAAGCTGATCGCTGTCACCGTTAACGCTGCCGCACCCGTTGGTGCGCGTATTGGTGGCAGAGAGCCTGTATCGGGCCTGGAGCATCACCACCAATCACCCTTACCATTTAGAGAGTAAGACTGTACGATGAAACACACGAAATAGTTGCCGGATGAAAACAGAACATAAACCCTTTCGTGATTATTCGGCGGAATTCGCCCTTTTCGTACGTCGTGCTTTAGTGGCGTTCATCGGTATTTTGCTGCTTTCCGGCGTGCTGGTGACCAATCTGTACCATTTGCAAGTGGTGCGCGTTGATGACTACCGCACACGCTCAAACGCAAACCGCATTAAGCTGGTGCCCATCGCGCCCAGCCGCGGCATCATTTACGATCGCAACGGTATTCCACTGGCGCTCAACCGCACCATTTACCAGTTGGAACTGGTGCCGGACAAAGTTGATAACCGGCAAGACACGCTGGCTGCTCTGAAACCCATCGTCAATCTCACTGATGATGATCTGGAAAACTTCGAGAAAGAACGTAAACGCTCACGCCGCTTCACCTCCATTCCGGTCAAAACCGCCTTAAGCGACGTTGATGTCGCCCGTTTTGCGGTCAACCAGTACCGTTTTCCCGGCGTGGAAGTCAAAGGCTATCAACGCCGCTATTACCCGTATGGCTCTGCCCTCACCCACGTCCTCGGCTACGTATCAAAAATCAACGATAAAGACGTAGAGCGACTGAGTAAGGAAGAAAAAATTGCCGATTACGCCGCCACACGCGACATCGGAAAACTGGGCATTGAGCGCTATTACGAAGATATTCTGCACGGTAAACCCGGTTATGAAGAGGTGGAAGTCAATAACCGTGGGCGCGTCATCCGTCAACTGCACGAGCAGCCGCCGCAGGCGGGTCAGGATATCTACCTCACCATCGATCTCAACCTGCAAATCTACGTTGAAAAACTGCTGGAAGGCAGTCGGGCAGCGATGGTGATTATCGATCCACGCGATGGTGGCCTGCGCGCGCTGGTTTCCACCCCGAGCTACGATCCCAACCTGTTCGTTGATGGCATCTCAAGCAAAGACTATCGCGCACTGCTTAATGACCCTAACAAACCGTTGATCAACCGCGCCACGCAGGGACTGTATCCTCCGGCGTCGACGGTGAAACCCTATATTGCCGCGTCTGCGTTAAGCGCCAATGTGATAACCCCCTCCACCTCGCTGTTCGATCCCGGTTGGTGGCAATTACCAGGCTCAGAAAAACGGTTTCGCGACTGGAAAAAATGGGGCCATGGCCGATTGAACGTGACCAAATCGCTGGAAGAGTCTGCGGATACCTTCTTCTATCAGGTCGCTTATGACATGGGTATCGATCGCCTGGCAGAATGGATGAACAAGTTCGGCTACGGAGAATACACCGGTATCGATCTGGCGGAAGAACGTTCCGGCAATATGCCCACGCGCGAATGGAAGCAAAAACGCTTCAAACGTCCTTGGTATCAAGGGGACACCATTCCGGTTGGCATTGGTCAAGGCTACTGGATTGCCACGCCGATTCAAATGGCGAAAGCACTGACGACGCTTATCAACGATGGCAACGTGAAAACACCACACCTGCTCTATAGTGCTCGCAATAGCGGCGTCATCGTACCTTATCGTCAGCAAGCAGTGTCGCGACTTAGCGATGTGCGTGCCAGCTATTGGGAAATTGCCAAAGACGGGATGTACGGGGTTGCTAACCGTCAGAACGGTACTGCGCATAAATTTTTTGCCGATGCGCCCTATAAGATCGCAGCAAAAACCGGTACGGCGCAGGTATTTGGCCTGAAAGAAAATGAGACCTACAATGCGCATAAAATCGCCGAACACCTGCGTGACCACAAACTGTTGACGGCATTTGCCCCCTATAACAACCCCAAAATTGCCATCTCAATCGTTTTGGAGAATGGCGGTGCAGGCCCTGCTATCAGCGCCTTGGTACGCCAGATGCTCGACCACATTATGCTGGGCGATAACAACACCGAATTGCCCGATGCGCCACCCAGCGCACCCGTTTCTGAAAGCGAGTAACCGCCGCCATGACTGAAAGCCAACAAAAAAGGTCGATTTGGACCAAGATGCATATCGACCTGCCCTTCCTGCTCTGTATTCTGGCCCTGCTGGGGTATAGCTTATTCGTGATGTGGAGCGCCAGCGGCCAGGATATCGGCATGATGGAGCGTAAAGCGGCACAGATAGCCATTGGTCTTACCGTGATGATCGCCATGGCGCAAATTCCGCCGCGCGTCTACGAAGGCTGGGCACCCTATCTCTATATCGTCTGTGTCATCCTGTTGATCATGGTGGATGTGTTCGGTCAGATCAGTAAAGGCGCACAGCGCTGGCTTGATCTTGGCTTTGTCCGTTTTCAGCCGTCAGAAATTGCCAAAATTGCCGTGCCGTTGATGGTAGCGCGCTTTATCAACCGTGATATGTGTCCACCATCGCTGAAAAACACCGGGATCGCCCTGGTATTAATCTTTTTGCCGACCCTGCTGGTGGCGGCGCAACCCGATCTGGGCACGTCGATTCTCGTCTCGGCATCCGGCCTGTTTGTGCTTTTTCTCGCGGGCATGAGCTGGCGACTGATCGCCGTGGCGCTGGTGTTGCTTGCGGCGTTTATTCCCGTGCTCTGGTTCTTTCTGATGCACGATTACCAACGCGCCCGCGTGATGATGCTGCTCGATCCGGAAAGCGATCCGCTGGGGGCGGGCTACCATATTATTCAATCCAAGATTGCTATCGGCTCAGGGGGCTTGTCAGGTAAAGGCTGGGTACAAGGCACCCAGTCACAGCTTGAATTCCTGCCCGAACGCCATACCGACTTTATTTTTGCCGTATTGGCAGAGGAGTTGGGGTTGATTGGTGTGCTGGTTCTGATCGCCATGTATCTGTTTGTCATCATGCGAGGTCTGGTAATTGCCGCCAATGCCCAAACCTCGTTTGGCCGGGTGATGGTCGGCGGCCTGATTCTCATTCTGTTCGTCTATGTTTTTGTTAACATCGGTATGGTGAGTGGCATATTGCCCGTGGTCGGGGTGCCGCTCCCGCTTATCAGTTACGGCGGCTCGGCGTTGGTGGTGTTGATGGCAGGGTTTGGCATTGTGATGTCAATCCACACGCACCGTAAGATGCTCTCGAAAAACCTATAAAGTGAGGTAAACACATGCGTAAGGACTGGCTTTGGGTCAGCATCGTCACCTTGATGCTTGCAGCCTGTACCACCACGGAAGCCCCGCGCGCGCCGATTACGCCGACCCCGGCTTATAGTGGTCCGGTGGAAGAGATTGGCGGAGCCGAGCCGCGCTATGAGCCTTATAATCCAAGCACGTTGCAGGATTACACCATCAAAGGCAAAACCTACAAGGTGATCCAGAACGCGCAGAACTTATCCGAGGTCGGTTTGGCAACCTGGTACGGCGCTGAAGCCAACGGGAATCGTACCTCTACCGGCGAAATATTCGATCCCAACGCCATTACTGCTGCGCACCCCACTCTGCCATTACCCAGCTATGTCCGCGTGACAAACCTGAGCAACGGCCGCCGTCTGGTGGTGCGCGTGAACGATCGCGGCCCGTATACGCCGGGCAGAATCATCGATCTGTCTAAGGCGGCTGGCGATCGTCTCAATATCTCCAACAATACCAAAGTGAAAGTTGAAGCGATCGTGGTCGCACCGGATGGCACGCTCTCCGGGCCAGGCACTATTGGGACAACCGTCGCCAAACAGAGTTTTGCCCTGCCCGATCGCCCGAACCTCGGTGCCAGCGGATTGGGTACGCCCATGATGGAAACCAGCGCTCCGACAGCCATCGCCAGCAGGCCCGTAAGTAACAGCGCTCTCGGTGTGCAAAATAACAGCGACATGCCAGCCAGCAGCACCAGTGCGCGCCCAAGCGGATTTCTGGGTGCCCCGACCGCCCTGCGTTCTGGCGTATTGGAAAATACCCATGCCGCTACGCCTGTGACCAACGCGCCAGCAACCACAGCAGCGCGCCCGCTTGCCGTGACGCCCGCAGCGACACCGATTGGCAACAGTAACGGACGCTATCTCGTTCAGGTCGGGGCGCTAAGTGACCCACAGCGTGCGCAAACCTGGCTGAAAAGCCTGAGTGAACGCTTCCACGTGACGGGAAAAGTGACTCCCAGCAACGGGTTGTATCGCGTTCAGCTTGGTCCTTTTCAAAACCGCCAACAGGCCACTGACCTTCAGCAGCGTTTGGCAACAGAAGCTCAGCAGCACGCCTTTGTCACGGCGGCAGACGCGCAATAATCCTCTCGCGCCCCTGTCCGCCGCCTGTTAACGTGCGGGCATGAGGTTGTTACGCCATTCTGCTTTAGCAAAATCACGTAACGGAATGTCTGGTGCCGCGCTATGGCGCATCTGCTATAGTAGGGCTCGTTTTTTAACTTCACTCCACGGATGTTGTAGTTCCAATCATGAATATTGTTATCACGTCTCGTTTCACCTTAGGTACAGCGCTGGGCACGCTGCTTGCCGTCAGCGTTGCCACAACGGCCCATGCGCAAGACGTCAATCTCAAGACGATGATCCCCGGCGTACCACAAATCGACGCCGAGTCGTACATCCTGATTGATTACAACTCTGGCAAAGTGTTGGCAGAAATGAATGCCGATGCGCGCCGCGATCCCGCAAGTCTGACCAAAATGATGACCAGTTATGTTATCGGTCAGGCGCTGAAATCCGGCAAGATCACCCAGAATGACATCATAACCGTCGGCAAAGATGCCTGGGCAACCGGCAACCCGACCTTTCAGGGCTCGTCGCTGATGTTCCTGAAACCGGGCGATCGCGTACCGGTTTCACAACTCAGCCGCGGCATCATTCTCCAATCGGGTAATGATGCTTGCGTTGCGATGGCTGATTATGTGGCGGGTAGCCAGGATGCCTTCGTTAGCCTGATGAACAACTATGTGAAAGCATTGGGTTTGCAGAACACTAATTTCCAGACCGTGCACGGCCTGGATGCGCCGGGACAACACAGCTCCGCGCGTGATATGGCGCTGATTTGCCAGGCGTTGATTCGCGATGTGCCAGACGAGTACGCCATTTATAAAGAACGAGAGTTCACCTTTAACAACATCAAACAGACCAACCGCAATGGCCTGTTATGGGACAGCAGCCTGGCCGTGGACGGCATCAAAACCGGCCACACCAATGCGGCAGGTTACAATCTGGTTGCCTCGGCCACTGAAGGTCAAATGCGCTTGATCTCGGTAGTTATGGGCGGACGCACCTTCAAAGGTCGTGAAACCGAGAGCAAAAAGCTGCTCACCTGGGGTTTCCGTTTCTTTGAAACCGTTGCACCGCTGAAAGCCGGCAAAGAGTTTGCGTCTGAGCCCGTCTGGTTCGGTGATAGCGACAGAGTTTCCCTGAGCGTGGAAAAAGATGCCTACCTCACCATTCCGCGCGGTCGGATGAAAGATCTGAAAGCCAGCTACGTGCTCAATAACACGGAACTGCACGCACCGCTGAGCAAGAACCAGGTGGTTGGCACCATCAACTTCCAACTTGATGGCAAAACCATTGAACAACGTCCTCTTGTCGTGATGAATGAAGTCAAAAAAGGGGGCATCTTTGGCCGTCTGTTTGACTACATTCGCCTGATGTTCCGTCGCTGGTTGGGCTAAGCTCTTGGGTTAACCATTTTTGGCCCCATATTCAGAGATGATTACTCCCGCTGCGGCGGGAGTTATACTTTATGTTGAACCAAACGCTATTGAACAGCGACGATCAGCATGGGCACCGATCCATCTGGGGAACATATGAAAACCAAACTCAACGAACTGCTCGAATTTCCCTGCTCATTCACCTACCGGGTGATGGGACACGCGCAGCCAGAATTGGTAGACCGCGTTGTCGAAGTGGTGCAACGCCATGCGCCGGGCGACTATAGCCCGCAGGTCAAACCGAGTAGCAAAGGCAATTACCATTCGGTTTCCATCACCATTACCGCCACACACATTGAGCAAGTCGAGACGCTCTATGAAGAGCTGGGCGCTATGGATATCGTGCACGTCGTGCTGTAAGGGCATGATGCCTGCCCGACCGGATAATCGCGGGAAAATGTGTTTCAGTGCTGTTCGCTGGCGCTTCCCGCGACTATAATCGGCTCCATTGTTTTCCTTAATCTGAAGATCACGATGTTGCTACAGGATAAGATCATCGTACGTCAGCTTGGCGTACAACCTTATGAGCCAGTCTCATTGGCGATGCATCAGTTTACCGATTTGCGTGACACACAAAGCGCGGATGAGCTTTGGTTGGTACAGCACCCTCCCATTTTTACCCAAGGTCAGGCAGGCAAGGCAGAGCATCTGCTCACTACCGGCGATATTCCAGTGATTCAAAGCGATCGCGGCGGTCAGGTGACCTATCACGGACCGGGCCAGCAAGTGATGTATGTGCTGGTGGATTTAAAACGCCAAAAAGTGGGCGTGCGGGAACTGGTCACCGCCATTGAAAATACCGTGGTCGGTACACTGGCACAGCTCGGTATCACCGCTCATGCCCGCGCTGATGCGCCGGGTGTGTATGTGCAGGAATCCAAAATATGTTCACTCGGGCTACGCATTCGCAAAGGCAGCTCTTTCCATGGGCTGGCACTCAACATCAATATGGACCTGACACCGTTCCTGCGTATTAACCCGTGCGGCTATGCGGGCATGGTGATGACGCAGGTCAGCCAGCACGTACCCGGCGTGGAAGTGGCAGATGTCGCCCCGCTATTGGTAGCGACCTTTATGCAACAACTTGGTTACACGCAACAATCGGCGCTGGTATGGGATTGGGCCACTCAGGGTGCGCCCGTACCGCGCAGTATATCGGCGTGAAATGGTGCCGTTGGGTTTATGCTTATCGGTGCCAAATCACATTCCGTTTACATTATTTATGCATTTGTGCGACGTAAAGGCTGAATGTCAGACAGCAAAGATGGTATAATTTTTTATAGTTTTTTAAAAAAAGTTTAATTAGAAACATAATTCATTGAATCATAGAACTTAAATCATGATTCAACCTGTGATTCAGAACTGGAACCTGGCTATCATGAGTAAACCGATTCAGATGGAACGCGGCGTTAAATACCGCGATGCAGACAAAATGGCACTCATCCCGGTACGCACCGTCGTCACTGAGCGGCAGGAGCTACTGCGTAAACCTGAATGGATGAAAATCAAGTTACCCGCCGATTCTAGCCGTATTCAGGGCATCAAGGCGGCCATGCGCAAAAACGGCCTGCATTCTGTCTGTGAAGAAGCCTCCTGCCCGAATCTGGCCGAATGTTTCAACCACGGTACAGCAACCTTCATGATTCTGGGTGCCATTTGTACCCGCCGCTGTCCGTTCTGCGACGTGGCACACGGCCGCCCAGTAACGCCCGATGCCAATGAGCCAGAGAAACTGGCACAGACCATCCATGACATGGGGTTGCGCTACGTGGTTATCACCTCCGTAGACCGGGATGGCCTGCGTGACGGCGGCGCACAGCACTTCGCTGACTGCATCGCAGCTATCCGCCGTAAAAACCCACATATTCGCATTGAGACACTAGTCCCCGATTTCCGCGGCCGTATGGATAAGGCGCTGGATATCCTGAACGTGACGCCGCCGGATGTGTTCAACCACAACCTGGAAAACGTACCGCGCCTCTACCGTCAGGTACGCCCTGGTGCCAACTACGAATGGTCATTGAAGCTGCTTGAGAACTTTAAAGCCTCTCACCCTGAAATTCCGACTAAATCCGGCCTGATGGTTGGGTTGGGGGAAACCAATGCAGAGATCGTTGAAGTAATGCGTGACCTGCGCCGCCACAGTGTCACCATGTTGACGTTAGGGCAATACCTACAACCCAGCCGTCATCACCTGCCAGTGAAACGCTATGTGAGTCCGGAAGAGTTCGATGAAATGAAAGCCGAGGCAATGGCGATGGGCTTTACCCACGCAGCCTGCGGCCCGTTAGTGCGTTCGTCGTATCACGCCGACCTGCAAGCGAAAGGCATTGAGGTTAAGTAAGCACATCGAGTGTAACAATATTTAGTTACACATTGACCCTGTCAATGGCGTACTTATCGCAAAAGTACGGCCATCCACCTCCGTCATTCCCGCGCATGCGGGAATCTCGTGCAGAAAAGACACGTCTATTCTCGCAGAGAGCCCCGGCTTTCGCCGAGGATGACGAGGTGTAAAGTGACGTTGTCTGCACGCCGAAGGGCGGCCAACAGGCCGCCCTTTTTCATTAAGACGATTAGTCCTTGTTATGACGTATTTCACCGGCAGGTGCTGCATCATCCCCTTCGGTGGTCGGTTTCACTGACTGATCGTCATTCATCACTTTCTTGAACCCTTTGATTGCTGCCCCCAAGTCGCCGCCCAGCGAGCGCAGTTTATTGGCGCCGAACAGCAATACGATCAGCGCGGCAATCACCAACAGTTTGGCAATGCTAATACCTTCCATCACACACCTACCTGATTACGAATACAGGAATACCAGCGAATAAAAACGATATTTCTTATTTATACCTGCAACAGCGCGAACACAAAATCCATTTGTAACAAAATTAGACCCTACTTCTGATACGCCTATTGCCAGTGCTTGAATCCCGATGAGCTTACTTAGGTAAGTGATTCGGGTGACAAATCCGCTGGGAGCAGATTTGAACGCCGCTTGCGGCGGCCTCGTAAGAGGTGAGGCCCAGGGATGGATCGAATAACGAGTGCAGCCAACGCATCTGCGACTTGAAGTATGACGAGTATAGCCGCTACACTGCTTTTGTCACATGGAGATGGCATTCCTCCCTAACCGCTCTTTGGGCTAATGATGCCTACGTACGCCTCAGAGCAAGCGCGTAGGGATCTGCCCGCTCTGAATCACTTTCAACGTAAAATAATGCACAACATGAGGTCATTATGTGGATGATGTTTCTTGCCGTGTTTATCGGCGGCGGAGCGGGAAGCGTTACCCGGTGGGCATTGGGAATGCGCTATAACACCACTGTGGTGTCAGTACTGCCTGTGGGTACGCTGATGGCAAACCTGATCGGGGCTTTTGTCATCGGTGGTGCCCTCGCCTATTTTGCCCGTCATGCGGAGTTACCGCCACATTGGAAACTGCTGATAACGACCGGGCTGTGTGGTGGATTAACCACATTTTCCACCTTTTCGGCGGAGACGTTTCTGTTTATCAACCAGGGCCTGCTCTCAGCGGCTGCCATCAACATTTTGTGTAATCTGGCAGGCTCACTGCTCATGACTCCGCTGGCATTCGCACTGGTCAACTGGCTGGTATCCTGACGACAGGATAAAAAAAACCCGCCATAAGGCGGGTTTTCAAGAAATCGGTATTATTAAATAGCGATAACGTTAGCCGCAGATGGGCCTTTAGCACCGTCAGTGATTTGAAACTCTACGCGCTGACCTTCAGCCAGAGTTTTGAAGCCATTGCTCATGATTGCAGAGAAGTGTACGAATACATCTTTGCTGCCGTCTTCCGGAGTGATGAAACCAAAACCTTTGGACTCATTGAACCACTTAACGCTACCTTTAATCTTAGACATCAAACTTACCTTTAACATGAATGAAAGACACAAAATTTGTGTCCTGTACAGTACAGCAATTAGTAACGCATTTGTCCAGTTGAACTTGCATAAAAAGTGATGAAAATCGCTAAATATGCGCTCTGATTTACCAATAGTTTGAAATGAGACACCTTTGTTACCGTTTTCTCCCCCACACACTGTGTCGGGCAACCGTAAATGACCCACAGGATAAACGAACAATGAAAACCCTTGGATTGATCGGTGGCATGAGTTGGGAATCCACCGTGCCCTACTACCGCCCCATTAACGAACGCGTTCAACAGCGTCTGGGAGGTTTGCACTCAGCAAAACTGATACTGCACAGCGTAGATTTTCATGATATCGAGCAACTCCAGGCGCATGGGAGCAGGCGGCACAGCGGCTTTCTGAAATCGCCCTCGGGCTACGTCAGGCAGGCGCAGAAGCGATTGTCATCTGCACCAACACCATGCACAAGGTGGCCGACCAGGTAGAAAGCGCCAGTCAATTACCGGCATTGCATATCGCCGATGCCACTGCCGACAGTCTGAAACAGCGTAACATGACGCGCGTCGGCTTATTGGGTACTCGCTATACCATGGAGCAGGATTTCTACAGTGGTCGCTTACGAGAGCGCCACGGCATTGATGTCATCATTCCGCAACCTGATCAGCGAGACGAGATCAATCGTGTCATTTACGACGAGTTATGCCGCGGCGTATTGCTTGACCGTTCACGGGAAGCATTTAGCATCATTATCGATAGGTTTGCCCTGCAAGGTGCTGAAGGAGTGATTCTCGGCTGCACCGAAATTCCCCTTTTAATCCATCAATCTGATACAAAAATTCCCCTTTTTGATACCAGCTATCTGCATGCCATTGCTGCGGCAGATTACGCATTAAAAAATAACTAATTTATATATATTCACAAATATCTTGATCATTGTTTTAAATCACAATTTCCTGAGTAAAACACTCAAGATTTCCTCATTTTATCCATGAAAAAAGGTAGTCAGAGCGTTCTGACTGCCTTTGCATTGGGTGGAATGTTGTTCCTGGTTCTGTACTTAAATCTATAAATGGGAAAAACTAGGTAACCGATAATTATTTTTTACGTAGCATTTCTTCAATGAAGTCTTTCCAGTGACGCACTTCTACTTCTATCATCATGTCCCCCTGGTGATTAACTGTGGCCAGTATACGCCCACTTTTTAACCAGCGAAACGTTTTCCTGTCGAATAAAAAGCGAACAAGATCCCACTCTGAGCAGATTGCATCGGTGGATCTCCCCGCCATTTTTCGGCATGCTGACACATTCACCTGCCGCCTTAATGGCCTCCCGATGAGAAAGGACTGTTATCACCATGACGCTGATGATGTACGGTATCAAAAACTGCGATACCATCAAAAAAGCGCGACGCTGGCTGGAAGCGCATCAGATTGCCTATCAGTTTCATGATTACCGTGTCGATGGGTTGGAGCATGCGCAGCTAAGCGCCTTTATCCGTCTTATCGGTGATTGGCAACCGTTGCTCAATACGCGCGGGACCACCTGGCGTCAGTTAAGCGACGCCGAGCACGCCGCTGTCACCGATGCCGAAAGCGCCTGCTCCCTGCTGCTGGTCCATCCAGCTTTGATCAAACGCCCGCTGCTGGTGAGCGGGGAGCGCGCCCTGTTAGGCTTCAATGCCGAAAGTTACCACGCCTTTACCGCGGAGAAAGAGTGAGATGTCCTGCCCCGTTTTAGAACTTGCACAACAATTGATTAAACGCCCATCGCTCAGTCCGCGCGATGAAGGGTGTCAGGCACTGCTGATTGAACGTCTGAAAGCGGTGGGCTTTTCCATTGAAAAAATGGATTTCGGCGATACCGAGAATTTCTGGGCATGGCGCGGTGAAGGCAAAACGCTGGCGTTTGCCGGGCATACCGATGTGGTTCTGAGCGGTGATGCCAGCCGCTGGCAGCACCCACCGTTTGAACCTACCCTGCGCGATGGCTTTTTGTATGGGCGCGGCGCAGCAGACATGAAAGGGTCAGTTGCGGCCATGGTGGTGGCCGCTGAGCGGTTTGTACAGGCTAATCCCCATCATCAGGGCCGCCTGGCGTTTCTGATCACCTCAGATGAAGAAGCCAGCGCAGTGAATGGCACGGTGAAAGTGGTTGAGGCGTTAATGGCACGTAATGAGCGCCTGGATTACTGCCTGGTGGGCGAACCCTCCAGCACCTCCAAACTGGGCGACGTGGTGAAAAACGGGCGTCGTGGCTCTATCACCGCCAATCTGACGGTACACGGGATACAAGGCCACGTGGCCTATCCGCATCTGGCTGACAACCCGGTACATCGCGCCATGGAAGCCCTGAATGAATTGGTGGGCACCGAATGGGATCAGGGTAATGCCTTTTTTTCTCCCACCAGCATGCAAATTGCCAATATCAATGCGGGCACTGGCAGCAATAACGTGATCCCCGGCGAGCTGTTTGTGCAGTTTAATTTCCGCTTCAGCACCGAGTTGACGGACGACGAGATTAAAGCGCGCGTCGCCGCTCTGCTGGATCGCCATCAGCTTAAATATACGCTGAACTGGAACCTCTCCGGTCAACCATTTTTAACACCTCCTGGAGATCTGATCGATGCCGTAGTGACCGCCGTTGAGCATTACAGCGAAATCACTCCGGAGTTGCTGACCAATGGCGGTACGTCGGATGGGCGCTTTATCGCGCAGATGGGCGCCCAGGTGGTAGAACTTGGCCCGGTAAACGCCACCATCCATAAAGTGGACGAATGCGTCAGCGCTGCGGATCTGCAACTACTGAGCCCTATTTATCAACGCATTATGGAGCAGCTCATCGCATGATGACGCACGCCATGCTCACGGGGAAAACCCGTGAGCACCTTGTTCCGCTCGGTGAGACGCATAGCCTACAACCGGCCGCCCTCACCGCCTTTACCGGCTTACAGCAGGCGGCGGCGCGTAATGGCTTTCAGTTACAGCCCACCAGCACCTTTCGTGACTTTGCCCGCCAACGCCACATCTGGAATCAAAAATACAACGGCGAGCGTCCGTTGCTGGATAAAAACAGCCAGCCGCTGGTGGCAGCAACGCTTCCCGTGGCGGAACGCTGTGCGGCGATATTTCGCTGGTCTGCCCTGCCGGGCGCCAGCCGCCATCACTGGAGCACCGAGCTTGATATCTACGATCCGTCACGCCTGCCTCAAGGGGCTCGTCTGCAACTGAAGCCGTGGGAATATGAGGTGGGCGGCTATTTCGCTGAACTGAACGACTGGCTTACTGCACATATGGCGCAGTTCGATTTTTACCGGCCTTTTGCCCACGATCGCGGCTGCGTTGCTGTGGAACCCTGGCACATCAGCTACCAGCCGTTGTCCAGACCGGCGGCGCAACAGTTGACACCAGAGGTTATTTTGGAAGCCTGGCAACATGAAGATATCGCGGGGTATGCCTGGCTACGCCCGCATCTGCCTGATATTTTTTCCCGCTTTATCATGAATATCGATGAGGATTGAACATGTCCTGGCTGGCTGACTACTGGTGGGTGATTCTGATTATTCTGGTTGGTATGGTGATTAACGGCATGAAAGAACTGAGCCGCCTCGACCATAAACGCTTTCTCAAGAATAAACCGGAACTGCCTCCGCACAGAGACAACAACGCCGAGTGGGATAAAGAAGATGACTGGCCGGAGAAAAAACCCTGATGCGTTTCTCTTCCAGCCAGTTGCCTGCGGACCATTTTTGAACCAATAGTCAGGGCGCTGAGCGCGGAGTGAAACTCTCCGCTTTTTCCAGTAGAAATTCATAGAACTCTTTGGCGCACTGCGACAACTGCCGCTCTTTGTCGGTCACCAGATAGATGCCGCCCTGTAGCGAAAGATCGCGAAACGGCACAATCGCGATATCCTTGTGCTGAAACTGAAATAGCGTTAGACTGGTCACAATGCTCACCCCATAGTTGGCTGCGACCAGCCCCATCATGGTGATCAGTTGGCGCACTTCAAGCACGTAGTTAAAGCTGTGCGGTGCCATCAGTTGATCGGTGTACTGACGGATGCTGGTCCCTTGAGAGAAGCCCACAAAGGCGTGCTGCGCCACTTCGGCAACGTCAACGCTCTGGCGTTGTGCCAGAGGGTGATTGCGGTGACAAATCAGGAAAAACTCATCGGCAAACAGCATTCGGGAACTGAACGTGCCCGGAGAAGGCTGACCTTGCGGTTAATGCCAGATCCGCGCGTCCGTCCAGAATGGCTTTCAGGCAGCGATCCCACTGCGTATCCAACAGCTCAACCTTGATATCAGGATGTGCACGATGGTGCTGTGCCAGCACCTGCGGTAACCATTCCACCGCCATCGAAGGCAACACCGCCAATACAATTTTACCTTTGTATACGGTGGCATAAGATTTAATCTCCACAACGGCGTCGTCGTGTGACTGAATGAGTCGGCGAGCAATATCAATAAAGTGAATGCCATTTCCGTTTAACTGCACCTTGTGCGTATCACGGTCGAAAAGGCGATATCCCACCTCATCTTCCAATGCCGCGATCAACGCACTAAAGGCAGGCTGCGACAAGTTTATTTTCTGCGCTGCTCGGGTAAAGTTTTCAGTTTCCGTGAGCGCAATAAATGCCCTCAATTGTTTAATGGATAAGTTCATAACACCTCTATCTGAAATAGACCTTACACATCGATAAAAAATTAACAAACTTTATTTCAATCAAGCGACTTATTTTGTTTTTATGATCACGGCCACAATTATTTAATCTTATTTGGTCTTCAGATAAAAGATGCAATTGCTACATTTTGAAGCAAAATCACAACACCTCACCTACGCCTATCGCAAATTATTCTTCGATGTTATTTCAAAACAATTAGTTACCCATATATGAGTAATGTTTGTCTATTTATTTGATCTGCAAATAGAATAAACCCATTCCGTTTTCAAATGAATTCATTGCCATTATGAGTTAGTCTGTTCCAATTCCAAATTATAAAAATAGCTCAACCAACAATATCTGTTCTGGGTTAGGCGTTGATTTTCATGTTTGTTATAAAAAAACGATATTTTTTAACATAATCGTTAAACCAGCATGCATTGTCAACTGTGCACAATAATAAGTAGAGGAGTGCTATATGTTAGCGTTAATCGGGGTGCTTACCATTGCAACCCTATTATTTTTCATTATGACCAAACGAATGTCACCGCTGGTGGCATTGATTGTCATTCCGATTGCTGGGGCATTATTGGCCGGAAGCGGTACTGACACAGCAAAATACGTCGTGGACGGGATCACCAAACTGGCACCGATGGCCGCCATGTTTGTGTTTGCCATCTGCTTTTTCGGCGTAGTTACCGACGCAGGCATGTTTGATCCTATCATTCGCGGCATCTTGCGCATGGTGGGAACCAGCCCGGTAAGGATCATTATCGGTACCGGGGTATTGGCCCTGCTGGCACACCTGGACGGCAACGGAGCGGTCACCTTCCTGATCACGGTGCCTGCCATGCTACCGCTGTTTAACAAGCTGGGCATGGACAAACGCATTCTGGTCGGTATCACCGCCCTGAGCGCCGGTGTGAACTTCCTGCCGTGGACCGGACCGATGATCCGCGCCTCGGCGGCGTTGAACATTTCTACTCACGACCTGTTTATCCCATTAATCCCTGCGCAAATTTGTGGCCTGGTCTTCATGGTGCTGATGGGCTACTACTGGGGTAAGAAAGAGGAGAAACGCCTTGGCCTGTAGGGCAGCAACCCGCTGGCTGGTGGCTCTGCGTCGTTCAATGCACAAGAACACGTTAAAGAACTGACTGACGAAGAAAAAGCACTGCGTCGTCCGCATATGTTCTGGATTAACATCTCGTTGGTGGTGTGCGTGATTGGCACCATGGTCTTCACCAAAATCTCACCGACCGTGGCCTTTATGGTCGCGCTGACCGTCGCACTGATGGTGAACTATCCCAACGTTGAAATGCAGAAAGCGCGTATCAATGCACACGCCAAAGCAGCACTGATGATGGCCAGTATCCTGTTCGCCGCAGGTGCCTTCACCGGCATCATGGGGGGCGCGGGTATGCTGAAAGCCATGTCTGAAGCGGCTGTCGGCTTCGTTCCTCCTGCACTGGCATCTCACATTCCGTTCGTGGTGGGTCTCATCTCCATGCCTTTGAGCCTGATTCTTATTACTTCGGCATCATGCCAGTTATTGCTCACACCGGCGAAATGCTGGGCGTCCCGGCCATTCAGGTGGCACAGGCTTCCGTACTGGGTCAGATGACCACCGGTTTCCCGGTCAGCCCGTTAACCCCGGCCACGTTCCTGCTGTGCAGCCTGGCAGGCGTCGATTTGGCCGACCACCAGAAATTCTCTATTCTCGTGCTCTGGGCAGCCAGTGTCGTCATGACATTCGCCTGCGTCATCTTTGGTGTGTTCCCGCTCTAAGCGCCAGCACACCGTAATCAGAGCCGTTTTAAATATAGAAGGTAAAGCTATGAAAACTATCCGTATAGGTTCCGGCGCAGGCTATGCCGGCGATCGCATCGAGCCCGCACTTGAGCTCGCGCAGAAAGGCGATATCAACTACCTGGTATTCGAATGCCTGGCAGAGCGCACCATCGCAATCGGCCAGAAACAGAAGCAGCAAAACCCAGAAAAGGGCTACAACGAGCTGCTGGCAGACAGAATGTACGCGGTACTGCCAAACTGTCTGGAAAAAGGTATCAAAATCATCACCAATATGGGTTCTGCCAACCCAACGGCAGCGGGCCAGCGCGTGCTGGAGATCGCCAAAGAACTGGGCGCCAAACAGCTGAAAATTGCCGTGGTGACCGGTGATGACGTGCGCGATGTATTGATTAAACAAGATGCGCGTCTGGATGAAATCGGCCAGCCAGTTTCTACCTGCGGTAAAGAGATCCTTTCCGCCAATGCCTACATGGGCGCAGATGCCATGGTCAAAGCGCTGCATGATGGTGCTCACATCATTATCGCCGGGCGCGTTTCTGACCCGTCGCTGTTCCTGGCACCGATGATGTATGAGTTCAACTGGGCAACCGACGATTGGGAACACCTGGGCAAAGGCACCTGCCTTGGTCACCTGCTGGAATGTGCAGGGCAGATCACCGGTGGTTACTATGCCGATCCTGGCTTCAAGGATATTCCGCACCTGGAGCGCCTTGGCTTCCCGATCGCGGAAATTGACGAAAACGGCGATGCAGTTATCACCAAAGTTGCCGGTTCTGGCGGCCGGGTATGCGTGGACACTTGCAAAGAGCAAATGCTGTATGAAATCCACCGTCCGGACAGCTATATCACTCCCGATGTCGTGGCCGATTTCACTGGCGTCACCTTCACTCAGGTGGCTGAAGACCGGGTTCGCGTTCAAGGTGCTACGGGCCGCGCCAAAACCGACACATTGAAAGTCTCCGTCGGTTATCAGGACGGCTTTATCGGCGAAGGGGAAATTTCCTACGCTGGACCAGGTGCTGTCGCGTGCGGTCTTCTGGCGCTCGATATCGTCAAAGGCCGTTTTGAAGTATGCAGTTTCGCCCCCTCAGAAGTGCGTTTCGATTTGATTGGCGTAGACGCGCTGCACGGCGCAGAACGTTCTCAACGCAGCGAACTCTATGAAGTGCGCGCGCGTGGCCGCGCGCTGCACCACCCGCGCACAGGCAGTGAAAGTGGGCAACGAAGTGGAAACGCTGTACACCAATGGCCCTGCGGGCGGCGGTGGCGTCAATAAAGGCGTCAAAGAGATTCTGGCCATGGATTCCACCCTGCTGGCGCGTGCTTTCGTTACCCCAGCGGTTAACTACCTGGAGATCAAATAATGAAACTACGTGAAATCGCCCACTCCCGCACTGGCGACAAAGGCAATACGTCGAATATCTCGCTGATTGCTTATCGCGCGGAAGATTTTGAAAAAATAAAAGCGGCCGTTACTGCGGAAAAAGTCAAAGCCTGGTTTGCTGATATCGTCACCGGTGACGTCGTTCGCTACGAACTGCTCGCCATTGGCGCGCTGAACTTTGTCATGTATGGCGCACTGGGTGGCGGTGTCACCCGCTCACTGGCGCTGGATATGCACGGCAAAGGGCTGAGTGCAGCCATTCTGGATATGGATATCTAAGCGATTGCCACAGGTTCGCCCGTGGCACGGAAATAAAAGATCGATGGGGCAATGACTATTGCCCCGATATATCCACATAACGACCTTAGAAAATTGGCAGCAATTTTCTACAGGGCGAGTTTTGCCTAAAAAACGGTAATGACGCCCTTTGATTAATGGAGTAGCTGAATAATGAAAAACAAAATCATTGATGCCAGTTATTTCCGATCCTTATTAAAAGACGGAATGACAATTATGTTCGGTGGTTTTATGGGTGTCGGAACCCCGGATTTATTGGTAAAAGAAATAATCAAATCCGGCGTCACTGATTTAACCCTGATTGGTAATGATACGGCATTTCCCGACACCGATGTTGGTCCATTAATTGCCAACGGTCAGGTTAAAAAAGTCATCGTTTCGCATATTGGCACCAACCCGGAAACGGGCAAACGCATGATTGCCGAAACCCTGGATGTCGAACTGGTACCACAAGGCACACTGGCAGAACGTATTCGCAGTGGCGATGCCGGACTGGGTGGTTTTCTCACTCCGACAGGGGTTGGCACCGTGGTGGAAGAAAATAAACAAAAAATCACTCTCGATAATACGACCTATTTATTGGAATTACCGTTAAAAGCCGATCTTGCCATTATTCAGGCAAGCATCGCCGACACCCGTGGAAATCTGATTTATCACCTTACCGCCCGTAATTTTAATCCTCTGATAGCACTTGCCGCAGACAACGTTGTGGCGCAATGCGAGCAGGTTATTCCTGTCGGCCAATTAGCGCCGGAATGCATTATGACGCCTGCTGCACTGGTCGATCACCTTTATGTTGGAGAAAAATAATGGACGCTAAATCAATTATTGCTCGCCACGTCGCGCTGGAGTTAAACGACGGCGACGTTGTGAATTTAGGGATTGGCCTGCCGACTCAGGTAGCCAACTACGTACCGGAAGCCATTGAAGTGACCTTCCAATCGGAAAACGGCTTTCTCGGTTTAGGTGCCATTACCGAAATCGATACCAATCTGGTTAACGCAGGTGGACAACCCTGCGGCATGGTGCCCGGCGCTGCGATGTTTGACAGCGCCTTCTCGTTCGCGCTGATCCACGGCGGCCACGTTGACGTGTGCGTACTCGGCAGTTTACAGGTGGACGAACATGCCAACCTCGCCAACTGGGTGGTGCCCGGCAAAATGGTGCCCGGCATGGGCGGTGCCATGGATCTGGTGGTCGGTGCTAAAAAAGTGATCATTGCGCTGGAACACTGTGCCAAAAACGGTGCCCCCAAACTGCTGCATGAATGTACCTACCCGCTTACCGCCGCCAACAAAGTCAGCATGGTGGTCACCGAACTGGCGGTATTTGAATTTATCGACCAGCAGATAGTGCTGCGCGAAATCAGCCCGGGTATCACCCTCGATGAACTGCGCCAGAAGACAGAAGCCAACTTCATTGGCTCCGACGACCTGCAACCGTTAAAAGTCCACTAAGGAGACCCTGATGAACACACAAGATTCCGTTGTGATTGTAAGTGCCAAACGTACCGCGATCGGTAAATTCGTGGGCAGTCTGGCCACTATTTGCGCCGTTGAACTGGCAAGCGCCACGATTAAAGATAGCCTCTCATCCCTGCCGCAAGGCCTGAAGATTGATGAAGTGATGCTGGGCAATGTGCTGAGCGCCGGTTTGGGCCAAAACCCGGCGCACCAGGCAGGTCAGGCTGCCGGGCTCGGCATTGAACCCCCTGCCTTTACTGTCAGCAAAGTTTGCGGTTCCGACCTGAAGGCAGTGGCGCTCGGTGCACAATCCATCGTTGCGGGCGACAATCAGGTCTATATCGCGGGCGGTATGGAAAACATGAGTGCCGCTCCTTACCTGCTGGAGAAAGCGCGTCAGGGTTACCGCATGGGCGATGGAAAATTAATCGATTCCATGATCAAAGACGGTCTGTGGTGCGCCTTCAATGACTACCATATGGGGATCACCGCCAAGAATATCGCCAAGCAGTACGGCTTTACGCGGGAAGATCAGGATGCTGTCGCTTTCGCGTTGCAGCAAAAAGCTGCCGCCGCACAGGCCAGCGGTCTCTTTGAAGCTGAGATTACCCCGATTGCACTGCGCGTGAAAAAAGAGACGCGTATCTTCAATCAGGATGAGTTCGTGCGTGCCGATACCACGTTGGATAAACTGCGCCCAGCTTTCCTGCCGGACGGCACCGTCACTGAGGGTAATGCCTCGGGAATCAACGATGCGGCAGCAACGCTGGTGCTGATGCGGGAATTCGAAGCTCGTCAGCAGGGTATCACGCCTCTGGCACGCATTCGCAGTTGGGCTTCAGCCGGTGTTCCGAGCGAAGTGATGGGATTAGGTCCGATTCCTGCGACCCAAAAAGCCTTGCTCAAGGCGGGACTGACCATACAGAATATCGATCTGATCGAGGCCAACGAGGCATTTGCCGCGCAATTCCTCGCCGTACAGCGCGATTTGGGTCTGGACCCGGAAAAAGTTAACGTCAACGGCGGTGCGATGCGCTGGGCCACCCGATCGGTGCCAGCGGTGCACGTATTCTGGTTACCCTGATCCACGCGCTACGCAGCTACGATAAAACGCTGGGGCTGGCAACGCTGTGCATCGGGGGCGGTCAGGGCATCGCACTGATCGTTGAGCGCCTGTAACCGGGCCGCAGCACGTTTCACGGCCCAGTGTTAAGCGGTCTAAAACGCCTCCCAGTTGTGTTCTGACCCACGCCCGGAGGCGTTTTTTACCGCGGGCAATAACCCTTGCGTACTGCGTGTAAACGGCTGAGCCGCAGCAGGCGGCACGCCTTGGTTATTGCCAATGTTGAACGCCGACACGGCACCTCGTAAAAAGCCCGCTTGCTCCTCCAGAGAGGCTGCCGCAGAGGCGGATTCTTCGACCAGCGCCGCATTTTGCTGCGTCACCCTATCCATTTCGCTCACCGCCTGTCCCACTTGATCGATACCACGGCTTTGCTCATCGGACGCCGACGCAATGTCACCCATAATATCGGTCACGCGACTCACCGCCGTGACAATTTTCTGCATAGTGTCTCCCGCTTCCCGCATTTGCATCGCCCCGGTGCTGACGCGATTGACCGAATCGTCAATCAGGGTTTTGATCTCTTTCGCCGCCTGCGCGCTGCGCTGTGCCAGCGTGCGCACTTCGCCTGCCACCACGGCAAAACCACGGCATTGATCGCCTGCCCGCGCCGCCTGCCGCGCACTGTGTGAGTTCTGTTTGACGGTGGCGGTCAACTGTTCCATGCTGGCAGCAGTTTCGCCCAGCGACGCGGCCTGCTGCTAGGTTCGCGATGAAAGATCGTTGCTGCCTGCCGAGATCTCGCTGGCACCGGTGTAAATAGACTGTGCACTGTCACGCACCGCGCTTACCGTATCAATCAATGAGCGCTGCATATGATGCAATCCGGTGGCAAGCTGGCTCATCTCATTTCGTCCTTGAACGTCAATCGACTGCGTCAGATCGCCCTTGGCAATCGCATTGATATGGCGCATCAGCGCATGCAGCGGTTGCAACAGAATACGCTGTATCCGACCCAACTGAGCACAATCACCAATACCACCATCAGCGAAATGGCCCCTAATAGCCACAACATCTCCTGGAAAGCACGGCGGTTATCGTGCAGTCCATTATCGGCTACCTGCGTTTGTGCTTCTCGCCATGCCAGATAGTTTTCTTGCATCGCCACGTTAAGCGGTGCCGCTCCCTCATGTAGTTTCATTGCCGCCCCGGCCAACCCTCCGGCCAGTGAATTGACAATATCGTTCAACAGTTTATGATAAACGACATAGCTTTCCTCCAGCTTTTTGATTAGCGCCGGATCTACCCCCGGCGAAGGTGGAATCGCCTGATAGGCCTTATAGCGGCTTTCGGAACTGGCAATGCGCTCCTTAGCCATTTGCAGCAGCGACTGCATCGCGTCTTTATCCGCATTTCCCATCATCATATTTTGAATCATGGTGCCGACGGCAATACGCGTTTGGTTCATCATAATCCAGGCATCGGTAAACGCCGCCACGCTCTGATTCGCACACAGTGAAGCCTGAAATCCTTCTCGGTCATTGACCAGCGCACGCATGGAAAGCGCACCGGTGAGAAATTGTGAAATACCCAGAGTTAAGAGAACAATAATAAGAATGGTCACAACTTTTATACGTTTAAACATATAACACCCTTATTTCCTAAAAGGACGTGACATGTATATACCCTCAATGATTCGCGCCGCGCCACTAAAGCAGCGGCGTGAAGAACCGACTTTAAATAAGCCAGCGACACGAATACCTATGGGTATAGCGGGAAAAACGTCAGACATTATGGTGTGTGTAGTGCACTACCGATGCAATGCACACATAAGCAAATAACATCGTCGGCCATTCAACGTTATTTAAATATGGAAAAATTCACTTTTTATATGGACAGGAAAACTACTCGACATGATTTTGGCGCGATATCTCATTCAGTGCGGGGCGAAAATAGCGCGGAAGGGCAAAGAAAAATAAAGGCGATTCATGGGTAGAACCGCCTTACAAGCAACACGACGATTATGCCAGATAACCCAGCGCCTGTTGCAGCATCAGACCGTCAATCGAGTGGCCGACACCCGTAATCATATCGAGTGAATGCGCACTGCCCAACGTATGCAGGCGCTGAGCGGCAGCCTGTGCGTGCGCAGGCAAAATCACGCTGTCCTGCTCTCCGTGGATAAAATGCACCACCGCTGGCGTCAATGCAGATTCTGGCAACGAGGCAAAGCGGCCGCTAAAGGCGATAACCGTACCGGCAATCGCCGGGTCTGCCTTGAGCGCTTCCAGAGACATGATGGTCCCCTGCGAAAACCCAACCAGCACGGTATGTGCAGCATCAACCCCAACCTTCTCCTGCCAATGGCGCACCGTTGACAGAAATCCCGGTATTGCCACATCAACGCGCGCCTGACGGTTCTCTTCGGTCACGCCTTGCACGGAGAACCACTGACGCCCCGCGCCCCATTCGGTGCTTTCTGGCCCATTGAGGCTGACAACACAGGCATCCGTCAAGGCATCGGCAAAATAGCGCCCCAATGCCGCCATGCCGTTGGCGCTGTCGCCAACCCCGTGAAACAACAAGACCAAACGCTGCGCCTGCTCCGGTTGTTGTACTGTAATTGCATCGCTCATGATATGTCCCGTTTTGTCATGGTATTCTTTAATGATACCCCTGCGGTTATCACGTGCTATCGGGATTTATTGAACAAGTCATTCCATTATTTCCAATGACCCACCCTCACGTCCTTCACCCCATAGGCAGGAACGAAAAAAAAAATACCAGGCTGACTCAGCGGCCAGCCTGTCACAACGGCGTCAAAATGCAGCGGCGAGGGGCAATAATTGTTGCTGAGTCAACGGGGCCAAAGGCAACGTCGTCGGCGTTTTTGGGTTAACCCAGGAGATTTCGGCAATTTCAGCCGCCGGGGTTACGACACTATTCACACCCTGCACACGGTACACGTCGGCTTCAACAATATACCCTGGCTCATTGACCACTTAATCGGAAAAATGACCAAGATACGTCAGATCCGCTATCGCAATCTGAATCGACAGTTCTTCTTTCAGTTCGCGCACCAGCGCCTGCTCTGGGGTTTCTCCGGGTTCCATTTTTTCCCCAGGCTGCATAAACGCGATGGTGCCCTGTTTGCGAACCAGCAGACAGGCACCTGTCGCATCGGTGATCACGGCAGCGGCGATGCGAATCACACAGGATGTCTCCATCACCATCTCACTCTACCTGACGAAACGCCGGCGTCCACTTATGCGGCGGCGGCGTATAGGCAGCGAAAACGCGGAGAATATCCTCAATGCTGTCAGAAAATGTGAGCATATCGGCATAGGGTTGCTTCATAAACCCCTGTCTGACCATCGTTTCATTCATGGTTTTCAGCGGGTCAAAATAACCGTTAACATTGAGAAACGCGCAGGGTTTGTCATGAATCCCCAATTGCGCCCAGGTCCACTGCTCAAAAATTTCTTCCAGCGTCCCCGGACCGCCCGGCATCGCGATAAAGCCATCGGCAATCTGCGCCATTTTAGCTTTACGCTCATGCATGTTTTCCGCCACATGCAGCTTGGTCAGGCCCGGATGAGAAAGCTCTTGATCGGCCAACAAGCGCGGCATGACACCGATCACTTCGCCGCCCTGCGCCAGCGCCGCATCCGCGACCGCGCCCATCAACCCGACACGACCACCGCCGTAAACAATGGCGATACCTGCCTGCGCCAGGGTTTTTCCCGTCATCCGCGCCGCATCAATAAAGGCGGTGTCACTTCCCGCACTTGAACCGCAAAAAATTCCCATCACCATAATATGTCGCTCTTCTCCATGTCGATTACTACGTATGCCGGCAAACCGGTCCATTCCACCAGGCATTTATTCAGCCGGAAACCACCCGGTTGCGCCCAGCGTTGCCAACGTGCACAGGCCGCCGCATCAAGCTCGGCAAGTGCCTGAACCGTCTCCTCACGCCAGCGTTGTAACAGCGCTTTTTTACCGCTTAATGAAAACACCTTCACTCCGCGCTCTGGATCGTGCGGATAGGCATTGAGCATGCGCAATGCGGGCAGCGGCAACCCCGAGCGCCCCAGCAGATGTGTCAACGCTGCAAAGGTGGGTTCCATGCCACGATGCGCAAAAGCAAATCCGGCCAGGCTGCGCCATTCGGCACGCGTCGCCAATTGCCGTCCTTCCTCACTGATAGGTAAAATCGCCATCGCGCTATAGCAGCCACTGCCCGCCTCGCGATGGCTACCAATGCGCACCAGCCTAAACCCGCATGCCTGCCAGAACGCCCACAGTTCCGGCTGATAGCCAAAGCTGACCGACAGAAAATCAATGCCATCAACGCTCGCGGTGTCCCGTTGTGCAGCAATCAGTGCATGACCAATCCCGCTGCGCCGCTGCTCTGCGACAACCGCAATGCGGCTGATACGCAGCGAGCGTAAACAAGGGGCTTGCCACTCATCACCGTGCGCCACCAACGATTGTGCCACCAGATTGCCGCGCGGGCGACGGCGGCCCGCCCACACATCATGCGCTAACGCAGGCGACAGGTCGCCTTCATCAACCCACCAGGCTACGCCGCACAGTGCCTCGCCTCGCTGAGCGCCATAGAGATGCATGCAGGGCGCATCCAGCAAGCGCCGCAAATCAAGCGGCGAGGTGCGGTAATGCGCGCTGCACAATAAGAGGCATAATACCGATGCAAACCCGCCGACTCACTCAACCACGCCGGCGCCAAAAGGTTCGTGACGACAGCAGGTAATCTCGCAGTTCCCGGATTCAGGGCATCGATATCAGTAAACGTGTCACGAAAAAGCAGAGCTTCATCCAGAAAACACTCCAGCGGATCGTCTGCGACCCAGCGTAGCGGTTGATCCAACGTCAGCATGTCGCACTGAGGCAGCGAGGCACAAAATTTCAGCAGAAAGCCACGCACCGTCCCTTCATACCCCTGCACCGTGGTGAGCATCAACACGCGAGGGAAATGGCTTACCAGCGCCTGCAACACTGACGCAGGGATCGCCGCTGCCTCATCAATCAACAGCCAGTCGAGCGGCGGCAGCGATGACGATTGGCAATGTGCAAGCAAAGCGTCTGGAGACCAAAACGGCAATTCAGCCCCACCGCAGTGTAGCAACTGAGCGGCAGTATCGCGGGAAGGTGATGTCACCCAACAGACTCCCGTACACTGCGCGGCCAGCATTCCCGCCAGCGTCGATTTACCGCGCCCGCGCGCGGCGGTAATCACATAAACGCCGGGTGCCGCATCCTGTAGACGGGTCAGCAATGCATGCTGCTGTGGCGTTGGGTCACCGCTGGCAGGTTGCCACGGTGCACGAGGAGTCAGCGGCTTTATGGCTCCCTTCTCTCCCTGCCGCCACAGCGTTACCTCATCGTCCGCCAGCAGTTGCTGCTGAAAATGCGTAATGAAATTCGGCGTGGCTATCGCCTGCGACTGCTCACTCCAACGCAAACTATCAGCATCGGGCTGTTGTGCCCACGCGTGCCAGGGCGGGACCAGCAGCAGTAGCCAACTGCCCGCACGCAAAGTGCCAGCCACGATCGCCAGCGCTTCGACATCCAGCCCACTGCGAGCATCAAAGACAGCATGCTGATACCCCTGCCCCAGCAGCATCCGCGCTTTGCTAAAGGGTATACTGTCAGGTTGCATGCCCCCCAGCCAAAGCCAATCCCCCGGCGTCTGTCGGCACAGCGCTTCCGCCTGTCTTTGCACCCAGTGCGCCTCGCCGCTGACCACCAGCAAGCGGCGCGCGCCAACATGCCGCAGCTGCGAAGGATCGCCGTTCGCGTCAGCACTGAGCAGGTTTGGGGTGATGAGCTTAGACATGCCAATGCCGTTCTCAGGATTTGCCAATCAACAACGAGAGCAGACCTGCCGCAATCAGCGGACCTACCGGCGCGCCGCGGAACAACGCGACGCCGGCCACGGTGCCAATCAGCAATCCCGACACCACGGAAGGTTGATTGCTCATCAGAGAAACGCCGCGACCACCGAGCCAGGAAACCGCAACGCCCACCGCAATCGCTACCAGCGATTTCCAGTTAAGGAACGCCTGAAAAAAGTCGTGGGCGCTGATTTTCCCGCTGGCGATCGGGGCCATCACGCCAATGGTCAAAATCAGTATCCCGATGCTCAATCCATATTTTTCCACCAGCGGGAAATAACCGTTCAGCGGCGTCAAGCGTACCGCCAGCAGCGCCAACATCGCCCAAGTGACCGTCATGTTGTGGCTGATAATACCGAATCCTGCAAGGCCGAGCAGGATCAGAAGCGTGGGATCGAAAGAAGTCATTAGGAATGGGTTTCCTGCCATGCTGAAGTCAAGATATCGTTTTCATTCAAGACTCAGATGATAGCACTGTTTTGACACCGCTAATTAGCCCAATACCCACATTGGTACGGGTAAACTGCCATTCTCCACTTAACGCAGAGAATGACAGGCAACGGCGCGCACGCAACGTTTAACACGAAAACGATTGCGCGTTTAGTCCAATTTTACGCCAAGACGGTGTGCAACTTCTTCATAGGCTTCAATCAAACCACCCAGACTTTGACGGAAACGGTCTTTGTCCATATTGTTCAGGGTTTGCTTGTCCCACAGGCGGCTGCCGTCAGGGGAGAACTCATCACCCAGCACCACTTCACCTTTGAACAATCCGAATTCCAGTTTGAAATCCACCAGAATCAAGCCCACGTCATCAAACAGTTTGCTCAGCACGTCGTTGGCTTTGTAGCTCAGTTCTTTCATGCGCGCCAGGTGGGTTTCATTCACCCAACCAAAGGTTTTGCAGTAAGATTCATTCACCATCGGATCGTGCAGGGCGTCATTTTTCAGGAACAGGTCAAACAGTGGCGGGTTCAAGGTAATGCCCTCTTCCACACCCAGGCGTTTCACCAGAGAACCGGCAGCACGGTTACGCACCACGCACTCTACCG
This sequence comes from Candidatus Symbiopectobacterium sp. 'North America', assembly GCF_015762685.1. Lineage (GTDB taxonomy): Bacteria > Pseudomonadota > Gammaproteobacteria > Enterobacterales > Enterobacteriaceae > Symbiopectobacterium. The sequence continues at coordinate 16,337 of NZ_PEHF01000020.1, read as the reverse complement.
GCACCATCTCCAGCTTTTTCACCAGCACTTCGTTGTCGGACAGTAACTTGACCATTTGCGTCGGGATGCCCGCCTCTTCCAGTTTGCTCATGATGAAATGGTTGAATTTGTTGTTCACCATACCTTTACGATCAAACTGTTCAATGCGCGCGCCATCACCGGCTGACGTATCATTGCGAAACTCCAGCACCAACAGATCGGAATCTTCAGTGGTGTAGACCGTTTTCGCTTTTCCGCGATACAACTCAGCTAGCTTTTGCATCTTTTATTACTCCACACAGTTGTGGGCCACCGACAACGGGCCCGATGATTTAATACTTGATTAACAATAAAAATATCGGCATTCGGCGGGCCAAATAAAGAAGGGCCGGATGTAACCGGCCCTTTCTGTTAGTGACTGAGTGCCGCCTGGAAGACGGCGACGAGCGCGTCGTTTTTTGACTGGCTGAGCGTATGCCCTTTCGAGTCGATAAACTGCAACGTACTGCGGTTACCCAGATCGCCAACCTGCAATTTGTAATCGCCGTTGGTCAGTTCAGGGTCTTTAGCCCCCAGACGTTCCCAGACGCTGCTGCCCGGTGCTTTGTAGGTCACCGCAATGGAGGCTTGCGGACGGCTGCGATCGTTCACCTTCATGCCGACTTTTTCCAGCGCGGCAGGAAGACGATCCCAGACCACTGAATAAGGGCCACGCACCACCAGCAATGGCAGGCCGCTGTCATCCGCACCGCTCAGCACGTCCAGCGTACCGACTGCGCGATTGACCTGCGTATTCTCACGCGCGGCCGCCTGTTTCTCCAACGCGTCTGACAGGGTATTGGCCATCAGACTGGTATAACGTTGCACCTGAAGCGCCTCTGCCACCGGCGTGTTCTGCACTTCGAGGCCGAGCAGTTTCACCACAACCGCGACCTGATACCCTTGAGGTTGAACGGAGATCTGATAACGCGCGCGGTACGGCACACTTTCATCGTCACGCGGCCAGAAGATCCAATCGGTGGTCAGCGTCTGCGAGGCATCCTGACGGCTGGCAATCACATAGCCCTTGTCCTGAATGATTTGCACCACCTGCGGCCACAGACGGTTCGCCTGCGCGCTGTTTTCGATCAGCAAAGTGGCTGTATCACCAGAAATTTGCGTGCGCGATCCGCTTAACAACGCCAATGGCTGGAGAGGAGGACGAATATCTAACGCTTTCCCCAGTTCACCGGTTGATGAGGCTGCCGGGATCTCGTAATCCCCATTCTGCACCGGAAGGATCATTCCCGCCGGTGCCACTAACGTCCTCGGTTGTGGCGCTTTCAAATAGGACTCATCGCCGCTGACCTGACGTTTGTGACGCTGATCGCTAGAACATGCTGCTAATAGCATAACCAGCGACAAACCAACCACTTTTGCCACCATGGACTTTTGCACTGAAGAAGTCATCAAATCTCCCTAAGGGTTACTGCAAACCAGCTTGCTTCAATGCGCGCTCCATCACTGCCCGACCTGCGTCAGTCAGCGGCGTCATCGGCAAGCGAAGCGTATCGGTCGCCATCAATCCTAATGCCTTGCATGCCCATTTCACCGGGATCGGATTAGGTTCAACAAATAATTTCTGATGCAGTGGCATCAGGCGTTGATTCAAACGGCGCGCCGCAGCGAAATCACCTTGTGCCGCCAGTGCGCACAGTTGTGCCATTTCCCGCGCTGCAATGTTCGCCGTCACGGAAATCACGCCTCGACCACCGAGTTGCATAAAATCCAGACTGCTGGCGTCATCACCGCTCAGCAAAATGAATTTATCATCAACCAACTCTTGGATCTGACTCACACGGCTTAAGTTCCCGGTAGCTTCTTTCACCGCAACAATATTTTTCACTTCGGAAAGACGGGCGATGGTTTCCGGCAGCATGTCACAGCCGGTACGAGACGGTACGTTATACAGAATTTGCGGTAAATCGGTGTGCTCGGCAATCGCTTTAAAATGCTGGAACAACCCTTCGTGCGTCGGGCGATTGTAGTAAGGGGTTACTGTCAGGTAGCCCACTACGCCGGTTCCGTGAAAGCGTTTGGTAAGAGAGATGGCTTCCAACGTCGCATTGGCACCCGTTCCGGCTATCACCGGGATACGTCCGTCTGCCAGTTCCAGCGTCATCATCACCACATCGCCATGTTCATCATGGCTCAAGGTGGCGGACTCTCCGGTGGTTCCGACGGACACTATCGCCGCAGTTCCGCTAGCAACATGATAATCAACAAGTTTTTTCAAGCTTGCACGATCGACGGCTCCGTTGTCGTCCATCGGTGTAACCAGTGCAACAATACTTCCCGTAAACATTCGCCATTCCCTCCAAAAACAAGTTCTTCATGGTACTTTTGACTTCACTGCAAAAGCAAGCGCGCAACCGCGTTGTCGGCGTCTGACATGCGGTTTTTTTCTTTCTGCATGCCGCGACTGACGGCAGCGCGGGAAAACTCTCGCAGAACAAACTCAAAATTGCCCCAGACAATTTTTTGTGTTTACCATGTTACTCTCAACCCGATGCAGAGAAAGCAAGATTTTGCCGAGCCAACAAGAACATTTTCTGGTTATCACCGCCCTCGGCGTCTATCGTCCCGGGATTGTGAACGCCATCACACGTCACGTCAGTAGCTGTGGCTGTAACATTTAAGATAGTCGTCTTGCGATGCTGGGCAAAGAGTTCACATTCATCATGCTGCTGTCGGGAAGTTCGAATTCCATCACGCTTATCGAATCCACGCTGCCGCTCAAAGGGGCGGAAATGGAATTGTTGATCGTGATGAAGCGCACAGAGTCTCAGGCTCGCCCGCCGATGCCCTCAACGGTATGGATCAAGGTTGAACTGGCGGATTCACCGCATATCATTGAACGCTTTACCGCCCTGTTTGACGCACATCACATGAACATTGCGGAGCTGGTTTCAAAAACGCAGCCCGCCACCAGCGGACATCCGTCAACGTTATATATTCAAATCACCGCACACAGCCCTGAAACGCTTAATGGCGCAATTATTGAGCCAGCCTTTCATCAGCTATGTACAGAACTGCACGCACAAGGCAGTATTAGCGTCGTGAACTATCCACAGCATGAAGAGAAAGATGGAGAGTAGTGATGAACACACTGAAAGCCGGTGATACCACACCGAAATTTAGCTTGCCCGACCAGGATGGCGAACAAGTAAATTTAACCGACTTCCAGGGACAAAAAGTGTTGGTCTATTTTTACCCTAAAGCGATGACGCCGGGATGTACCGTGCAAGCCTGCGGTTTGCGCGACAACATGGAAGATTTGAAGAAACATGGCGTGGAAGTGTTGGGTATCAGCACCGACAAACCGGAAAAACTGTCTCGCTTTGCGGAAAAAGAGCTGCTGAACTTTACGTTGTTGTCCGACGAAGATCATCAGATCTCACAAGCCTTCGGCGTGTGGGGCGAAAAGACATTCATGGGAAAAACCTACGACGGCATTCACCGTATCAGCTTTTTGATTGGTGAAGACGGTAAAGTGGCGCACGTGTTTGATGATTTCAAAACCAGCGATCACCACGATATCGTACTGAACTATCTGAAAAGCTCCTGATAGCGTGCCAGGTATCCACCGGCACTGTTAAGGTGTCGGTGTTTTTGCGTTATCCTGATTCACACTGCGCGCAACCTTGTGCTTGCTGTTTTTTGCACGGCGCGCTTTTATGCTGCACTTTTCCCGCATTCCACTTTGCATGCTCCCTCCGCGCTGGCTAAGATAGGTGCTAATCGCTTTTACCGTGCAGTCGAGAAGGTCCCACTCATGGTCTTCAATTGGTTAGGTGCTGAACGTCCTCGCATTACCGCTCTGGCAGGCAAGACGTTTCTGCGTGGATTCAGAGTAAAGAAAACCCTGACTGCGCTGCTGTTCGGCGCAATGCTGGGCGGCATCGCGGCGCCCGTCGTTGCGGATATGCAGGATCAGCTTCCTGATATGGGAACCACAGCAGGCGGTACGCTCAGTATCAATCAAGAAATTGCCATGGGTGATTTCTACCTACGGCAAATGCGCGGCGGTGCACCGCTGATTGACGATCCGCTGCTGGTACAATACATCAACCAACTGGGCCAGCGGTTAGTAAAAAGCGCCAACTCAGTACGCACGCCTTTTCACTTCTTCATCATTCGCAACGATGAGCTGAACGCCTTTGCCTTCTTCGGTGGCAATGTGGTCATCCATTCTGCCTTGTTCCGCTACGCGGAAAACGAAAGCGAACTGGCCTCGGTGCTGGCGCATGAAATCTCGCACGTCACCCAACGCCATCTGGCGCGCGCCATGGAATCACAACAGCGCAGCGTCCCGCTTACCTGGGTGGGGGCATTGGGTTCCATTCTGCTCGCCATGGCCAATCCGCAGGTGGGAATGGCGGCCCTGAGCGGGACATTGGCCGGTGCGCAGCAGGGAATTATCAGCTTCACACAGTCCAACGAACAGGAAGCCGATCGTATTGGCCTGCAAGTGTTGCAGCGAGCCGGGTTTGATCCGCAGGCTATGCCTAACTTCATGCAAAAATTAGCCGATCAATCACGCTATGCCACCAAACCGCCGGAAATGCTGCTGACACACCCGTTGCCGGAGAGTCGTCTGGCCGATGCTCGCAACCGCGCCAACCAGATGATGCGTCCTGCACCCACCCAATCCTCACAGGATTTTCTGTTTGCCAAGATGCGTGCATTGACGATGTACAGCACCGCGTATAAGGCTACCGCAGATGAAACCATTGATAACTGGTTAAAAGGCAATGTGCGCGAGCAGCTTGCCGCACAGTACGGCAAAGCGGTGCGCGCTTATGAAGAGAAGAAATATGACGATGCCCACGCAGTGCTTCAGCCAGTGCTGGATAAAACCCCGGACAGCCCCTGGTTTCTCGATCTGATGACGGATATCGATCTGGCGCAAAACAAAGCCGCGCAGGCCATCGCGCGCTTACAAAAAGCGCCGGGCGCCCAGAACAATCCGGTACTGCAATTGAACCTGGCTAACGCCTATGTCACGGGTGGTCAGGCCGCCGCAGCCAGCCGCCTGCTCTATCGTTATAGCTACGCCAATCCGGGCGATCCCAACGGTTGGTCACTGCTGGCACAGGCCTCCGCCGCACAGGGCATGCGTGCCGAAGAGCTTGCCGCGCGCGGAGAGGAGCTGGCGTTATCCGGAAAACTGGATCAGGCCATCGGGCTGTTCAGCAATGCCAGCTCGCAGAGTAAACTCGGCAGTTTGGAGCAGGCGCGCTATGATGCCCGCATTGACCAGTTACGCCAGTTACAGCAACGCTTCCGTCAGTTTGAAAAATCTTGATAAACAGCAAGGAACAGCCCATGTCGCACGATATTGTTATTTATCACAACCCGCGCTGCTCCAAGAGCCGTGAAACGCTGGCGCTGTTGCAGCAACACGGCGTCACGCCGCGCGTGGTGCTCTATCTGGATACGCCACCGGATGCCGCACAGATTCGCCAACTGTTATCACAGTTAGGCTTTAGCAGCACACGTGAATTAATGCGCCAGAAAGAAGACCTGTACCGCGAATTAAATCTGTCGGATACGACGTTAAGTGAAACACAGCTGATTGCTGCACTGGTTGAACATCCCAAGCTGATTGAGCGCCCGATTGTAGTCAACGGAGAGCGGGCACGTATCGGCCGCCCGCCAGAGCAAGTGCTCGCGCTGTTATAACCCCAGGATCTCTTTGACGAAGGGGATAGTGAGTTTACGCTGGGCGGTAATAGAGGCGTGATCGAGCTGATCGAGCGTCATAAACAGCGTGCGCATTTCGCGATCGAGCCGCTTCAATAAAAAGCGGCTCACATCCTCTGGCAGTTCAAAGCCTCTCAGGCGGGCGCGCAACTGTAACGCCTGACCTTTCTCTTCATCAGAGAGCGGCTGCAATTTATAAATCTGCCCCCAATCCAGACGAGATGCCAAATCAGGCAGATGCAAATTAAGCTGACGCGGTGGGCGATCGCCGGTGATCAACAGCCGGGTGTGCCCCCCTTCCTGAATACGATTGTAGAGGTTGAACATCGCCATTTCCCAGGCATCATCGCCTGCAATAGATTCGATATTGTCGATACAGACCAGCGCGAGTTGCTCCATGCCGTCCAGGACTTCAGGCACAAAATAGGCGCGTTTGTCTAACGGCACATAGCCCGCCGCATCGCCCTGACGTGATAACGCCGCGCAGGCGGCATGCAGTAGATGGCTGCGCCCTCCCCCTTCCCGTGACCAGAAGTAAATATAGCTACCGTGCTCTTGTTGCAACACGTTGTGAAGGGCGGCCAGAAGTGACGCGTTTTCTCCCGGGTAGAAACTGGCAAAGGTTTCGTCATCAGGCAAAGAAAGTGGCAGTGAAAGCTGTGCCGGCGTGTTCAGAAGCACCTCATGTTCAATTCGGCGGGAAAACGGACTGAGTTTACCACAGAAAGCGAGCACTGTTGATAGCGCATCAACCGGGCTGTCTTTCTCAATACCGCGTCACTGTTCAGGCGAATTGTCCTAAGGCAATGCGGTTACCCGGCATGTTGGACATAGGGCTTGATAATCCCCGTCGCCAGCAGCTCTTTTTCTTGTCCGTTGATCCGCGCCGTGGCGGAATCGATCTGGAATGTCACGTCTCCAGGCTGGCAAAAATCTTTGGTTTTTTGCCGAACCAGCGTAGCGGAACGAAAGGAGCTGTATTCCCTGCCGTACAGGCTTTCATTCATGGTATTCATGCCAAAGGGGGAAAACGCCATCGTATATTGCCCGCTGGCACCCTCGCTGTTTTTTAGCGTGACGACGACGCGAAAATTGGCCACTTCAGCAAGTTTGTTGGTATCAACGATAAAATGATTTTCACATTTCAATGTGCCACCGTTGCCACCGAGAAAGGTCGATTCGTTTTTCAACACCAATGCGGGCAAGGTTTGGCGGTTTTCTTCACGCCCACGCTTATCGTTCACGCAGTGCGCCGTATAGCTGGCTTTTGTTTCGTCAGAACGCCCCCGGCTGCGATACTCCCAGGCCTTTTGGCAATCGCTCGTCACACCCTGACCGTTGTAATAGATCCAGGCGAGGTATTTTGCCGCCCGCGATACGCCTTTGTCGTAGGCCTGCGTAAACAGCGTTCGCGCCTTGTCATAATCAACGTCAATCCCTTCACCGGTGTAATACATTTCTGCCAGATTGAGAATGGCATCGTTGTTACCCTGCTGTGCAGCACGTTCAAACCAAACGACAGCCTCTGGTGCAGCGGCATCAACACCCCAGCGACCTTCGCGATAGGCCAGGCCAAGAAGATTCTGCGATTCCGGCTCTCCCCCCTCTGCGGCACGGCGAAACCAACGCATCGCCTCGATGTCTTTCTCTTTTATCGGGGAGTAGCCAAAATTATAGAAATGGCCGACGTAGAAGTTTACTTCGGGATCGCCCTGCTATGCCCAACGTTTCGCCAGCCGTAACATGTCGCTTTTACTCAAGCCGAGGCGGCTGAATATCCGACTCGTTTCCGCATTGGCCGTATTTAAATAGCGGGAAACATACTTCAGGATCGGTGCGCGCATCTCTGTATCGGTTTCAGCCTTTGCTTTTGCTTCATAGATGGTGTGCCCGAGTGACTTGGTCGTTTCGATATCAATATCTGCGGCGTTAATCTTTTCCAGCAGTTGGTTGGCCCGGGCGCTATCCTGCGGCACGCCGACGCCATATTGATAAAAATACCCGGCGTTATAAAAGCCATAATCGCCACCCAGCGCGCACGCTTGCTGATAATAGTCGATGGCCTGTTGGATATTTTTGGGAACGGAAACGCCAAACTCATAGACAAAACCCAATACCGAGAGGGCATGAGGATCCTGACGTTTAGCCAAATCGGTGAGAGCGGTCAGCGCCGTATTATCTTGCTGTTCGAGGCGGTCGTACAACCTATCGGCGTCATCAGCATCTTGGGCAAAAGCAAAACACGAAAGACCCAGTAACAACGCCAATGTTGTTTTCTTCATGATTAACAATCTCTTGTCATATTTTTTCTGTTTCCGGGGATAATATCATCCCCGGAAATCAGAGCAATGCTCAATTTATGACGCGCGCGAGGTCTCCTCGGCATCATCTTCAGCATCCAGCACCACTTCTTCGCTTCTGAAGCGGTTGATCAGCGCAAACAGCAGGCTCAGCGCAATACCCACCACGGTGGCTAATGCCATGCCTTTCAGTTCAGCAGCACCCAAATGTACTTTCGCGCCGCTCACCCCGATGATCAGGATAACTGAGGTCAGAATCAGGTTTTGTGCTTTGTTGTAATCCACTTTGGATTCGATAAGCACACGAATACCGGAAGCGCCGATTACACCGTACAGCAGCAGAGAAACACAGCCCATGACCGGCACCGCCTGAATGGCGGCCGCCAGCTTGCCCACGCAGGAGAGCAGAATGGCAAGTATTGCCTCACCGCCGATTACCCAGGTGCTGTAGATCTTGGTGATGGCCAGCATGCCAATGTTTTCGCCGTAAGTGGTATTCGGGGTTGAACCGAAGAAACCAGAAATCATGGTAGAAAGGCCGTTGGCAAACATCGAGCGGTGCAAGCCAGGATCGCGCATCAGATCTTTTTTCACAATATTGGCGGTAACCACCAGATGGCCCACGTATTCGTCAATCACCACCAGCGCAGCAGGCAGGATAGTCAGAATGGCAAACCATTCAAAACGCGGCGTATAGAAGGTCGGCAGTGCAAACCAGTGAGCCTGAGCGATAGGCGCGAAATCCACGACGCCCATCACAAACGACAGCGCGTTGCACAATCAGCGATACCAGGCAGAACAGAACACCGCACATGATAAAACCGCCCAATGCCACTTCATATCCCAACGGCAGCAGCAGCACTGGAGAAATAAAGGCAAAGCTGGAGCCCAGATACGCCGGGATCTTGCCCTTACAGATAAACAGATAGAGCAGCGTGCCAATGCCGTTGAACAGCAGCACGGTCTCAGGGTTGATTTTAAACAGAATCGGTACCAACACCGTCACGCCGAACATGGCAAACAGGTGCTGGAAGCTCAGCGGGATGGTTTGTAGCAAGGGGGGGTCGTTCACTCAACCCTATGGCGCGATGAGTCATCGTTTATATCCTCTGTAAAAGTCACTTGATGTTGTGGTTAGCCGGTTTGTCCGGCATCGTTATCACAGCCCAGCCGCCCCCACGCGTCACCGCGTAGGGAAGAGAGGCTGATTATAAAAATCGTGCGAAATATGGGTGAAAAACCATCGTGCGCGTTGCGCAACGAAACCGACGCAAAAAAAAGCCGACTTACTCAGTCGGCTGATACGGCTTATTTAGTACCAAAGAGCTTATCGCCCGCGTCACCAAGACCCGGCATGATATAGCCATGCTCGTTGAGCCCTTTGTCGACCGAGGCGGTATACAGCTCAACGTCAGGGTGCGCTTTTTCCAGCGCGGCAATCCCTTCCGGTGCAGCCACCAGTACCAATACCTTGATGCTCTGGCAACCCGCTTTCTTCAGCAGATCGATAGTGGCAATCATCGAACCACCGGTCGCCAGCATCGGATCCACCACCAGCGCCATACGCTCATCAATGTTGGAGACCAGTTTCTGGAAGTAAGGCACCGGCTCCAGCGTCTCTTCGTTGCGGTACATACCCACCACGCTGATGCGCGCGCTCGGTACGTTTTCCAGCACGCCTTCCATCATGCCCAGACCGGCACGCAGGATCGGCACCACGGTAATTTTTTTGCCTTTGATATGATCGACTTCCACCGGACCGCACCAGCCTTCGATAGTCACTTTCTCTGTGACCAGATCGGCAGTGGCTTCATAGGTCAATAAACTGCCGACTTCGGATGCCAGTTCACGAAAGCGTTTTGTACTTATATCGTTTTCACGCATCAGGCCAAGTTTATGTTTGACGAGCGGGTGTTTAACCTCGACGACCTTCATTCTATTCCCCCTATAGAAAGTGGATGGATATCCTCACGACGCAGAATCGGTGCGCCGAGGGCGGACATGGCAGCCCATCATAAAAAAATCGCGGGATTATACCGCTTTTTTGCTTAAGCGCTACAGGTTATAGCCTGATCCAGATCAACCGGGCAGGGAAATTCTCATTGAACAGGAAAAATGCAAAGCAGGCAACACACCACTCGCAAACGATTGCTCTCGCTGTTAGAATTAGCGCGCTTCGATAGGGGTAGATCCACCAGGCTGGATATGCTCACTATCTCACCACCAATTGTATTCTCCGTGGGGACTCCGCAGTGACCGACAAAACCTCTCTTAGCTACAAAGACGCAGGCGTGGATATTGATGCAGGTAACGCATTGGTAGACCGTATTAAAGGCGTAGTGAAACAAACCCGCCGTCCTGAAGTGATGGGCGGTCTGGGCGGTTTCGGTGCCCTGTGCGCCTTGCCCCAAAAATACCGTGAACCGGTTCTGGTTTCCGGTACTGACGGGGTCGGCACCAAGCTGCGTCTTGCCATGGATCTGAAACGCCACGACACCATCGGTATCGATCTGGTGGCCATGTGTGTCAATGACCTGGTAGTTCAAGGGGCCGAGCCGCTGTTCTTCCTGGATTACTACGCCACGGGGAAACTGGATGTCGATACCGCCGCCAGCGTGATCACCGGTATCGCCGAAGGCTGCAAGCAGTCAGGCTGTGCACTGGTCGGCGGCGAAACCGCTGAAATGCCCGACATGTACCACGGTGAAGATTACGACGTCGCCGGTTTTTGCGTCGGTGTTGTTGAAAAATCAGAGATCATCGACGGAAATAAAGTACAGGCAGGTGATACTCTGGTAGCACTGGCAGCCAGTGGCCCAGACTCTAACGGCTATTCGCTGGTACGTAAGATTCTCGAGGTGAGCAAAACCGATCCGGAACAGACGACGCTTGAAGGAAAGTCGCTGGCCGATCATCTGCTGGCCCCGACCAAAATCTACGTCAAATCCATTCTGGCGCTGATTGAAAAAGTGGATGTCCACGCGATTGCTCACCTGACCGGTGGCGGTTTCTGGGAAAATATCCCGCGCGTGTTGCCAGAAGGCATGCAGGCCAACATTGATGAATCCAGCTGGCAGTGGCCCGCCGTGTTCAACTGGCTGCAACAGACGGGCAACGTCAGCCTTCACGAAATGTACCGTACTTTTAACTGCGGTGTGGGTATGATTATCGCACTGCCTGCTGAACAGGCAGAGGAAGCCGTGGCATTCCTCAATAGCCAGGGTGAAACCGCATGGAAAATCGGCGTTATTCAACCCGCTAACGCCGGAAACGCAGTGGTCATTAATTAATGAAAAACATCGTTGTCTTGCTCTCAGGTCAAGGAAGCAACTTGCAGGCGTTGATTGACGCCTGCGCGCGCAAGCGTGTCAAAGCGAATATCGCGGCCGTATTCAGCAACAATCCAGAAGCCTATGGTCTAGTACTGGCGCAAGAAGCCGAGATTCCGGCCCATGTCATCGACCCACAAGGGTTCGCTGACCGAGCTACCTTTGACGCTGCAATGGCAGAAGAGATGGCGCAATACCAACCCGACCTGGTGGTACTGGCGGGTTATATGCGCATCCTCAGCCCAGAGTTCGTTGCGCTGTTTGCAGGCAAAATGCTGAACATCCACCCGTCCTTACTGCCCAACTACCCGGGCCTGCATACCCATCGCAAAGCGCTGGAAAATGGCGATAAGGAACATGGCACTTCGGTCCACTTCGTCACTGACGAACTAGATGGCGGCCCTCTGATTCTGCAAGCCAAGGTCCCGGTGTTTAGTGAAGATACGGAAGAAGCGCTTGCCGCTCGGGTACAAACTCAGGAACACACCATCTATCCATTGGTGGTGAACTGGTTTGCCGAAGGGCGTCTTAAAATGCGCGAGGGCGAAGCCTGGCTCGACGGCGTGCATATTCCCAAACAGGGTTATGCTGCCGAATAACGCTAATTCCCACTGACTTTCAGGCGGTAGCACTCTGCCGCCCTGAAAGTTCCCGCTGAACGGCACTTTATTTACTTACAAAAGTATTACCATCCTAATGATATAAAATAACATTATCGTTTTGTCGCACTTTCCCTATCTTAGTATTATTGATAATCACTCTCATACTCATTAACTTCCCCTGCTCGATTTTATGCAGAGGGCGAATATGCGCGCATTATTCCTAACCAAAGCGTTACTGGTCATGCTGCTGTTGGCGAACACCACCGCCTGGGGAAAGACCGTTACCGACCTACTGGGACGTCAGGTAACGATTCGCGATAATCCTTCACGTTTTTTTCTCGGTGAAAGCCGTTTGCTCTATACCCTTGCGTTGCTGGAGCCCGGTAATCAGGCACAGCGCGTGGTGGGTTGGCCCGGCGATATGGCGCGTTACGACGCGCAAAGCTGGGAAAAATACACCACCGCGTTTCCTGCCATTATTTCACAAATCCCGCGTCTTGGCGATAGGGGGGCCGCGCACGCTGAATACCGAAGCCATTCTGCCATTAAAGCCCGATCTGGTCATCCTGCCGCGTCTGGCTAAAACCTCGGCGGAGGATGATGCGCTACAGCAGACGCTTGAACGCGCAGGCATCCCGGTGATTTATGTCGATCTGCGCGTCGAACTGTTGAAAAACACCCTGCCCAGCGTCCGTTTACTCGGCGAAGTACTCAACCGCACTGAACGTGCTGCCGCATTCAGCGCGTTTTACCAGCAGCATATGGACGCCATTTCGCAACGCCTGGCACGCTATCACGGCCAAAAACCCACCGTGATGCTGCACCTGCATCTGGGCCACCGCGATACCTGCTGTACCACAGCAGTAGGTGGCAATCTTGGTGAGCTACTGCGCTTTGCCGGTGGTGATAACATCGCAGCCGACAGCATTCAGCGCGTCTATGGTGAACTCAATCCGGAAAAAGTGCTGGCAGCCAACCCCGATGTCTATATCGCCACCGGCATGGCGGGGCCAGAAGAAAAACGGTTCTCGGCACTGATGCTGGGCCCGGACGTTTCCGAGCAGCAAGCGCAAAACAGCTTTACTACCCTACTGCAACAAGAACCCATTCTTGTCACACCTCAGCGCCGTGCAGCAGGGGCGCGCCTGGAGTATGTGGCACAACTTCTACCTAAGCCCGTATCACGTAGTGATGGTGGAGATGTTTGCAAAAGCGCTCTACCCCGATCTGTTTGCCGATTTGCAACCGCAAGACACCTTAAAACAACTCTACCAACAATTCTTACCTATTGAATTTTAAGGGACATTCTGGAGTCACATCGCACATGAACGCTAATTTTATACGTCGCAGTTGGCCACTTATCGCGCTGTTGCCACTGGGTTCGCACGCTGCCTCATCGAGCGCGCAGGAAGATACCGTGGTAGTCACACAATCTGACCGCGCCACCGCCGATACAGACAGCTGCTATCAACCGCACAAAAGCGTAACCGGCACACGCACGGAAGCACGTCTGCTGGACGTGCCGCAGGCGGTTAACGTCGTGCCACCGCAGGTGTTACGCGATCAGGCGGCACACACGTTGGACGAAGCGCTGTACAGCATCAGCGATATTACCCAAGCCAACACACTCGGGGGGACGCAGGATGCGGTGATTAAACGTGGGTTTGGCGACAACCGCGATGGGTCGCTGTTTCGCGATGGCATTCGTTCGATTCAAGTCCGCAATTTCACGCCTACCAGCGAACGCGTTGAAGTCCTCAAAGGCCCGGCCTCCATGCTGTACGGCATGGATGAACCCGGCGGCGTGATCAATATCATCAGTAAAAAACCGGAACTGGTTCAGAAAACCCATATCGAAGGCTGGCAGAGCAGCTTTAACGGGGGCGGCGGGCAGGTCGATGTCACCGGACCACTGGGAGACAACGGTTTGGCTTACCGCATGCTGGTCGATCACGACGAAACCGATTACTGGCGCAATTTTGGCCGCAAACGCCAAACCACCGTTACGCCGTCAGTGATGTGGTATGGCATGACACCACGGTGCGTCTTGCCTATGAACATCAGGAATACCTGACGCCGTTCGATCGCGGCACCATCATAAATCCCAATACTGGCAAGCCGGTCAATACGCCGCGCGACCCCCGCTTTGACGAGCATTATAACGCCACGCGCGGCGCTCAGGACACCGTGACGCTCCAGATGGAGCGAACGCTCAACGATCGTTAGAAGAGCAACCTCGCCTATTCCTATGCACGTAACCGCTATAGCGACAATCAGGCACGCGCCACCAAATTCAACGCAGCGACCGGAATACTAACCCGTCAACCGGATGCAACGGCAGACGCACGCAGTCAGGCGCAAATCGTTCAACTGACCTTGAATGGCGACGTAGACTGGGGACGCATCAACCATCAACTGCTGTTTGGCGTTGACTATGAAGCCGATCGTACATTCCGTGGCGACATGATCCGTGGCACAGCAACCTCCGGTTTCATCATTTACAACCCGGTCTACGGCACGCTGCCCACGTCCACCACGGTCAGTGCCAAAGACAGCGATCAGCGTGAAAATATCGACAGCACCGGCTTTTTCGTGCAAGACACCCTACGCCTGAACGAACGCTGGCAGTTGCTGGGTGGCTTACGTTACGACAGCTTTGATGTTATGGCAGGCAAAGGCCGCCCGTTTGTCACCAACACCGACGGCTCCTACCACCGTTTGGTACCGCGCACGGGAGTTATCTACAGCCTGACACCGAACAGTTCGCTCTACGCCAGCTACAGCGAGTCGTTCAAACCCAATTCGTCCATTGCCACTCAAATCGGCGCACTTCCTCCTGAACTGGGCCGTTCTTATGAAGTGGGCACCAAAATCGATCTGCCGGACAGTATCACCGCCAACCTGGCGCTGTTCGATATCGTGAAACGTAACGTGATGGTGGATGAAACCATCAGCAATGAAACAGTGACACGCACCTCAGGCAAAGTGCGCTCACAGGGCGTTGAACTGGATATGGCCGGTAAGCTCACCGACTCCCTGAGCGTGATCGGTAGCTACGCCTTCACCGATGCGCGCGTAGTTGCCGATCCGAAAAATAACGGCAATGAAATGACCAACGCCGCCCGCCACACCGCCGTGCTGTTCCTGACGCAGAATTTTGGGTCGCTTGGCTGGCATGCCGGAGACGACCTGCGCGCAGGTGCCGGTGCGCGCTACGTGGGTCGCCGTGCGGGAGATGCTGCCAACAGCTTCTATCTCGATGATTACACCGTTGCTGACGCTTTTGTTGCCTATACCGTGCCGTTTAACGGCTACAAGGTGAAATGGCAAATGAATGTGAAGAACCTGTTTGATAAAACCTACTACCCGTCCAGCGGCAACAACCTGCGAGTGGCGGTGGGTGAACCACGTCAGGTGCTGCTGCGCGCCAGCGTAGATTTTTAATCCCGCCATGCCGCGCCCTTTGATCTTAACGATAAGGGCGCGATCCTTTTCCTCTGCTCCCCCCCTGCAAACAGTGGTTCTGCGAACAAAGCACGCTATACTCATCCTGTTGCCATGTGGCAAATAGGTAATGGGAGGAACCATGTCTGGCGCGAGCAATATCGTGCGTTTACGGCCTCTGGAACGAGAGGATCTCAATTTTGTCCATCAGTTGGATAACAACGCCAGCGTGATGCGTTATTGGTTTGAAGAGCCCTATGAAGCCTTTGTGGAACTGTACGATCTCTACGACAAGCACATTCACGACCAAAGCGAGCGGCGCTTTATCATCGAGTTTGAAAAAAATCGGGTAGGTCTGGTTGAGCTGGTGGAAATCAACCATATCCACCGCCGCGCAGAATTCCAGATTATTATCGACCCGGCCTATCAGGGGCGTGGCTACGCCAGCGCCGCCGCCAAGCTGGCGATGGATTACGGGTTTTCCGTGCTGAACCTGTACAAGCTGTACCTGATTGTGGATAAAGAGAACACCAAAGCTATCCACATTTATGCCAAGCTGGGCTTTGAAGTTGAAGCTGAATTGCGCCACGAGTTTTTCACCAACGGCGAATACCGCAATACCATTCGCATGTGCGTTTTCCAGCACCAGTATATGGAACGGTATAAAGCGAACGCGATGGCAGATAAACCTTCACCGGAAGCGGATATCACACGCTAACAGCGTTACTTATCTAAACCTTCGATGTAAAACCGATGATCCTGATTCAGGATCATCGGCTATTCTCTCTGTCATAACAAGCTGACTTTTATATCGTTTTGACAGAAAGAACACCCAGAGTCTTCATTCCCCTCTTACAGCACATCCCATTGGGGCTGTAAGCACAGAGGTTTTAGTTCCACGCACTTTTTGAGATTTCCGGGTTTTCAGCCATCAGCCG
>NZ_PEHF01000076.1 GCF_015762685.1 Candidatus Symbiopectobacterium sp. 'North America' | reverse complement strand
GTGATGTTCCATTACGGCAGGTTAAACATGGGGTTATGAGTCTCCCACCATGATCGGGGAAGACTCTTATATACACAGTTATAGTCTAGCGTTATCTTCACACTCGCAATCTTCAAGCACCTGGAGCCAGTACAACGCGATTACGGCTTTCTTGCTTGGCACGGTAGAGCGCTTTATCGGCCAACTTCAATGCCTGCTCGATGGTAAAATCGCCGTTTTTGTCCGCGCGCCACAGGGAAACGCCCAGTGAAATGTTGATATGACCCGCAGGCGATGCCATGGCCTCCGTGCTGGTGCGCAGCCGCTCGGCGATCTGCTTGGCAATGTCCTGCGACGTTTCCGGGAGCAGCACTAAAAATTCCTCGCCGCCGCTGCGACACAAAATATCGCTGTCGCGAGAACCGTCTCTTAACTGTTCCGCGATAAATTTGATGACCGCATCTCCGGTATCATGACCGAAGGTGTCGTTAACCCGTTTAAAATGGTCGATATCCAGCGCGATAATGGCGAAATCCCGGTGCAGTGTATGCCAATACTTCAGAATAGTGTCCAGCCCACGGCGGTTGTACAGGCCGGTCATGGGATCGGTTTGCGCTTCGAAACGCAGTTTGCCAATCTTTTGCTGTAACAGGTTGATCCCAATCAGCATGGCCTGTTTGAGTTGTGTGGCCTCAAAATACCAGGATGGAATCTTGTCGATATCATCGGAAATATCGTTGGCATCCATCTTATTGGCGCTGCGCGCCAGCAGCCACAGCTGCTGGGCAATCAGACGAGCCAGCAACCAAACGCACAAAATGGTCAGCAGTGCCAATGGTAGGGTGTGGCGCAGGACGTTGAACATCAGCCCCTCAAGTGGCTTCAGTGTTTCTAACGTTGGCCGCAGGGCGACAGCTTCCCAACCCGTGGCGGGAACGATGGCAAAGCCTGCCAGCATCTTCTCGCCGACGTAGTTCACCATTTGTTGGCTGCCGTTCGTCGGGCCTTGATGAGGGACCACCAGGTTATTGGTTTCCGTTTGCCCGATACGCCCGTTGTCTTTGTGATAGAGCATGCGCCACTGGCTGTCAGTCACATAAATATAGGAGCCATCACGGTTGTAGTGTTGCCCGAGCAGGGTATTCGGGATGCTGTTTTTTTTCAGGTAGATAGAACCACCGACAAACCCCAGATAGCGCCCGGACCGATCGAAAATGGGGCTGGATATCAAGACAATCAGATTTTCTGCCGCCGAGATATAGGGCTGGCTGATCAGCGGCACGCGCTCTTTAAGCGCAGCCAGTGCGCCCTCGGTGGTAAGCTTCTGCCCGATAAGTTGGAAAGTATCCGGCGACGTGGCGCGCACTACGCTTTTGGCATCTGCCACCAGCACGGAATTAAAACTGTGAGTTTGCAAACGTAGCCGATCGGCTTCTTGTACCAGATTAACCGTATCGTTAAAGTCTTCTGCTAGGATGGTGGCGCTGTAAGCCAACTGCTGTTGCGCATTCTCAAAAAAAGTCTGTGTTTCGGCGGCCAGTTTGCTGGCGTAAACCCGGTTTGATTCCAGCGTATTGGTAATCAACAAATCGCGCTGCACGCGATAGGTAGCATAAAAGCTATTCGCAAGCGTAATCAGGGCGCTCATTACCGCCAATAGCAGGATTAAACGGCGTAATCCGACATGATGAAATACGCTAGAAGACATAAACAGTGACAAAGAGCCTGACGAAAAGGTTATTCATGATAAGGGTTGTTGACTATTATGTATACCTTCATATTTTATCAAATGGCTGTATTATTGCTGCTCTGTTTTACGGTTAACGCATTTTGATCATGTTCCCCTGAAGCGGTTTTTTTTCATTAAAATCTGTCAGATAGGAAATAATAAGGATTGTATTAATCGAGTTATTCTCAACAGGGAAAAAATGGCGCAAGTGCGTCATTTATCAGTAACAAACGTAACAATTTTTGAACATGCCAAAGGATAAAAATAATATATACAAACACATACTTGTATTGAAATACGTTATTACGTTCAACCTCGCATTATTATAATAATTCATGAATACTCCCTGCTTTTATTGTGATTTAAATCACAATTTTCCAGTCGGCCTTGATCGCGTTGCTCTTTATGACTATTGCATAGATAAATCGTTTTAATTAATGTTTAGCTTGCGGTTTATTAGGAGACAATCATGACGGCAAAAGTATGGATGCTGGGCGATGCAGTGTGGTGGATTTACTCCCTGAAGGTCAGGGCCGTTTGTTGCAATGCCTCGGCGGTGTGCCTGCCAATGTGGCCGTGGGCATTGCACGGCTGAATGGCAATATCGTGCTGCACGATGCGGCGGCGGATATTCTCGCCAACCCTGAGGTGAAACGGATGTATCTCGGGGGATGATCCCGCGCGAGTGCCTTTTTACTCATGATTATCTGTATAGAAAAACCCGACATTGACGCCGTCTGCTATGATCCTGACAATGCTCTCCCTTTTATCCAACGTCCTGTTTATTGAACATACTGTTTAGTAAACCAAAGGTGCCGTTGATAACCCGGTAGGACTTTATGGAAGCGTGGCTGGATCATTTTGTGACCCAATCTGTCACCTATTCGCTGATTGCGGTGATGTTGGTGGCTTTTTTGGAATCTCTGGCGCTGGTGGGGCTGTTGCTACCCGGCACGGTGATGATGGCGACGTTGGGCACGCTCATCGGTAGCGGGCAACTGAGCCTCTACGCAGCGTGGGGGGCCGGATTGGTGGGCTGCCTGCTGGGAGACTGGATATCCTATTTCATCGGTTGGAAATTCAAAGCCCCGCTGCACAACTGGTCGTTTTTAAACAGACACCAGACCTTGCTGTGTCGCACGGAACACGCCTTGCACCAACACCCGATGCCCACGATCATCATCGGACGTTTCGTTGGCCCAACCCGACCGTTGATCCCGATGGTGGCAGGGATGCTGGCGCTTCCCCCCGCGCGCTTTGCGCTGCCGAATATCATTGGCTGCGTTGTCTGGCCACCGGTCTATTTTCTGCCGGGTATTCTGGCGGGCGTCGCGTATGACATTCCGTCCGGTGGCAACAGCTAGTCATTCCGTTGGTTGCTGCTGGGGGTGGCAATACTGGTGTGGCTTGCCGGATGGCTAAGCTGGCGCTGGTAGAACAGCCGAAAGCAAACCAAAAGCCGTAAAAGCTTGGCGTGGTTGACCGTGGTGCATTTATGCTGGCTGGCGCCGTTGACCACGGCGGTTGCCGTCGTGGGAGTAGTGATGTTACTTCAACACCCGATGATGCCGGTGTACAGCCATCTGCTAGGGAAAGTGGTGTTGCGGGGATAATGCATCGCGTTGATGAGTCTCGAAACTAGACCTGTTTGAAACGTTGTTTTACTATCGTCCCCGCGTGAAGGCAGCGGCAGTCCACTGGATTGCCGTTGTTCACGTTAATATCATAACCAATGGATGGAAAAACAATGAAAAAGATCGTGATTACGGCGCTGGTACTGTTGATAAGCGCAGGGGCTTATGCCGCTGGGGATAAAAGCAAAACGATTACGGCGAAAAGCTACGGGGATAAATGGCCGTTCACCTTTGAGAAAGGGGAACTCATCTGTTCGACCGGCATCGTGGTGCTGAAAAACAGTAAAGATGGCAAGGTTTATGCGCTTAATGGTATGGCAAATGCACTGGCTGATTCAGGACGTAAACTGGGTAAGTCACCCATTTTGAATAATAAAGCCGTTACCAAGCCCGATCCGCAAGTGGCGGGTTATCAAATGTCTACCGTCGATATAATGATGGAAGGCCGCGATCTCTGTAATTAATCGCTATGTGCTCGCTAGCAGGATGACTCAGTGCATCCTGCTAATCGCGGTAACGAGCAGAACGTTAGCGATAAAACTCAGCCACCTGATCAAAAATGCGCATGTCGGCACCGTGGCGGCGCACCTGTAGCACATCTTCCAGCTTTTCTACCTGACTTATCATCTGCGGCTCTCTTTGCCTCCGGCTAGCGGCATACACAGAATGCCTTCCACGTTATAAGCGCGACGGGCGAACAGTCCACACACATGAGACATGACGCCTGGGTGGTTGCGTACCGCCAGTTCTAGCGTTACGTGAGACGAAGTTGATTGATTTTGCATGGTGTCAGTCTCCAATCATATCGGTGTTGGCCCCGCCCGGCGGCACCATCGGGTATACTTTTTCGTTGGCATCGATGGCCGCATGAATCAGAGCCGGGCCCGGCGTGTGCAGGGCGTCTGCCAGCATGGCGGCCAGATCGTCTGCGTGATTCAGGTCATAGGCCGCGAAGCCAAAGCCGCGAGCGATGCTGATAAAATCGGTTTGATAGCGGTAGTCAGCGGCGAAGATGCGCTGCCCATAGAACAAGTCTTGCTGCTGGTGTACCAGCCCTAATGCCTGATTGTTCATCAGGATGATCTTAACGTTAAGCCCCTCTTCGGCCGCCGTCGCCATCTCTTGAATGTTCATCATGATGCTGCCATCGCCGGAAAAGCACACCACAATTTTGTCGGGTTCTGCCAGTGCGGCACCCATTGCAGCGGGCAAGCCAAATCTCATAGTGCCGAGGCCGCCGGAGGTTAACCACTGGCGCGGCCGACGCAGCGGATAGCTCTGTGCTACCCACATCTGATGCTGACCCACATCGGTGGCGATGATGGCATCGTCCGTCAGCGCCAGCGCGGTTGCTTGTACCAACCCATAGTGGCTCAGCGGGTCGTCAGCGCCCGCCATGCGGAATGGATAGGTGTGCTGTAATTCTGATACTGCCTGATGCCATTTCTCTCGTTTTTGCGGTTCAATCAACGGCAACAACTGTGTCAGCGCTTCACCCACATCGGCATGAAGCCCAACGTGCGCCTGACGAATTTTTCCCAGTTCCGCCGCATCGATATGGATATGGATATGGATATGGATATGGATATGGATATGGATGATGCTGGCATCCGGGCAGAATTGCTCAGCTTTACCGATAGCGCGATCGTCAAAGCGCGCACCCAGTACGATAAGCAAGTCTGACTGCTGCAAAATCAGGTTAGTGGAACGGGCAGCGTGCATGCCTAACATGCCGAGTGACAGCGGGTGATCGGTCGGCATGGCACCGAGTGCCATCAGCGTCATGGTGGTCGGCAGGCTGGCGCGCTCGGTGAGTTCAATCGCCTGTTTGTGGGCATCGGCGCTGATGATGCCACCGCCCAGATAGAGGATTGGGCGCTCGGCCGCATTGATCATCGCGGCGGCCTGTGCGATGGCTTGTGTATCGATGGCGGGGGTGAGATCGGGTTCAGCAATGGCTGGCAGTTCAGACAATTCTATCGTAGCGGTTTGAACATCTTTCGGAATATCGATCCATACCGGGCCCGGGCGCCCTGATTGCGCGATGCGAAACGCATCTGAAATCACGCGCGGCAGTTCGTTGATGTCCCGCACCAGATAGTTATGCTTGGTGACGGGGATGGAAATGCCATAGGTATCCACTTCCTGAAAGGCATCGGTGCCGATCATGGTCGAGGAGACCTGACCGGTAATGCACACCAGAGGGATGGAATCGAGTTTCGCATCGGCAATCGCGGTAAGCAGGTTAGTGGCCACCGGGCCGCTGGAGGCCAGACAAACGGCGGCTTTGCCACTGGCGCGTGCCATGCCCTGCGCGATAAATACTACCCCTTGCTAATGGCGGGCGAGAATATGGCGAATGATTTTGCTCTGCCCCAGCACATCGTACAGCGGCAGTGCCGCCCCGCCGGGAATGCCCGCTACCGTGGTGATGCCCTGCTGTTCCAACAGCCGGAAGATCAACTGTGCTCCGGTATAACGCATAGTAATATCCTTCATCTGGGCCGGTGCGTTTTCGGAGCGGGGGAGGTAAAAACAAGAAACCCCGCTTGGCTTACGCCAGCGGGGTTTGGGAATCGTGCTGTGATTCGGAACCCGTTACGGCGCGTCGCCGACGACGACCGCGTCAACATGCGCGGTGTGTAGTAGTGCAGAAGTCATAGCAGCGGAGTGTCTCACGGGGATCCTGTCAATCAGTCAGTTAATTAGCCTTTTTATATAAGCACGGGCGTTGCAATAGGCGCAATACCCACAAGGAATAAAAAGTGAAAATTTTATTCAGCTCACAAAATATCCTTTGTTGAGTCGCCACGCGATGTAGACGATCAGTCACGCGCTGTGCTGATCCCCAGTATCCGCGCTGCCTCGCTGCTGCTGTCACACAGCGACGTCGTAGGGCCATCGTAGGCGATGTTCCCGTCGACCAAAAGCAGACTGCGTGGAGCAATACGCAACGCGTCATCCAGATTGTGAGTGACCATCAGCAGCGTAAGCTGCTGCTCTGCACACACCCTATCAACCAGCGTGAGCATATCCTGACGCAGCGCCGGATCGAGCGCGGAGAACGGTTCATCCAGCAGCAGGATAGGGCGTTGGCGCAGCAGGCAGCGGGCCAATGCGGCGCGCTGGCGTTGACCGCCAGACACCTGTGCGGGCAGGCGTTGCATCAGGCTGCTTAAGCCCACGTGTTCTGCAATGGCGTGCAATGCCTGACGCTGCATTGACGTGAGACGCAAACCAGGGTGCAGGCCAAGCGCAATATTTTGCTCCAGCGTCAGGTGCGGGAACAGGTTGTTTTCCTGAAACAGAATTGACACCGGACGCTCGGCGGGCGGCATAAAGCGATGATCGTCGCCATTGAGCCACAGTTCGCCGCTGTTCGGTAATAAAAAACCGGCAATCAGGCTGAGCAGCGTGCTTTTACCCGCACCGCTTGGACCCAACAGGGCAACGCGCTCTCCCGCAGCGATGTTGACATCGAACTGCATGGGGGACTGTTGATAGAGATAAGTCAGTTTATTCAACGACAGCATGTCGGTCCGCCCGTTTTTGCCACAGGGTCAATGTCTCCATCACGGTAAACAACGCGAAACAGAGCAGCATCAGCAGCAGTGAGGTTACCGCACCGTCTGCGCTGCGATAAGCGCCAATTTGTTGGTAAAGATAGAAGGGCAACGTGCAGAACTGCTCATTGCCAAACAGGGCGATAATACCGAAATCCCCAACCGAGAGTACGCAGGCAAATGCCATTGCCTGTGCGATCGGTTGTTGCAACGCGCGCAGCTCAATCAGACGAAGACGGTGCCAGCCGCGAATATCCAGAGACTGACACAGCAGATTATAGCGCTGAGCGATGTCGAGCATCGGGTTCTCCACCACCTTGAGCGCGTAGGGAATGGCCATCAGCGCGTTAGTGGCGACCACCATCCCATAGGGTGATGTCGGTAGCCCAACGGTATTGTTGAGCACAAGAAAGAAGCCCGTCGCCAACACAATGCCTGGCATCGCCAGAATCAGCAGGCCGCTGATATCCATCAACTGTCCGGCCAGCCGCTGCTGACGCAGTTTCAGCTCACGGCTGCTCCACAGCAGCATCAGAGTCAGTATGACGTAAAGCACACTTGCGCCGAGCGCGATACGCAGGGATGTCCACAGTGCTTGCTACAGTGCGGGCTGTTTGAGCACCGTCAGAATCGCCGGACTGAGACCGTCCAGCGCCACGGCCAGCAACGGTGGCAGCAGCAATAACAGCGCGGCAACGATAATCACGGTATCGCCCAACCGTCCAGCCAGCGAATCCTGTGGGTTGCGCTAGCGCAATTGCTGGGTATTGCCCACGGCAAACCACGATCCTAGTCGTTGGCTCAGTAGCACCAACCCCAGACAGCAGACCATCTGGGTCAGTGCTAATCCTGCCGCGCGCGCAGGATCGTAATCAAAGCTCAATGCCTGATAGATAGCCAGTTCGATCGTGGTGGCGCGCGGGCCTCCACCGAGTGAGAGTACGGTGGCAAAACTGGCGAAGCAGAGCATGAAAATCAGTGCCGCACTGGGCAGGATTTGACGCCGTAACCACGGCCATTCAATGAGACGAAAGGTTTGCCAGGCATTCATGCCCAACTGGGCCGCTAACTGACGCTGCTCCGTGGAGATGGACTCCAGGGCTTGCAACAGCTGGCGTGTCGCCAGCGGCAGATTGAAGAACACGTGGGCCAACAGAATCCCTTGCAGACCATAGGGGGAAAAGGTGTAGTCGATGCCGAGTGCGCTTAAGCCTTGTGCCAGCCAGCCCTGCCGCCCGTAGACGCGCAGTATGCCAAATACCGCCACCAACACCGGTAACACCAGCGTCATGGCACACAGGCGCAGCAGCCAGGTTCTGCCAGGGAAATGGCGGCGGTAGAGGGCACGTGCCAGTACAATGGCGGGCAGCGTAGAGAGTAGCGCCGAAAGCAATGCTTGCCAAAAGGTAAAGCGCACTACGTACCACACATAGCTGTCACCCCATAGTGTCTGCCATGGGGTATCGGGAGCCTGATGCCAGAGAGCGCCAAACGCGAGCAGGGCAACGCCTGCCAGCAATGCCGCGGTAAACAGCCCAGGCCAGAGCCAGTGTGGGATCAGCGGCTGACAGCGCGTTGCCAT
The DNA here is from genome assembly GCF_015762685.1 of Candidatus Symbiopectobacterium sp. 'North America'. Classification (GTDB taxonomy): domain Bacteria; phylum Pseudomonadota; class Gammaproteobacteria; order Enterobacterales; family Enterobacteriaceae; genus Symbiopectobacterium. The sequence goes on along the minus strand of NZ_PEHF01000076.1, from coordinate 38,835 downwards.
GCCTGAATCCACTGCCCGCGCAGGTCCGCCACCTCTTGTGCGCTAAACGACAGCGCTTTTTCCGGGCGCGCCAGCGATTGGAAACCTTCCGGCAGTGCCACGCCAGTGACCGGATACATCCAGTTGGTGGTTGGGATCAGGCTTTGGAATGTCGGGCTGAGGATAAACTGCATAAAGCGGTTAGCGAGTCCCGGCTGCTTGCTGGCGGTCAACTGCCCGGCAACTTCAACTTGCATATAGTGGCTTTCGCTGAATAGCGCCGCTGCGTAGTTAGTCTTTTTCTCTTCGATAATGTGATAGGCCGGAGAGGTGGTGTAGCTTAGCACCAGATCCACTTCTCCTTTAAGGAACAGACCGTAAGCCTCACTCTACCCTTTGGTGACGGTAACGGTTTTAAGCGCCAGTTTTTGCCAGGCGTCAGGCCCTTTATCGCCATACACCTTTTGCATCCACAACAGCAGGCCCAGCCCCGGCGTACTGGTGCGCGGGTCTTTATAAATTACCTTCAGCGGTTGATCGCTGTTGATCAAGGCATCAAGACTGGTCGGTGGATTTTTCAGCGTGTCTTTGTTGTAGACGAACGCGAAGTAGCCGTAATCGTAAGGCAGGAACGTGGCATTATACCAGCCGCCGGGCAGCGTCAACACGTCGGTTTTCACGTGGTGGGCAGTAAACAGCCCGGTATCCGCTGTCGCTTTGAGCAGGTTGTTATCCAGCCCCAGGACGATATCCGCTTTGCTATTTTTGCCTTCCATGCGCAAGCGGTTCAACAGGGCAACGCCATCTTCCAGCGCGACGAAATTCAATTCGCATTCGCACTCTTTTTCGAAGGCTTTTTTAATCGCCGGGCCGGGGCCCCATTCAGACGCGAAGGAATCGTAGGTGTAAACGGTCAATGCGGGCTTGGTATTAGCGGCAGCAGAGCCGAGCAGCAGGGCGGAGAGGCCGAGCACGGGAAGCAATAAACGGGATAATAGCGACTGTAACACTTTGCACTCCTGGGTAAATTAGGGTGGCAAAGGACTTTGAGTCAGGCGAATGCACTCTCAAATCCCTTCGCCGGTATTAACCGGATCAGGTTCGACGGGTATTTTCTCAGTATAAATACCGTGCGTTGACAATGCGATATCGTCAACAAACGGCCTGCACCCCGTTGAGAACGTCATTATTGTAAAGGGTTTGTAGCATCAGGGAAAGTCGGTGTCGTGCTCCGGCGGCACAAACCAGGCGGATTTAAAGTCGAACCAGCCCAACATGTTCATGCGCACGCCGCGCATGCAACTGTAACCAGTGGTGAAACAGCGGGTGGATCTCACCGCTTTCAATCAGGCGCTGGCTGAAGTCGGCGATAGAGAGCGTTTGAGCGCGCCAGCGCTGTGCGTCTTGTTGCAACGAATCGCTCAGGCAGTGACGCAGCAGCGGCAATTCATAGAGCAGGGCGAACAGCGAAAACTCCAGCGGTGGGTAGCAGTTGACACTGCTCAGCCAGATATCGCTTTCCGCTTTTCCCAGATACCATTGCTCGTAGTCGACTTTCTGTATGCGCAGTGTCACGCCCTGTTGTGCCAGCAGGTCATGCATGATCTCGCCAATGATGCGGTACTCGGGATGCTCCTGATAAAACGTCAGGGTGATATCAGTCAGGCCAGCAGGTTTCAGTGGTTGATTATCAAAACGCTGGTGATGCCAACGAGGCAGTAAGCTGTACGCTGGCGACCAGCTATGTCGGTGGGTGCTCGTCGTTTGGCTGAGCAGCGTGATAGGGTGGAAGATCTGGCTAATCCAGCGGCGCACCTCGCTGTTCGCGCTCTGCGCGGAACGGGTATCAAACAGCAGGAAATAGCATCCTTCCTCCATGCGGCTTTCCAGCTCGTCGCGCGTGGTGGTGTCGCTTTGTACCTGAATGGATACTGGCAGCTCTTCAGAGGCGTCTGGCAACACCCAGATATTGACCTCATCGATCAGCGCCCGGTAGCCGAAATAGTCATCAAAGGCTTTTATTTTCAGCTGACTGTCGCTGTTTTTCTCCACCGCATAGGGGCCGGTGCCGACAGGGTGGCGCGCAAAATCGGCCTGAGTCTGCCAGTCGTGGGGCAGGATCATGGCATGCGCGCTGCCGAGCAGCCAGGGGAGCCAACCATCGGGTTCGCTCAGTTCCACATCAATCACAAAGGGAATGGGGGAGGTCACGCGTGTGATGTGTGAGAATAATGCCTGCGACGTCAACCGCATTACCGAGGCGATAACATCCTTCATCACCAGCTCGCGTCCATCGTGGAAGCGGATCGCAGGGCGTAAATAAAAATGCCAGCGCTGTGGCGTAATTTGCTGCCAGTGGTGCGCGAGGTCCGGTGCGATTTCCCCGTTTTCCTCATTTATCTTGGTTAACCCGCTGAAGATCTGCCTAACGATATGCATCTCAGAGCGTCGCAGTGCAGAGCCGGGCAGAAGGTTGCGCAGCGGTCGATAATAGAGCACGCGCAGCAGAGTTTCCCCTGGCGAAAACGACGGCCCAGGTGGGAAAGCAGCATCTGGCGTACCGTCTCTTTATCACCAATCAACTGGATCAATTGTTCGACGCGATCCTGCTCCAGCAGGTCTTCTGCGCGCTGTTGTTGCAGCGTTAAGCCGGTATAGATAAAACTGAGACGGTAGCGTTTTCCGCGTCCTGCTTCCGCCTGCCACAGCAGCCATCCCTCTTTTTGCATGGCCCCGAGCAGTGAACGGATATGACGGCGCGAGCAGAGTAATACCCCGGCCAGCTCTTCGAGCGTGGTGTCGGTATCCTGCCCCTGAAAGCGCTGCCAGAGGCGGACAAACTGCTGTTGCAAACGTGTCGACGACATAAAAGAGGAACTCCACGAACCAAAGTCATCAATTTATCTTTCCCTATATTACGGCGATACTGCGCAACAAGGAAAGCACGGAGGTGGCTAATGGCGATTTCACGGCTCAATCAATTTTACCAGCACTACTTCTTGCACTGCCCTGGCTGCTGGCTGAGGAGGATCAGCGCTCAGCAAAAACTGGCGTTGTTACAGCAAGTGACGCAATGGCATACCGATGCGATGTCGGAAGAAGAGTACAGGCACTGGCTCTAGTGCTGTTCTGGTAGTAAAGAAACTTCTGAGTAATGGTGATTTTCACCAGCCAGCGGCCTGCGCCGCTGGCATTTTTATTGCCCGTCAGTTGCATTGTACGCCTTCCAGTGCCGCCAGCAACGCCTCTTTGGTCATGCGCACGCAGTAGGCAGGCGTACCCCGTTCAAAGCGCCACCCTTCGGCGAGTGCGCCAACGTCGACCGCATCAAAACCGAAAGTTTCGTACAATTCACGGGCAATCTGCTTGCCTTGCGCATTGTCCCCCGCCAGTGGCAATACGCGACGGTTGGGACTGCCCGCCGGTAAACTATCGCTTTCCAATTGAGTCATCTGAATGGCATTGAACGCCTTGGTGATGAGGGCTCCGGGTAAATGGCGTGCCAGTAGTTCGCTAGTGGTGGTTTGTGCACTGTCGAGCACATCAACCTGACCATCACGCTCCGGGTAATAATTGACCGCATCGAGCACCTGCTTGCCCGCCAGCAGCGCGGCAGGCAATCGATCGATTGCCGTCAGCGGAACGGCTATCACCACCACATCACCAAACTGAATGGCCTCTTCTACCGTTCCAGCCTGACAGCCTACCATCGAGCGGAAGCTGAACAGCGTTTGTGGGCCGCGTGAGCTACTGAGCATCACCTGATGACCGATGTTAATCGCGAGCGTGGCAATCGTTCGCCCGACAAAGCCTGCGCCAATAATACCTATTTTCATGCTGATCTCCTGTTGCGCCATTCATCAACAGGGAGCGTAATTCACCACGAAAATAAGATAAAATCACAAATGGAGCATAAATAAACAACCAATTGGGGTGAATGATGGACAGGTTGACCAGCATGCACATCTTTGTTAAAGCTGCTGAACTGGGCTCTTTTGCCGCAGTGGCAGAAGCGGTGCGCCTTTCCCCGCAAGGGGTGGCTAAGCATGTGGCCTGGTTAGAGGCACGTCTGGGCGCTCGACTGCTCAACCGCACCACGCGGCGTCAAAGTTTGACCGATATCGGCCGCAGCTATTACGAACGCTGCAAGATAGTGTTGGCGGAAGTCGATGCGGCAGAAGCGATTGCGCTTGAGATGAAAGCTACGCCGTCAGGAACCATTCGGGTTAATGCGCCCGTCACCTTTGGCGCTTATGCGCTTGCGCCCTTTATTACCCGCTATCTTGATCGTTATCCGTATACGCAGATCGAACTGACGCTTAACGATCGCATGGTCGATCCGATTGAGGACGGTTTTGAAGTGATCGTGCGCATCGGTGAACTGGCCGACAGTTCGATGATCGCCTGGCCGTTAAGGCCCTATGGGCTGATTGTCTGCGCATCACCCACTTATGTGGCGCGCTAGGGTTTCCCTGAAAAACCCAGCGATTTGGCGCATCACGCTTGTCTGGTATACGGCGAATGGACGCCCACTGTGCCGTGCCGCTGGTTGTTCCAGCGTGATGGGCAGAGCGAAGAGATCAGACCAACCGGACGGTTTCGTGCCAATGACTGGAAAGCGCTGCTGTATGCGGCAATCGAAGGTTATGGCGTTACCTTGGGCCCCGCCGATGTGTTGGGCAAAGAGATTGACGCCGGACGTTTGGTTCAGGTTGTGCCGGACTATGAAGGGCCTGCCCGTCCGATGCATGTGCTGGTGCCTGCGGCACGGCGGCAAACTGTCAAAATTCGCTGTTTTGTCGATGCGCTGAGAGAGGCTTTTGGCGAAGGTATGGGGCTGTAAAATAGAAGGCACCGCAGAGCGGTGCCTTGTGGGTTAACGCAAAAAGGCCGGTTGCTGCTGTTCGTAGCGAGCTATCGCCTCTTCGTGTTGTAACGTCAAGCCGATGCTGTCCAGCCCGTTGAGCATGCAGTGACGGCGGAAACTGTCGATCTCAAACGGGTATTTTTTCCCGCCAGCATCGACCGTCTGCGCTTCCAGATCCACCGTAAAGGTAATGCCTTGTGTACCGTCGACCAGTTTGAACAGATCGTCGATATCGGTATCACTCAGTTTTACCGGCAGCAACTGGTTGTTAAACGCGTTACCGTAGAAAATATCCGCAAAGCTTGGGGCGATCACCACGTGAAAACCGTAGTCGGTCAGCGCCCAGGGGGCATGCTCACGGGAGGAGCCACAGCCGAAGTTTTCGCGCGCCAGCAGGATGGTGGCACCTTTATAACGTGGTTTATTCAGCACAAACTCCGGGTTGGGCTGCTGCCCCGCGTCATCCAGAAAACGCCAGTCGTGAAACAGGTGTTGGCCGAAACCGGTACGCGTCACCTTCTGCAAAAACTGCTGATCGCATCGGTGTCCACGTTGGCGGCATCCAGCGGCACGACCAGCCCGGTATGTTGGGTAAATTTAGCCATCAGGGGTCTCTTTATTAATTCGCGGACGAAGGTAATTCGCGGATATCCGCGAAATGCCCTGTCACGGCGGCGGCGGCAGCCATCGCCGGGCTGACCAGGTGGGTACGGCCCGCACGTCCCTGACGGCCTTCAAAATTACGGTTGCTGGTGGATGCACTGCGCTCACCAGGGTTCAGGCGCAGGCGCTATTCACCACCTCGTTTCCGCTGTTGCAAGGGGTGATGGATATTACTCTGAAGCAGAGCGGACGGCTGCCGAACAATTTGGCGATTGCCACGTTTGGTGACAACGAACTGCTCGATTTCCTCGAGTGCCCGGTGCTCTCCGTGGCGCAACGCCATTGCGAAGTGGCTGAGCGGGTGCTGGAGTTGGTGCTGGAGTTGGTGCTGGCAAGTCTCGATGAACCTAAGAAGCCCAAGCCTGGTTTGACGAGCATTCGGCGCAGTCTCTATCGGCGCGGTTCACTCAGTCGCCGTTAGTTTGGGATTATTCCTAATAAAAAGCCATCCGGTATCAGGATGGCTTTTTTGTCGCCTGTATTTGGCGGTAGTTGCGGTCTCGGCCTGACATTCAGCCCGGTACGGCGACGCGAAACAGACGGCGACAGTAATCGAGAAAATATCCGTAGGCGACACCAATTACCATATATATCAATACATTGCTGGTTACTGCTGCGACGATCTGCTGTGGGTTGGCACCAATAAACCACAGGATGGCAACATACACCGGTGATTGAAAGCTGACGTAGGCAAACAGGTCTGCCAGATTTTTTACCCAGGTACCGTGCGTCATGAAGCGCTGAGACAGACGCAGGATACGATCGCGGTACAGGCCGTAGGGCCAGGCAATAACAATATTAACGGGGATAGACACCAGTCGCGAAGAGAGCGACTGCTGGAAGCTCATGCCAGACAGCAAGATCTCAATCAGCATACCCGTTATAAAACAGTAGATTACCATAGAGACAGTATCTGCTACTGCACTACGTAATCGGGATTCAGGGGAGAACATGCAGAGAGACTCCGTTATATACCCGTCATACTTCACGTTGCAGGTGCGTTGGCTTCGTTCACTCACCCCACTCACTTACCTGAGTAAGCTCCTGGGGATTCGTTCGCTTGCCGCCTTCCTGCAACTCGAATTATTTAGGGTATGCAGTTAATTGGGTGAAATGTAGTTAATTATGTTGGTGTATTTTATGCGCGTAGTGTACTTCACTGGATGTTGAAGTTGTAAGTAGAGATAAATTTTTATTTTTTCATGCTTTTTTCTTATGGGCGCTACTTTATAGAAGAAAGGTGGCATAGCGGTTTATTAAGCGCGGCAGAAAAAATTATGTTTATAAAAAATTGGTTGTTTTTTTTCGTTTGGCAACTATTTTTCGGTGGGCAAAAAGTCCCCTATCAACCCAAATAACAGCGCGGAACACGTGGGTTTTAGGAATACTCTTATAATATAATAATTAACCGACGAACTTAGTGGTTAACGGTAAAAAGCCTCAATTGTTTTTCGTAACCTTAAATAAAGAAAAATTGGCAGCATCATTGCCAAAAAGAAAATAGAATAGCGCCCAGACATTGTTGTAAGCGTGGAATGAGATGAACGGTATTATTGGGTAAAAATGTGACAGATATCGGTCTGAAGCGTGCTGCGGGCAAGCGCCGGGAGCGGGTGATGGAGGAAGAATACGGCGACGGTTTCACAAGCGTTTTATGATTAATGGTAAATTTAAGTAAAAATGAGAAATTATTACTCTTTCTTTCTGATTGTTTATCCAGAAATAATTTTTCCTCAAATTTTCATGGCGTTAATCTCCCTTAATTTCCGTCTGTTATTCCATTTTATGCCATTCATGTTCGTCTTGAGGCAGAAATAATTCCAAAGCGCGCCCGCTCTGGCTTGACAAGGTTTTCATACCCTCCGTAAACTCATCAATGTGGGAATTTGTGGGATAAAGTGGTGAAAAGGGTCATGAAGGGGTAACTCGAGCATGTTTCGTGGGGCTACGCTGATTAACCTCGACAGTAAAGGTCGGCTCGCCGTTCCTACCCGTTATCGGGAAACGCTGTCAGAGACATCGCAAGGTCAGATGGTTTGCACCATTGACCTCCATCAGCCCTGTCTGCTGCTTTACCCCCTGCCTGAGTGGGAAATCATTGAACAAAAATTGTCACGTCTGTCGAGCATGAATCCCGCAGAGCGCCGCGTGCAGCGGTTGCTGTTGGGTCATGCCAGTGAGTGTCAGATGGACAATGCCGGGCGTCTGCTGATTGCCAGTACGCTACGACAACATGCGAGCCTGACGAAAGAAGTGATACTGGTCGGCCAGTTCAACAAGTTTGAACTGTGGGATGAGCAGGCCTGGTATCAACAGGTCAAGGACGATATTGACGCTGAGCAATCCTCTGACGCCCCGTTGTCCGAGAGATTGCAGGATTTATCACTGTAGTCATGCTGAAAGAAATACATGCCGGAAAATTATAAACACACCACTGTGCTGTTGGATGAAGCGGTTAATGGCCTCAATATCCGCGCTGACGGCACATACATCGATGGCACGTTTGGCCGTGGTGGCCATTCGCGGCTGATCCTTTCTCGTCTCGGACCGGAAGGACGCCTTGTTGCTATCGATCGCGATCCTCAAGCTATAGCGGCGGCCGAGGCGATTCAAGATTCACGTTTTTTTATTGTTCACGGACCTTTTTCCGCGCTGGCAAGTTACGTGGAGACCCTGGGGTTAACCGGGCGTATTGACGGCGTGTTGCTCGATTTGGGCGTCTCTTCGCCGCAACTGGACGATCCTGAACGCGGTTTTTCCTTTATGCGCGATGGCCCGTTGGATATGCGTATGGACCCGACGCGCGGGCAGTCAGCGGCGCAATGGTTGCAAACGGCAGAAGTCGATGACATTGCCTGGGTGCTGAAAACCTTTGGCGAAGAGCGGTTTGCCAAGCGCATTGAGCGCGCCATTGTGGAACGTAACAGCACAGAACCGATGACGCGTACAGGCGAGTTGGCGGCGCTGATTGCGGCGGCGAGCCCGATCAAAGAGCGGCATAAACACCCCGCAACCCGCAGTTTTCAGGCAATCCGTATCTATATCAACAGTAAGTTGGATGAGATCGAGCAGGCGCTGAACGGCGCGCTGACGGCACTCGCACCGCAGGGCCGCTTGTCGATCATCAGTTTTCATTCGCTGGAAGATCGTATTGTGAAGCGTTTTATGCGTCATCACAGTCGTGGGCCACAGGTGCCGGCCGGGATACCGCTTACTGAAGCACAACTGCGTGCGCAAGGCGGTCAAACGCTGAAAACGGTAGGCAAGATGATGCCGCCGGAAGCCGAAGTGGCAGAAAACCCGAGAGCGCGTAGCTCTGTGTTACGTATCGCGGAACGGCTAGCGGAATGATAAGCAATGAGCGGCACAGCCTGGCGGGCATTATCGGTCAGGACATTCTTCGTCATGGCAAATTGCCACTGCTGCTGCTGATTGGTGCGTTGGTTTCTGCGGTGCTGGTGGTGACGACCGCGCACAAGACGCGCTTGCTGACCGCACAGCGCGAGCAGTTGTTATTGGAGCGTGATGCGTTGGATATCGAATGGCGCAACCTGATTCTGGAAGAGAACGCCTTGGGCGATCACAGCCGGGTGGAGCGTATCGCAACGGAAAAGCTGAATATGGGGCACGTGGACCCAGCGCAGGAAAATATCGTAGTCAAACAGTGAGTCTGGTTGAGCATGAGAGCATAGGTACTCATTTGGCATGAAAGCAGCGCGCACAGGAAAGTTGAAACGACAGGAAGATAAGGCCAGCTTTGTAAGCTGGCGTTTTGCGTTGCTCTGTACAGGCATACTGTTGGCAATGGTGGGGCTGATGTTACGCACCGCCTATTTGCAGGTGATCAACCCAGATCAACTAGTACGTGAAGGGGATATGCGCTCCCTGCGCGTGCAGGAGGTTCCCACCGCGCGCGGCATGATCAGTGATCGCGCCGGGCGTCCGTTGGCGGTCAGCGTGCCTGTTAACGCCATCTGGGCCGATCCCAAAGAGTTGAATGAACACGGCGGCGTGTCGCTCGACACCCGCTGGAAAGCGCTTTCTGATGCGCTGGATTTGCCGCTCGATCAGATGGCGGCGAAAATCAACGCTAACCCGAAAGGGCGCTTTGTCTATCTGGCGCGTCAGGTGAATCCCGCTATCGGTGAATATGTTCACAAACTCAAGCTGCCGGGCATTTATCTGCGCCAGGAGTCTCGCCGTTACTATCCTGCCGGTCAGGTCACGTCTCACCTGATTGGTTTCACCAATATTGATGGGCAGGGCATTGAGGGCGTTGAGAAAAGTTTCGATCGTTGGCTGACCGGGCAACCCGGTGAGCGCACGGTGCGCAAAGACCGCTTTGGTCGCGTGATTGAAGATATCTCTTCCGTTGACAGTCAGGCTGCACACAACCTGATGTTGAGTATTGACGAGCGCCTGCAAGCGTTGGTTTATCGCCAGCTGAACAACGCCGTGGCCTTCAATAATGCGGAATCTGGCACCGCCGTGCTGGTGGATGTTAATACCGGTGAAGTGCTGGCGATGGCTAACAGCCCTTCCTACAATCCGAACAATCTGGCGGGCACTCCCTCCGATGTCATGCGTAACCGCGCTATCACCGACATTTTTGAACCGGGTTCGACGGTAAAACCGATGGTGGTGATGACGGCGCTGCAACGTAATGTTGTCAAAGAAAACAGCCTGCTCAATACATTGCCCTATTACATCAACGGTCATGAGATCAAAGACGTCGCCCGCTACGCGGAACTGACCCTGACCGGGATACTACAGAAGTCGAGTAACGTCGGTGTTTCACGGCTGGCGTTAGCGATGCCCTCCTCAGCGCTGGTAGACACTTACTCGCGTTTTGGTTTGGGAAAAGCGACCAATTTGGGGTTGGTCGGAGAAAGCAGTGGCTTATACCCTCAAAAACAACGGTGGTCTGACATAGAGAGGGCCACCTTTTCTTTCGGCTATGGATTGATGGTGACGCCGCTGCAACTGGCGCGTGTTTACGCCACTATCGGTAGCTATGGTATCTATCGTCCGCTCTCCATTACCAAAGTCGATCCACCAGTGTCGGGGGAACGCATTTTCGCCGAGCCTATCGTGCGCACAGTGGTGCATATGATGGAAAGCGTTGCTCTGCCCGGTGGCGGCGGAACCAAGGCTGCGATCAAGGGATACCGTGTTGCCATTAAAACCGGTACGGCAAAAAAAGTGGGACCGGACGGCAAATACATCAACAAATACATTGCCTACACCGCAGGCGTCGCGCCTGCCAGCAACCCGCGCTTTGCGCTGGTGGTGGTGATTAACGATCCTAAGGCGGGTAACTACTATGGTGGTGCGGTTTCTGCGCCGGTGTTCGGCGCCATCATGGGCAGCGTATTGCGCACCATGAACGTTGAGCCGGATGCGCTGCCCGTCGGCGATAAAAATGATTTTGTGATTAACCATAAAGAGGTTTCAGGTGGCAGATCGTAATCTGTGCGATTTACTGGCACCGTGGGTGCAAGATGTCCCACCGCGCCAACTGCGGGAAATGACGCTGGACAGCCGTGTTGCAGCGGCGGGCGATCTGTTTGTGGCCGTAGTTGGCCACAGCGTGGATGGGCGTCGCTATATTCCTCAGGCCATTGCTCAAGGGGTGGCTGCCGTGATCGCAGAGGCAGACGGTGAAGCTGCTGATGGCACGGTACGTGAAATGCACGGCGTTCCGGTTGTGTATCTGAGTAATTTGAACCAACGTCTGTCGGCGTTGGCGGGGCGTTTTTATCAGCATCCTGCGGAAAAATTACGGCTGGTCGGTGTGACCGGCACCAACGGCAAAACCACAACCACACAGTTGCTGGCCCAATGGAGCCAACTGCTGGGCGATACCAGCGCCGTAATGGGTACCGTGGGTAATGGTCTGTTAGGGCACGTCAATCCCACAGCGAACACCACGGGCTCGGCCGTCGATATACAGCACGTTCTGAATCAGTTGGTTGAACAAGGCGCGACTTTTGCTGCGATGGAAGTTTCCTCGCACGGCTTGGTGCAACACCGCGTTGCAGCGTTGCCGTTTGCGGCGGCAGTTTTCACCAACCTGAGCCGTGACCATCTGAATTACCACGGTGATATGGAAAGCTATGAGGCTGCCAAGTGGTCTCTGTTCTCAGAACATAAAGTGGGTCAGGCGATCATCAACGCTGACGATGAGGTTGGGCGGCGCTGGCTGGCGCAGTTGCCGGATGCTGTGGCGGTGACGCTGCACAATAATCTGGTGCCAGGTTGCCGTGGCCGCTGGCTGAAAGCCACCGCCGTCGATTATCACGACGAAGGCGCTTCAATTGCGTTTGACTCTAAATGGGGCAACGGTCGTATAGAAAGTCGCCTTATGGGTGAATTTAACGTCAGTAATCTGCTAATGGCGCTGGCAACGTTACTTTCCCTTGGCTATCCACTGGATAGATTACTGGAAACCGGCGCACAATTGCAGCCGGTTTGCGGTCGCATGGAAGTGTTTAAAGCGCCGGGTAAACCGACTGTGATTGTGGACTACGCCCACACGCCGGATGCGCTGGAGAAAGCGCTGGCGGCGGCGCGTCCGCATTGCTCCGGTCAGCTGTGGTGCGTATTCGGTTGCGGCGGCGATCGTGACAAAGGTAAGCGCCCACTTATGGGAGCCATCGCGGAACAACTGGCCGATCGCGTTGTGGTGACGGACGATAACCCCAGGAGCGAAGAGCCACAGACTATCGTGAAAGATATTCTTGCCGGTCTGGTGGATGCCGGGCGGGCACTGGCGGTACACGGTCGCGCCGAAGCATTGACCAGCGCCATTATGCAGGCCAACGTGGACGATATTGTGTTGATTGCAGGTAAAGGCCATGAAGATTATCAACTGGTGGACAATCTGCGTCTCGATTATTCCGATCGCGTGACTGCCGCGCGTCTGCTGGGGGTTATCGCATGATTCGCGTTACGTTGCAGCAACTGGCCACGGCGTTAAATGCCACACTCCTCGGCGAGGATGTGGCGGTGGATACTGTGTGCACCGATACCCGAAAATTGACGCCGCGCTGCCTGTTTATTGCCCTGCGCGGTGAAAAATTTGATGCTCATGATTATGCCCATCAGGCAGTACGCGGCGGTGCGGCGGCTCTGTTGGTCAGTAAGCACTTACCTATCGACGTGCCGCAATTGCTGGTGGGGGATACCCGTTTGGCGTTGGGCGAACTGGGTGCCTGGATGCGTCGCCAATCTTCTGCGCGCGTGGTGGCATTGACCGGTTCTTCCGGTAAAACCTCCGTCAAAGAGATGACGGCCGAGATTTTGTGCCAGTGTGGCGACGTGCTTTACACCGACGGCAATTTCAATAACGACATTGGCGTGCCGTTAACGCTGTTGCGCCTGACACTTGATCACCGCTTTGCGGTGATTGAATTGGGGGCTAACCATATTGGTGAGATTGCCTATGCCACCAATATGGTGCGTCCGGATAGCGCGCTGGTAAATAACCTGGCAGCCGCACATCTGGAAGGGTTTGGATCGTTAGACGGTGTCGCGCGAGCCAAAGGGGAGATCTTCAACGGCTTGCCTACCAAGGGTATTGCGGTCATCAACGCCGACAGTAATGACCTGACGCGTTGGCACGACGTGCTGCGCGATAAAACAGTATGGCAATTTTCACCGCAGCAATGTGAAAACACAGACTACTACGCCAGCTATATTCGCAATGAAGGTGGAGGCACCCTGTTTGAACTCCATACGCCGTTTGGCTCGCTGGAGGTCAACGTGCCGCTGCCGGGTCGACATAACGTGGCAAACGCGCTGGCGGCTGCCGCACTGGCGATGTCCGTAGGCGCAGGGTTGCAGCAGGTGAAAGACGGGCTGGCGCAGCTTAAGGCTGTGCCGGGGCGCTTGTTCCCCATCATGCTGGCGGCAAACAAACTGCTGCTGGACGACAGCTACAACGCCAATGTGGGGTCGATGAATGCCGCGGTGCACACGCTGGCAGAGATGCCGGGCTACCGCGTACTGGTGGTGGGCGACATGGGTGAACTTGGTGAGGATGCCGAGGCGTGTCATCAGAAGGTGGGCGAAGTGGCACGTGACACAGGCATTGATACGGTGTTGAGCATTGGTACCTTGAGTCAGGCCATCAGCCTCACCAGTGAACGTGGTGAACATTTTTCCGATCGGGCCGCATTGATAGCGCGTTTGCAGACGTTGCTGTCGGCGCATGGCACGATCAGCATTTTGGTTAAAGGCTCCCGGAGTTCTGCGATGGAGCATGTGGTACACGCATTACAGGAGAATGCAGCATGTTAGTGTGGCTGGCCGAACATCTGGTCAAGTTTTATTCCGGCTTTAACGTCTTCTCGTATTTGACGTTTCGCGCCATTGTCAGCCTGCTGACCGCGTTAGTGATCTCCTTGTGGATGGGACCGCATCTGATCGCCTGGTTGCAAAAATTGCAGATCGGGCAAGTGGTGCGCAATGAAGGGCCTGAATCTCATTTCAGCAAACGTGGTACGCCAACCATGGGCGGTGTCATGATTCTGGCAGCGATCATCGTTTCGGTGCTGCTATGGTCCAACTTGTCCAACCCCTATGTGTGGTGCGTGCTGTTGGTGCTGCTGGGCTACGGTATCGTCGGCTTTGTCGATGATTACCGCAAAGTGGTACGCAAAGACACCAAAGGGTTGATCGCGCGCTGGAAATATTTCTGGCAATCGCTGATTGCGCTGGCGGTGGCGTTTGCCCTGTATGCCATCGGCAAAGGCACACCGGCCACGCAACTGGTGGTGCCGTTCTTTAAAGATGTGATGCCGCAATTGGGTCTGCTCTACATTTTGCTGACCTACTTTGTCATCGTCGGCACCAGTAACGCGGTCAACCTCACTGACGGACTGGATGGTTTGGCGATTATGCCGACCGTGTTTGTCGCCGCTGGTTTTGCGCTGGTGGCGTGGGCGACGGGCAACATGAATTTCGCCGGTTACCTGCATATCCCTTATATCCGCCACGCCAGTGAACTGGTGATCGTCTGTACGGCGATCGTCGGTGCGGGCCTGGGTTTCCTGTGGTTTAACACCTATCCGGCGCAGGTGTTTATGGGCGATGTCGGCTCACTGGCGCTCGGTGGCGCGTTGGGCACTATTGCCGTCCTGATGCGTCAGGAATTCTTGCTGTTGATTATGGGCGGGGTGTTCGTGGTTGAAACCCTGTCGGTGATCCTTCAGGTCGGTTCATTCAAGCTACGCGGGCAGCGTATCTTCCGCATGGCACCGATTCACCATCACTATGAACTTAAAGGGTGGCCAGAGCCGCGCGTGATTGTGCGTTTTTGGATTATTTCGCTGATGCTGGTGCTGATTGGCCTGGCAACGCTGAAGGTACGGTAACACTATGATGGACTATCAGGGTAAAAACGTTGTCATTATTGGCCTGGGGATCACCGGGCTTTACTGCGTTGATTTCTTCCTGACGCGCGGTGTGACGCCGCGCGTGGTGGATACCCGTGTTAGTCCGCCTGGTTTGGATAAGTTGCCTACCGAGGTTGATCGCCACCTTGGTTCGTTAAATGAAGACAGGCTGTTAGCGGCTGACCTGATCGTCGCCAGCCCCGGTATTGCACTGGCAACACCCGCGCTGGCCGATGCCGCCGCCGCAGGCGTAGAGATTGTGGGCGATATCGAGTTGTTTTGCCGTGAAGCGCAGGCACCAATTGTGGCGATTACTGGCTCCAACGGTAAAAGTACGGTCACTACGCTGGTCGGTGAAATGGCTAAGGCAGCCGGTTGGTCGGTCGGTGTCGGCGGAAATATTGGCCTGCCGGCACTGACGCTGCTGAAACAGCCGTGCCAACTGTACGTGCTGGAGTTGTCGAGCTTCCAGTTGGAAACCACGTCCAGCCTGCGTGCCGCCGCTGCCACCATTCTCAACGTCACGGAAGATCATACCAACCGCTATCCGTTTGGTATCCAACAGTATCGTGCTGCCAAGTTACGCATCTATGACCATGCGCAGGTGTGTGTGGTGAACGCCGATGACGCGCTAACCATGCCGATCAAAGGCGCTGACGCGCGCTACATCAGCTTTGGCGTGGATGTGGGCGACTATCACCTCAACACCCAGCAGGGCGAAACCTGGCTGCGTGTGAAAGGCGAGCGCGTTTTGAATACCAAAGAGATTTCCCTGGTGGGGCAACATAACCACACCAATGCGCTGGCGGCGCTGGCATTGGCGGATGCGGTGGGAATTCCTCGCGCGCCCGCGTTAACGGCACTCACCACCTTTACTGGTTTGCCGCACCGTTTCCAGTGCGTGTGGCAGCGTAACGGAGTGCGCTGGATTAACGATTCCAAGGCAACCAACGTTGGCAGCACCGAAGCGGCGCTGAACGGATTACAGGTTAAAGGCACGCTGCACTTGCTGTTAGGCGGCGACGGTAAGTCGGCCGATTTTTCGCCGCTGCTGCGTTATGTCCAGGGTGACAATATTCGCCTGTATTGCTTCGGGCGTGATGGTGCCCAACTGGCGGCCTTGCGCCCAGAGATAGCAGAGCAAACCGAGACGATGGAGCAAACTCTGCGCGTGATTGCCACGCGCGTCGAACCGGGCGATCTGGTACTGCTGTCTCCGGCGTGTGCCAGCCTCGATCAGTTCAAGAGCTTCGAACAGCGCGGCGATGAGTTCGCCCGATTGGCGGAGGAACTTGGCTGATGCGTTTTATTGGGCTGCCAGTGATTGAACGACTGAAAGGCTGGGTCATGGGGACGCGGGAAAGCGATGTGCAGAGCATCGTGATGTATGACCGCACCCTGCTCTGGCTGACGTTCGGGCTGGCCGTCATCGGGTTCGTGATGGTGACCTCGGCATCCATGCCCGTGGGGCAGCGCCTGACCAGCGACCCGTTCTTTTTTGCCAAGCGTGACGCGTTCTACCTTGGTCTGGCATTTGCGTTGGCGTTGATCACCATGCGCGTGCCGATGGAAGTCTGGCAGCGTTACAGCCCGATATTACTGCTGCTCACACTGGTGATGCTGCTGGTGGTGCTGGTGGTCGGCAGTTCGGTAAATGGTGCTTCACGCTGGATTGTGCTGGGGCCACTGCGCGTGCAGCCTGCGGAGTTGTCGAAGCTGGCGCTGTTTTGCTACCTCTCCAGCTACATGGTGCGCAAGGTAGAGGAAGTTCGTAACAACTTCTGGGGCTTTTGCAAACCGA
The DNA here is from genome assembly GCF_015762685.1 of Candidatus Symbiopectobacterium sp. 'North America'. Classification (GTDB taxonomy): domain Bacteria; phylum Pseudomonadota; class Gammaproteobacteria; order Enterobacterales; family Enterobacteriaceae; genus Symbiopectobacterium. Next base: position 22,127 of record NZ_PEHF01000076.1, on the reverse strand, counting down.
TGGGCGTGATGGTGGTACTGGCCGTTCTACTGCTGGCGCAGCCCGATCTGGGAACGGTGGTTGTGCTGTTTATCACCATGCTGGCGATGCTGTTTTTGGCTGGTGCCAAGCTGTGGCAGTTTCTCGCCATCATTGGCTGCGGTATGTTTGCCGTCGGTTTGCTGATTGTGGCGGAACCTTACCGTATGCGCCGCGTGACGTCGTTCTGGAATCCGTGGGAAGATCCGTTTGGCAGTGGCTACCAGTTAACCCAGTCGCTGATGGCATTTGGCCGCGGCGAGCTGTGGGGGCAAGGATTAGGAAACTCGGTGCAGAAACTGGAGTATTTACCGGAAGCGCACACCGACTTTATTTTTTCCATTTTAGGCGAAGAGCTCGGCTATATCGGTGTGGTTTTGGCGTTGTTAATGATATTCTTCATCGCTTTTCGGGCCATGTCCATCGGCAAGCGCGCGTTGGAGATCGATCAGCGATTTTCCGGCTTTTTGGCATGTTCTATCGGCATCTGGTTTAGTTTCCAAACGCTGGTAAACGTAGGCGCTGCTGCGGGAATGTTACCCACCAAAGGGCTGACGCTGCCGTTAATCAGTTACGGTGGCTCGAGTTTGATCATCATGTCGACCGCCATTGTGTTGCTGTTGCGGATCGATTTTGAGACACGCCTGACCAAGGAGCAGGCGTTCACGAGGAGTGCCAAATGAGTGGCGAAGGTAAGCGCTTGATGGTGATGGCTGGCGGCACCGGAGGACATGTCTTCCCGGGGCTTGCGGTCGCACATCATTTGATGGCGCAAGGTTGGCAGGTTCGTTGGCTGGGAACTGCCGATCGCATGGAAGCCGATTTGGTGCCAAAAAACGGCATTGAGATTGATTTTATTCATATTTCTGGTTTGCGCGGCAAAGGCATTGCGGCGCAACTGTGTGCGCCATTGCGGATTTATCGCGCGGTGCGTCAGGCGCAAGCGATCATGAAACGCTACCAACCGGACGTGGTGCTGGGCATGGGCGGCTATGTGTCCGGACCGGGCGGTCTCGCCGCGTGGTTGTGCGGTATCCCGGTGGTGCTGCATGAGCAAAACGGCATTGCGGGGTTAACCAACCGCTGGCTGTCGCGCATTGCGCGCAAGGTATTACAGGCTTTTCCTGGTGCGTTTCCTAGCGCTGACGTGGTGGGCAACCCGGTTCATACCGATGTGTTGGCGTTGCCTGCACCTGACGAACGTTTGGCCGGGCGTGAAGGCCCGATCCGTGTGCTGGTGGTGGGCGGAAGCCAAGGGGCCAGGGTGCTAAACCGCACGTTGCCGGACGTGGCCGCGCGACTGGGTGCTAACGTTACTGTCTGGCATCAGACGGGCAAAGGCGCGTTGGCTGAGGTACAGCAGGCTTATGCAGCGGCAGGTGTGCCGCAGCATAAAGTCACCGAATTTATTGATGACATGGCGCAAGCCTACAGTTGGGCCGACGTGGTGGTGTGCCGCTCAGGTGCGCTTACCGTCAGTGAGATTGCCGCCGCCGGTTTGTCTGCGCTGTTTGTGCCCTTTCAGCATAAAGACCGGCAGCAATATTGGAATGCGTTGCCGCTGGAGCAAGCGGGTGCGGCCAAAATTATCGAGCAGTCGGCACTGAGTGTTGATGCAGTGAGCGATGTGCTGTCCGGTTGGGATCGCGCCACGTTGCGCGATATGGCACAGCGTGCCCGTTCCGTCGCGATGCCGGATGCAACTGAACGCGTGGCCGCCGAAGTGGCCGCTGTCGCGCGGTAAGGTACGGCTGACAGAATAGAATGCATGGGTGCTGGTCGTCTCCCCATGACAAATGAATGAAGTACAAGTGAAAAGGTAGCGGTAGAAAAAGTGAATACACAGCAATTGGCAAAACTGCGTTCCATCGTGCCCGAAATGCATTGCGTGCGGCACATCCATTTTGTCGGCATCGGTGGTGCTGGCATGGGCGGTATTGCCGAAGTGTTAGCGAACGAAGGATACCACATCAGCGGCTCTGATCTGGCACCGAACACGGTGACGCAGCAGTTGGCAGCGCTGGGGGCGCAGATCTATTTTCATCATCGCCCTGAGAACGTGAAAGATGCCAGCGTGGTGGTGGTATCGAGCGCCATCAGCGCTGATAACCCGGAAATCGTTGCGGCCCACGAGGCGCGTATTCCGGTGATCAGCCGCGCCGAAATGCTGGCCGAATTAATGCGTTTTCGCCACGGTATCGCGATTGCCGGAACCCACGGCAAAACCACGACCACCGCGATGGTCGCCAGTATTTATGCCGAGGCGGGTTTGGACCCGACCTTTGTCAACGGCGGGTTGGTGAAAGCAGCGGGTGTTCATGCGCGCTTGGGCTCCAGTCGTTACCTGATTGCGGAAGCGGACGAAAGCGATGCGTCCTTCCTGCATCTGCAACCGATGGTGGCGATTGTCACCAATATCGAAGCAGATCATATGGATACCTATCAGGGCAATTTTGAAAATTTAAAGCAGACGTTCATCAACTTTTTGCACAATCTGCCGTTTTATGGCCGTGCGGTGATGTGCGTAGACGATGCGGTGATCCGTGAATTGCTGCCGCGCGTGGGGCGTCATATAACCACCTACGGTTTTAGCGACGACGCCGATGTGCGCGTGGCAGAGTACCGTCAGTCCGGTGCGCAGGGGCACTTTACGCTGGCGCGTCAGGGTAAGCCGCTGTTGCAGGTCACGCTGAATGCACCGGGCCGCCATAACGCGTTGAACGCGGCAGCAGCGGTTGCTGTGGCGACGGAAGAGGGCATTGATGACGCGACAATCTTGCGCGCACTGTCCAGTTTTCAGGGAACCGGGCGTCGTTTCGATTTTCTGGGGGAATTCCTGCTGGATGCGGTAAATGGCAGCGCAGGCAGTGTGATGTTGGTGGATGACTACGGCCACCATCCGACAGAAGTGGATGCGACGATCAAAGCCGCTCGTGCCGGTTGGCCGGATAAACGCGTGGTGATGGTGTTTCAGCCGCACCGCTACACGCGTACGCGCGATCTGTATGACGATTTTGCCCACGTGCTGTCGCAAGTGGATGTGTTGCTGATGCTGGATGTGTACTCGGCGGGAGAAAGCCCCATTCCCGGTGCTGATAGTCGCTCGCTGTGCCGTACCATTCGTGGACGCGGCAAGGTCGATCCGATTCTGGTTACCGATCCGGATATGCTGGCTACGCTGCTGGCGCCGACGTTACACGATGGCGATCTGGTGCTGATTCAAGGCGCGGGCAATGTGGGCAAGCTGGCGCGTAAACTGGCGGATACCCGCTTACAACCTCTGGTTACGGAGTGAGTATGGCGGAAAAAGTGGCAGTGCTGCTGGGAGGAACATCGCCGGAGCGTGATGTGTCACTGCGTTCCGGGCAGGCGGTGGTTGCCGGGCTAAAAGAGGCTGGAGTTGATGCCGAAGCCGTTGACCCGCGCGATTTTCCGGTCACTCGCCTGAAAGAGGCCGGGTTTGACAAAGTGTTTATCGCCCTGCACGGTCGCGGCGGTGAAGACGGCACGCTGCAAGGCGTATTGGAGTTTTTGCAGTTGCCTTACACCGGCAGCGGGGTGATGGCGTCGGCGCTGGGCTCTGCGTTTCAACATGACGACGATTTGCTGGTTGAGAAGTGGCTGAGTGGGCCGGAGTATACGGTGGCGCTGTTAGGCGAGACGGTTCTGCCCTCGATTAGTATTCAGGCGGCGGGCGCGTTTTACGATTATGATGCGAAGTACCTCTCTGACGAGACGCAGTATTTTTGTCCCTGTGGGCTGCTGGCAGAGCAGGAGCAGGCCATCGGTGCACTGGCGCAAGCGGCCTTTGCGGCATTGGGATGTCGCGGCTGGGGACGCGTTGACCTGATGCTGGATGCGGACGGGGCGTTTTACCTGTTGGAGGTGAATACCTCGCCTGGTATGACGGATCACAGCCTGGTGCCGATGGCCGCCAGGCAGCACGGGATGAGCTTCTCGCAGCTCGTCGCGCAGATCCTGGCCTCGGCTGTTTGATATGTCGCAGGCGGCGCGGAATTTGCGCGGACGCGACGAAGAGCCAAAAGGCGGGCGTCGCAGTAACGGTGGGCAGTTGGCTGGATTGTTGTTCCTGCTGATGGTGCTGGGCACCATCCTGTGGGGCGGCTGGATGGTGTTGCAGTGGATGAAGGATGCCAGCCGGTTACCGCTTTCTCGTTTGGTGGTTACCGGTGAGCGGCACTACACCACCCATGATGATATTCGCCAGGCGATATTGTCGCTGGGCGCGCCGGGTACCTTTACGACGCAGGATGTGGATGTTATCCAACAGCAGATTGAACGTCTGCCGTGGATCAAACAGGCCAGCGTGCGTAAGCAGTGGCCTGACGAATTAAAGATTCACCTGGTTGAATATGTGCCCGTAGCGCGGTGGAATGACCAACTGATGGTGGATGCAGAAGGAAATTCCTTCAGCGTGCCCGCCGAACGGGTCGGTGATCGCAAAATGCCGTTGCTGTACGGGCCAGAAGGCAGTGAAAACGATGTGCTGGAAGGCTACCGCACCATGAATCAGGTGTTGGCGAGCAGTAAGCTGACATTAAAAATGGTGGCGATGAGTGCACGGCATTCGTGGCAGTTGGGGCTGGAAGATGACATCCGTCTGGAATTGGGGCGAGATGAACGGGCCCGGCGTTTGGAACGTTTTCTTGAGCTTTACCCGCTGTTGCAGCGGCAGGCACAGAACGACAACAAACGTTTTAGCTACGTGGACTTACGTTACGACACCGGTGCCGCGGTAGGATGGGCACCGCCTCTGCTGGATCAGTAGCAGGGAAATGCTCAGCGAAAAGACGTTGATCAAAAACAGAACGGTAATCAGCAACAGAATCAGGCACAGGCTAAACAACAATGATCAAGTCGACGGACAGAAAACTGGTAGTTGGGCTGGAAATCGGTACAGCAAAAGTGGCTGCACTGGTAGGGGAAGTTTTGCCCGATGGCATGGTCAATATCATCGGCGTGGGCAGTTGTCCGTCACGCGGGATGGATAAAGGCGGCGTTAACGATTTGGAGTCCGTTGTAAAATGCGTACAGCGGACCATCGACCAGGCCGAACTGATGGCGGATTGTCAAATTTCTTCCGTCTATCTGGCGCTGTCGGGCAAGCACATCAGTTGCCAGAATGAAATCGGTATCGTGCCGATTTCCGAAGAAGAAGTGACGCAGGATGACGTCGAGAGCGTGGTGCACACGGCGAAATCTGTGCGCGTGCGCGATGAACACCGTATTTTGCATGTGATTCCGCAAGAGTACGCCATTGATTACCAGGAAGGGATCAAGAACCCGATTGGGCTTTCCGGCGTGCGCATGCAGGCAAAGGTGCATTTGATCACCTGCCATAACGATATGGCGAAAAACATTGTCAAAGCCGTAGAGCGCTGCGGTTTGAAAGTGGATCAACTGATTTTCGCTGGCCTGGCTTCCAGCTACGCCGTGCTGACGGAAGATGAGCGTGAGTTGGGCGTTTGCGTGGTGGATATCGGTGGTGGCACCATGGATATCGCGGTCTATACCGGCGGTGCGCTGCGCCACACCAAAGTGATACCTTACGCGGGCAATGTGGTGACCAGCGACATTGCTTATGCGTTTGGCACGCCGCCCACGGATGCGGAAGCCATCAAGGTACGCCACGGTTGTGCATTAGGCGCGATTGTCAGCAAAGACGAAAATCTTGAAGTACCGAGCGTTGGCGGTCGGCCGCCACGCAGTCTGCAACGACAGACGCTGGCTGAAGTGATTGAACCGCGTTACACCGAATTGCTCAATTTGGTGAACGATGAAATTTTGCAATTGCAGGAGCAACTCCGTCAGCAGGGCGTGAAGCACCATTTGGCCGCTGGCATTGTGCTGACGGGCGGTGCCGCTCAGATCGACGGGCTGGTTGATTGCGCTAAGCGCGTATTCCACACGCAGGTGCGTATCGGTCAGCCACTGAATATAACAGGCTTAACGGATTATGCGCAGGAGCTCTTCTACTCAACGGCGGTCGGGCTGCTGCATTACGGCAAAGAGTCTCACCTGGGCGGTGAGCACGAAGTAGAAAAACGTGGCTCAGTGGGCAATTGGTTTAAACGCATCAGTAGCTGGCTGAGAAAGGAATTTTAATGTTTATCAGAGACCGTGTGGCACACTTGACGGTCTCGCGGTACAGGCAAAAAACGGAGAGAAATTATGTTTGAACCAATGGAGTTAACCAACGACGCGGTGATTAAAGTCATCGGCGTCGGCGGTGGCGGCGGTAACGCAGTCGAACATATGGTGCGCGAGCGCATCGAAGGTGTAGAATTCTTCGCAGTGAATACCGATGCGCAGGCACTGCGCAAGACTGCGGTGGGTCAGACTATTCAGATTGGTAGCGGTATCACCAAAGGGCTGGGCGCAGGTGCCAACCCGGAAGTGGGTCGTAACTCGGCGGAAGAAGACCGTGAAGCGCTGCGCGCTGCGCTTGATGGTGCGGACATGGTGTTCATCGCTGCCGGTATGGGCGGCGGTACCGGCACCGGTGCAGCACCTGTGGTGGCTGAAGTGGCAAAGGATCTCGGTATCCTGACGGTTGCGGTTGTGACCAAGCCCTTCAACTTCGAAGGCAAAAAACGCATGGTGTTTGCCGAGCAGGGGATTGCCGAGCTGTCCAAGCATGTGGATTCTCTGATCACCATCCCTAACGACAAACTGCTGAAAGTGCTGGGTCGCGGTATTTCTTTGCTGGATGCGTTCGGTGCAGCGAACGATGTACTGAAAGGCGCTGTCCAAGGTATTGCCGAACTGATTACCCGTCCTGGCCTGATGAACGTGGACTTTGCGGACGTGCGTACCGTGATGTCAGAAATGGGTTATGCCATGATGGGCTCCGGCGTGGCACGCGGTGAAGACCGTTCCGAAGAAGCGGCTGAAATGGCGATTTCCAGCCCGCTGCTGGAGGATATCGACCTGTCTGGCGCGCGCGGCGTGTTGGTTAACATCACGGCGGGCTTTGACCTGCGTCTGGATGAGTTCGAAACCGTGGGTAACACCATTCGTGCGTTCGCCTCTGACAATGCCACCGTGGTGATTGGTACCTCGTTGGATCCGGACATGAACGACGAACTGCGCGTCACCGTGGTGGCGACCGGTATCGGCATGGACAAGCGCCCGGAAATTACGCTGGTGACCAACAAACAAGCCAGCCAGCCGGTTATGGATCACCGTTATCAGCAGCACGGTATGACGCCGCTGACGCATGAAAAACCGGCGGCCAAGGTGGTTAATGACCAAACGGTACAAACCAACAAAGAGCCTGACTATTTGGATATTCCCGCATTTTTGCGTAAACAAGCGGACTAACCTCCGCCTTGTGATTGGAATCTCCGCTCTTTGTGCTAAACTGTCCCGCCGATCCTGGTGTAAGCTAGGACGGTTGATTCAGTAACATTGCGAGATAATACGATGATCAAACAACGTACATTAAAGCGTATCGTACAGGCGACGGGCGTCGGTTTGCATACCGGCAAGAAAGTCACGCTGACGATGCGACCTGCACCGGCGAATACCGGGGTCATCTATCGCCGCACTGACTTGAATCCACCGGTTGATTTTCCGGCTGATGCCAAATCCGTGCGTGATACCATGCTCTGTACTTGCCTGGTAAACGAGCATGACGTGCGTATTTCAACGGTGGAACACCTGAACGCCGCCTTGGCGGGGTTGGGTATCGATAACATCGTGATTGATGTTGATGCCCCGGAAATTCCAATTATGGATGGCAGTGCCAGCCCGTTCGTCTACCTGCTGCTTGATGCCGGTATTGAAGAGCTGAGCTGCGCCAAAAAGTTTGTTCGCATCAAACAGCCTGTGCGGGTTGAAGACGGTGATAAATGGGCAGAACTGACCCCGTATAACGGTTTCAGCCTTGATTTCACTATCGATTTTAACCACCCAGCCATTGATGCCGGCTCACAGCGCTATTGCCTGGATTTCTCAGCTGATGCGTTTATTCGCCAGATCAGCCGTGCGCGTACTTTCGGCTTTATGCGCGATATCGAATACCTGCAATCCCGTGGCCTGTGCCTGGGCGGCAGTATGGATTGTGCTATCGTGGTAGACGATTATCGTGTGCTGAACGAAGATGGCCTGCGTTTTGAAGATGAGTTTGTGCGTCATAAAATGCTGGATGCTATCGGTGACCTGTTCATGTGTGGTTATAACATCATCGGTGCGTTCTCTGCGTTCAAATCTGGTCACGCGCTCAACAACAAATTGTTGCAGGCGGTGTTGGCTAAGCAGGAAGCGTGGGAATACGTCACATTTGAAAACGAGCGCGAAGTACCATTGGCGTTCAAAGCGCCTTCTACGGTGCTGGCGTAACCGACATCGGGCGTTAGTGTCGTCGTTCAGGCGAATGTGACAGGTTATTTTTTCTGTTGGCTGGTTTTACTCGTACCCTCTCCGGCGAGTGAAGCCAGCCTTTCTAATATTTTCCTCAGTTTTTCCGGACTGTGGCTGGCTAAATGCCGGAGCGTATCGGCACTTTGTTCGCTCAGTTGACGGGGCGGCGTATCTGAAGTTTTGTTTTCTGCGCTCAAATTATTCTTTCCCGATACAGTTTCATCCCCTTTTGCGGCCAGCGCGGGATTAATCCTGATGTCGATCGATGCCAATGATGGTAATATCTGAGCGCGCAATGCTGAGAGTAACGAAGGCTGATCATAACGTAACCGCATTAACCAGCTTGCATTGGCAGTTTCCAGAATCAGGTGGCCTTGTCGGTAATTCGCGACGCGACACCACGGGTGCAGTTGAGAAGGCAATAAGCCTTTCACGGCCCGATTAAGTTTTAACAAGGCGATAGCGCGCTGTTGGACATCGTGCAAGGGGCCTTTATTTCCCCCTGACACGCTATCGAACAGGGACTCCAGTGATTGGGGGCGGCTATCACGCATAGGCATCAGGCTCCGGTGGGCAAATAAACTCGTCATGGGTATTCTAAATCGTTGGCGACAATTTGGCAGACGTTATTTTTGGCCACATCTCCTGTTGGGGATGGTTGCGGCCAGCCTTGGTCTGCCGACCAGCCTTAACGAAACCAACGAGCATGCTTCTGCGTCAAACGCGACGGCCAGTATCAGCTGCCAGAATCCCGTCGCTTTCAGTCTGACCGAACTGGCCAGTTTGAAAGAGGTGCATCGCCGCACGTCATTTGGTATCGATTATTGGCATCAACATGCCATTCGCACGGTTATTCGCCATCTCTCGTTTGCGTTAACGGTGCCTCAGACGCACGCATTGCCGGAGGCCGAGGCGGCGTTGAGTGCTCACCCGCTGGTGATTCTGGATACGCTCAATGCGCTGTTGACGCTGCCGGAAACCCCCTCGGTCTTACACCCCTTACCGCGCGGCACCCTGGTTTTTGCCGCTTCTCCTCACCGTATCGGGCTGTGGTTGTCTCAAGTCCGTGGCATCCGCGCTGGGCCAGCACTCTTTGCCTGATACGCCGTTTCACTCGCGCTTTCCTGGCGTATAACGATGAACATGGACAATGTCAATGTTCTGTATGCAAACGCGAATACCGCTTCTTCTCGCCGATCCCCGGATTGCGATGAAAGGAATTATGAGTAGCTATCGTATCGTCGCTGAAACAGCGGCCTACGTGAGAATAAAATCATTATGTTAACCAGTATCCTGACTAAAGTTTTTGGCAGCCGTAACGATCGTACGCTGCGCCGTATGCGTAAAGTGGTTGATGTGATCAACCGAATGGAACCGGCCATCGAAGCGCTGTCTGATGATGAACTGAAGGCAAAAACCGCTGAATTCCGAGCGCGTCTTGAAAAAGGTGAAACCCTTGAAGCGTTACTGCCTGAGGCATTTGCGGTGGTGCGTGAAGCCAGTAAGCGTGTGTTTGGTATGCGCCATTTTGACGTCCAGTTGGTGGGCGGCATGGTACTGAATGAACGCTGCATCGCAGAAATGCGTACCGGTGAAGGTAAGACTCTGACTGCAACGTTGCCTGCCTACCTTAATGCCCTGACCGGCCGCGGTGTGCACGTGGTGACAGTGAACTACTACCTGGCACAGCGTGACGCCGAGAATAACCGCCCGCTGTTTGAATACCTGGGCTTGACGGTTGGCATCAACCTGCCGGGCATGCCTGCACCAGCCAAACGTGAAGCCTATGCAGCCGATATCACTTACGGTACCAACAACGAGTACGGCTTTGACTATCTGCGCGACAACATGGCATTCAGCCCCGAAGAGCGCGTGCAGCGTAAGCTTTATTATGCGTTGGTGGATGAAGTGGACTCCATCCTGATCGATGAAGCGCGTACCCCGCTGATCATTTCCGGTCCGGCGGAAGACAGTTCCGATCTCTATATTCGCGTTAACAAAATCATTCCGCACCTGATTCGTCAGGAAAAAGAAGACTCCGATACCTTCCACGGTGAAGGGCACTTCTCGGTGGATGAAAAAGCGCGTCAGGTGAACCTGACCGAGCGCGGCCTGGTGCTGGTGGAAGAACTGCTGGTGAAACAAGGCATCATGGATGATGGAGAGTCGCTGTATTCTCCAATCAATATCATGCTGATGCACCACGTTACCGCAGCGCTGCGCGCCCACGTGCTGTTTACCCGTGATGTTGACTACATCGTAAAAGACAGCGAAGTGATCATCGTGGATGAGCACACCGGTCGTACCATGCAGGGGCGTCGCTGGTCTGATGGTTTGCACCAAGCGGTGGAAGCCAAAGAGAACGTGAAGATCCAGAACGAAAACCAGACGCTGGCGTCGATCACCTTCCAGAACTACTTCCGCCTGTACGAAAAGCTGGCCGGGATGACCGGTACGGCAGATACCGAAGCGTTCGAATTCAGCTCCATTTATAAGCTCGATACCATTGTGATACCGACCAACCGCCCGATGATCCGTAAAGATTTACCCGATCTGGTCTATATGACTGAACAGGAAAAGATCGACGCGATCATCGAAGATATTAAAGAGCGTAGCGTGAAGGGCCAGCCGGTGTTGGTGGGGACTATCTCCATCGAAAAATCGGAAGTGGTGTCAGAAGCGCTGACCAAAGCAGGCATCAAGCACAACGTCCTGAACGCCAAATTCCACGCCAAGGAAGCGGATATCGTTGCGCAGGCCGGTCATGCAAGTGCAGTGACTATCGCCACCAACATGGCAGGTCGTGGTACCGATATCGTGCTGGGCGGCAGCTTGCAGGCCGATTTGGCGCTGCTGGACGATCCGGATGAGGCCGCGATTGCCGAAGCTAAAGCCGCATGGCAAGTACGTCACGATGCGGTATTGGCTGCCGGTGGTTTGCACATTATCGGTACGGAACGTCATGAATCACGTCGTATCGATAACCAGTTACGTGGCCGTTCTGGTCGTCAGGGGGATGCGGGTTCCTCCCGTTTTTACCTGTCGATGGAAGATGCGCTGATGCGTATTTTTGCTTCGGATCGCGTCTCCAACATGATGCGTAAACTGGGAATGAAACTGGGTGAAGCCATTGAGCACCCGTGGGTGACTAAAGCGATCGCCAATGCCCAGCGCAAGGTGGAAAGCCGCAACTTTGATATTCGTAAGCAGTTGCTGGAATATGATGATGTGGCTAACGATCAGCGTCGCGCCATTTACACCCAGCGTAATGAATTGCTGGACGTGGTGGATATCAGCGAAACCATCAACAGCATCCGTGAAGACGTGTTTAAACTGGCGATTGATAACCACATTCCGCCGCAGTCGCTGGAAGAGCAGTGGGATATCGAAGGGCTGGAGCAGCGCCTGAAAAACGATTTCGACCTCGATTTGCCGATTTCAGCTTGGTTGGATGAAGAGCATACGCTGCATGAAGAGACCCTGCGTGAGCGTATCCTGCAACAAGCCGTCGATGTCTATCAGCGCAAAGAAGAAGTGGTCGGTGTCGATGTGATGCGCAACTTCGAGAAGGGCGTGATGCTGCAAACGCTGGATTCTCTGTGGAAAGAGCATCTGGCGGCGATGGATTATCTGCGTCAGGGTATCCACCTGCGCGGCTACGCGCAGAAAGATCCGAAGCAAGAGTTCAAGCGCGAATCCTTTTCCATGTTTGCCAACATGCTGGAGTCCTTGAAATATGAAGTGATCAGCACGCTGAGTAAGGTGCAGGTCAGAATGCCGGAAGAAGTTGAAGCGCTGGAGCAACAGCGTCGCGAAGAGGCGGAACGCCTGGCGCGTCAGCAACAGCTGAGCCACCAGAGCGACGATCAGATCAGCGCAGCGGCAGCGGCTGCCGGGCAGGGCGATCGCAAGATTGGTCGCAACGATCCGTGCCCGTGCGGTTCTGGTAAAAAGTACAAGCAGTGTCATGGCCGTTTGCAGCACTAATAACAATGAGGATCAACATCCTTGTCGTCCTCGGCGTAGGTCGGGAACCTCTGGCAGGATGAACGCGTTTAGCCTGTGGGAGATTCCCGTCTGCGCGGGAATGACAGGTGGAATGTGGGTTGTCAGCAACCCTACTGGCGGTCAATGACCGCCTTTTATTTGGCTGGAATCTGAAGGAGTAAGTCGTGCGTAAACACCTGAACGTTGCGGTAGGCATTATTCGTAATGCGCAACGCGAGTTTTTTATCGCCCGTCGCCCTCAGGGCGTACACATGGGGGAAATGTGGGAGTTTCCTGGCGGAAAAGTGGAACCGGGCGAAACCGCTGAACAGGCGTTGATTCGTGAACTGCGTGAAGAAACAGGGATTGAAGCGCTGGCGCCGAAAGCGCTGAACAGCAAAACCGTGGAAAGCGATGAGCGCATTATTACGCTGCACTTCTTTATGGTTGAACGCTGGCAGGGTGAACCCTATGGGCGTGAAGGGCAGCCTTCTCGCTGGCTGGATGTCGCGTCGCTGCTGGAAGATGAATTTCCTCCCGCCAACGCCGAGATGATCCGCTGGCTGAAGGAAACGCATTGCTAAATCGGTGCAACAACCCCGCTGATTAATCGTAAGGCGTTAATGGCGAGGTTCTTCGCTCCATTCGTCGCTGTCCGAAATATCTTCATTGTTCGGGATGCGCTTTTCTTCATCTGCCCATTCTCCGAGATCGATAAGCTGGCAGCGTTTGCTGCAAAAAGGGCGATAAGGGCTATTTTCTCCCCACTCCACCGACCTTTTGCAGGTGGGGGCAACTAACAGTGAAGGTTTCGTTATCCATGTTTTTTCCTACAGCAATATCGGTTAACAACAGGCTAATTCAAAGGACAGGCGCGCAGGGACCTGACCATTTTCGCTGTCTAATGGTAAAAAGCGAATCGCAAAGCGTGATTTATGGCCTGATACCTGAGGGTAGAGCTGATGCTCGATAGCCAATTGCAAACGAATCAGGTCGGCATCTACCGCATTATCTTGAAAGAATCCGTTCAAACTGGTTTGTGCCCGAAAAGTACCCGAGTGGCGAATCAGCTCCAGCACCTGGTCGAGCGAGTTTTTTAGCGGTGACAGCGAGTGTAGCCAGGCATCGATCACTTGTTGCTTTTGCATCTGTGGCTGATGCAGCCACAGATGCAGGGTTGGCACATCAAAACTGCAACAACCGCCCGGAATGCTCAGGCGCTGCCGTACCATGCCAATTAACTTGTCTTCGCGCAAGAATTGCCCCATGCGCGGGGCGGACATCAGAACGGCTGCGAGTTGCTTCAAACGCTGGCGTAGTGCATGGATACGGTCATGATCGACGCCGGGTACATCGCTCCATTGCAGCAGCTTTTGTTGCTGACGCTCCAGCTCTTTGAGCTGTTCAGTACGAATGTCTCCGCGTTCTAGTACGTCGAGCAAATCGACCACGGCACGGAAGAAGGCAAGCGCACTACCCATATCTGCCCAACTGTGATTTTCATGCAACTGTTGCAGCAGCGTTTCCAAACGTAGCCAGGTACGCGTCTTTTCATTGAGTGGGTATTCAAATAACACGGTGGAAAGGGCATCGCTCATTGTTACTTGTCCTGTCGGTCGTTGTCGGCGGCAAGGGCGAGGTAGCGTTGATGTAACGCGGCGACCTGCTCCATCCACGCCCCGGGGCGACCGTTGTTATCAATAATGTCATCCGCACAGGCCAACCGCTGTTCACGCGTTGCCTGTGCAGCGAGTATGTTCTCAGCCTGCTGGCGATTTACCTTGTCGCGAGCAAGCAGGCGTTCTAATTGCGTGTCTCTTTCCACATCAACGACCGCCACGCGCTGCGCCAGGGATTGCAGCCCATTCTCTACCAACAGCGGCACCACCCACAGCACATAGGGGCCTTTGGCCTGTTGCCATTGTCGCCGTGTTTCTGCATGAATCAAGGGGTGCAATAAGGCATTTAGCCACGTTTTATCCTCTGTTGAGGAAAAGATGCGCTGGCGGAGCATGGCACGATTCAAGGTGCCATCGCTATTCAACATATCGTTACCAAAATGCGCCTGAATAGCCGATAACGCTGGCGTACCGGGCTCAACCACCTGACGTGCGATGACATCGGCATCGACAACCGGGATCCCGAAGGTGGCGAAGGCATTGGCGACCGAACTTTTGCCGCTGCCGATGCCACCTGTTAAGGCTACGATATATGTCATAACGCCTTGTGTGAAAATGAGCAGGTAAATTTATGGGATTCTAGCCCAAATAAAGGGAAATTCGCAGTCTTGTTGTTGCATTATTACTGCGTATGATGAGGTAACTGGGAATGGCCTTCTCCCTTTGTACTTTACGTGGCCGCATTGCTGGCATACTCGCCGCTATAACCAGGAAGATAACCGTCATGCGTATTGAAGAAGATCTGAAGCTCGGTTTCAAAGATGTCCTTATTCGCCCCAAGCGTTCTACCTTGAAAAGTCGTTCTGATGTTGAATTGGAACGCCAATTCACCTTCCTTCATTCTCAGAGCACCTGGTCTGGTGTACCGGTGATTGCAGCCAATATGGATACCGTAGGCACCTTTCGTATGGCGCGTGCGCTGGCGGAATTTGACGTGCTGACTGCGGTACATAAGCACTACAGCGTGGAGCAGTGGGCGCAGTTCGTCAAAGAAGCTCCTGAAACGGTATTACGCCATGTGATGGTGTCCACCGGTACCTCGGAGGCGGATTTCGTCAAGGTGAAACAGATCCTGGCGCTGTCGGCTGAACTCAAATTTATCTGTATCGACGTTGCCAACGGCTATTCCGAGCACTTCGTTAATTTCCTGCAAAAAGCGCGTGAAGCCTGGCCGGATAAGGTCATTTGCGCTGGGAACGTCGTGACGGGCGAAATGGTGGAAGAGCTGATTCTCTATGGCGCGGATATCGTCAAGGTGGGGATCGGACCAGGTTCAGTGTGTACCACGCGAGTGAAAACCGGTGTGGGTTATCCGCAACTCTCTGCTGTGATCGAGTGTGCGGATGCCGCACACGGCTTGGGCGGACAGATCGTCAGTGACGGTGGCTGCTCGATGCCAGGCGACGTGGCGAAAGCCTTTGGCGGTGGCGCAGATTTTGTGATGCTCGGCGGCATGCTGGCGGGCCACGATGAGTGTGAAGGCCGGGTGGTGGAAGAGAATGGCGAGAAATTGATGCTGTTTTATGGCATGAGTTCTGCCTCTGCGATGGAGCGCCATTCCGGCGGTATCGCAGAGTATCGCGCCGCAGAAGGGAAAACGGTCAAGCTGCCGCTGCGCGGTCCGGTTGATAATACCGTACGTGATATTCTGGGCGGTTTGCGTTCGGCATGCACATATGTTGGTGCTTCTCGCCTGAAAGAACTCACCAAGCGCACCACGTTTATTCGTGTGGCAGAGCAGGAAAACCGTATCTACAACGGCAACGCCTAGCGCCAGCACGCGCGGTACAGACTGCACGAAGATGGCGAAGCGATTACGCATTCGCCATCAGATTCCCGAATTGGAAGATGGGCAGATACATGGCGATCACCAACGTACAAATTATGCCACCAACCAGCACGATCAGCAGTGTCTCCAACGTGTGGGTTAGCGTTTCCGCGCGCTGTGCTGTCTGCTGTTGGTGCCATTGCGCTAACTGGTTAAACATGTTGTCCAGCGCACCGGTTTTTTCTCCTACGCGAATCAGTTGCGCACAAGGGGGTGGCAATAACCTGCTGTAAGGTGTCATTGCCTGTTGCAGCGAGTCCCCCTGCTCTATATTCCGCAGAATCGGGCTTAGCGCTTCCTGATAGGCAACATAGTGGAGGGTGGCAGCGGCTGTCAGGCAGGCAGTGTCAGCCCAGCGCGTTGTGTCAAGGCGAGCAGCGTGAAAAGATAGCTTAATGTCTCTCCTCGCATCAGTGTGCCGAGTAGTGGGATCTTTAGCAAAAAACGTTCTTCCTGTCGTCGAAGGGCTATGGAGCGGGCGCGGCACACCGGATACCCCAGTACGATGCTCACCGGTAGCGTAAGTAGCAGCAGCGCGTGATGGGCAACCACATCTGCAAGTGCCAGAACGCGCTGAGTCAGTGGCGGTAGCGGTGTCTCGAATGCCTCATACAAGCTGGTAAATTCGGGTAATACCCATATCAGCATGATGATACTCACCGTAACGCTAACGCCCAGAACAAAACCAGGATAGCGCAGCGCTTGTTTCACTTTCTTTTGCAGTTGAAGCTGCTGCTCTTGCTGCGTCGCCAACTGTTGGCAACACACATCCAGTTTACCGGTCATCTCCCCAACGGCGACCAGGGTGGGATAAAGCGTAGGAAACACCTGCGGGTAGTGGCGCAGGACATCGGAAAAAGATTCGCCTTCGGCAATGTCATCGGCTAATGCGTTAATCAGACATCGCCATCCCGGCAGTTAATGCTGTTCGGGCAGCAGTCGCAGTGCATTCAGCAGTGGCAGGCCAGCCTGTAGCAATGCGGCAACCTGTTTAAACAAGGTGATACGGGCCGTTACTTTCCAGTAACGTTGCGTGAGCGTCTGCCGGTACCGTAAACGTAACGGCTGGTATCCCTTCTGAGCCAGACGTAGATAAACGTGCTGACGCGCATTACCGATGCTTTCCCCGCGCTGTAACTCGCCATTCGACGTGAGAGCAAGCCAGTAGTAGAGTTTTTGTGACATGGCCGCAGTCTCAATGAGAGTGTGGTGATGTGCCAATGACGCGATACATTTCGGCGGCAGATGTCTCCCCTTGGGAAACCCTTCGTAATGCCGATATGAATAGCGTGTCATAGCCCGTTTCGTTGGCCAGTACAGTGAGGTCTTGCGTGCTGGCTCCTCGACTTAATGCGTGTCGCAGCGCAGGGGTGAGCGGTAGCAGCTCGTAGAGGGCGGTTCTACCATAATATCCCTTCACGCAGTGTTCACAGCCTTGTGCCTCCCAGTGTGGGACGGGGGTTGCCCATAGCGAATCGGGAAATGTTAATAGCGGAGAGGCAGGTGTTTTACAGTGTGGACAGAGACGCCGTACCAGACGCTGGGCAATGAGCAGCGTCAACGCACCCGCGAGCAAATAGCCGGGGATGCCCAAATGGCCGAGTCGGGTCAGGGTTTCAATCGCGGAATTGGTGTGCAGCGTCGATAGTACCAGATGACCGGTTTGCGCCGCTTTCACGGCAATTTCCGCCGTTTCGCTATCACGTATTTCGCCGATCATGACAACATCAGGATCTTGACGCAGTAAGGCACGCAAAATGCGGCTGAAATCCAGCTCGGCCTTAAGGTTCAATGCGGTTTGATTGATGCCCGGCAACGGGATTTCCACCGGATCTTCCACACTGCAAATGTTGCGCTGACTCTCATTGAGCCAGCATATTGCGCTATAAAGCGTCACGGTTTTGCCGCTTCCCGTGGGTCCGGTCACCAGGATCATACCCTGCGGCTGCTGTAACGCCTGTGTCAGGCAAGTGTATGCCGTCGGCGATAAGCCCAGGCTATCGAGAGTGAGCATCTGTCGGTAGGTTTATAATACGCGCAGTACGATTTTTTCACCTTCCAGTACGGGCAGTGTGGCAATACGCAGCGAGAGCGACTGTGCATTGAGCGCAAACGAGAACTGACCGTCTTGCGGCAGACGGCGCTCTGCAATATCCAACTGCCCCATGATTTTCAGTCGTGCGGTAAGGCGTGCCGCCCAGCCCAATGGGGGGGATGAGCAGATATGCAGCACGCCATCAATACGCATGCGAACACGATAGTTATCCGCCATAGGTTCAAAATGGATATCCGAAGCCCGTCGCTGGAAGGCCTGTGCCAGCGTTTGATTGACATAGTGGATAACGGACGTCTCTTCGTCTGCTGGCTCGGTGGTGGGTGTGACGCTGAACACCGCGTCGCTTTCTGCCGCCTGCGGTAGTGGGTGGAAAGCCTGCTCCAGCTTCGCTTGTGACCAGCGTTCCACCACGATACGGCGATTACTGGCAAATTTTAGCGCTGTCAGCAATGCAGGAGCCACATCACCCGTGACGGCGATAGTGACGGATTGTTCATCCACTGTCAGCAGCTGTGCCTGATAGCGTTGGCACAGCTGCTTGATCTCTTGATCCAACGGGGCGTATGTGCGCATGTTTACTCCGAGACATCATCGAAACGAAATACCCGCTCGCAAGCGACTATCAAACTCTCGGCCTGCGAGGCTGCCTGACAATGTCGGCGCCAAATGACGGAACTGCTGCCGCTATCCTAATAGGGTATTAAGGTCACGTGCAATCCTTGCAAGGCAGACTGCCCCGTCAAACTGATGACGCCTTGTGTTACGCTGAGATTGCTGACATAGCGTGAGCCTCTCGCAACAGGAATACCTTGGCTTCCTGCATTACAAGGCGTAACGCTGCTGTTTTCTAACGCGCATAAGTTGACCGCAGTTTGATACGGTGCCAGCGATTGCAGCATGTCTGTCATGGCAGCCTTTTGCAGGTATCGCTGATAAGCGGGGACTCCAATGGAGGCGAGAATGGCAACAATCGCGATAACGATCATCAACTCAACCAGGGTGAATCCGCGTTCTGTGTTCATCATCATCCTTTTCAGTCAGCAGGTTTGGCATAAAGGTAGAAGAGGCAAGGGAGGAGGACGAGCGCAGAAATGGATAACTGGAAGGTCGACTCGTAAAGAATAGCTCGGGTTGCATGATTCTTTTAAAATCTGGAATCGATATCGCAGAAAATAAATAGGTTTTAATAAAATTATTATATTTTAATGAGTTAATGGTTATTTTAAGGCTGTCCTTGCTAGGAAAATAACCAAAGGTGAGTAATAATGGCATGACACCATTTCTTGGGGAGCATGTGGTATGCAGTTGGAAGCGGGTTGGTTGACAGGCGTAAAAAGGGTGCCTTCTCCCCATTGTGATGCGCGCCCGGACGCAGAGCTTCCTTCATTGCTGGTGATACACAATATCAGCTTACCGCCAGGAGAGTTTGGCGGCCCCTATATCGACCAACTGTTCACGGCGACGCTCGATCCCCAGGCTCACCCTTATTTTCAGGACATCAGCCATTTACGGGTGTCGGCACATTGCCTGATTCGCCGTGATGGCGGCATTGTGCAATATGTCCCTTTTGATAAACGCGCCTGGCATGCCGGAGTGTCTCAGTTTGCCGGCCGTGAGTGGTGTAACGATTTTTCCATTGGTATCGAACTGGAAGGCACCGATACGCTACCTTTTACTTAGGAGCAATACCAACAGCTGGCCTGTGTTACCCGGTTGTTGTTGGACCATTATCCTATTACGCCACAGTGCATTACCGGGCACAGTGATATAGCCCCTCAGCGTAAAACTGATCCCGGTCCGGCCTTTGACTGGCAGCACTATCACCAATTGATCCAGGTGCCGGAAATTGACGATAAGAGGAATGAGTGCTCATGACCCTGTTTACCTTGCTACTGGCCCTGACGTGGGAGCGTTTGTTTAAAAAAAACGATCGCTGGCAGATAGACGCCCATCTGGAAATGATTTTTCGCCGGCTCTCAGCCCCCTCTTTATTGCAGACATTGCTGTTAGCCTTGTTTGGGATGGCTGCAACTGCTGCGTTGCTGTGGCTGGCGAAGGGGGTATTATTTGGGCTGGTGGGGTTGTTGCTCTGGATTGCTATCGTACTGTTGTGCATTGGTGCCGGCGAGGTGCGGCAGCATTACCAGAATTACCTTGGCGCAGCACAACGCGGTGAACAGGATGCAATGCAAGCGCTGGCAGAAGAGCTGGCTTTGATTCATGGTTTACCGCTGGATGCCACCGAGCGCGAAAAACTGAGTGAATTGCAGAATGCATTGCTGTGGCTCAACTTTCGCTTTTATCTGGCGCCGCTGTTCTGGTTTGTGGTCGCTGGGCCATACGGACTGATAGCGCTGGTTGGTTATGCCATTTTACGCGCTCGTCAAACCTGTCTGGCGCGGCATCATACGCCATTGGCCCGTGCACAATCGGGCGTTGATGCCTTGTTGCGTTGGCTGGATTGGATCCCGGCACGTTTGGCGGGGATCTCCTATGCTCTGTTAGGTCATGGTGAAAAAGCGCTTCCTGCCTGGCTGGCATCGTTGGGCGATTTGCACCATTCTCCCTATTGGGTTGTTACGCAACTGGCACAATTTTCTCTGGTTCGCGAATCTCGCACCGACCCTATTGATGCGCCGCGCGCTGCGGTAATACTCGCGAAAAAAGTCTCTGTGGTGATGGTGGTGGCTGCACTCACGATTTATGGTACGTTGCTTTGAGTTGCGTCTGGCGGTGTGTATTACAATATGCCTGGCATTGATGGGGCCCATCCCCGAGGGCATCCTCCGAGCCGCCTAAATCTTGTTCAACACGGTTCCAAACAGCTTGTCACCCACTTGATGCCCTCTTAAAACCCGAATTATGAAGGGGGTAGCTATTGTGAGAGGGCGAAATAGGTCTAATGAGATTTAACTCAACGCCTCGTCTTATCGCGTGCTTGGCATTATTAACGCCCAATTTTTTTACGGCATTACCCATATGGTATTTTACTGTAGTGAGTTTTATTGCAAGAATAATAGCGATTTCTTGATATGATTTCCCAATGCTTGCACAATATATTATTTCATTTTCTCTCTTTGAGAGGGCCTTTCTTGATGGCGGCGTATTGACGCTTTCCACGTTATTTTCTTTATGATAAAAACCCATAAATTTATCATGCGTTGTCAATAACAACATTTGGATGTCATTCTTATAATCCGTTATGGTGTTTTCCATGTTATTGTCATGGTGCTTATCCATGATGATCGATAGGACAGCAAGATGGTCACAATGATCGTGAAGTAAAAAGATATACCCATCAACTATGTTATAGTGCTTCGCCATCTGGAAAATACTATTTTTTTGCATCTTTATTCATTGCTATGCTTTCATGCCAAGAAAATGGTGTGATCCGCGATGATGCAGTCATGAGGACAGGATCGATAAATTGATAATTATGTTGAGTATAGAATGAAAACCACGCTGTCTTATTTAATATTACTGCAAACTCAGCCGGATCTTTTTTGTTCATTATCGCATAAGCAAAACTGATGCGGTTATATTCGCCTAATTCTTTTTCTAAATAGTTTCTGATTGAAACGTTGATTTCAGTATTGTTACAGAAAACATTTGGCATGTATTTTCTCCATTGCTGAATAAAATTCTTTATAATCTATATCATAGGCTAAGATCATGTTGTTACGGGGATTAAACGGAATGCTTTTGGCTGAACACGTAGATGTTACCTTGCAGTGAGGTATGTGTATCAAAAGACGAGATTTCTATGAAATGTGAATATTTAGATGGATATTATTTCATGGTGAAACTGTTGAGTGTGAAATTTTTTTGCTACTTTTCAAAGTAAATGGAGTGTATCTAAATTCTTAATTGGTTTCACTGAGCATGGTCAACGATTGACAACATATCTGTTGTTCGCAATAATATGCAAAATTTTTCCCTGGTGTTGGCCAAGTTTGGCGTGTGATCCTCTTCTGGAGGATCACTTTTTTTTCGACTCTATTCCCTCACTCTTATGCTCTAACCATAATTCTTTTAATTTATTAATACCAGATGTACTAAAGTACAGTCTTACCCTGTACTTTTGATTGCAGCAATACCTATTCATGTGCTGCTAAATAACTTTGCGTAATAGTAGATCACTTGAAGGGAACTCAGTCCGACTTGCGCGATCTGA
>NZ_PEHF01000014.1 GCF_015762685.1 Candidatus Symbiopectobacterium sp. 'North America' | reverse complement strand
AAAGCCGCGCCATTCAAGGCGTCGTGCTATTTCAGGCTATGCAGAAATGATCACTCCCCCACAGGATACTCATGTAAAACGGCGAGTGGTTATTACTGTAGGAATAGCCCACATAGCAATGCCCCGCGGCAATAAACAACACATGGATAACCGGACGAGATGCCTTTTCATACGGCAGCAGAATGCCATTTTCCTTCAGGGCCGCGCGCAAAGGCACGGTGAACTTGCGGCAAAACTTCAGCAATTCTTTGCTTTCATTGGTGTCCGGTACTTCAACGCGCAGTTCTCCAGCCCGTTCAATCGCACCAGTCAGCATGCCGACGATCGGGGTAATGCGATCTTCCGGCGGCAAATCTCGCAACAGCTCACCGCACACGAACCATTGACGGGCAAAAACCAGCGTATCAAACGGCAATGTTTTGATTAAACGATCGGCATCTTCATGCTGATAGCATTCATATATCACATAGCCACAGTTTTCTTTAACCCTGGTGAAGCCAAAAACCTCGTGTGCGGTGGCTTTTTCCGTTATCTCTGCCGCACACTCTTTTTCGAAACCGGGGCGGCAATATAAAATTACCTTATTCATTACTTTTCGCCTTTCTTGTCAGGCGCAGCACGCCAATCAACATCAAAACCCATCCGGTCAGGAAGAAGAGACCGCCAACCGACGTGACAAACGCCCAAAACCGCAGGTGCGACAGCGCCAGACAATAAAGACTGCCGCTAAACAGCACGGTGCCAAGCGCCAACACAATGCTGCTCCAATAAAACCACAGATTACGGCGCTGGCGCATCAATACCGACAGCGCCAGAATCGCCAGCGTATGAAACGCCTGATATTCAAGCCCCGTTTTTAGCCAGGCCATTTCGGCTGCGCCCAGCGATTTGCTGAGCAAATGCGTACCAAAGGCACCCAACGCTACAAACACAAACCCGCTGATCGCGGAAAACATCAGCATAAAACGACTGTTCATCGTATTTTCCACAGTAAATCGAATCAAATACTACCCGAACACCACATATCAACGTGCGGCGTTGTCATAGCGGAAACGAAACTTCTCTTGCTCGCTTGCCGCGCGCGCCAAAATCCAGTGGCGAAAGGCGGCTATTTTACCCAGTTCAGCCTGACTGTCATGACAAACCAGATAAAAAGCATTTTTACTGACCAATACGTCGTTAAACGGGCACACTAACCGGCCCGCTTCAATCTCGGTCTGGGCCATCACGTTATTTGCCAAAGCGACCCCCTGTCCGTGGATCGCCGCCTGCAACACCATCGCACTGTGACTGAAAATCGGCCCTTGCTGCACGTTGATCTGCACACCAAGCTGCCGGGTGTAGGCCAACCAGTCGCGACGAGACGCATCATGCAACAGGGTATGCCCTACCAGATCCTGCGGGGTTTTAAGCGGATGCTTGCCCGTTAGCAATACCGGAGAACAGACAGGCAACAGATACTCAGCATAAAGCTTTTCAACGCGCAATCCATGCCAGTTGCCGCGCCCGTAAAAAATCGCCACATCCACATCATCTGACAGGCGATCTTCCTGGCGATCTACCGCCTGAATTCGCACATCAATCCCCGGAAACTCCGCATTGAAACTCGATAATCGCGGTACCAGCCAATGGATAGCGAAGCTGGGCAACAGGCTGACCGTCAATGCCCCTTTGGCACTGCGTGACTGTAACTTGCGCGTCGCCTCATTGAGTGAAGAGAAGATCTCTTTTATATTAAGATAGTAGCTTTGCCCCTCTTCCGTCAGCAGCAAAGAGCGATTGCGGCGACGAAACAGCTTGAGCCCCAAAAAATCTTCTAATGACTTGATTTGATGACTGACAGCAGCCTGTGTGACAAACAGTTCCTCCGCCGCTTTGGTGAAGCTGAGGTGGCGGGCGGCAGAATCAAATACACGCAACGCATTGAGCGGAGGGAGTCGCTTTGACATAGGGTAATGTTCTTCTTTTTCCTAAGAGGTGCACGGAGGCAGCACCGTTCCAGCCATTAGTTTTTTTTATCCGAGACATTATAATTTATCCGTTGAGGATGCACCAGCAAATACCTATATTAGCGCCACTTCCTTGAGCCGGAACGAAAGGTGAGGCAGGCGTTTCCTGAAGTGCTCTTGGTTTGTGGTTGTGATGTTGTGTTTGCTATTATTGTCTGCTTTTCAGACATGGTGGCCGAGGCTACCTTTCACTTACTGTACATTTACCCTGTCTGTCCATAGTGATTTTTATGTGGCACCGCTTTTTAGCGGTGCTTTTTTTTGCCTGACAGGCGGCAAATCTCCGTGTGCCAGAAATGACAATTCCCGCGCTGCCATTTCTTGCCTTACCGAATGGGTAAGCAAGAAATGGCAGTGCGGGAATCGAGACACAGGTTACACCCGAGGAAAACTATTTGGCTTCCACCATTTCCTTCAGGTTATCACTGTTGATCTGCTGCTCGTGACCGTAGGCATCGACGTAACTGATCATTCCGGTGTCCTCATCCACTTTCGGTTTCCCTTCAGCGACAATGGTGCGCCCGTCGTTGGTATGCAGCACATAATTACTCGAACAGGTAATCAAAGAGAGTGTAGCCATCGCAATGGCAATAATTGCTATTTTATTCTTCATAGTGTACTCCAAGTAAATTTTTAGGTTACTTATTTCGCTATTGCCGAACGATAGTTCGGTTTATCAACAGTGTTAAGACTAGCAAAATCATTTCAATATGCGTTTAAGGATCGTCCTAAAACTTGTTTCCCCGTAAAAAATGCGACAGGATCGTCTGCCAGAAGAGGAACACCATGACAGCATTCAATCCCGCAACCTTTCGTAATGATTTCCCTGCACTCGCACGATCCGGCGTTTATCTGGACAGCGCGGCGACGGCGCTCAAACCCCAGCCGGTCATTGATGCAATCTCGCAGTATTACACCACCGAGACCGGCAACGTGCACCGCAGCCAACATGCTCACGCACAGCAGGTGACAGCGCGATTCGAGCAGGTTCGATGCTCGGTAGCCGCCCTGCTTAACGCCGACGATCCGCGTTGCATCGTGTGGACTCGCGGAACGACAGAAGCCATTAATCTGGTGGCACAAAGCTATGCACGCCCTCGTTTGCAGACGGGTGATGAAATCATCGTCAGCGAAGCGGAGCACCATGCCAACCTCATTCCCTGGCTGATGGTGGCACAGCAAACAGGTGCGCGCGTCGTCAAGCTGCCGATTGGCGCGGATGCACGGCCTAAACTGGAAGCATTAGCCGACCTGATCACCCCACGCACGCGCCTGCTGGCACTGGGCCAGATGTCTAATGTGACAGGGGGCCAACCCGATCTGGCGAAAGCGATCGCGTTGGCGCATCAGACAGGTGCCGTAGTGATGATCGACGGCGCGCAAGGCATTGTGCACTGCGCACCAGATGTACATGCGCTGGATATCGATTTTTACGCCTTCTCCGGCCACAAACTTTTTGGCCCGACCGGTATTGGCGTGTTGTACGGCAAGGCCGACCTGCTGGAATTCATACCGCCCTGGCAGGGTGGGGGGAAAATGATGAGCGCGGTCTCTTTTGATGGGTTTACACCGCAGGCCATTCCTCAGCGATTTGAAGCGGGCACCCCCGCTATTGCCGAAGTGCTTGGGTTAGGGGCTGCGCTGACATGGATGCAAGGCTATGACTGGCGGGCTGCGGAGCAATATAGCCTAGGGTTGGCCCAGTTGGCTGAACAGCAGTTGGCACGTTTCTCCGGTTTTCGCTCACTGCGCAGTCCCAAAGCGACCATCCTGTCGTTTACCCTGACCGATGTACATCCGAACGATCTGGCAACGCTTCTTGCAGAGCAGCAGATTGCCGTTCGCGCCGGACACCATTGCGCTCAACCGTTATTCGCGGCACTTGGATTCGATGGCGCAGTACGCGCCTCTTTCGCGCCGTATAATAACGAGCATGATGTCACCGCGCTGGTGACGGCGGTTGGCAATGCGTTGGATTTACTGCGAGATTGATTGACGAACAATGGAACTGGCCTACACCATGACAGAGCACACCGCTCACCCTTTTGGCCATGCCATCACGGCAGAGACCTTACAGCACACCTTCGATGCCTGCCGCTCGTGGGAAGAGCGTTATCGGCAATTGATCCTGCTGGCTAAACAGCTTCCAGCCCTGCCGGAGGCGTTGAAAAACGACACCATAGCTCTGTCCGGCTGTGAAAATCGCGTGTGGTTAGGCTATGAGAAACAGCAGGATGGCCGATTGCACTTTTACGGTGACAGCGACGGGCGAATCGTGCGCGGTTTGCTGGCTGTATTGCTCACTGCGGTAGAAGGCAAACAGGCTGCCGATTTGCTAGGACAAGATCCATTGTCCCTGTTTGACCAGCTCGGCCTGCGCGCGCAGCTCAGCGCCTCACGCGCCAGCGGGTTGTCCGCGCTGGCACGGCGTATTCAAGCCATAGCCGCACAGGCTTAGCCTATTATCCTCTGAAAAAGAGCGTAAAACGGCATTATTTTTAATTCTTTGAATTAGTTGACGTTATAACGCGTAAAAAATAACGCTGAGGGGAACGAGACCACAGGGTGAGCGGCAGGATGCCGCGAAAGTCAGCGCCGCGTCTGGAACGCGTCGCTGGCGGCCCGTTAGTGGGCTTGGGCCCCGAAGGCACCGCGTAAGCGGCGTTATTTCCCGCGAAAAGCCAGGGGCCACGGGGCGAGGGCGATTGAGCGCCCCGTGTCAGGCGCGTGCGATGTACGGTGCAAATAACCGCGTGGGTTAACGCGCACGAAACACTCACTGCACCAACAAAAAGACTGGGTCTAAACGTTTGGGGGCTTCCTCAGCACCTACGCAGCGATTTTCGTACCGCTCAGGAACCAACCTGCTGTGCTTCGCGCGCCGCCTTCGCCATCATTTTCTTTAACACGTGGGATACCGCAACAAAACCAAAGGTCGCGGTCACCATGGTGGCAGCCCCAAAACCGGAGGCGCAATCCATACGTTTTACCCCTTCCGCTGTGCTGCGCGATGTGCACACCGAGCCATCGGCCTGCGGGTACACCAGCGGCTCATCGGAAAATACGCAGTCAATGCCCAAGCGGCCTTTGCTGTTCTTGACCACGTTGAAATCATGTTTAAGCCGCTCGCGCAGCTTGGCCGCCAGCGGATCCTGAATGGTTTTGGCGAGATCCACCACGCTGATGCATGCCGGATCGATTTGCCCGCCTGCCCCGCCAGTCGTCACCACCGGAATTTTATAACGGCGACAGTACGCCAGCAGCGCTGCTTTCGGGCGCACGCTGTCAATCGCATCAATCACATAGCTGAAGCCACGGTTGAGATACTCCGCCACGTTATCCACCGTGACAAAATCATCCACGCAGGTGACCTGACATTCAGGGTTAATGGCACGGATACGCTCCGCCATCACTTCCGTTTTGGCCTGCCCGGTATGTTCGCGCAGCGCGTGAATCTGCCGGTTGGTGTTGCTGACACAGACGTCATCCATATCAATCAGCGTAATCGCACCAATACCGGTACGCGCCAGCGCCTCTGCGGCCCAGGAACCCACGCCGCCAATGCCGATAACGCACACATGCGCCTGTGCGAACAGCGCCAGCGCCTGCTGACCGTATAACCGCGCTGTGCCGCCGAAGCGTTGCAGATAGGCTTCGGATAACGTACCACTCATGACCACCAACCCTTAACTCTGATAACCGCTGTAAAAAAACAGGCCCGATCATAAAGCGATCGAACCTGTTGCGCTACTGGTGTGATGAAAATCAGGCTACAGCTACGTCCACCAGGCAGCTCATGGCATTCGGTCCCTGCGTGAGCGGTGAGGTGCCAATATCCAGCGTCAGCACGTTGGCATTGCCGGACTGCTCCACCGCGTGCCACTCTTTTTGACCGAAACCCGGCTCGAACCAGGCACCGGTAGACATGATCACTACGCCAGGAGCCACCCCTTCGGTCACGCGGACACCGGCATAAATGCGAACACGTGCGTTAAAGACTTCCACCTGCTGCTCATCAACAATGCCGCTCGCGTTGGCATCTTGCGGGTGCATGTAGAGCGTCTCTTTCCCTGCGGTTTTATTCGCCGCCACCTGCGGTGTTGCGGCCAGTTGGCTATGCAACCGATCCGATGGCTGAATGGAAATAAAATGCAGCGGCCAGCGTTCTGCGGTTTCGGCTCCGAGCCACTCGACAGGCGGACGCCATTCTGGGTGCGGGGCGAAATCCTCATAGCCGTAACGGGCGATAGTATCGCTGTACAGTTCAATCTTGCCGCTCGGCGTTTGCAGCGGATGCTGTTCAGGGCTATTGCGGAACGCATCAAAGAACACAAACGGTTTCTCACCCTGTGGCACATCCAGATGCCCGCGCTGCCAAAACTGGTCAAACTCAGGCCATTCCACGCCCTGCTGACGCCCACGGCACTCCTCATACAGCGCTTCCAGCCATGCCTGCTCATCACGTCCCTGGGTAAAGGCATCGCCATAACCCAGTCGTTCCGCCAACTCCCTGAAAATATCATAGTCATTGCGCGCCTGATGCATGGCGAACAGATGGCGATCGCTCGACGATCCGCCCAGATCGTTACGTTCAAGCGTGGTGGTCACGGGCAGCACGATGTCGGCCATCTGCGCCGCGGGCGTCCACACGATATCCTGTACGATAACCGTTTCGGGCTTGCGCCAGCCTTCAACCAGACGGTTAAGCTGCTGGTGATGGTGAAACGGATTGCCACCGGCCCAGTGAATCAGATGGATTTCGGGGTAACGATGGGTTTCGCCCTTGAAAGTATAGGGTTGGCCGGGATTCAGCAGCATATCGGCAATACGCGCCACCGGAATGGCACGCCCTGGGTTCTTCACCGAGGGGGATTCTGGCGCAGGCGATGCGATACGCTCATTGCCAACACCGTTCATGGAACCGTGACCAAAGGAGAAACCGCTGCCCGGCAGGCCAATCTGGCCCAACATAGCCGACAGCGCGATCATCATCCAATACGGCTGCTCTCCGCGATGGGCACGCTGCACCGAATAGGCACAGGTGATAAAACTGCGCACGCCAATCAGTTGTAGCGCCAGACGACGAATGCGCTCGGCGGGAATGCCGGTGATGGCGCTGGCCCACTCCGGCGTTTTCGGTGTGCCATCGCGTTCACCGGTCAGATAGTGGCGTAACGCATCATAGCCCACGCAATAACGCCGCAGAAAATCGGTGTCATCCGCGCCCAGTCGCTGAATTTCGTAACCGAGTGCCAGCATCAACGCCACATCGGTATTTGGACGAATCGGGATCCACTCAGCACCGAAAAATGCTGGACAGTCGTCGCGCATCGGACTGATGTTGATAACCGGGATCTTTTTCTCAGCCAGTTGGCGCAATGCAGGTTCCAGACTGTGATATCCCGCCCCACCGGAAGCCACCTGCGCGTTTTTCAGCGCCAATCCGCCAAACGCGAGGAAAATGTTGCAGTGTTCTAACACGCTGCGCAACTCAGTTACCTTGCCGGTTAGCGGCTGAAAGGTACCAATAACGTAGGGCAAAAAGAATTGCGCCGCACCCCAGCTGTAATTTCCCTGTTGATCAACGGCACCACCGCCGGAGAAATAGAAACGTCGCACCTGCGAACGCGCCCCGCAGAAGACCAACCGTAGGATCCGGCGAACAAGCCGTCCGCCCCGTAACGCTCGCGCACACGCCGGTTCTCCTGCGCCACCAGATCGAGCGCGACATTCCAGTTTACCTCAACAAAATCTTCTTTGCCGCGCAGCGCACCATCGCTGTTTTCACTCTTTTGTAACCAGGAACGACGCACAGCCGGGCGGCGGATACGTTTGTTGGAATAGACCAGCGGCACGATAGAATTAAGCATCGCGGAGGGGGCCGGATCGCTGGCAAACGGCTCGCAGCGGATCAGTTTTCCGTCCTCCACGACGGCGGTAAAAGCGCCCCAATGCGCCAGATGTGGATAACGCTGAATAGCCATTCGCAACCTCAATACTTTTTCGTGTCACCCTGGATAGCGCGACAACGCAGGCCTGGTAAGAAACAACGCCAAAATATGGCGTTAAAAAAGCGTAAAAATAGTGTCGTAAAAAACAATACCACAGTTATAAAAGAAATACCCCAGACACTTCAAGTACGCGGGTTATGCGGAATATAGCTTTGCTTATGCAGATTTAAACGTTTGTTTAAAACGCACGTTAGGATAGGATTTAACCGCAATAAGCCCAGTCGAAAAGTTTGCCTCAGCAACGGACTGTAATTGATTCGCCACCACGCGAAATAATAAATAATCAATTATTTTAGTTATCTTTTATTGAATAGCAGATACCAAAACCAGGAATTCATGATGACTCGCACACTGACAATCCCTTTATTTATGACCCGATGTTAATTTCCTGATAGTGATTTATCGATCGCCGTGATTACCGCACTTTTCCTCTGAATAGCGCGTCGAATTGTTACGCTGTCAGGCTGGTATATCAGCGAAAAAAACGCTCACAAAAAACCGCATAATCGACAGGGATAATATCCCTGAAAAATACGGATAAATACCATGAAACATAAAGCGATATTATCTGCGCTGATAATGGTAACCTCATTATTCAGTCTGCCGGGGTTAGCCGATACGGCAACTCCGCAACCGGGTGTTACCCCACAACGCGGCGGCACGCTCAACTTTCTGGCCGAGCCCGAACCTCCAGTCCTGACCAGTCTGGTCAGCACCAGCGGTGCGGTGATGAAGGTTAACGCCAAAGTGATCGAAGGGTTGCTGGATTACGATTTCAACATGAACCCGGTGCCGCAACTGGCGACTAGCTGGTCTGTCAGCCCGGATGGCAAAGACTTCACCTCCGCGGATGTCGCCTTCTCCATTCTCACCGTGAAGCAATATAACTCCCGGGGTAAAGGCACGTTTGCCAACGTCACTGAGGTAAAAACGCCCGATCCTTATACCGCTATCATCGAGCTATCACAGCCTGC
The DNA here is from genome assembly GCF_015762685.1 of Candidatus Symbiopectobacterium sp. 'North America'. GTDB lineage: Bacteria > Pseudomonadota > Gammaproteobacteria > Enterobacterales > Enterobacteriaceae > Symbiopectobacterium. The sequence goes on along the minus strand of NZ_PEHF01000014.1, from coordinate 40,393 downwards.
GCCCTACTTGCTGAGTGCGTTTTCGGCTAACGAAGCGCCTATGGTGCCCAAGCATCTCTATGAAGGCACCAATATTCTCTCCAACCCGCACAACACCGCACCGATCGGTACTGGCCCGTTTGTGTTTAAAGAGTGGGTACGCGGCAGCCATATTCTGTATGAGCGCAACCCGAACTACTGGGATCAGCCCAAGCCTTATATCGATCGTTTAGTGGTAAAAATCATTCCTGATGCCGCCACGCGCACCATTGCCTTGGAAACTGGCGCGCTGGATCTGGGCAGTGATACGCCTATCCCGATGAGTGAAATTGAGCGCATCAAGAAGAACCCGAAACTGGGCATTGAAACCCGCGGTTATGGCTACAGTCCGACGCAAACCCGTATCGAGTTCAACCTGGATAACCCGTACCTGAAAAACCTTAAGGTTCGTCAGGCGATCGCGCACAGCATCAATCTCGACGTGCTGAAAAAAGTGGTGTGGTATGGCTATGCCTCGAACTCTCCCACAGGGATTACGCCGGAACTGACGCAGTTCCACGACAGCACGCCGTCACCGTACAATTTCGATATCGCCAAGGCAAACAAACTGCTGGATGAAGCGGGCTTCCCGCGTCAGGCCAACGGTATTTGCTTCCAACTGGTACACGATTTTATGCCTTACGGCGACAGCTTTAAACGCGTCGCTGAATACCTGAAATCCGCGTTGGCTAAAGTGGATATTGACGTCACCATCCGCTCACAAGACTTCGCCACCTTTGTTAAACGGGTCTATACCGACCGCGACTTTGACTTCAACAACGGCTCCATTTCCAACCTGTTCGATCCGGCGGTTGGCGTGCAGCGTCTCTACTGGTCTAAAACCTACTCACCGGGCGTTCCGTTTGGTAATGGCTCGCACTACAGTAACCCGGAAGTAGACCGTCTGCTGGAGCAGGCTGCCGTTGAGACCGATCCGGCGAAACGTGTGGAGTTGTACAAACAGTTCCAACGCATCATAGCTACCGAGATCCCGGACCTGAACCTGTTGCAGATCAACCGACTGACTATCTACAACAAACACGTCCACGGCTTTATCAACGGCATTCAAGGTGTTAATGGCAGCCTGGCTGACGTTTGGATTGAACAGTAAGTAATACGACAGTCCCGCGACGGCGGGACTGTGTTTTTTTGATAGAGGTAGGACGATGAACAGATTGCAACGCACGCTATTACATGCGCTGCCCACGACGCTCGGCATCGTGATCGTGGTCGGGATCGCGCTGGGCGCAGTGATGGCGGTATGGGCAGGGAAATGGCCTGACCGTGTGCTGTTGCTGCTGGCACTGCTGCTCTACTCCACGCCGGGGTTCTGGATCGGGTTGATGACGCTGATTCTGTTCTCCGTGCAGCTTGATTGGCTGCCGAGCGGCGGCAACATCACCATCGGTGCCGAGCTCACTGGCTGTGCCTACGTCGCGGATATGCTGCGTCACGCTATTTTTCCGGTGCTGGCATTGAGCAGCTTTTTCATTGCGATTTACGCTCGCTTAACCCGCGTGGCGATGCTGGAAATCGCCCAGCAAGATTTTATACGCACCGCCCATGCCAAAGGCCTTACACCGTGGTTTGTCACCGTACGCCACATTCTGCGCTGCGCGTTGCTGCCGATCACGACCGTTGCAGGTATGCACTTTGGCAACCTGCTTGGCGGCGCTGCCGTGGTTGAAACCGTATTCAGTTGGCCTCGGTCGGCTGGCGCTGTAAGCGCTGATGGCACGTGATTTTAACGTGCTGCTGGGTGTACTGCTGCTTTCCACCCTGCTGGTGATTGTGGCGAATATTCTGGTGGACTTACTCCAGTCCTAGTTGGATCCGCGCATTAAAGCGCACTGAGTCTGGTCGGAAATAACACAAGAATACAATGAAATAGGTAATTCCTGATATGAGTAACCTTGTTGATGAAAAAGGCCCAGCGCGCCGCACATTCCACCTGTCGCCTGAAGTGAATGCCTTTTTGCGTAATCCTTCGGGCATGGCGGGTTTTCTGATGCTACTGGCGGTGGTGGCGATGGCGTTTCTCGCCCCGTTCATCTACCCCGGCGATCCTCTGGATATGGTGGCACAGCCGTTTTTATGGCCCGGACAAGACCCCCAGTTCCCACTGGGAACCGATTCTCTGGGTCGCGACGTGGCCGCCGGCATTGTGCACGGTTCACAGGTTTCGTTGCAAATAGGCTTCAGCGCTGTGTTGGTCAGCCTGGCTATCGGCACCGTCGTCGGTGCATTGGCAGGCTATTTCGGCGGCACAATCGACGATGTGTTGGTGCATATCACCGAGCTGTTTCAAACCTTTCCCACGTTCTTACTGGTGGTCGTGCTGGTAGCCATTGGCAATCCCTCGATTGGCCTGATCTCTAGTGCGATCGGGATTGCCTCCTGGCCGACCATTGCCCGTCTGGTACGCGCGGAGTTTCGTTCGCTACGCGCCAGTGATTTTGTACTGGCTGCCCGCAGTCAGGGCTTTTCGTCTCTGCGTATTATCTTTCAGGAAATGCTGCCGAACGCTCTGCCGTCGATCATCGTGACCACCTCGGTGATGGTGGCGTCGTCCATTCTGATTGAATCCGCATTGGCGTTTCTCGGTTTTGGCGACCCTAACCGGGTCAGTTGGGGCAGCATGATCGGTGCCGGGCGCGAATCGCTGCGCACCCCCTGGTTCCTCACTGCCCTGCCCGGCGGCGCACTGGTGCTGACGGTTTTATCCGGTGATGCGCTTAACGACGCGTTGAACTCCCGTTTGCGCAGGAGAGCATCATGACCTCGTTACTCACCATCAACGATCTGCGCGTCACCTTTCCCAGCCATGACGCAGTACGCGGTTTGAACCTGACGCTGAATGCCAATGAAACGCTGGCACTGGTGGGTGAATCCGGTTGCGGCAAATCCGCCACCGCCCTGTCGCTGATGCGCCTGCTACCTGACAGCGCGCGATTGCAGGGGGAAATTCTGTTTGACGGGCAAAACCTGCTGACGTTGTCCGATGCACAAATGCGCCAACGACGCGGCAATCAGCTTTCGATGATCTTTCAGGAACCGATGACATCGCTAAACCCGGTGTTGAGCATCGGCCAGCAAATTGCGGAAACGCTGCATGTGCACCAGCAATTAACCCCAGTCGCTGCGCGCAAGCGAGCCATTGAATTGCTGGATCTGGTGCGGATCCCCGAGCCGGCCCGTCGCGTTGATGATTACCCACATAACCTCTCCGGCGGACAGCGCCAGCGCGTGATGATCGCCATGGCGGTTGCCTGTCAGCCACGCTTGCTGATTGCCGATGAACCCACCACGGCGCTCGATGTCACCATTCAAGCCCAAATTCTGGCGCTGCTGGACAGGCTGAGACGCGAATTGTCGATGGGGCTGCTGCTGATCACGCACGATCTCGGTTTGGTATCGCAGTGGGCCGATCGAGTGACGGTAATGTACGCCGGGCAAAAGGTCGAAGAGGCTGCCACCGCGCAGCTGTTCAGCGCACTGCAACACCCCTACACGAGCGGTCTGCTGGGCACCTCGCTGCATATGGATCAGGACATGCATTACCGGGATTCGCGCCTGCCGGAAATCCATCACCAGCCTGACGCGCAAGGTTCTGCTTTCACATTGATTACACCGCTGCCGTTGGTGCACAGCCCGCGCCAAACCGATCAACAGCCGCTGCTGTCACTGCGCGATGTCCATACCGAATATCATACCGCACAAGGGAAAGTCAGCGCGGTGAATGGCGTATCGCTGGATATCCATCAGGGAGAAACCCTGGGGCTGGTCGGCGAATCCGGCTGCGGAAAATCGACCCTGTCAAAAACCATCCTGCGCCTGCTGCCCACCTCACAGGGCAGCATCATTTTTGACGGTGAGGATATCACCCACCACAACGCGTCACGCCTGGCGTCACTGCGTCAGAGTGTGCAGATGATATTTCAGGATCCTTACGCGTCGCTTAACCCGCGCCACAGCATTCAGCACATTCTGGAAACGCCACTGGTGGTACACGGCATGGGCTCGCGTGCCGAACGCCAACGCGCCGTGCGCGACATCCTTGATAAGGTCGGGCTGCCACAACGCAGTCTGGAGCGTTACCCGCACGAGTTTTCTGGTGGACAGCGCCAACGCATCGGGATAACTCGCGCACTGGTGATCAAACCGTCGCTGGTGATCTGCGATGAGCCGGTATCTGCGCTAGATGTGTCCATTCAGGCACAAATTCTCAACCTGCTGGTGGAACTGAAAAACGAGATGGGGCTGGCGCTACTGTTTATCTCGCACGATTTGGCCGTGGTGCGCTATATCGCCGATAACGTGATGGTGATGCATAACGGCAACTGCGTTGAACAAGGCGACAGTTACCGCATCTGGCATCAGCGCAACCCCCGTATACCCGAAAACTCATCGATGCAGTACCAGGCACGACGCCGCTTACTGCACAAGAGATCCCTGTGAGCACGACCCCAACCGTCCACCTGACAGAGAGACAAACTGCATGAATTTGGGCATTCAAGGAAAAAAAGCATTGGTGTGGGGAGCCAGCCGTGGGCTGGGAAAAGCAGCCGCGCTGCAACTGGCACAGGAAGGGGTTGAAGTCACCTTACTGTCACGCACCGCACAGGCATTGCACGAAGCCCAAGAGAGCATTTTGCTGCAAACCGGCGTGCGTCCTAATGCCGTTGTGGCGGATATCACTACAGAAGCAGGCCGACAAGCGGCCATTAACGCCTGCCCTGCTCCCGACATTCTGATCAATAACGCCAGCGGCCCAACGTCGGGTGATTTTCGCGAATGGCAGAGACAGGATTGGCTCGATGCTCTAGACAGCATGATGCTCGGCCCGATTACCATAATGTGCCTCACTGTTGATGGCATGGCAGAGCGTGGTTTTGGCCGCATCATCAACATCACCTCGCGCAGCGTCAAGATCCCACAACTGGAACTGGGCTTGTCCAACAGTGCACGCTCCGGCCTGACGGGCTTTGTCGCCGGGTTGGCGCGCACACAAGTGCACCGCAACGTGACGATCAACAATATTCTGCCTGGCATCTTCGATACCGAAGGCCAATGGCACCACATCCAGTCGCTGAGCGAACAAACCGGGCGTGATTTTTCAGCAATCCACAAGGAACGAGCGGCGGCTAACCCGGCTCAGCGCTATGGTCAACCCGAAGAGTTTGGTGCCACCTGTCCGTTTCTCTGCTCGCAGCAGGCTGGTTTTATCACCGGACAAAACCTGTTGATTGATGGCGGCAGCTATCCCGCACTTTTTAAGGAATCATCATGACGCCATCTGTACCCACAACAGAGACGCCGCGCGTCAATAAGGCGACAGTAGACACCTTATTGCCCGAACTGACGGCACTGCGCCGCCAGATTCACCAGCACCCAGAAATCGGTTTCGAAGAGTGGCAAACCGCGCGTTTGATTGCGAGCACCTTAACCGAATGGGGCATTGAGGTTACCACCGATATCGGAGGGACGGGCATCGTCGCCACGCTAACAGGGCGTTATTCCGGCACAGGATGCCTCGGCTTGCGTGCCGATATGGATGCGCTGTATATCCACGAACAAACCGGGCTGCCTTATGCCTCTGCGCACGCGGGCAAGATGCACGCCTGCGGCCATGATGGTCATGTGGCCATGCTGCTGGGCGCAGCGCGCTATCTGTCACTGCACCCCGATTTTGCCGGCACCGTACACTTTATTTTTCAACCGGCAGAAGAAGGGTTAGGTGGCGCACCGGCCATGCTTAACGACGGCTTGTTGGAACGCTTCCCCTGCGATGCCCTTTACGGTTTGCACAACAAACCGGGTGTCCCTCTTGGCACGTTTGCGCTGCGCTGCGCGCCGGGCCGATGCTGTGCGCCAGTGATACCTGGCAGGTGGTATTTCGCGGCACGGGAGGACACGGTGGATCGGGCGCACACCTGTCTATCGATCCCACTTTGCCCGCGGCACAGTTTATCAGCGCACTGCAAACCATCGTCAGCCGTAACGTGCCGGCAATGGAGTCTGCCGTGTTGAGTATCGGTCACATTCAGGCGGGTGATGCCAATGCTCCGAACGTCATTCCCGACAGCGTGCGTATCAAAGGCACGGGGCGCAGCTATTCGCCCGTGATTCGTGAACTGCTGGCTTCCCGCCTTGAGACGCTGGCACAACATTGTGCCCAGGGTTACGGTGCGGGCGCGGAAGTGACTTATGACTATCAATACCCGGTGCTGGTGAACGATGCCGACGCCACCGACCGTGCGATTCGTGCCGCACATACGGTCACCAGCGTGAACCCAAATATGACACCACTACTGGGCGCTGAAGATTTCGCCTACATGCTGGAACAGCGCCCTGGTGCATTCATGATGGTCGGTAACGGCGATACCGCCGCGCTGCACACGCCGCACTACGACTTTAACGATGACCTGATTCCTGTCGGCGTCCAGTATTGGGCCGCTCTGGTGTATCAGGAGCTGAAAAGCGCCTGAATCAAGGATACTGCCATGACCACAGCGACAAGACAGAAACAACCGGAAATCCGTCAGCGCATCCTGCAAGAGGCGATTGCACGTTTTGCTCATAAAGGCTCTGAACTGACCACTATCTGTGAAATTACTCAGGCCACGCAGGTAAATCTGGCCTCGGTAAACTATTACTTCGGCTCCAAGGATGGCCTGCTGCACGCGGTGCTGGATGCCGTGTTGGGCCCGCTATGGCGATCGCTTCATTACGATTGAAGTGCTGCTGAATGCGCTGTTGCGCCCACTGGTGAAAACGGCCAAAACCCCCGATGGCGGACGTATTGTGGTGCGACTGTTGCAACACTTACGCGCCACACCGGAACACAGCGTCACGTCTTTGCTTTCCGCACAGTTCGACCATGTGGCACATCGGTTTATTGATGCCCTTTCGCGCACCTTGCCGCATCTGGCGTGTGCCGCGGTGATTTGGCGATATGAATTTGCCCGCGGTGCCGCCATGCATGTGCTGACCGATGCCGATCCACGTTCGGGCAGGTTGGCTTTACTGTCACAAGGGCTATGCGATAACCGTGACGACGAACAGGTGCTGGCGCACTTGCTTACCTTCGTCAGCACCGGTTTTTGCGCGCCTTCCCATAACGATATCTCTCACATTCACCGCATGGAGACGCTTTCACACGCGCCGTCCGTGCCGTTCTTCACACCGTCAGAAAATAACGCAGGCTGAAAATCATGAGTAAACCCAAAATTGAAGGCTCCTTTGTAGCGCTGATTACCCCGTTCAACGAGGACGGCAGCGTCGATTTCGGCGCATTTGAAACGCTGTTGCAGTTTCAGGTTGAAAACGGCACCTCCGCCGTGCTGATCATGGGTTCAACCGGTGAAGTATCCATGTTGTCGCCGGAAGAGCGTAAGGCCATTATTCTCCGTACAGCGCAATTCCGTCAGGGTGACATGAAGATTTTCTTCGGTTGCACCGGCAACAACACTGACACCACCATCGATTATGTGCGCTATGCGCAAGACAACGGCGCAGACGGCGCGATCATCGCAGCACCAGCCTATATCTGCGCACCGGAAAGCGATATCGAAAGCTATTTCCTTGAAGTGGCAGATGCCACCGATCTGCCGCGCATCTTCAAACACCCGAACTATGTGGTACATAAAGAATCCACCACTCGCGTGGGACAGGTGGCGCAAGTACTGGCTGGCAACCCGGACGTTTCGGTCATGTGCTGCGACTCCCCCAACTTGGGACTGGTGGTTCCAACCATGTCACTCGGTGGACACGGTACCGCCAACATGACCGGCAACATTGCGCCGGCAGAACTGGCAGACATTTCACGTCCGTGTAAAAACGGCGACGATGCTGCACGCTTCCGCACCGCTTACCAACACTTGCTGCCGCTGTTGCACTACACCTATTCGGCCATCAACCCAGTGGCGGTAAAATCGCTGATGAAAGCCATCGGCTTGCCGGCAGGCAGCCTGCGTCGGCCGCTGCGCGACCTGCAAGGCGATGCATTACAGAACGGTATTCGTATCGTCAACGAACTGGGTCTGAGCAAAAAGTACGGTTTTAAAGGTTAATGATTTAACGCTGCATAAAAAAGCCGCCTGAATAATCAGGCGGCTTTTATTTTATCACCACATGCCTCATCAGAAACTGTATTGAACCCCAACGCGATAATGTGTTTGACGATTATCCGTGGTTCCTGATTCAGGAACATTTCCCACCGCCACGAAGGGACGCCAGTTTTTATCCCACTTGTAGCTCAACTTCACATCATGACCAAAAGAATAACTTTCGTTATCTGCCAATTTTATGCCGGCAGCATTGGCTTTTTGATAATCCAATTCATATTCAATTGTGTAGTCTTTAAGAAAATTGTAGGCAACAACCGAGGTCAGATTATAACCATTTTCAGAAGTACGACCCGACGTTCCAATATTACCGCTCGTGCGTTTATAATATGGACGATAACGCAATGAGACAGAAAGATCGTTAGTCAGATTGGCTTTACCACGTAAATAGGGGCGGTAGTTGTTGACGCTAGACGTTGAATCCAGAGAAAAACCCGGCTCTAACGAGAAGGTTTTATTGAAGTTATACAGATAGCTGGCAATCACTTCCGTGCCGTTGCTGACGCTTTCGTTAAACGGTTTGTTTGGCGTTTTATCATTAGCGTGCTGTCCCCAGCAAGCCTCGACTGACAGACCAAAACCTTGCTCAAAACGATGAGAAAACAGCAAACGGTCTTTATGATCGCTGTTTAAGGTATCTTTGAATTCGTGACGATAATCGATAGTCGCTGCCAACGTATTGAGCGCAACCAATGAAGTGATTGCCAACGTTACTAACTTTAATTTCATTGTATTTCCCCGAGAGTCAAACCGCATTACTGCTATTATGATGACGTCAACAACTTCGCAGACGAAGATGATCCCTACCGCGATAAATGACGGCGTATCAAATTTATGCGCCAGAAGAGTGTAACAATAAGTTCATTTTCGCAAACAACGTTATTTTTATCATTTTATCCAGAATATGGCATAAGCAGTAATAATAAAATAAACCGCTGCTCAATAAAAATGTCGGCAAAGTTATTCTTTCCCGACATTGATAAAGGATGCGTTAACGCACGGCGCTTTGCATTAATAAAGGCGTAGTGCTGAAGGAAGATGCTGCATTATTTTTCAGCACCCAGACACGACCATAATGGTTGTAATACCCGGCGGCATGACCGGCCTCATGCCCGATCCCCTGATAGATATCAAAATGCTGGCCTTTGATGGCTCCCCCCACGTCAAGCGCCACCATCATGCGCATCTCGTAACGGCCGGTGAATTTCCCTTCGTTGTTAAGCAACGGGACTTCTGCCAGCAAGGCCGTGCCCGGTGGGATCAGCGAGCGATCGGACGCTACAGAGGCTTTGGCAATCAACGGCACAGCGCTCGCGCCCTTCACTGGCGCGGATGACATCGGTTTAAAGAAAACAAAAGAAGGATTCTGCTCCAGCAGTTCACGTACAGCATACTCGGAGTGTGTCTCGCCCCAGTGGCGGATCGCCTGCATCGACATCTCTTCTTTAGGCACTTCGCCTCTGTCGATCAACACTTTGCCAATACTGCGATAGGCATTCCCATTCTTGCCGCCATAGGCAAAGAATGTCAGCGGTCGGCCATCACCGAAATCCACATAACCGCTCCCCTGCACTTCCATCAAAAAGTTGTCCATCAGCGAGTTGGTCCAGGCAAGGACATTGCGTTCGCCCAGCGCACCGGCATAAATACCCGAGCGATCGGGTAAGCGACGGCTCTTTTTGTTGGGGGCTGGCATACCATAAAGCGAGTGTTGGAATTCACCCTGACGGGTGTAACGCGCCTGCACGACCGGCGTGTAATACCCGTTAAACTGCACGTTACCAAAATTATCCACGCCCTCCATTTGCCAGGCATTAAGCCCGAACTGGCTCAGGTTACGCGTGTCGGCACCGGCCTGCATCCAACGTTGAATGGCCTGAAAGATGTCCTGATTACGGGGGTACAGCGCGGGGGAGGCGTTCTTAATCTCTGTCACCTGGTTAACGAAATCGCCTGCATTAATAGGCTTTCCGGTAGCGTTAGGTTCATTAACGAGCGCAAGCGGCTGCTCAAGTCGCCCATCTTTATACTGCTGCCCACGGTCGGTCGGCCTGGACTGACACCCGGCCAGAATGGCGATCACCACCCCGGTCAGCACATATTTACCCCAACATCCTCTCATTTTCTCTTTCGCTCTCATTACAGCCAGCCAAATCAGTGACCGCACAATAACAAAGGCATATCTATAAGAAAACGCGCCAATCTTCATAAGTGAATGAAGGTGAATAAAAATCAATCAAAGTGCAGATAAAACCGTCAGACGTGCAGGTAACTGCCACTTTTTTTCAAATAGGGGTTGCATACCCGGCAATGGAGAGTATAGTGCGCATCCACGGACGCGGGGTGGAGCAGCCTGGTAGCTCGTCGGGCTCATAACCCGAAGGTCGTCGGTTCAAATCCGGCCCCCGCAACCAACTTCTTGAATCAAGAAGCTTGCCAACAATAAACACCCTGACGGGTGTTTTTTTGTTTTTAGCCAATCAATACCGAAAGCGCCTCACTTACGATTGCCCACGCTGGCAAAATACGCCTTGATCCCCGCTAGAATAGATTCCGCAATTTGCTGCTGAAAGTGACTGGTGCGCAATTTACGCTCTTCTTCCAGATTGCTGATAAACGCCGTTTCTACCAGAATCGAGGGAATATCGGGCGCTTTTAATACCGCAAACCCGGCCTGATCGACTTTGTTCTTGTGCAACTTATTCACTTTGCCAAGCTGCTTAAGGATTTTTCCGCCAAATTTCAAACTATCGCTGATGGTCGCGGTCTGCACCAAATCAAACAGCGTATGGTCGAGATAACGATCGCCACTCATGCTCACGCCACCAATCAGATCGGATTCGTTTTGCGTTTCCGCCAAAAAACGCGCTGCGGTGCTAGTTGCACCTTTCTTTGACAGGGCAAACACCGAAGAACCGCGCGCCGCACGGTTAGTGAAGGCATCCGCGTGAATCGAAACAAACAGATCGGCACGCTGCTTACGTGCTTTCGCCACCCGCACGCGCAAAGGGATAAACACATCCTCATTGCGCGTCATATACGCCTTCATATTGGGTTCACGCTCAATCAGGCTGCGTAACCGCCGCGCAATCTGCAACACAATATCTTTCTCGCGCGTGCGGTTTTTACCGATGGCTCCAGGATCTTCACCGCCATGCCCGGGATCGAGCATGATAACCAACGGACGATCGCGCCCCGCTTTACCCGCCAACGGCGCTTCCGGCGGTAATTTACTCTCCAGATCGCCCTTGTTGTAATCTTCCAACAGCGCCAGGAGCGGATCGTCGGCACTGTCATAGCGTCCTACCGCTGGGTAGAGATCCAACACCAGGCGGTGTTTAAACTCTGCAATAGGGTCAAGGGTAAAGACTTTCGGATTGGTGGCTTGCTTCAGCTCTAAAACTAGACGCACCGTTTTGGGATCAAACTGCCCAATGCGGGCTTCTTTGATCAGCGGATCGTCAGACTGAAACTGCTGCGAAACCGTTTTCAACACACTGTTGAGTTGGATATCTTCGATATCCACAACCAGCCTGTCGGGATTGGTTAGCATAAACTGCTTGTATTTTAGCGTGCGGTTAGACTCTAACGTGACGCGGGTATAGGCTGAGGAAGGCCAGACGCGAACGGCGATCACCTGGGCGGCAGCAGCCCATCCGGCGCCGCTGACGCTCAATAACCAGGTTGCCGCCGCGCCTTGCAAGAGGCGGCGGCGAGTCTGATTGTGATTCGAATAAGACATGCCACTCCAATTCGTTATGCTGTCGTTATTGTGGTGCTGTAGTCATTGTGATGCTGTCGCAAACAGGCACTGGCGCGAGTGCCCAAACGGTGATATCAGGCAGAAAAAACACAGACCAACAGGTAATTTGCCGCGATATTACGCGAAAAAGATAAAGTCAGTATTAACAATCTAAAAACTTTAACGAATTTTCCCACCTCTGTCATGTAAAAATCATCGTATCGGCGTATAAACGGCCGGAGAGCAAGTCATTCATTCAAAACGGAAATCAGCACAGCACAGAGAAAGAGGGTAATAACGCTGAACACGCCCGAATTGTGAGACTTACTCCTTGCCTTTTCGTTCAATCAGAATAAAAATACACGAATTACGAATAAAAATTCACTCAGAGAGGCTCGCAGTGAAGGAACATAGTACAGAACTGGTCCAAGGCTTCCGCCATTCGGTTCATTATATCAACGCGCATCGCGGAAAAACCTTTGTCATCATGCTGGGCGGTGAAGCTATTGAACATGAAAACTTCGCCAACATCGTCAACGATATTGGTCTGCTGCATAGCCTCGGCATCAAGCTGTTGGTGGTCTATGGTGCCCGCCCGCAGATTGACGCCAGCCTGACCACACACCATTTCGAGCCGCGTTATCATAAACATACCCGTGTCACCGACAGCAACACGCTAGATCTGGTGAAACAGGCCGCAGGCATGTTGCAACTGGATATCACCGCGCGTCTTTCCATGAGCTTGAATAACACGCCGCTACAGGGCCACGCACATCAACGTGGTAAGCGGTAATTTTATTATCGCCCAACCGTTAGGGGTCGATGATGGCGTGGACTACTGCCATAGCGGTCGCATCCGGCGTATCGATGAAGCGGCGATACATCGCCAGTTAGACAGCGGCGCCATTGTGCTGCTCGGCCCGGTAGCCGTATCAGTCACGGGCGAGAGTTTCAATCTGACGTCTGAAGAAGTGGCTACCCAGTTGGCTATTAAACTGAAAGCTGAGAAAATGATTGGCTTCTGTTCATCTCAAGGGGTTACCACGCAGGATGGCACCATCATTTCTGAACTGTTTCCCGACGATGCCCAGCGCTGTATTGAAGAGCGTGAAGCCGATGGCGATTATAACTCGGGAACCGTGCGCTTTCCGCGTGGTGCCGTGCGCGCATGCCGGAGCGGCGTGCGCCGTAGTCACCTGATCAGCTATCAGGAAGACGGGGTATTGGTGCAAGAACTGTTTTCTCGCGACGGTATCGGTACGCAGATCGTCATGGAGAACGCGGAGCAAGTGCGCCGTGCCACCATTAATGATATTGGCGGCATTCTCGAGCTGATCCGCTCGCTGGAACAACAGGGGATTCTGGTGCGCCGCTCACGTGAGCAGTTGGAAATGGAGATCGATAAGTTTACCGTGGTGGTCCGCGATAACCTGACCATCGCCTGCGCCGCGTTGTACCCGTTCCCTGAATAGAGCATAGGAGAAATGGCCTGCGTCGCGGTACATCCTGACTATCGCAGTTCCTCGCGCGGAGACATGTTGCTGCAACGCGTGGCGGCACAGGCACGTCAGCAGGGGCTGAAGAAACTGTTCGTTCTCACCACGCACAGCATCCATTGGTTCCAGGAGCGCGGCTTTCAGCCCGCCGAGGTGGAGATGCTGCCCAAACGCAAGCAGGAACTGTATAACTACCAGCGCCGTTCCAAAATCCTGGTGATCGACCTGTAATCCTCTCGCATCACGCCGGTATGCAACCCTGTATACCGGCATTGCCATTATCTCCCTACCCTGAGCAATCGTGCAGAGACTTATCGCGCCTCAGCACGTAGAATGCTCGCGTAATGCACGTCACTGCCCGGCCACCACAGCGGCCATACAGGACAGCAACACCGGTACAGGAATACCATGAGCAAAGCACTCTTTATGCTGCTCGGCATGGGGCTGATGTTTCAGGCCGCTTGCGTCACGCCGCTGCACATTTACGAAATCACTGTCAAAACAGGCCACTATTACGTTGGTCCGGTTTTTGGTCAGCATGCCTATGCCGAGCACGCCAACACCTCGCTTGCCGCTTATAACATCATGACTACCGCAGTCACCTATCACTTCTATCACGACCTGCTGGCATGGGCTGCGGAGCAAGGCTACATGATTGAAGGTGGATGCAACGGCGCACACTTCGAAGATTGTCTCGTGCCCGAACAAGACGGTGGCAAGCATCCTGTCACCAATGTCTCTTGGTGGGATGTCATTATTTTTTCAATGCCTTGAGTATTCGCTAGGGATTAGCGCCCTACTATTATTTGGCCAGCGATGGGCAACCGCTTAAACAGCAGCCTGAGCCAGACGCAGAACAGACCATTCGCACCGACCCTCATGCCTCAGGCTACCGTTTGCCATCACGTAATGAATGGGAGGTGGCGGCCAGGTGCGGCGCTCCCGGTTTGGCGAACGGAACCTATGGCTTCTATTATGCTGGCAGTAACACGCCAGAGATCGTTGCCCATTTCGCCTCTCAGGAGGCTACCACGTTCGGTACTCGCCCCGTCGCATCAAAACGACCTAATGCTCTTGGGCTGTATGACATGAGCGGTAATGTGTCTCAGTGGCTTAACGATACCATTGCGGTTGAAGGTGGTAAAACGCTCTACCTGTTCTGTGGCGAGAGCTATATGACACAAGGAAACCTGCGCAGCGGGTGTGATGCACATACGCCGGGTTTTATGATGTCAGATCTCGGTTTTCGCCTGGTAAGGACATTGCATGAACCTTAAACACGCGCTGCTCCTTTTATTATCCTGGGTTGCACTGTTCCCAAGCAGCCTCTGGGCCCAGCCGACAAACAGTGACTATCAGCGGGCATTACGTGACTATTTTGCCGCAGAGCCTGCGCATTGCCTCGGTGTAAAGCAATGGCCAGTATACAGTAACGCCCAGGATGCGCCCTGGATCACCGGGCGCATGCAGGCACTCGTAGATGCCGGATTGGCACGGGAGACACGTCAGGGAGAGAACATTGTCTATGAGCCGGAGGCCGAGCCAATGTGGTGCACCGCGGACGATCTCTGCTTTGGGCGCATGGAACTTGACCGCATCATCACGATTGAGCCCGTTGCACAGGGGATGAATGCGGTCTATTTCACCTACCGCTTAACCCAGCTAGCACTTTGGGCCAGCAATGCTTCGCTGCGTTTTGCCTTTAGCGAAGCGGACAACCTGATCGCTGGCAGCACCAAAACGCGTTATTCCGCCACGTTTCGCATAACCAAGCAGGGAAAGCTGATGCTTCACAGCCCTCCAATTCCGGTAGAGCTGGATTTTTAGCGGTCAGCCACCGGCGAGGATACGCATTTCCAGCCCACTAAAGCGACGTGTTGGCGTTCTCACCGCGCGACACAAGATGCTTATCTCCGCGTAGAGTGACAGTTTCGTACGCGCGCGCGTAACCGCGGTATACACCAATTCGCGTGTCAACACCGGCAAAAAGCCGTTCGGCAACACCAGTGCGGTATGATCGAACTCCGATCCTTGAGATTTGTGCACCGTCATGGCGTAGGCGGTTTCATGCGGCGGCAAGCGACTCGGACTGACCGGTTTCATCTGACCATCGGGCAGTTGGAAGTAAACGCGCAGTTCCCCCGCCTCATTCGGCATGGCGATCCCGATGTCGCCGTTAAACACGCCAAGCAATGCATCATTACGGGCAATCATTACCGGTCGGCCGGAATACCAGGGATTCGTCGGATTACGGCTGCGATGAATCAACCCGACGTGTTGCAGCGCCTGCTCAATACGAACATTCAAACCGGCAACGCCAAACGGGCCGTCACGCAGCGCGCGCAATAAACGAAAACGGTTAAATGCCGCCAGCACCTGTGCGGCATCCTGCCCCTGTGCTACCGCCTGCAAATAGCCGCTATATCCGGCCACGCACTGCGCCAACATCTGCTGGTAATCCTCTTCCTGGGCCAGCGGCAGGCAGTGCAGATCGTCATGTTCATCCTGCAACACCTGTCGAACCTGACGTTCATCGCCACCGTTTACCGCTCGCGCCAAGATGCCAATGCCAGAGTGCTGATCGAATCGGTAGCTCTTTTGCAGCAGGCACAAACTGTCTGCCACCGCAGGGCTGGCTTCGGATGAGGCAGCCAAACTATAGCCCGTCAGTTCTTCGAGTTCCTCAACGCGTTGAGCGCTATAACCCCGCGCGGCAAAACGGCAGATATCGCCTAATACCGCCCCAGCCTCAACGGAGGCCAACTGATCGCGATCGCCCAGGAAAATCACCTGTGCTGTCGCAGGCAGTGCCAATACCAGGTTTGCCATCATCGGTAAATCCACCATGGAGGCTTCATCCACCACCAGCACATCAAGATGGAGCGGATTGCCCTGGTGATAACGCAAGCGTTGACTGTCAGGCACCGCGCCCAACAGACGGTGCAACGTGGTCGCTTCCCGCGGCAAATGACGCTGCTGAGCCTCTTCAAGCGGCAGTTTGCTTAACGCACTGCGCAGCGATTCCGTCAAACGCGCCGCTGCTTTTCCTGTCGGAGCCGCCAGTTGAATGCGCAACGGTCTATCCCCCTCATGCAGCAACAGCATGGCCGCCAGCAGTTTAGCCACCGTCGTGGTTTTTCCCGTGCCCGGCCCGCCGGAAATCACCGAGACCCGACGCGTCAGCGCTACGGCGGCAGCCACTTTTTGCCAATCGATCTCGGTATCAAGCGGTGAGAACAAGCGGTCTAACACGCGACGCACAGCAAGGGGATCGGGATGAATATCGACGACATGACTTCCGGCAAAAAAGGCCGCTACCTGCACTTCACTCAGCCAATTGCGTTGCAAATAAAGCCGTTGGTGCTGCAACACCAGCGGGGTTGTCTCACAACCATCGCTCACGGCGGGAGAAGCCAGCAGGCGTTGCTGCCACGCCGCACTATCCGGCAGCCCAGCGAGCTCCCACAGCGCATGCGCCAGTGCAGGATCGCGACCATCAAACAGGGAATCAGGGTGCAATTCCGTTAACGGCAAACAGACATTGCCCGCGCCCGCCGCCGCGCTCACCAACGCCGCCGCCAGTTGCACCGGTGCGGGCTGTCCATCGGCCAGCATACGCGCAAACTGTACATCCAGCGGGCGCAGCAGTTGGCGCTCCATCGCCGTCGCCAGCAAGTCCATCATAGGCGTTCTCCTGACAGTGCCACTTCACCGCTGAACAAGCGATCAAGTTGTTCTACAAAGGCTCGCGGCAGGCGCTGGGTGAAAATACCATTCGTGGGAAGAACCGGATCGACGCCGCGCAAAAACAGGTAGATAGCGCCACCAATGTGGCGGTCGTAATCATAATCCGGCACCCGATGGCGCAGATAGCGATGCAGAGCCAGCGTATAAAGCTGATACTGCAAATCATAGCGGTGCCCCATCATTGCCGCGTGCATGGCAGGCTGCGTGTAAGCACTGGCGCTTTCTCCCAACCAGTTCGACTTATAATCCAGCAGGTAATAACGTCCCTGCCAGCAAAACACCAGGTCGATAAAGCCTTTCAACATCCCCTGCACCTGCTGAAAGGAGAGTGGCGGGCAATTCGCTGACAGCGGATCGTAACGTTTTGCCAGAGCATCCAGCGCGGTTGCCTGTAGCGGGGCATCTATTGGCAAATAAAAAGCTAGCTCGGCAATTCGTTGCTGTGCGGGTACGCTTGCCAACGTCAATGGGATGTCAGAAGCAGTAATATCCGCATTCAGCGGCGCATGCAGCAGAGCCGAAAACCACACCTGCAAGGTGGGTACCCACCCACTTGCCATACCATGTGCTATCAGTTGCTCTTCAAGCCAGTCAGTGCTGACGGGTTGGGTAAAATCCAATGTATCAAACAGACTATGCAAAAAGGTTCCGGGCCCTGCACCTTTGGGGAAGGTATGCGGGGTGAGCGCTTGCTCACTCTCTTCAGGCACAAAGTCGCGCGGGTCCAACGCGGCATCAACGTCAAGGCGGGGAAACAGCTCTTGCGCCATTGTCCCCCCCAGTTGTAGAGGATGCTGTTGAGCGCCATGCTGTTGTAAACCCGAATAGCTGGTCACTCGCCAATTATTGGTAAGCAGGCGCTCACATTCACTGGCGCGGAGTACTGCTGGCTTGTCTACGCTGTCTTGCCAGGGAATGCCATCCCATTTACGCACAGCGTTTACCGCAACGCCATCGCCTTCCAACGCATGCAGTGCAGCGACCAGGGTATCCGCATCTGCCTCCTTACCGCGTTGCAGCAAATAGCCGAGCGCATTGAGGTGCATGTCAGTCGTTTCACTTTTGCGTCGGGTGCGCTGTAGCGGTGCCACCCCCACGCTACAGTGGTAAATCGACCGCGTCAGCGCCACGTACAACAGCCGTAAATCTTCCGCCAGTCGCTCTTCCTCAGCCAACTGCTGGCTTTCTTCCCCACTATTGACGTCGAGAAGAGCCTGAAAGGTACGCCTGTCATGGTAAATGCCATCAGGCTGAGGGCGAAAGTGACAAATAAACGGCAACCAAACCAGCGGATATTCCAGCCCTTTGGATTTATGGATGGTGACAATTTGTACCAGATGGCGATCGCTCTCTAACCGCAGTTGCTGGTTTTCTGACTGTGGATTGGGCTGCAAAATCTGCTGCGACAACCAGCGCACCAGCGCATGCTCGCTTTCGAGCGTGGCCCCAGCGTGTTGCAGCAGTTCTCCGAGGTGCAAGAAATCGGTTAACCGGCGTTCACCCTCACGGCTAGCCAGTAGATTTTCCGCCAAATGATAATGCGACATGAGCGAGCGCAGCATCGGGAGCACGCCCCGTCGCTGCCAAAGATCACGAAACGCGGCAAAGGTATCGACCTGCGCATCCCAGTCCGCCTCACTCTGGTTTAGCGCATCAATCTGCTGGGCGCTGAATCCCAATAATGCGGTCGCCAGCGCGCTGCGCAACGTGCGTTCCTGTTCTGGGGCCAGCACGGCTTGTAACAACCACAGCACCTCACGTGCCTCTGGGGTGGTAAATACGCTGTCACGGTTGGAGAGATAGACGGAAGGAATAGCAAGACGGCGCAGCGCATCACGTACCAATGCGGCTTCATGGCGGCTGCGTACCAAAACACAAATATCCGATGCCTGCACAGGAGAGCGCTCGCGACCATTATCCAGCCAGGCAGTACGGCGTTGACCCGCTTGCAACCAGTCACGAATTTGCATGGCGCACTGCTGTGCCATCAGTTGCTGATACTCCCCTGTCCCCAATACCACAGAACCCGACAGAGAAAATTGCAGTGCGGGCTGCGACACGCCGTCCAGCTCAAAACGCAGCCCCTGCTTATTCGGTGCAGGCTTAACCGGCAAAAAAGGGATCGCCGAAAAAATAAATGGATTATCGGCGCATTGAAACAGGCGGTTCACACCGCTGACCATCTCATGGGAAGAACGCCAGTTGGTTTTCAACGTGTAGTGTGCCTTAACATCGGCACGCGCCCGCATATAAGTGAAAATATCCGCACCGCGAAACGCGTAGATAGCTTGTTTCGGATCGCCGATCAGCAACATGCCGCTGTCGGGTTGTTCACCGTAGATGGCGCGGAAAATACGATATTGCTGCGGGTCGGTATCCTGAAACTCATCGATCATCGCTACTGGATGGCGCTGACGTATCGCGGCCGCCAGTTGCTCACCCAGCGGCTGGCGCAGCGCCTCACCCAGACGGCTCAGCAGGTCGTCAAATCCCAAGGCCGCGCGGCGCAATTTTTCGCTACGCACCGTTGCACGAATATCATGCAACGCCCGATCGATAACAATATCGCGTAGCGACAACGGCGTGGTAAGCAGCGTTTCAATCGCAGAAAACACCGGAAGCACGGGGGAGGCACCCTTTTTGGTTTTCTCGTTCAACGTAGATTGTGCGAACCGCTCCAGCGCTTTTGGCAAGGCATAGTCGGTGGTTTGCGCTTCGGCCCAAAAGCTAACGCTTTCTAACCAGCCTGGTAGATAACGGTTACTGTAGCTGCGCTTGTCCACATCCGATTCGAGAATGCACTTATCCACCTGCGCTGCCACCTGCCGCCACTGCTGCTTGATATCATCAATGCGCGCCAGAATCTGCTGATGGCGCTGTAACAACGTCTCATCTGGTGCGGGTGGGTTATACAGTTGCGGTGCTTCGCCCTGTAAATAGGGAGCAAGTTCGCGCTGTAACGCATCCGGACCACTCCAGAGTTGACCAATGACGCTGACCACATCGAACGGCAAGGGATAACAGTAACGCCGCCAGAAATCGGCACAGGCCTGCCGGGTAAGAGGCTGTTCATCTTCGATCAGCTCTTGATCAAACAGCGAGCCGGACTCAAAAGCATGGCTTCCTAGCATGCGCTGACAAAAGCCGTGGATAGTGTAGATGGCGGCTTCATCCATTTGTCGCTCAGCATCGAGCAACAGTTGTGCCGCCGACGGCTTATCGGGCAGTAGCGCCAGCAACGCCGAAAAAAGCGCATCGTCGCTTTTGCCACACAGGCAAGCCAGACGCAACGCATGAATGTTGGCGCGAATACGATCGCGCAGTTCCTCTGTGGCTGCCTCCGTAAAGGTCACTACCAGGATCTCTTCCACCAACAGAGGTTTAGGATACGCCGCCTCGCCGCGCAGCCCTAATAACAGGCGCAGATAGAGCCCCGCCAGCGTATAGGTTTTACCCGTACCGGCAGACGCTTCTATCAACCGTTCCCCAATCAGGGGAAGCGTCAGCACATCAAGCGTATGCGGCGTATCCTGACTCATGATGCAATCTTCTCAACCACGTTTTTTTCTCAACCGCCGAGACTTTTTCGGCAGACAACACGCCGCTACGCGGTTTTTCAATCACTCGTGGTTTGACTGGCAACGTCTGTTGCAGCGTTGAAGCATTGGGATAAAGCGTCCAGCCTTTAGGAGCAGCGTAATCAGCCTTACCGTGGTGTCTGCCCGAGATTTGCGACAACACCGCCAGCCCCTGTGGTGCCAGAGCCTGTTCGAAGAAACGTGCAAGTTGCTCAACCGTCAGCGGTTTAAGCGCCTCAATCAGTTTTTCACGGGTGTTGAAGGCAAAGTTTTCGCGATCGATATCGTTACGCAACCGGCCAACCTCTTCGTTCATCGTTTGTGGACGCTGACTCAGTTCGGTAATCAACGCCAGCTTGTACTGCTCAAACTCATCGGCTTTGATGGCACGCAGGCGCGGCTTGGCTTTCTGGAAGAAATCCAGATAACGCTGATACAGGAAAGCAGGCTGCTGGCTGTTGCTTTGCAGTAAGAACCCAATACCGAACTGGCGGCCAACAATGGTCGGGAAGGAGAATACCGCATAGCCAAGCTGCTCTTCCGTTCTCAGTTGGTTATAGAACCAGGGCTGAATGATCTGATTGAGCAGCGAACTGTACGCCATGCCCTGCACTTCACCGTAACCGGTGGGAATATACACCGCAGCCAACGCAGAATCGGTGCTGCTCCCCGCACGTTGCAGGTTGGCAAGCTGGGTACGCGCGACTTCCACACTCGGGGAACGCCACCAGATTTGCCCTGAACAGGCCAAACGCGCTTTGATATCCTGCGCCAGTTTCGTCACCTGACCTTCGGTGAGGTTACCGACTGCCAGCATTTCCGGTGCGGCATCACGCAACAACGCATCACGGAAGGCCATGACATCGTCCAGCGAAATATCTTTAAGCAGAGCGCGCCGCTCTTCTCGCTCGGTATAAGGCAGCGAAGAGATCGCCTGAACAGGCTCCAGTGCCTGCTCATACGCTTTGGCATTTTCAGCGACGTCCAACTGCTGGATATACCAGGATTTGGCCTGCTCCAACTGTGCAGACGTCGCCGTATAGCTTGCGTACCCTTCGACCAGCGCCAGCATGAGCTTAGGCAAATGCTGCGTATAACCATTAGCATTGATGGTTAGCCCATCATTTCCACGGGTAGAGAAACTGATCCCCCCTATCGAAGCTTGATAGTTCAACTCATCCAGCGCTAAGCCCACCAGATAGTCATTAAGCTGGAACATCACCTGATGCCGCGCCGTATCCTGCGCCACCGGGTTACGCAGCAACACCGTGACGTTAGCTTTCGGTTCATCGGCAAAATAGCGACTCGGCATATAGAGCACACGCAGCCCCAGCTGCTGTAACACCATTTTCGGGTAGTTCTGCACTTCGCCGCGATTGATCAGCGAGAAATCCGTCGGGATATACGGATTTGGCGTGGGCAAAGAGAGCGCCATTTTTTCGCCCAGCGTTTGCCAGCGGGTAAACTGCGCCGGAGCTATTTTGTCCACCTGATACGGCGCATTAACAAAATAAGCCTCCTTGTTATGAGGCGCATCAGGGCTTATCAGCCAGATACGCGCACGCTCCGGCGTCATGCTGGCCAAACGTTGCTTAATCGCATCGGGATCAAAGCGATCGGCCAGATAGGCGGCATCCAGCGTATGTTCCACCGGCACGCGCATCATGGTATCCACCAGCCATTCGATATAGCCCATGTCACGCTTAACGGACTGATAGCGGAAATCGAGCGCCATCACGCGAGAGATTTCATCAAAATAGCGCTGCTGGATGCCTTCCTGCTGCAACAATTGCAGATAATGGAAAATGGCAGCCACCACCACGTCATACTGCTCAAGGGCTTTATCGGTCAGGGTAACAGAGATATTAAAAAGGCCACCGTTACGATCGAGAATAGGGTCAGCGCCTGCGCCCAAAGACTCTATCAACCCTTGCTTTTGCAGCCAGTCCGACAACGTATTTTGGCTGCGATTGCCAATCAAATAGCTGATATAGGTGTTGGTTTGGCTGCGGAATGCCTGACTGGTAGGGTCAGTCTGTTCCATGACATAGCCGCGAAACTCAATACGCAATTGCTTGCGCGGCTGCGCCGGCACGTAATGAATCATGATACCGCGCTGATCGTCCGTCACTGACGGCGCAGTGATCACAGGCACCTTAGCCTGACGGTTGGCGATGCGCCCGAAGGTCTCTACCGCCATTTTCGCCAATTCCGGCAAGGGTTGATTGCTGTAAATCACGCCTTTCATCAGGTTCGCCGAGTAGTAACGCTGATAGAACGCCAACAGTTCATCATGCAGCTTGCTGCCAGGCTTGTCCTTAAGCGTTTCCAGATTCCCACCGGAAAAACGTGATGCCGGATGCGCCGGGTTTAAGGTTTCTGCTCCCACCTGTACCATGCGGTGCCCATCGCGCGAGCGCGCCATGGTTAATTCAGCATTGACAGCATTGCGTTCGCGATCGGCATTAACCGGGTCGAGCAGCGGCTCAGCAATGGCATCCGCCAGCCGATCGAGCGCGGGCTGTAATGCCGCATTTTCGACCTCAAGATAATAGGCAGTACGGTACGGTGCAGTACTCGCATTGTGGCTACCACCGTGTTTTTTCAGGAATTCAGCTAATGCATCCGCCTGCGGATAACGTTTGGAACCCATCAGTACCATGTGTTCCAGATAGTGGGCCAATCCCAATTGGCTGTTGGGATCGTCGAGTGAACCGACAGGCAGCGCCAGCGATGCTAACGAACGAGTTGCCTGAGGATCGGACACCAGCAATACCGTCATGCCTTTATCCAACGTGATTGCCTGATAATTACGCGGATCGTTTTCTCCCTTGCGAATAACCTGCTCCAAAGGACGCCACCCTGCGGTTTGCGCCCACGCTGCGGACACACCGCTCAGCAGCAACATCATCATGCCAATACAACAGGCAAACTGTTTACGCCATTCTCTCTTCATTACCGTCCTTTCTCTCACGTCAATCTCGCCGTTCTTGATTCACTGCCATTATATCTGTTCGCTTATGCCTGATTGGCGCTCAGGATCGGCAAAAGCCAGGTTTTTGCCGCTGTAACAATCGCCTCAATGTGGATTTCATTCAGTTCCGGCACGATACGTTGCAAATAGAAATCATCGCTTTCACCGGGCAACATCATGTTGCCAGCCCAGCTTTGTTGCAGCTTGTTCAACGCCTTCTGAACCACATCTGGTGCATCGTTCAGCGTGCCGCTTGATGAATCGTAGCACGCTTGTAGCCAGGCCCCGCCGCTCTGATGCAGTAATAATAGTGGAGCGTTCATGCCTTGTTGATATCCTTCAATCATATGCGCCATCTGGCGTTGTGCTTCCTCCACAGAAACCGCCGCAAAGCGCCAGACCGTCTCTTCACGGCCATACATGCGGCTCTCTCCCGAACCGCCCGCCAGGCAGTACGCCAGATGATCCAACCGCAGGGCCACGCCATCTTTCATCCCTAATCGAGCCGGTCGCCAGCGCAACAGCCCATCGCGCTGTACCTGCATCACCCAGCCAGTAAGGCGCACACCGTCTAGCGTCATGTCCAATTCCAGGCTGGTCATTCCCGCCGCATCACACTCCGCGCTGACGCTGTCAGCCAGCGCTTGCATCTCCTGGCGCTGTTTTTGCCAATACAACTCACCGAAAGCACCATAGGGAAGCTCGCCCGCCACGCGGGCTCGGTGTAGCAGTTCATCAGCATCCCCCTGCGTAATCAGAGTATTCAGTAATTGCGCATTCAACTGATAGCGACTGAGGTTATCCAAAGCGAACGGCTCCTCATCAAGCAGTTCATCGTTCTGCACAACAAAGTTCACGCCCAGACGCGCTTGGAAAAAGGTTTTGACAGGGTGACGATAAAAACGTTTCAACGCATCCAGCGTAATCTCGGGATAAATGACAGGCTCCAGTGGCGCATCAAACAGAGGCTGCGGCAATCCGGTGCGCCCGGCGGCAGCGAGCCATTCGCTGGCGAAGCTGCATGGCTTAGCGTGTTCAAGGAAGTTATCCTTGTCAAACGGCATACGGGTATGTTGGCGGCACAGATGCTCACAAACGCGTGCCGCGCTTGTATCCAGATCCTGCGCTTCATCCCCTGGTAAATGGTAGCTTTGCGCCAAATACTCCATCAGTTCGCTCACCAGCACGGAGGGATAACGCTGCGTATTGTCCTGAATGGCACGACCGATGTAACTGATATAGAGCCGCTGTTGCGCCGAGATCAGCGCTTCCAGAAACAAATAGCGGTCATCATCACGACGGTTGCGGTCACCGCGCTGCCCCTTCTGCGACATCAGGTCAAACCCCAATCGAGGCAGCGTGCGCGGATAAACACCGTCGTTCATCCCCAGCAGGCATACCACCTTGAAGGGAATCGAACGCATGGGCATCAGTGTACAGAAGTTAATGGCACCGGCGAGAAAGCGCTGGCTCAGTTTTTCCCGATCCAGGCGCTGGGCCAAGTCGTCACGCAGCAGTGCTACCAGGATCGCTTCCTCAAACGCATTGGCGACTGCCGCTCCCAGCATCGCCTGCCACTGCTGCTCAATCAGAGACAGCGCAGCATCGCTGTCGCTATCCGCAATGAAGAGATCGTCCAACAATTGCCGACATAACGGTAACCATTCTGCTGGCGTGCGCGCTACCCGTAAACGCTGACGCCATTGAGTGAGTTGAGCCAACAACTCCGCCAATTGCCCCACCAGTTGGGCAATCAACCCACTCGATTCATCGTAGGGCAACACGCCCTGCCAGGCCCCCGTGCTGCTGTTCATCGCATAGCCCAACAGCATGCGTGTCAGGCCAAAGCGCCAGGTGTGCTGGCCGGTAACCGGCAAATCAAGATCGCGCACGTTGTCATCATCAAGCCCCCAGCGCACGCCAGACTCCATCACCCACAACCGCAAACGGCGCAGCCCTTCTTCATCGATACCAAAACGGGCAGAAAGCGCCGGGACTTCAAGCAGCGAAAGCACCTGCTCGGCGGTAAAACGACTGTATGGCAATTCCAGCAGGCTGAGAAACGCCGGCAGAACCGGATGAGCGTGGCGGGCTCGCTGGTCAGAGATAGCAAAAGGCAAATAGCGCGCTGTCGGGGCATTACCAAACACCGCCTGAATGAAAGGCGTATAACTATCAATGTCCGCCATCATAACAATAACATCACGCGGCGTGAGTGTTTCATCCTCCGCCATCATCGCCAGCAGTTGGTCGTGCAATACTTCAACCTCACGCTGCGGACTGTGGCAAACGTGAAAGGTGAGAGAAGCATCCTGCGGCGTAAGCAGGCGCTTACGCTCACTGATAGCCTGCGCTTGTGCGCTATCAGCAATCACGCTGCCGTCTTCAAGCTCCAGAATATCGCGCTGCACTTGTTGCAATAGCGTTGTGCCATCAAGCTCGACAAAGGCTTCAATATCATCGACCTCATCGATCTGCACCAACTGGTAGAGATGGTCACGCCCCAGTTTTCCCCAGCTTGCCAGCAACGGATTCACAATGCGCTGTTCACCCTCATCGTTGAATAACCCATCGACATTGCTGGGATCGCGAAAAAGCGGACGGTATTGCTCCTCCGAGCTGTTGCTGTGCAAGCGACGCTGACGACTTTTCAGCTTCGCTAAAAAATGGCGATCCTGAATATCACTCCAGTAATCCCGGCATGGGTTAGTAAACAGCAGATGCACATCAATGTGCTTTGCCAATGCACGCAGCGCGTGCAAATAAACCGGCGGTAGCGCTGAAATACCGCAGATAAACACGCGCGGCGGTAGCCCTTGCGGACAGGTAGTGGCCTGCTCCAGCGTCTCGATAAAGCGCTGATAGAGGCGAGCGTGGTGCCACTCTTTCTGTTCAAGTTGCGCGCTGTATTGCAAAAGCGCACGCCACAGCTCGGCTTGCCACACCTGCGCATCCTCCAATCCGTCCACCAGCGCACCGGCTTGCCACTGTTTTATCCACTCAGGCCGATAAATCAGGTATTGATCGAACAGATCCGCAACCCGCCCTGCCAGTTGATGCCGCTTACGTTTATCGGCGTCGTCTTGCAAGTAGTGACTCAACGGCAAGAATGACGGGTTATCCTGCTGCTGAGGCAGAATATGCATTAACTTCCAGGTCATCGCTTCTTTGCTAAAGGTGTTTTCCGCTGGGATATCCGGTAACACACGCCGACACATGTCCCACAAAAAAACACCGGGCAAAGGAAAATGCAAATTGGCAGCAATACCAAAATGAGTGGCAAGTTCGATCTGTAACCATTGCGCCATTCCAGGGCTTTGAACCAGGATCGTTTCAGGCTGAAACGGGTCCTGTAACGGTTGGCGCGCTATCAGCGTCACCATCAGCGTTTTCAAAATATCTAATTGATTTGAGTGATAAACCCTGAACATGATGATTCCCATTTCGGTGCCCGCAAACCCCGCTCACCGTCAATTGCCATCAGGCACGGTTCGCCGATTCGTATCAGTAAAACAAAACCAACGTTACAAGTGCGCCTGATAGTGCTGCGGCGTTGTCACCGTCGAGGAGACGCGCAGACACGCTGCCGTCTGGAACTGCTCCGTCAAATCTAACTGCCATCCTGGAGAGAGGCCGCGTTCAAGCAACGTCAATGTCTCCCCTCCCCGACCGGCAGCATAAATGGCAAGCTGCTGATATGCCAGATGCCATGCTTGCCGTTGCTGCCATTGATGTACAAAGGCCTGCTGCAACCGCTGATGATATTGCAGTAATCCTAACACTGATATGGCAAAAAACAGTGCGGCGATGGCGGTTTCCACCAGCCCAAACCCTTGTTGATGTTATCTTTGTCGACACCTTCCACAAGGCATTCTCAGGCTATCCGCCACAAATGGCCTCCTGCCTTTCGGGGCAAAAATCCAGCCAGCCTCCCGCGATTGGCTTCAACGGACTGGTTTCACCGTCTGGCTCAATCGTTACCACACGCTGATAGAGCACCATGACCGATGAAGAACGGGGAAGATGCCCCTCACCGCGCAGCAACATATAGTGTTCACCGGGCACCTGGCGTAAACAGACTCGCAGCCCTTCTGCGGCATAGCCGAAGCATTGTTCGTCGGAACGATTGCCCATGAGCCACACCTGCCCAATGCCCCATTGTAGCGACGATTCGGCCAACAACAGCGTTTGCCAATAGCGGCGCTCATCATGGGTAAGAGACAGCGTGCTGTCCAACTGCCGTTGCATCCCCGTCATTAACAGCAACCCCGCGGCTGCCAGCAACATCACCATCAAGAGTGCACCATTGCCCTGCTGGCACCAGCGTTTCATCCGTTATGTCCTGCAATCCAGCGCACCGTATGGCGTGCGATATCAGGGCGGCGAAACCAGTGTCCTGCCAGATGCACTTCATAAAGCGTCAGTCCGATCACATTACGCCATGCAATCACTTCAAAACGCGTTACCGTCACTTCCTGCGGATCAAGCCGTCGCTCCCATCCGCCGCCTCCACAATCGGCAATGCTGACTTGTGTTTCCCATGCTCCCTCACGCAACCGGTATCCAAACGTTTCCCGACTCTGCGGTGCACCGCCACGTCGGTTAAAATCATAGGCGACAATAGCGCAACTGTTCGCCGCTTCACCGGGAAATTGCCCTAAGGTTACGACATTATCGTGACAGCGACTGGTGCAAAAACCCGCGCGGCGCAGATCTTTTTCCAGCGCAAACAGTGCCTGATGGATACGCTGTTCTAACCAGAAATGGCGTAGCGTATTCTGACTATGCCTGCGCAGCGTAGGGTAAATCTGCATGGAGCCGATAACCATCACGCTGCCAACCAGCATTGCCAGCAGCACCTCCATCAGGCTAAACTCACCGATTATGCGGCTTAACAACGTGGAATGCCTAAAACTGGCTGTGTATCGCTGCATAACCGTATCTTCCCCCAGATCGATATCACGATACGCAGACGACCGGCACCATTATCCAACACCAGGTGTCCTGCCTGCGCCGTATTGCGCAGACCATAAAAGATGACCGTCGGGCGCGCCATTGCAGCAATGCCTACATCGCGGGTGGAGGACAATAAACGCCCGCCAGTGCTCTCATGGCAGCTCAACGATGCCCCTTGCCTTCGCGCAAACACCACGTCTTATCGACTTGTATTACACTCACCGTGCGCGTGTCGTTATACCAGTAGGCATTGGCCTGCACGCGTTGCAGAAACAACATCACCAACTGCGTTTGCTGCTCGAGGCGCACAGCCTGCTGATAGGCGGCCCAACCCTGTATTCCTCCTGCGGATAACAAGGCGATAAGCATCAGTGCAATCAGCAATTCCGGCAGGGTAAAACCCGCATCAACAAAGGTGCTTTTATCCATGACGGCAGTGTAGCCAGAATCGGGCAGTTACCTGGCAAAAAAAAGTGGGAATGCCTGCCCGCTCGCAACAAAACGGGCCTGGTAGCGCGGCGTTACACCACAGATACAATGCAGGTTGAGGAAATGCGGGTTGAAGAAAGATAGGTGAAAACAACCGGTAAAAAAGGCCGCCGAAGCAGCCTTGATAGCAGAAGTGCAGAATCGCCGATTAAATCGCCACCGGTGCCTTGATGGCAGGATGCGGATCGTAGCCTTCTATTTTGAAATCGTCGAACTGGTAGTCAAACAGCGAGGCAGGACGGCGTTTAATGATCAATTTCGGCAGCGCTTTTGGCTCACGGCTCAGTTGCAAATGCGTCTGCTCCATATGGTTGTTGTACAGATGGGTGTCACCACCGGTCCAGACAAAGTCGCCGACTTCAAGGTCGCACTGCTGCGCCATCATATGCACCAGCAGTGCATAGCTGGCAATGTTGAACGGCAGGCCGAGGAACACATCACACGAACGCTGGTAAAGCTGGCAAGAAAGTTTGCCATCCGCCACGTAGAACTGGAAAAATGCGTGGCACGGTGCCAACGCCATTTGATCTAATTCACCCACGTTCCAGGCAGAAACAATGATACGGCGTGAATTCGGATCCTGCTTTAACTGTTGCAGCACGGTTTGCAGTTGGTCAATCTGGCGACCATCCGCCGCGCCCCAAGCGCGCCACTGCTTACCGTATACCGGCCCAAGATCGCCATTCTCATCGGCCCATTCATCCCAAATGCTGACTTTATTGTCGTGCAGATAGCCAACGTTGGTGTCACCGTTGAGGAACCACAACAGCTCGTGAATAATTGAGCGCAGATGGCAGCGCTTGGTGGTCACCAGCGGAAAACCGTCTTGCAGATTGAAACGCATCTGGTGGCCGAAAATCGATAAGGTTCCGGTGCCAGTTCTGTCTCCTTTCGGCGTTCCCTCATCAAGCACTTTCTGCATCAATTCCAGATACTGTTTCATTTCCCCCTCACTACACGATTAAAAAATTCAGCGTGTGGCCTCCCGCTGATGTCAGCAAGGACGCCGCTCACGGCAAGCAATTGCTGTTTTTACGCCTTACGACGATAGGCCAAGACCATCATCAGGATACCGGCAAACACCATCGGCAGAGACAGAATCTGCCCCATGCTGATGAAATTACCGAACAGGCCAAGCTGAGCGTCCGGCTGACGGAAAAATTCGGTGATAATGCGGAACACACCGTAGCCAATCAAAAACAAGCCGGAAACACTGCCCAT
The DNA here is from genome assembly GCF_015762685.1 of Candidatus Symbiopectobacterium sp. 'North America'. Taxonomy (GTDB): domain Bacteria; phylum Pseudomonadota; class Gammaproteobacteria; order Enterobacterales; family Enterobacteriaceae; genus Symbiopectobacterium. Next base: position 10,046 of record NZ_PEHF01000014.1, on the reverse strand, counting down.
CGGGCGCGGTTTACGAATAAACAGATTTAACAGGATAAACAGCGCAATGCCTTCCAGCGCCATTTGATAAAGTTGGGACGGATGGCGCGGCAACATGCCGTACTGATTGAAAATCGCCTGCCATTGCGGATTGGTTACCGCCAGCATCAAATCTTCGCTGCGCGCTCCGGGGAACAACATCGCCCACGGCGTATCGGTAGTAACGCGGCCCCACAGTTCGCCGTTGATAAAGTTACCCAAGCGCCCGGCACCCAGCCCGAAAGGAATCAGCGGAGCGATAAAATCAGCAACCTGAAAGAAGTGGCGTTTGGTGCGACGGGCAAACCACAGCATGACGCAAATCACCCCAACCAGACCGCCGTGGAACGACATACCGCCATCCCACACTTTGAACAGGTAAAGTGGGTTACTGATGAACGAGGGGAAAGCATAGAACAGGACATACCCCAGACGACCGCCCACGAACACCCCGAGGAACCCGAGGTAGAGCAAGTTTTCCACTTCTTCTTTAGTCCAGCCGCTGCCCGGTTTATTCGCCCGGCGCACAGCCAGCCACATGGCAAACACAAAGCCCACCAGGTACATCAGCCCATACCAATGGAGCGAAACGGGTCCAAGGGAAAAAATCACCGGATCAAATTGAGGAAACGCCAAGTAACTCGTTGTCATCGATCACCACATGCTTGTTTGTTTTATCTTACGACGTTGTTTATCCCACGGTACGGGAAGCCGGAAAAGGGGAAACCTTGTTTGCCAGCGCACTCTCGGCATTAACACCTTGCGCACTGGCGGCGGTTGCGCATGATAGCACAGAGCAGCCGCTACGCAGCGTGCAAGCTCAGGAAAAGTTATGTAAACAGGATGTTACCGTTGACACACTTTGTTAGCGCCCACCGCGGGCCAGCGCACTTAAACCGCGCTCTTCGAGGAAAAGTGCAATCCACTGGCGCACTTCGCTGGCACTACGCGCCGCCAAAAGACGTTGGGTCAGCGCTTGCACCTCAGCCAGCACCAATTGACGCAGCAGGTATTTTACCCGCGCTACGCTACGACCGTTCATACTGAATGTGCGATAGCCCACCCCGGTCAATACCAGCGATCCCATGGCCTCACCGGCCATTTCGCCACAGACGGAGACTTCAAGATCGAGGCGTTGGCATTCGCGAGCGATACCTGCCAACGCCTACAACATGGACGGGTGCAGGCTGTCATAGAGTGATGCCACATGCGGGTTATTGCGATCCACGGCCAGCAAATATTGGGTCAGATCGTTAGTGCCTACCGAGACAAAATCGATACGAGAGGCCAGGTGCGGCAGCAAAAACAGCATAGATGGGACTTCGATCATCACGCCGATACGCGGTTCCGGCAAGGCATGCCCCACTAGTTCCCGTACCTCAGCGGCAGCCTGCGCGATAAGCCGGCACGCTTCGTCCACCTCGTCCAGGCTGCTGATCATCGGCAATAAAATGCGCAAATTGCCGGTTTCAGCATTGGCGCGCAGCATCGCCCGCACCTGGATCAAGAAGATTTCCGGCTGATCGAGCGTAACGCGAATACCTCGCCACCCCAAACAGGGGTTCTCTTCACTGATCGGCAAATAGGGAAGCTGTTTGTCGGCACCGATATCCAACGTGCGCAACACCACCGGGCGTGAGGGATAAAGCTGCAACATGCCCTGGTACTGCGCCATCTGTTCATCTTCAGAGGGAAAGCCGCTCTGTAGCATAAAAGGCACTTCGGTGCGGTACAGCCCGACACCGTCAACCAGGTTGATAAAACGCTGCTCATGTTCGGCACTGAGCCCAGCATTGAGCATCACCTGCATGCACTCTCCGCTTTTCAGCACCGCAGGCCGTTGCATATCGTCTTCGGCCAGACGCGTCAGGGCATTATATTCACTCAACAGGCGCTGATATTCTTGCAACAGCGTCGGCTCGGGATCCACCAGCAGTTCGCCCCGATAACCATCAAGGATCAAGGTGCGCTGGTGCAATAACTCCGGTTGAATATCCGCACCCATCAGGGTGGGGATCCGCATCGCCCGCACCATGATCGCCGCATGAGAGTTAGCGGCCCCATCGTGCACAACCACTCCGGCCAGTCGGTCTTGCGGCACATCCGCCAGCAGCGTTGCCGTCAGTTCATCGGACACCAGAATAAAATGTGGCGGCCAGCGATCGCTGCTGGTCACACTTTCATCAAGATGAAACAACAGACGCTGGCCCAGCGCGCGGAAATCCCCAGCGCGTTCACGTAAATAGGCATCCTGAAGCACGGCAAACTGCGCGGCAAAACGCTCGATCACCAGCTTCACCGCCCACTCGGCAACATTCCCGTCATCCACTTCCTGAAACAGCTCGCGCTTGAGGCGAGCATCGCTCAGCAAATGGGAATAAAGATCGAATATGGCTGCACTCTCTTTTTGCGCACTGGCACTAAAGCGTTTACTGAAACGGCGGAATTCGGCATTAGCCTCTTCCAACGCCTGCGTCAGACGCCAACGCTCGCCCTCGCTATCCAGGCTTGAAACAGGGAAAAACAGTTCCAGTGAAGGCTGGCTGCTGTCCATCCAGCCTGGCGCAATCGCTACGCAGCTCGATGCCACCAACGCTTTGAACCGTGTTTGCCGGTACTGACCAAACAGCGCCTTGATTTGCGTCAGAGAGAGAATGGCAGCAATTTGCGCTGCCAGCGTGACCATGAAAGACTCTTCATTTTTATCACACTGGCGGTGTTCGCGCTGTTGTACCACCAACACGCCGAGCAGCTGTCGACGATGAATGATGGGCACACCAAGGAAAGAACGAAAGTGCTGTTCTTTAACGGAAGGGATAAATTTAAAACTGGGGTGGGCTTGCGCATCGGCCAGATTGATGGGTTCAGCACGCTGGCCCACCAATCCGACAATACCTTGACCAAAGGCCAACGTTATAAGACGACCACGCGGCTTTTTCAAACCGCGTGTCGCCATCAGGTAGTAACATTGGCGATCGTGATCGGCCAGATAGATAGAACAGACTTCCGTATCCATCGCCTGGCAGGTCTCATTGACCAACAGATCCAGCGCATCATTTAAGCGCGATGCCGCCGCCACTTTCTCAACGATTTCTCGCAAACGCGTGAGCATGATGAGCGCTACTTATCCTCTTTTGCGCCGAGGCACCGAAGGCGCCCTCGCCACGGCGTTCTCTTGCAGTTGTATAACCGGGCTGATAAATTCCTTCATCACCCGACGGTAAACGTCGCGTTTAAATGACACCACCTGACGCACAGGATACCAGTAACTCACCCAGCGCCAGCCATCGAACTCCGGCGTGCCGCTGCTTTGCATATTGATATCAGATTCGTTGCACATTAACTGTAGCAGAAACCACTTCTGCTTTTGACCGATACAAACCGGTTTTGTATCCCAACGCACCAAACGTTTTGGTAATTTGTAACGTAACCAGCTACGGGTTGAAGCCAGAATACGGACATCCTTTTTCCTGAGTCCCACTTCTTCAAACAGTTCGCGATACATGGCCTGTTCAGGGCTTTCACCTGGGTTGATGCCCCCTTGCGGGAACTGCCAGGAGTGCTGACCATAACGGCGCGCCCAAAGCACTTCACCAAGCCGATTGCAGATTACAATACCAACGTTAGGGCGGTAGCCATCATCATCGATCACCGGACTACCTCGAAAACTTTCAATGCAAAGATGACCTGATTGTTTCACACTCCCGTCACCCGGTAAACACCTGCTTAGCAGCATTGATTCTAGGAATAACCTGCGGCTAACCCACAGAAAGGGGAAGAGTTATAAACAGAATGCGTCAAGCATAGCGCTTTTATTCACTATTTTTGTGGATATCACTGTGCAGAACCAAATGAAAGCATGCGGAAAACATTTTCTCTGTCGTTAAAACCGCAGCGCGCAACCTAAAAATTATTCCTTTATTTTCAAAATAAATACAGATTTAACCCACGGCATATTCACTGCAAATACACCACACAGAAAATTGCTGTCCGGCAGAGTGGTGAAAGATTGTTCCACGACGGTTTTATCCACAGACGCAGTGCAAGAATCGCAAAAATTCGTGACGTCAAGGCTGTAAATCAAACCAGTAGTGATGACTTATCCCGGTTATCCCAAAAATCTGTGGATAACCTGGTGTAAGATCCTGTTTATTGTCGGTGTCTATCCCTGAACAACGATAAAACCGACGTGATACATTGGCGGGATAAACAAAAAAACACGCTATGAATCATGCTATTATTGTTTTCCTTTCGGCACGGTAGCGCCCTGTTGAAAAACCTGATGGATGCTGTATTTTTTTTAGTCAGCCTGACGATCTGTTTCATAGGTGAATATGCCCAACCCGATTACAACACCACCTGCCGATGAACATGCGCTACTTGAGCGCGCACAAGCGCTTGCCGGCTATACGCTGGCAGAACTTGCTGTACAAGCCAATCTACCGCTGCCAGCCAACCTTAAACGCGACAAAGGGTGGATCGGTGTATTACTTGAGCACTTTCTCGGTGCCAGTGCGGGCAGTAAACCAGAACAGGATTTTCCGGATATTGGCGTGGAGCTAAAAACCATTCCGATTGATGACCGGGGCAGGCCGCTTGAAACCACCTTCGTGTCGGTGGCTCCGCTGACCGGCAACAGCGGTGTGACATGGGAAAGCAGCCATGTGCGGCATAAGTTGGCTCGGGTGCTGTGGATCCCGGTAGAAGGGTCGCGTGAAATTCCGCTTGGCGAACGGCACATTGGCACGCCGCTTATCTGGAGCCCTTCTCCCGAGGAAGAAGATCTGCTGCGTCGGGATTGGGAAGAGCTGATGGACCTGATTGTGCTCGGCAAAGTGGAGAGCATCACCGCGCGTCACGGCGAGGTATTACAATTACGCCCCAAAGGGGCCAACAGCAAGGCGCTGACACAAGCGATCGGCGAGTTTGGTCAGCCCATCATGACGCTACCTCGCGGTTTCTATTTAAAGAAAACCTTTACCGGCCCGCTGCTAGCCCGTCGCTTCCATTTTTAAACGGTACAGATAATGCGTATCGTTTTTTCTTGCCAGAAAGCCGAAAGCGAAGCGTATAATCTACGTTTACATTTTTGTTTAGGTGTGATTGATATAATATTTGATTGGATTGTTGATCCGAATGCATGGCTGGCGCTCGGCACGCTGACCATTTTGGAGATCGTACTAGGTATCGACAACATCATCTTCCTTTCTCTGGTTGTCGCCAAGTTAACCAAAGCCCAGCAAAACAAAGCGCGCCGTATCGGCCTTCTGGGTGCCATGTTGATGCGCCTTGGCCTGCTCGCCTCTATCGCCTGGGTGATTCGCCTGACCAACCCGCTGTTTACGCTGATGGATAATGAAATATCCGTGCGCGATCTGATCCTGTTTTTCGGCGGCTTGTTCCTGATCTGGAAATCCAGTCGCGAAGTTCATGAGACTATCGAAAGCGGTTCAGAGGCACATGCCAGCCAGGTGCATTCCTTTTTCGGGGCGATTGTGCAGATCATGTTGTTGTACATCATCTTCAGCCTCGACTCGGTCATTACCGCCGTCGGCCTTTCCGACCATCTGTTTATCATGATGACCGCCGTGGTGATTGCCGTAGGGGTGATGATGTTTTCAGTCCGCGCCATCGGTGAGTTTGTCGATCGCCACCCATCGGTGAAAATGCTGGCACTCTCTTTCCTGATTCTGGAAAGCGTCGATGTCCACGTTCCCAAAGGCTATATCTATTTCGCTATGTTCTTCTCAATGTCGGTTGAAGCGCTGAATCTGATGCGCAGTAAAAAAGCGACAAACGCAGAGTAGTCCCCCAGCGGGGGGCATTGGCTGCCCGCGCTCCCCTTTACGGGTGAGTCACTGATTATTTCCATTATTCCTACATTCTTCCTTTCTTTTCACGCTTTGCTAGACTCATCTTGTATATTCATGTTTTTTGATAGAGATTAGGTTCTAAAGAGAGCCATAGTCCGTTGTTTTACTATTCGAGTGGATTACCTGATGACGATTCGACACAAAGCCATCGCGTTATGCTTTTTTGCCATGCTTCTAAGTGGGTGTAGCAGCAACTATGTGATTGCCACCAAAGAAGGTCAGATGTTGCTGACAAAAAACAAGCCCGCGTTGGATAAAGATACTGGCCTACTCAGTTATCTTGATGAAGATGGGCAGTGGCGACAGATCAATAATGAAGTTGTCTCCCAGATTGTTCAGCGTTAACGGCAGGTCCTGCCTGGCTTTTTTGCTTTTTTTTCACACCATGATGCCATTAATGGTGCTTCCCCCCATAGCATTGCTTGGTTATAGTCAGAAACAGGCGCTGGTTTTTCCCTTTACGTAAGAGATGAGGACGCCGGGATTTTCAGACATTAAGGAAGCTGGCAATGCTCTATCACCGTATTCCCCATAGTGCTTTAGAAGTCAGCGTGCTCAGTCTGGGCACCATGACGTTTGGTGAACAAAACAGTAAAGCGGAGGCGCACGCGCAGCTCGATCGCGTAGTGGCAGCTGGAGTTAACCTTATTGACACCTCAGAAATGTATCCTGTGCCACCGCGACCGGAAACACAGGGGCTCACGGAACTCTATATTGGCTCATGGCTAGCCTCGCGTGGCGGCAGAGAAAAATTGATTTTGGCAAGTAAAGTCGCTGGGCCAAGCCGTGGCAGCGACGTTGGTATTCGTCCACAACAGGTATTGGATCGTAAAAATATCCGTGCCGCGCTGGACGCCAGCCTCACGCGCCTCAACACTGACTACCTCGACCTTTATCAAGTGCACTGGCCGCAGAGACAGACCAACTGCTTTGGCAAATTGAACTATCAATACACCGATGACAAAGCAACGGTGGCGCTGCTGGAAACGCTGGAAGCTCTTGAAGAGCAGGTGCGCGCCGGAAAAATCCGCTATATCGGGGTATCGAATGAAACCCCCTGGGGCGTAATGCGCTATCTGCAACTGGCCGAAAAACATAACTTGCCGCGTATCGTTTCCATCCAGAACCCGTATAGCCTGCTCAATCGCAGCTTCGAAGTGGGTTTGGCTGAAATCAGCCAGCACGAAGGGGTGGAGCTGTTGGCCTATTCGCCCCTCGCCTTTGGTACGTTAACCGGGAAATATCTGAATGGCGCGCAGCCTGCCGGAGCGCGCAATACGCTGTTCAGCCGCTTTGTGCGTTACAGCGCGCCGCACACCCAGCAAGCCATTGCCGAGTACGTAGCACTGGCTTAACGTCACGGGCTGGATCCGACACAAATGGCGTTAGCGTTTGTTCGTCAGCAGCCGTTTGTCGCCAGTACCATCCTGGGAGCAACTACGCTTGAACAACTCGATACCAATCTTGCCAGCCTGGAGGTGCAATTGAATGCCGAAGTGCTGGCTGAGTTGGAAGAGATTCATCGCCGTTTCACCATCCCTTAATATCGAGACTATTTCACTGTTAAGGCCCACTATTGGGCCTTTTTTTAACTAGCAGCTCGAAGCACCGCCAAGCAGAGGAAACAAGCAGCCACGCTGCGGATCACTATTCAGCCATTTCGACGCGCTAGCGGTATAGGTTTCCAGCGGCTGGCTAAAGGTTAATTTTTCAGCCAAATCGACATTGATGTCTGAAATGGTCACGTTCTTGTTTTTCAAGCCGTGCTCATTGAACATCAGATGACTGTTAACCGTGATGGAAACCGTGCTTGAACCACCCGATAAGGGCTGCATGGCATCCCGCGACGAGCCCAGTTGCTCCACCGGCCAGATTATCTGGGTTGCAACATCAACGCCGTTGCTCTTGCTCACGGTAACCTTTGTCTGAGGTGGCCCCAATTTCATCCATCGATTATCGGTAAAAATCACATTGCCAGACTGGTGATTGAGCTCATTAAGTACCTTATTACCTAAGTTATTCAGAACATTTTTGGGCGCTATATGGTGCGTCAACGCCAGCAGGCTCATAGGATGGTGATTGACCATGTCAGAAAGCTGTCCGACTTGACGCTTTTGCCCTTCAGACAGATCCTCAGGTAACGCGAACATGTCTTTGATAATGGAAAACAGATTGCCCCTCACATCAACAGCTCTTTGACCATAGCTTTTATGGTTATTATCGACATAGAGAGCCATTCCCTGCTGCAATTCATTGATAAACGAACCGCCAGTGAAATAAGCCCCAGCTTCCTCAGGGTGTTTCACTGGCAAAGAGAAGCCGTTTTTCATAAAATCCATCAGTTCGGGGGAAACAGCATATTTACCATGATGTTCGAAGGAGACGGATTCAAGTTCATTAAGCCAGTTTTGACCAATAGAAATGGTAGACCACGGCATCTTTTCTAATAATGGTTTTAGTTGCTCATATTTATTTTGGAATTCACTACTAACCTCTTTAGGCAGTTCAGCAATCATCTCGAACATCTCATCAACCTGTTCAGACTGTTGTGTTTTATGAGCAAGGATGGCAAGTTCAATAAGATCGGAGACTGTTTTTTTGTCTCCATTGGCTGCCCCTGTTGGTAGCCATGTGCTGAATTCATTGAATACTTCTTTTATTTTGGCGGGCAATTGCAAAACATTTCGCATCACTTCTGATTGCAAGCACAGGGATGAAACATGGCTGTAGGTTTCTGCGGTTACGGATGAAATCACTGAACACAATGAAATTTCCGGGACGACTTCTTTGCTTTGCGTATAATGCCGCTGTAACTCTTTTGCCGCAATACTGTGCAATGCCGTATTACTTTGATATTCTGCTTTATCCAGGATCGTGCGCTTTAATACCGACATAAATGTCGCGGCAATCATCTTTCCGCCATAAACACCGGTGAGAGCATTTTCTATTGCCAGTTTAATCACCTGTGATCCTGATTCCTGCTTTGACCAGACGCACAATATGCGCTCCAGCGCATGGTCTTGTAACATATCAGGCAGGAAACGCCCGGCAATTTTACTCGCCAGGAAGGTGGAACACGAATTATTGCCATTGTATTCCATCAGCAAAGAGACCAAGGGGCCAGCCCCCTCTTTTACCTGCGCCATCGTATTATCAAACAATACGCTTCTGCCAAGGCTGACAATTTCAGCGCTTCGCTCACTCAGCAATTTTTGTTCACACGCGTATTGCTGTGCAAGGTTAACCGTACCGGACAGGATATTCTTCGCCAATGTATCGCGGGTGACCGAGCCAAAAGTGATGCGGTTAACCAGCGTATTAACGACTTTGCTGCTGTCCATCGCTTTATAAATTAGCGTACGGGCAGCCAGTTTCATGCCATCGGAAATCTTCATCGTGTGCGTTGATACCTGTTTCTGCTGATATTGGTTTGCGCAATTGAAGGTCGTGAAGCCCGATTGTCAATCTTGGGCAGATGCTCTTGCCAGTACTGAACTGGTGTAATGAGTGTGTCGATACGTTTTATCGCGGTCTCGGCATCCATATTATCCAACGTGAGCAGATGAAACAGAATGACCTGATTACCGCTGGCATCAAAACCAAACCAGCAACGTTCGGTTGCGACCCTAAACAAATGGATTTGTAACAGTGATGCGAAAAAATCATCGGAGAGAATATCTGCCGTACGCATTACGGGTGAAAAAAGATAGGCCTCGTCATTATGATACTCAATATTCAGTTCAACATTATTCTCAAAGCGAATAGCACAGCCTCCGCTATCAACGGCTTTATTAATATCTACACGCATATCGGCAGAAATTGCCTGCAACAGTTCGGTGAAGGTCATGTTAAGTCCTTTGTTAAATAATATATATCCATCACGCTTCGTATTGCATAGGCAAAAGTGAGAAGCTGTAAACGCCAATGCCCGTTAAAGGTCATCCACTTACTACTTCACATTTATTCTTCTTTATTTTTACAACGGCATGAGAGAAATTGAATCGAGTAAAAGCATGATATATGTATAACCATAACTAGCTTTCACAAATCGGCTATGTGCCTTGCCAAGTACAGCGGATGAAGTGAGGCATAAAAAATCTATGGTCACCCCCGTTTTTGCAACACTGATTTTCGATTGATGTTGGGCTTGCTTAA